>DATJVP010000130.1:0-55311 GCA_035581425.1 Allostellaceae bacterium | reverse complement strand
GAAGAGGAATAGAGCCTCAGCGGCGGCGCCGACGGGATGTCAGCCGGGGCCGGAGCGGCGTTGCCGCCTCCCAGCGGCTGGCCCGGCTCTCGTCCTCGGCCTGGGCCTCCACCCAGTCGGCGCCGCCCGCATGCTCCTCGAGCTTCCAGAAGGGCGCCTTGGTCTTGAGCCAATCGACCAGGAACTCGCAGGCCTCAAAGGCGGCCTGCCGATGCGCCGAGGCCGTCACCACCAGCACGATGCGCTCGCCGGCCTCGAGCCGTCCGTAGCGGTGTACCACGAGGCAGTCCTCGAGCGGCCAGCGCTGGCGCGCCTCGACCTCGATCTCCGCGAGCTTCTTCTCTGTCATGCCGGGATAGTGCTCGAGGGTCATGGCGCCGACGCGCTCGCCGCCGGCGACATCGCGCACGAGGCCGACGAAGCTCACGATGCCGCCCACCCCGTACTTGCCGCGCGCAAGCCGCTCGATCTCCGTGCCGACGTCGAAATCCTCGCGCTGCACCCGGATCATGCGCCTCAGCCTCCGGTCACCGGCGGAAAGAGCGCGACCTCGTCGCCGGGCTTCAGTGGATGGCTCGTGGGCACGTAGTCCTGGTTCACCGCGACCCGCACCACCGACAAATCCCTAAGCGCCTCCGCGAATCCAGGCCCACGGCGCTGCAGCCATTCCAGGAGTGCTCCCACGGTCGCAATCCCCGGCGGCGGCTCCACGGTCTCCTCGGCGATGCCGATCTTGGCGCGGAGCCACGCGAAATAGAGAAGTCTCATGGACCTTGACCTAAGACTGCGTGGCCGCGAAGTCAATGCGACCTGAGCAGGTCCGTATTCATGAGCTCGCGAAACTGGAAGGGAGGCGTTCGATGCCCGCTTGTCCGCCAACTTCGGCGAAAGTTCCTGAGGTGTCGCGAGGTTATTTTCGGATTATCTTTGAGTCCCTGCAGTGAGTCGGCCGATGAGCAGCATTCCCGAAACCCGTTACGCCAAAAGCGGACGATACTTACATGACACGAAAGCCGCGGAATTTGCCTGCCGACGCGGAATTGATTTCCGGGAAAGAACCCAATCCGGAGGACATTCGATTTCTCGAGGAGCGTCTCTACGAGTTCAACGTTCAAGCGACGGGAATCTCGGATGGAAGGTTCCTTAGCGCTTTCATGCGAGCCGCCGATGGATCGCTTATTGGGGGCGCCTTTGGCTGGACGTGGGGAGGAACCTGTTACGTTCGGTATCTGTTTGTTTCAGAGAACCTGCGCAGAAAAGGCCTTGGGACCACATTAATGCGCGCAGTGGAGAATGAAGCCAATTCTCGGGGTTGCCAGCAGATCGTGCTCGAAACCCACGATTTTCAGGCTCCCGACTTTTATCAGAAGCTCGGCTTTGAAGTCGTCGGCCGTGTCGCTGATTACCCACGCGGCCACCAATACATGACCTTGGTCAAGCGCCTCACCGGCGGGGGTTGAGGCCGGCTGCGGTAGTGGGTCCCCCTTTCTAGCTCGCGAGGAAGCCGCCATCGACCGCGAGCACGTGGCCCGTCACCATCGAGGAGGCCCGGCTTGCGAGGAAGAGCGCGGCGCCGACGATCTCCGGCACTTCCGCGACGCGACCCATCGGCGTTGCGGCCTCGACCTGCGCGCGCATCGCTGGCTGCGACAGCATGGGGCGGGTGAGCTCCGTGTGCACCCAAGTGGGCGCGATCGCGTTGACGCGGATGCCCTGCTTCGCCCATTCGATTGCGAGCGCGCGCGTCATGTTCACCACCGCGCCCTTTGAGGTCTGATATCCGACATTTGGATAGATGCCGCCAGAGAGGCCCATGATCGAGGCGAGGTTGACAATGCTGCCCTTGGCACGCGGCAGCATGAGCCGGGCGGCGGCGCGCGCACAGAGGAAGCTCCCCGTGACGTTCACCGCCTGCACGCGCTCCCACTCCGCGAGCGTGAGCTCCGTCGCGGGCTTTCGGACCGCAATCCCCGCGCTATTGACAAGCACGTCGAGGCCACCGATGCGCTTGGCGATCTCGGCGAAGGCTTGCTCGACGGCGCGCTCGTCGGCAACGTCGAGGACGAAAACCTCGGCACGGCCGCCGCCTTTGCGGATCGCCGTCGCTGCCGCTTCCGCCGCTTCCTCCTTGCGGTCGAGGATCGCGATCGCCGCGCCGACGCGAGCGAAGGCCTCGGCGATGCCACGGCCGATACCGTCGCCGCCGCCGGTGATCGCTGCGGCCTCGCCATCGAGGCGAAAGGCCCCGAGCGGATTCTCGAGGGAGAGCATTTCGGTCAATCCATCACCTCGCGGAATGGCAGGAAAGATACGCTGCTGCCGGGCGCGAGCTCGGTGAGGGACTCTTCGAGCACGACGAGCCCGTCGGAACCGACCATCGAAGAGAGGATGCCCGCGCCGTCGCGTGGAAACTTCCGCGCGATCCATCCGCCCGTGGGCGCCGCATCCAGGCGGGCACCCAAATACTCGCGGCGTCCCTCCTTCTTGCGGTAGGCGAAATCGACAATCACGCGGAAGCTCCGCGGCGCGATCTCACGCGCGCCCGCAAGACGCAGGACAAGCGGCCGCGCGAGGACAAGGAACGTCACCATCACCGCAACCGGATTGCCCGGCAGACCCATGAAGGGGACGCGGCCGATCTGACCCATCGCGACGGGGCGGCCCGGCTTGATCGCAAGCCGCCAGAAATGGAGGCGCCCCAGCGCCTCGACGGCGGCCCTGACGTGATCCTCGTCGCCGGTGGACATGCCGCCGGAGGTGAGGACAAGGTCGTGATCCGTCGCCGCGCGCACGAGCATCGCTTCGACGGCGTCGCGGCGGTCCGGCACGATGCCGAGATCCGTAACGGCGACGCCGAGACCCTCGAGAAGGGCGCGGAGTGTGTAGCGGTTGGCGTCGTAGATTGCTCCCTCCGGCAGCGCTATCCCCGGCTCCCGCAACTCGTCGCCGGTCGAGAGCAATGCGACCTTCAGCTTGCGAAAGACCGGCAGCGCCCCGAAGCCAAGGGAGGCCGCGAGGCCGATGTCCTGCGCGCGAAGCCGGTGCCCGGCCGCGAGCACGCTCGTTCCGGCTTTCACGTCTTCGCCGGCGCGACGCCGGTTGGCGCCCTGTTTGAGGCCCGGCGGCAGACGCACCTTGCCGTCCTCTTCTACGCAATCCTCCTGCATGAAAATCGTATCGGGCCCTTCGGGCATGCGCGCACCCGTGAAGATGCGGACAGCGGCCCTGCGCGGAGCCGCGCCCGGCAACGGATGGCCCGCCGACGCGCGAACCAGCACCGGCAAGATCGTGGGCGCGCCGGGCGCGAGATCGTCGAAGTAGACGGCGTAGCCATCAACCGCCGCATTGTCGTGCGGCGGCACGCTCAAGGGTGCCACCAGCGGCGTCGCGAGGATGCGGTGGACGGCCACCGCGAGCGGCACCGTCTCCACTTCCGGCAGGGGCAGCGTCCGCGTCTCGACGAGCCGCAGCGCTTCGGCACCGCTCATGAGCGTGCCGCCAAAGGCGAAGCAGTCGTCGCTGAGTCGCGCCATCTCAGCCGCTCCTCGCCGCGGCGTGCGCGAGCACGAACTCGGCAATTCCGGGAACGTCGTCGAGCTCCAGGCGTGGCACCGGCAAGCCAGGTATGGGCTCGTCCGAGGCAACCGCGAGCACCGCCGGATCCTCGCGGCAGATAAGCGGCTTCCCGACCGAGGGACGGTGTATCTCGAGCTTGGGCAGCGCCTGGCGTTTGAACCCCTCGACGATCAAGAGATCGACCGGGGTCATGTGACTGAGGAGTTCGTCGAGCGCCGGCTCCGCGGCGCCCCGATGCTCATGCATCAGTGCCCAGCGGCGCTCGGACGACACCATCACCTCGACGGCGCCGGCCTCGCGGTGGAGATAGCTGTCCTTGCCGGGCTGATCCACGTCGAATGCGTGATGGGCGTGCTTCACAGTCGAGACGCGCAGGCCGCGCGCGCTCAGCAGCGGAATGAGCCGAGTCAGCAGCGTGGTCTTGCCGCTTCCGCTCCAGCCGGCGATGCCGAAGATGCGCATGGCCTGCAGGGGGCGCCTCAGGCGGCGTGGCCCGGCTCCGCAGAGGGCGGCGCCGGCGGCTCGACCGTCACATCGTCCATGTGCGTGAGCCCGACGTAGAGGTAGTCCCAACCCGTGACCAGCGTCAGGCCGGCAGCGAGCCAAAGCATGATCTCGCCCACGGTCTCGACGGGGATGGTCGTCTGTTCCGCGCCCTGCAGCAGCAGGATTGCGATCGCGACCATCTGGATCGCGGTCTTCCATTTGGCGAGCCGCGACACCGGAAGGCTCACGCGCACGGTCGCGAGATGCTCGCGCAGGCCCGAGACCAGGATCTCGCGCATCAGGATTACGAGCGCCGGCAGGATGGTGATCGCGGAGATCTTCTGCGTCGCCGCCAGCATGAAGAGCGCCGCCGCGACCACCAACTTGTCTGCGATGGGGTCGAGGAAGCGCCCGAATTCCGTCTGCTGCTTCCAGCGCCGGGCGAAATGGCCGTCGAGCCAATCGGTGATGCAGGCCACCACGAATATGCCGCAGGCAATCCAAGGCGCGAGCCGGCTGGGTAGATAGAAGGTCGCCACCAGCAGCGGGACCGCGAGGATGCGCGACAGCGTCAGGAGATTTGGCAAGGTCTTCAACATGGTATTGCCGGTGCTCGAGGGGTCCTTGATTTTACCCGTCGTCGCGCAGGGGGTCACAGATCAGATTGGCATCCCGTAGCGCCACTCCGCCTAACCCATACCACATATTGCGATTTCGATGTCATCACGAGCCCGCGCTGGCCCTCACCTAAAATACCTGGGACAATCGCGGTTGCGCAGGACAGGGCCTGCGCACCTAATTGCGGGGGAAAACATGACTCTCCAGCATGCGAAGGCGGGGCGCCGAAGGCTGTGGCGAGGCGTGCTACTCGCGCTCGCTTTCGCCCTAGTCGCGGTGCCGGCGCTTGCGGCAGCTTCGGTCGCCGTGACGATCGACGGCCATCCGAAACGGAGCGACCCGGTCAGGGCGATTGTCGACGGGACCTATACGATCGTGCTTACCGTGACGAACGGGAAGGTGACCAAGCCGATCCCGTGGCCCGAGGCCGACGGCCTGCGCCTCAGCGGAAGCGGGTTCAATCCGCACACGAATGGCTTCAGTTTTTTCATAACGCCGCTGCGGCCCGGCGATTTCACGGTTCCTGCCTTCGACTTCAGCACGGATGACGGCCAGACGCTCCACGTCGACCCCATCAAATTCCACGTGACCGCGAGCTGACGGCATCGCCTACGCTTGCGTTACTGGTTTGATGGCTCGTGAAAGAACTCGTAGATCTTTTTCGCGACGGCCTTGCTGATGCCCTCGACTTGCTCGAGGTCGGCAAGGCCCGCGCGGGCGACGCCGCGGGCCGAGCCGAAATGGTGCAGGAGTGCCTTCTTGCGCCGCGCGCCGATCCCCGCGATCTCGTCGAGCGGCGAGGCGCCGATCGCCTTTGCGCGGCGCGCGCGATGCGTGCCGATGGCAAAACGATGCGCCTCGTCGCGTAGCCGCTGGAGGTAGTAGAGTACGGGGCTCTTGGGATCGAGGCCCATCGGCGGCTTTCCAGGCAGAAAGAAGCGCTCACGTCCGGCGTCGCGGTCTGGTCCCTTGGCGATCGCCACCAGCGGCACGTCGGAGATCCCGAGGTCCGCGAGCACCTGCTGGGCGGTGGCGAGCTGACCTTGGCCGCCGTCGATCAGGACCAGATCCGGCCAGCTTCCGCTCTCGCGCGCGGGATCCTCCTTGATCGCTCGCCCGAAGCGCCGCGTCAGGACCTCCCGCATCATGCCGTAGTCGTCGCCGGGGGCGAGCGGTGCCGCACCCTCCTCTCCCTCGGTGCCGCGGATCGAGAACTTGCGGTAGGCGTTCTTGATGAGGCCATCGGGCCCTGCGACGATCATTGCGCCGACGGCGTGTGTGCCCTGGATGTGGCTGTTGTCGAAGACCTCGATGCGCTGCGGCGGCCCGTCGAGATTGAAGAGCTGCGCCACCTCCTCGAGGAGCTTGAGCTGCGCCGAGCTCTCCGCGAGCCGCCGCGCCAGCGCCTCGCGTGCGTTGACCAGGGCGTGCTCAACGGGCGCCCGCTTCTCACCCCTCCGCGGCACCAGAAGCCGCACCCCGTGTCCCGCACGCACCGCGAGCGCCTCGGCGATGAGGGCGGATTCGGTAGGCTCGTGGCTCAGGAGGATCAGCTTCGGTGGCGGCTTGTTCTCGTAAAACTGCCCGAGGAAGCTCGCGAGCACCTCTGGCAGGGCGAGCTGCTTGTCGTGGCTCGGGAAATAGGCGCGGTTGCCCCAGTTCTGCCCGCTCCTGAAGAAGAATACCTGGACGCAGGTGTGGCCGCCCGCCTGGTGGATCGCTATCACGTCCGCGTCCTGGAGTCCGGCGACGGTCACGTCCTGGCGACCCTGTACATGCGTTAGCGCCCGAATGCGATCGCGCAGCACCGCTGCCGCCTCGAAGTCGAGGCTGTCGGAGAATTGCTGCATGCGCTCGGCGAGACGCTTCTGCACGTCGCTGCTGCGCCCCCGCAGGAAGTTTCGCGCCTCGTCCATAAGCTTGCCATAGGCGGCGGCGTCGATGCGGCCGACGCACGGAGCGCTGCAGCGCTTGATCTGGAAGAGGAGACACGGACGCGTACGGGTCTCGAATACGCTGTCGCTGCAGGAGCGCAGCAGGAAGGCGCGCTGCAAGGCGACGAGCGTGCGCGCGACCGCGCCCGCGGAGGCGAAGGGACCGAAATACTCGCCGGGCTCGCTCCGCGCCCCGCGGTATTTGGTGAGGCGCGGGAAGGCATGGCCGCTGGTGAGATGGATGAACGGAAACGACTTGTCGTCCCGCAGCAGCACGTTGTAGCGCGGCATCAGCCGCTTGATGAGGTTGTTCTCGAGGAGCAGTGCCTCGACCTCGGTGTGCGTCACCACGACTTCGAGCGAGCGCGTCTCCGCGACCATGCGCCGAAGCCGCGTCGAGAGGTTGCCGAGAACGGTGTAGTGCTGGACCCGCGCCTTGAGATTGCGCGCCTTGCCGACATAGACCGCGTCGCCCTTACGGTCGAGCATGCGGTAGACACCGGGGCTCGCCGGCAGCGTCTTCAGGGCGGCACGGATCGCGTCGAGCCCCTGCGCCAGCGAGCCGCTGGGCGCGCTCTGTGTCTCGCTCTCGCCGCCATCAAGAATGTCGTTCATCGGCCTCTCATGGCATCGCGGAGATGGCGCCCGACCGTCAATGCCGCAGGGGTGAACGCAAGCCGCAAGGCCCGGTTTTCCTGGCCACCCCCGAGTCTATCCACGATTCGTGTGGAAAACTGTGTTGAAAAGCCGGTGCCGCGGGTTCATCGAGCGCGGATTTGCTTTGCTCGCTAATCTCTGCACAAAAATTGGGCAATTTTTCAACCCATTGATCGCGCGTGCATAAACGCCTGTCAAGCGTAAAGAAGCGGAAACAATCCTGAAATTGTGGATTGCATATTGGCGGCCCGCCGCGAGGCTCGCCCCATGTGAACAATTCCCGGCCGGAGCGGCCCGGATTTCCGCCAATTTTGCGCGGTGCCGCTACGGAAAGCGCGTTGGAACGGGGATTATTGAAGCTTTTGTGTCAGTGGAGCCAGGAAATCAGGGGCGTTCCCGCATGTGCCGCTGTCGTAGAACAGCGTGCTAGAGTGACCGCGATGCACTCACGAGGAGCCCGATGAAGGACGAGTTTCCCGCGCCGCTCGCCACGAGCGGGCCGCAGCCCCTCTGGGATCCCGCTCGCGATTACATCCGCGTCGTCCTTCGGGACATGCAGGTGGAGGCGCGGGTCGGCCTTCATCCTTGGGAAAAGCATCCGGAGCGGCCGCATCGTCTAGTTGTCAACGTTGAGCTCTTTGCCCACTTGCCGCCTGACCGCCACGCGAGCAGCCGCCCCATCATCGACTATGATCCCATTCATGACGCGCTGAAGTCCTGGCCGGGCCGCCCGCATGTGCCGCTGCTCGAGACCCTGGTCGAGGAAGTGATCGAGATTTGCTTTGGCATCGAGGGCGTTGCCGCTTGCCGCGTCTCGATCCTGAAGCCCGACATCTTTAGCGACGCCGCGGCAGCAGGGGTCGAGATCTACCGGCGCCGGCCCGCGAAGGGCAGAGGCTGAGCGCGTGAGCGCCCAGCGAGAGGAGCGGGCGGTACTCGTCACCGGCGGCGGCAAACGCATCGGCGCCGCGATCACTGAGGCGCTCGCTGAGGACGGCTGGACCGTGTTCCTCCACCACAATCGATCCGCGAGCGAGGCGCAGGCGCTCGCTGAAAGGCTGCAAAAAGCCGGACGACGCTGCATTCCCGTCGGCGCAGATCTTTCCCAACCCAAGGAGATCGACGCGCTCATCCCCCGCTGTCTCGCGGAAGCTGCCCGGCTCGACTGTCTCGTCAACAACGCCGCAAACTTCCACTACGACACTATCGCGAGCCTGACCTGGGAAAGCTGGCAGGCGCATCTGACGCCCAATCTTGCGGCTCCCGTGTTTCTCTCTAAGGCCTTCGCGGACCAGTTGCCCGCGGGACGTGAGGGACTCATCGTCAACATGCTCGACCAGAAAGTGCAGGCCCTCAATCCCGACTTCTTCTCCTACACCGCGAGCAAGATCGGGCTCGACGGCTTGACGCGCGTCCTCGCGCTCGCTTTCGCGCCGCGCATCCGCGTCTGTGGCATCGCGCCCGGCGTCACGCTGCGCAGCGGCAAGCAAACCGATCAGAGCTTCGAGCGCGCCTGGAAGGCGCCTCCCTTAGGGCGCAGCAGTACGCCCGCGGAGATCGTGGCCGCGCTCCGCCTCATCATCACGAGCCCCTCGATGACCGGAAGCGTCATCACTCTCGACGGCGGCGAGCACTTGCGCGGGCGCCCCCGCGACGTGGCATTCGATACGACCTGAGCGACCGTCATCCTCCGATCGCCTCGCGATGGGTGGGTGAGGGTGTCAGGGTCCTTTGCGCCGCTTCGACCGCATCTTCATCCGCGCGACGTCGCGGGCGGAGACGCCGGCGCGGCCGGCGGTGGAGCGGCCGCGGACGCCACCGCTGGTGGGGATCTCCAGTTCCGCCTCCTCGAGCCGCTTGATCTCGTCGCGCAACCGCGCCGCTTCCTCGAATTCGAGATCGGCGGCAGCGGCACGCATGCGCTTTTCGAGATCGGCGATCACGGTCTTGCGGTCGGCGCCCTGGTAGTGGCTCGCCTCGCTCTCCGACAAGCCGACGGTCAGGTGGTCGCGCTCGTAGACGCTCTCGAGAATGTCGGAGATGCCGCGCTTTATGCTCTCCGGCGTGATTCCGTTCGCGGCATTGTAGGCCTGCTGTTTCTCGCGCCGGCGATTGGTCTCGTCGATCGCTGCCTTCATGCTCTGGGTCGTGTGGTCAGCGTATAGGAGCGCGCGGCCCTCGACGTTGCGCGCAGCGCGGCCGATGGTCTGGATGAGAGCGGTACGCGAGCGGAGATAGCCCTCCTTGTCGGCATCGAGGATCGCGACCAGCGCGCATTCGGGAATGTCGAGTCCCTCGCGCAGGAGATTGATCCCCACGAGCACGTCAAAGACACCGAGCCGGAGATCGCGGATGATCTCGATGCGCTCCAGCGTGTCGACGTCGGAATGCATGTAGCGCACGCGGATGCCGTTCTCGTGCAGGTATTCCGTGAGCGCCTCCGCCATCTTCTTGGTAAGGGTCGTGACCAGCACGCGACGACCTTGCTTGGCGCAGTCGCGGCATTCCGCCATGAGGTCGTCGACCTGGTTCTCGACCGGCCGGATGATACAGACGGGATCGACGAGGCCGGTCGGGCGCACCACCTGCTCCACGAAGACGCCACCGGTCTGCTCGAGCTCCCAGGCCGCGGGGGTCGCGGATACGTAGAGCGTCTGCCCGCGCATCGCATTCCATTCCTCGAACTTTAGCGGTCGATTGTCGACGCAGGCGGGAAGGCGGAAGCCGTAATCCGCGAGCGTCGATTTCCGTGCGTAGTCGCCACGGAACATGCCGCCCAGCTGCGGGACGGTGACGTGGCACTCGTCGACGAAGATGAGCGTGTCCGGCGGCAAGTACTCGAAGAGCGTCGGCGGCGGCTCGCCGGGCTTCCTGCCCGTGAGGTAGCGCGAGTAATTCTCGATCCCCGCGCAACTCCCCGTCGCCATCATCATCTCGACGTCGAAGGTCGTGCGCTGCTCGAGCCGTTGCGCCTCCAGGAGCTTTCCCTGCGCCGTGAATTCTGCGACGCGGACCTTGAGGTCGCGCCGGATCTCGCCGATCGCCTGCAATAGCGTCGGCTTCGGCGTCACGTAATGGCTGTTGGGATAGATCTTCACGCTCTCGAGCTGCGCCGCCTTCTCACCGGTGAGAGGGTCGAACTCGTGGATAGACTCGATCTCGTCGCCGAAAAGCGAGATACGCCAGGCGCGATCCTCGTAGTGGGCCGGGAAGATCTCGATGGTATCGCCGCGCACGCGGAAGGTGCCGCGCGTGAAATTCGTGTCGTTCCGCCGGTATTGCAATTCCACCAGCTTCGCCAGCACCTTCGCGCGGTTCGTGGATTCGCCGGACTCGAGCGAGAGCGTCATCTCCGAATAGGTCTCGACCGAGCCGATGCCGTAAATGCAGGAGACCGAGGCCACGATAACGGTGTCGCGCCGCTCGAGGATCGCCCGCGTCGCCGAGTGCCGCATGCGGTCGATCTGCTCGTTGATCGAGGATTCCTTCTCGATGTAGGTGTCGGTGCGGGGGACGTAGGCCTCGGGCTGGTAGTAGTCGTAATACGAGACGAAATACTCGACCGAATTCTCCGGGAAGAAGCTCTTCATCTCGCCGTAGAGTTGCGCCGCCAGCGTCTTGTTGGGCGCGAGAATGAGCGCCGGCCGCTGCAGCCGCGCGATCACATGCGCCATGGTGAAGGTCTTGCCGGAACCGGTGACACCGAGCAGAACCTGGTCGCGTTCGCCCTTCTCGATGCCCTGAACGATCTCCTGGATCGCCTGCGGCTGGTCGCCGGCGGGCTGAAACTCCGAATGGATCTGGAAGGGACGGCCGATGTCCGCGAGCGGCCGTTCGGCGGCGAGGAGCGGTTGCATGCGCTCTAAAATAGGGAGCGCCGAGGCTCCGCGCCAGCGCCCACTCCGCGCTAGGCTTTCGATTGCCTCCCCGGCCCAACTCTCCCTATCATCCGCGTCGACCGCCGCAGCGAGAGCAACATGGCCCTGCATTTTTCCCGCGAGGAGTTCGCCGACCGGCGCGCCCGCGCCGTCGCTGCGATGGAGCGAGCTGGACTCGACGGGCTTCTGCTCTTCCGCCAGGAGAGCATGTATTACCTCACGGGCTACGACACATTCGGCTACGTGTTCTTCCAGTGTCTCTACCTGGGTGCGGATGGCAGGCTCACGCTGCTGACGCGAGCACCCGATCTGCTCCAAGCGAAGCACACCTCGGTGATCCCGGATATTCGCATCTGGGTCGACGGGCCCGACGCCGCGCCCGCGCGCGAGCTGCGCGACATCCTCGCTAAGCACGGCTGCGCGGGCAAGCGGCTCGGCGTCGAGTGGGAGAGCTACGGCCTCACCGCGCGCAACGGCCAGCGCCTCGTCGCCGCACTCGAGGGGTTTTGCACCCTGGCCGATGCTTCCGTGCTCGTGACCCGGCTCCGCGCGGTCAAGAGCACGGCAGAGCTCGCTTATGTCCGCCGGGCGGCGCAGCTTGCCGACGAGGCGCTTGCCGAGGCCAAGCGGCTCGCGCGCCCCGGGGCCTTCGAGGGCGACATCCTCGCGGCGATGCATGGCGCCGTCTTTCGCGGCGGCGGCGACGACCCCGCGAACGAGTACATAATCGGCTCGGGACCGGACTCCCTCCTCTGCCGCTATTACAGCGGCCGACGCAACCTCGACCGCGACGACCAGCTGACCCTCGAATTCGCGGGTGTCTACCGGCATTACCACTCGTGCCTCATGCGGACACTCGCGATCGGGCGCGTCGATCCCGCGCAAGCGGCGATGCATGATGCCGCGGTCGAGGCGCTCCATGCCGCGGAGGCCGCTCTCAAGCCGGGACGCCCGATCGGCGAGGTCTTCGACGCGCACGCGGCTGTCCTCGACCGCCGGGGCCATCGCGCGCACCGTCTCAATGCCTGCGGCTACGGGCTCGGCACCACCTTTGCGCCCAACTGGATGGATTGGCCGATGTTCTACCACGGCAATCCCGAGCTCGCGGCGTCGGGCATGGTGTTCTTCCTGCATATGGTGTTCTTCGACGCAGAGCGCGGCCTCGCGATGACGCTCGGGCGGACGTCGGTCGTGACGGAGAGCGGCTGCGAACCGCTCTCGCGCGCCGACCTCGAGTTCAGATTGTCCTGAGCCCCCCATGCCTTATCTCATCCTGTTCCTGGCGATGTGCTTCGTCGGTCTGGTCGTAAGCTGCGCGATCCTATGAGGTGCCTGCTCGGAGCCGCGCTCGCACTGTTGTTGCTGGGGTGCCAGCCGCTGCCGCATCCCTTCGAGGATGACAGACCCGCGCCGCGTGCTCCGATCATGACCCTGCCGGATACGGACACGGTCCTCGTCTCGCCGATCGCCGGGCTCGATCCGGACGCGCGCCAAAACCTCGCGCACGCCACGGCGGAGGCCCTCCAGGCGAACGACATTCTTGCCTCCGACACCGTCGGCAATCGCGGCAGCCTCAACCTGCTGGGCACGGCGAGCGCGAACGGGCGCGGCGTCAAGGTCGACTGGCGACTCATCGATCCCTCGGGCAAGACAGTCGGCACCGCAACCAGCGGCGCCGGGGTCTCGCTCGACAGCCTCAATCGCGGCGATGCCGCGGCCCTCAAGGCGCTCGCGACAGATTCCGCGACCGCGATCGCGCGGCTGCTGGGAGACGACCCGTCGGCCCCAGCACCCAGCGGTCCCGGTTCCTCGCTCAACTACCGGCAGGTGACCGTTGTCCCCGTGACCGGCGCGCCCGGTGACGGGAAGCAAGCGCTAACCGCCGCAATGACGTCCGCGCTCAAGCGGGCGCGCCTCACGGTCATGCCCGGAGAGCACCGCGGCGAGACGCTCTCCGTCGTGGGCACCGTGAGCATCGACCGCCCGCAGAACGGACAGCAGCACGTGGCCATCACCTGGGCACTCCTCCAGCCCGACGGCAAGCAGCTCGGCGTCGTGAAACAGGAGAACGCCGTCCCCCAGGGCAGCCTCGACGGGCCCTGGGGCGAGGTCGCAAACGCCGTCGCGCAAGCAGCAGCCCCCGGCATTCTCGCGCTCATCGAAAAGGCGGAGCAGGTTCGCAGCGGCGGATAGGTAGTCGTTAACTCCTTGGAAAACCCGCGCTTCACGGCGGTTTACAGGGAATAGGCGCTTTGTTACAGTCCGCGCGCGCCGCACGGGGGCGCGCCTGGGCACTCCGCCCTTATCGGCGAGATCGGATGAAAATCCTCACCTGCAACAGCAATCGGCCACTCGCCGAGGCGATCTCTGCGTCCCTCAACTTGCCCCTCACCAAGGCGAGCGTCCGGCGCTTTTCAGACATGGAGGTCTTCGTCGAGATCCAAGAGAACGTCCGCGGCGAGGACGTCTTCGTGATCCAGTCGACCTCGTTTCCCGCGAACGACAATCTGATGGAGCTGCTGGTGACCCTGGACGCGCTCAGGCGCGGCTCAGCCCGGCGCGCGACGGCGGTTATCCCCTACTACGGCTATGCGCGGCAGGATCGGAAATCTGGCCCGCGGACGCCGATCTCGGCAAAGCTCGTGGCCAACATGATCACCGCCGCAGGCGCCGACCGCGTGCTCACGGTCGACCTGCATGCGGGCCAGATCCAGGGCTTCTTCGACATCCCCACGGATAATCTCTTCGTGGCGCCGGTCTTCCTCAAGGACATCAAGGACCACTACAACGGCGGCGATCTCGTCATCGTCTCACCGGACGTCGGCGGCGTGGTGCGCGCGCGGCACATCGCGAGCCGAATCGGCGCCGATCTCGCGATCATCGACAAGCGCCGCGAGCGCGCGGGTATCTCCGAGGTCATGAACGTCATCGGCGATGTCGACGGCCGCCGCTGCATTCTCGTCGACGACATCGTCGACAGCGCGGGAACGCTCTGCAACGCAGCCGAGGCGCTCGTTGCGCGCGGCGCCAAGACCGCTTCCGCCTATGTGACGCATGGCGTATTGTCCGGCGGCGCGGTTGGCCGCGTCACCGCCTCCCCGCTGCAGGAACTCGTCATCACCGACAGCATCCTCGGCACCGAAGCTGTGCGCGTCGCACACAACATCCGGCAGCTCTCGATTGCGCCATTGATGGCCGAGGCGATGCGCCGCATCAGCGAGGAGCGCTCGGTCTCGAGCCTCTTCGACTAGGAACGATTTCCCGCGGCTGAGCCGCGGGCTCAAGAGACGCGCGGCACCCCTGGAGGCCGGCGTCTCGGCGGCAGGAGCCCTCGCAATCGCGCGCGGGCGCCGCGGTTTCGAAGCAAAGGAGTGAGAGTGTCATGGCTGAGCTCACCAACATTCGCGCCGAAGCGCGCGACCGGGCCGGAAAGGGGGCCGCCCGGGCCACCCGTCGCAGCGGTCGGGTGCCCGGAGTCCTCTACGGCGACAAGAAGCCGGCGGTCCTGCTGACCGTCGACCCCCGCGAGCTCGATCGCGAGGTGCACAAGCCAGGCTTCTTCGCGCGCCTGCTTACGGTGGAGGTCGGCGGCGCCAAGGAGCGGGCGCTCCCGCGCGACGTGCAGTTCCATCCCGTCAGCGACAAGCCGCTCCACGTGGACTTCCTGCGCGTCGGTGCCGGCGCGCGGATCGTCGTTGCAATTCCCGTCCATGTCATCGACGTCGAGAAATCGCCGGGCATCAAGCGCGGAGGCATCGTCAACCTCGTGCGCCATGAGGTCGAGCTCTACTGCAACGCCGACGCGATTCCCGAGCGAATCGATGTGAGCCTCGACGGTCTCGACATCGGCGGCAGCGTGCATATCAAGAGCGTAAAGCTCCCGGAGGGCACCAAGCCCGTGATCGCCCGCGACTTCACCGTCGCGACCGTCGCGGCGCCCACCGTGGTCCGCGAAGAGCTCGCGGCAGCACAGGCGGCGGCGCAAGCGGCAGCCGCAGCCGCCATAGCGGCGGCGGAGGCCGGTGTCGAGGGTGCGCCTCCCACGGAAGGCGGGGCGGTGGCAACGACCCCCGGCGCAGCCGCGCCTGCCGCGGCGGGTACGCCCGCAGCGGCCGGCGCTCCCGCCAAAGGCGCGCCCGCTCCGGCCAAGGGCGGTGCCGCTCCCGCCAAGGGTGCGCCGGCCAAGGGCTGATAGGCCCGCGGCCAGCGCCTCGGCGCCATGCGCCTCTTCGTCGGGCTCGGCAATCCCGAGTCCCGTCACGCGAGGAATCGCCACAACATCGGGTTCATGGCGGTGGACGCTCTGGTTCGCCGCCATGAATTCGCGCCCTTCCGCGCGAAATTCTCGGGCGCGCTCGCGGAGGGGACGGTGGCGGGCGAGCGCGTGTTGGCGCTCAAACCCGCGACCTACATGAACCTCTCCGGCGCCAGCGTCGGCGCCTGTGCGCGCTTCTACAAGATCGAGCCCGCGGAGATCGCGGTGATCCACGACGAGCTCGACTTGGCACCAGGCAAGCTCCGCGTGAAACGCGGAGGCGGGACCGCGGGTCACAACGGGCTACGCTCGATCGATGCTGCGATCGGGCCCGACTTTTGGCGTGTCCGCCTCGGCATCGGTCATCCCGGCGTAAAGGAGCTCGTGCTCTCTTACGTCCTGCAAGACTTCAGCGCCGAGGAGATGGGCTGGGTGACGCCGCTCGTCGAGGCGGTGGCGGAGGCCTTGCCGCTCCTGGCCGCGGACGACGACTCCGCCTTCATGAGCAAGGTCGCGCTC
Organism: Allostellaceae bacterium; assembly: GCA_035581425.1. Classification (GTDB taxonomy): domain Bacteria; phylum Pseudomonadota; class Alphaproteobacteria; order ATCC43930; family CGMCC-115725; genus DASZHJ01. Next base: position 39,388 of record DATJVP010000130.1, on the reverse strand, counting down.
ATCCTGAAGCCGCAGCGGCCAAAGCCGCAGCGCCCGCAAGCAAAAACGGACGACGAAACGAATGGGCTTTAACTGCGGCATCGTCGGCCTTCCCAATGTGGGGAAGTCGACGCTCTTCAACGCGCTTACCTCGACCCAGGCGGCCGAGGCCGCGAACTATCCCTTCTGCACGATCGAGCCCAATGTCGGGCGCGTCGCCGTGCCGGATACGCGTCTCGACATCCTCGCGGGGCTCGGCAAATCCGCGAAGATCGTCGCGACGCAGCTCGAGTTCGTGGACATCGCAGGCCTCGTGCGCGGCGCCTCCAAGGGCGAGGGTCTCGGCAATCAATTCCTGGGACACATCCGCGAGGTCGACGCGATCGCGCAGGTGCTGCGCTGCTTCGAGGGTGGCGACGTCACGCATGTCGAGGGCTCGGTCGACCCGATCCGCGACGCCGAGACGGTCGAGACCGAACTCCTTCTCGCGGACCTCGAGAGCCTCGAGAAGCGCGTCGCTGTCGCGCAGAAGAAAGCACGCGGCAACGACAAGGAGGCGAAGGCGGAGCTCGCGGTGATGGAGCCGGTGCTGGCAGCGCTCCGCGAGGGCAAGCCGGCGCGCACGGTGATGCTCGACGAGGAGCAGCGGCAGATCCTGAAGCGTCTGCAACTCCTGACGGCGAAGCCAGTGCTCTACGTCTGCAACGTCGAGGAAGCGGCGGCAGCCTCCGGCAATGCGCATTCCGCCCGCGTCGGCGACTATGCGAAGGCGCGGGGTGCGGAGACGGTGGTTATCTCCGCCGCGATCGAGGCGGAGGTGGCTCTTCTCGCGGACGAGACGGAGAAGCGCGACTTCCTGGCATCGCTCGGCCTCGAGGAAGCCGGCCTTGCGCGCGTCATTCGCGCGGGCTATCGGCTTCTCGACCTCGTGACCTTCTTCACCGTCGGTCCCAAGGAAGCGCATGCCTGGACGGTCCGCCGCGGCGCCAAGGCCCCGGAGGCCGCGGGCGCCATCCACACGGATTTCGAGAAGGGATTCATCCGCGCAGAGACGATCTCCTACGACGACTTTGTCGCCTGCGGCGGCGAGCAGGGCGCGAAGGACGCCGGCAAGATGCGGCTCGAGGGCGCGGAATATATCGTGCAGGATGGCGACGTGCTCCACTTCCGATTCAACATCTGATGTCCTCAGCCGGCGATGACACGCAGCTTCTTCCCATCCATGAAAGCCCGGATGTTCTCCGCCGCTTGGCGGTAGATGATGCGGTAGTTCTCGTCGAGGACGTAACCCAGATGCGGCGTCAGCACGACGTCATCGAGACGACGCAGCGGATGATCCGGGGGGAGCGGCTCGCGGTCATAGACGTCGAGGGCAGCGCCGGCGATGCGGTGGGTGCGGAGCGCGTCCACCAGCGCGGCTTCCTCGACGAGGGGGCCGCGCGAGGTGTTGACGAGGAAAGCGGTAGGCTTCATCCGCCGGAGGTCCGCCGCTCCCAGTAGCCCCCGCGTCCTGTCGGAGAGGACGAGGTGGATCGTCACGACATCGGCACTCTCCAGCAGCTTTTCCTTCGTGACGAGCGCGACGCCGGCGGCGGCCGCGCGCTCCGCGGTGAGGTTCTGGCTCCAGGCGATGACGCTCATGCCGAAGGCCTTGCCGACCGCGGCCACCTGCGCGCCGAGCCTGCCGAGGCCGATCACGCCGAGCGTCTTCCCCTTGAGCCCCTGCCCCAGCGTCGTCTGCCAGAGGCCGTTCCGCATCGCGGCGGCCTCGAAGGGAATGTGTCGCAAGAGACCGATGATGAGGCCCCAGGTGAGTTCCGCCGTCGGATGCCCCAGCATATCCGTCCCCGTCACCAGCACGCCCTTCTCGGCTGCGGCGGCCATGTCGATCGAGGCATTCCGCATTCCCGCGGTGACGATGAGCCGCAGGTTCGGGAGACGCTCGAAGAGCGCGCGCGGAAACGGCGTGCGCTCGCGCATCAGCACCGCCGCATCGAAGGTGTGGAGGCGCTCCGCGAGATGTGGCACGTCCACGAGATTGTCGGCGAAGGCCTGCACCTCGGCCTCCGGCTCGAGGATTTTCCAATCCGCGATCGAGAGTGCCACTTTCTGATAGTCGTCGAGAACCGCCACGCGAAACATTGAGTGTCCTCCACTGGGACAGGGCTATATGCGAAGGCTTACTCGATCGCAGCGAGCGCGCGCAAGCTGTGCCACCTCAGCTTGACGCAGGCAATTGGCGCCACTACGGTCCGCTCAAACGGAGGGTGGGGAGAAAATCATGACTGCGCGTCGCCGCTTCGGTATCGGAATCATTGTGGCGGCAGGCTTCGCCGCGCTCGTCGGCAGCGCGCGCGCCGCCGATCAGGTCGTCGTCTATTCCGCCAACGAGAGCGTTCTCGACAATCTCGTCTTCGAGGCCTTCAAGAAGGAAACGGGCATCCAGGTGCAGCCCGTCGAGGCGGGCTCGGGCGTGCTGATGAAGCGCATCGGCGCCGAGAAGGACCGGCCGCAGGGCGACATCATCTGGGGCGTGAGCCGCTCGCTCATGCAGACCAACGCGCAGTATTTCCAGGCCTATCGCTCCGCGAATGTTGACGCTGTGCCGCCGGAGTTCCGCGATCCCAACGATCTCTGGCTCGGCACCAACCTGCATCTCCTCGTCATCCTCGCCAACACCAAAGCGGTCGCGGAGGCCGATATGCCCAAGAGCTGGGCCGATCTCGCGGACCCCAAATGGAAAGGCAAGATCGCCTTCACGGATCCCGCAAATTCCGGCTCGGCTTACACCAACACGACGCTCTGGGTCGATCTCTTCGGCGGTGGCGACAAGGGCTGGGATATGACGAAGAAGATTTACGCGAACCTGAAGATCCTCAACAAATCCTCGCTCGTCTTCTCCGGCGTCGGCGAGGGCGAGTATCCGCTCGGCGTCTCGCTCGAATATGCGGGCTATCTCTGGCAGCACAACGGCGCGCCTGTCAAAGTGATCTATCCCAGCGACGGGACCGTCGTGCAGATGGAGGGCGTTGCCGTGATCAAGGGCGGGCCCAATACAGAGGCCGCGAAGAAGTTCGTGGATTTCGTCTCTGCAAAGGCAACGCGCGAGCTCATCCTCGCGCACACCTTCCGCCGGCCCGCGCGGCAGGACCTCGACCTAGAGCATCTCCCGGGCGGATTGCCGACGCTCGCCAAAGTCGCGCTCTTCAAATACGACGAGGCGAAATGGACGGCCGAGCGCGACCCCACCATGAAGAAGATCCAGGACCTGATCCAGGCGACGCGGTGAGGGAACGCCGCGCCGGCCGCGCTTAAGAAGCGCGGCATGACGGCCGTCTCGATCGAGCGCGTGGAGAAGCGCTTCGGCGCGGTCCGCGCCGTCGCGGGCGTCACGCTCGCAGTCCGCGACGGCGAGTTCTTCACCCTCCTCGGCCCCTCTGGCTGCGGCAAGACCACGCTGCTGCGGACGGTCGCGGGCTTCGCCGATCTCGATGGCGGCGAAATAAGATTCGGCGAGCGCCGCATCGACACGCTCCCGCCGCACCGGCGCAACACCGGCATGGTGTTCCAGAATTACGCGATCTTCCCGAACCTCACCGTCGCGGGGAACGTCGCCTACGGCCTCAAGGCGCGGAGCATTCCCGCGACCGACATCGCGGGACGTGTGGCGGCTGCGCTCAAACTGGTGCATCTCGACGGCTACCACGAGCGTTGGCCGCATCAGCTCTCGGGCGGTCAGCTTCAGCGCGTCGCGATCGCGCGTGCCCTCGTGATCGAGCCCGAAGTTCTGCTGCTGGACGAGCCGCTCTCGAACCTCGACGCGAAACTCCGCGTGGAGATGCGCGGTGAGATCCGCGAGCTCCAGCAGAAACTCGGCATCACCGCGCTCTATGTGACGCACGACCAGGAGGAGGCGCTCGCGATCTCCGACCGCATCGCCGTGATGCGCGCTGGCGCGCTCGAGCAGGTGGGGCCACCGGCCGAGATCTACGCCCGCCCCGCGACACCCTTCGTCGCGGAGTTCATGGGGACGACGAACCTCCTGGCGGGAACGGTCGCCGAGGCCAAGGGTGGCAGGGTGCGAATTGCTGTCGGCGTTATCGCCGTTGAGGCGCAGGCTCAGGGCCATGTCAAAGGGGCCCGTGTCATGGCGTCGCTCCGGCCCGAGACATTGCGCCTCCTGCTGCCGGGAGAGACACCGCCGTCGGGATGGGCGCGGCTCGAGGCGACGGTCGCGCGCGTCGAGCTGCTGGGCGCCCTGACGCGCGTCGAGCTCAGGGCCTCCGAAGGACTGCCACTCAAGCTCGCGATGCTCGACTTGCCGCCCGATGCGGTCGCGCCGGGGAAGACCGTCGCGCTCGCATACGACCCCGCACGGGTCGCGGTATTTGCCACAGCATGATCGCTATCAAACCGCGCTCGACCTTCCCGCTTGCCATCGCGGCGATCGCATTCCTGTTCCTCGGCCTCTTCCTTCTCTATCCCGTCTTCACGATCTTCAACGCGGGCTTCCTCGATCCCGCGGGGAAGTTCACGCTCGCGAACTATGTCAACATCCTCTCGCGGAGCTTTTACCGGGCGAGCCTCGGCAACAGCCTCGAGATCGGCGCGCTCGCCACGCTCGCCACGACCGCACTCGGCGTTCCCCTCGCCTTCTGCCTCGCGCGGCTGCCGGTGCCTGGAAAGGCGCTCATCCTCGTGCTCGCGGCGCTGCCGCTCGTGCTGCCCTCTTTCGTCGGCGCCTATGCGCTCGTGCTGATGTTCGGCCGCGCGGGCATCGTCACGCGCTTCCTCCGCGACCTCGGGATTCCCTTCGGCTCGATCTACGGGACGCCGGGCTTGGTCGCGGTCTATACGCTGACACTCTATCCTTATGTGGTGCTGCCGACGCTCGCGGCCTTCAAGGCCGTCGATGTCTCGATCGAGGAGGCGGGACAGAATCTCGGCGCTTCTCGCTGGCGCGTCTTCCATACCGTGATTTTGCCGGTGGTGATGCCCTCGGTGCTCTCGGGTGCGCTCCTCGTCTTCATGGAGACGCTCGAGAATTTCGGCGTGCCCTTCGTCCTCGCAGAGGACAAGCCCATCCTCGCGGTCGAGGCCTACAAGCTCTTCGTGGGCGAGGTCTCCGCCAATCCTTCCTCCGCAGGCGTGCTGGCCCTCGTGCTCGTGCTCTGCACGACGACGGCGCTCCTCCTCCAACGCCACTACCTCGCGCGCCGGCGCTTCGCGACCGGCGCCCGCGCGGCGCCGCCCGAGCTTCGCACGCCGCGCCCCTGGCGCATTCTCGCGACTCTCTATAGCTGGGGCGTCGTACTCGCGGCGCTGGTGCCCTTCTTCGGCGTGCTCGTGATCTCTTGCCTCGAATACCGCGGCCCCGTGCTGCAGGGAAATTTCAGCCTCGGCAATTTCGCCGAGCTCATGCACCGCTCGACCCGGCCACTCGAGAACACGGTGATGCTCGCGACCGCCGCCGCCATCGGTGCGGCCCTCCTCGGGGTCCCCATCGGCTACGTGCTGACCCGCTTCCGCTCGGGCATCGCCCATGTGCTCGACGTGGTCGCGATGATGCCGTTTGCGGTCGCGGGTACTGTGCTCGGCATTGGGCTCGTCATCTCCTACAACAGCGGCTGGGTGGTCCTCACGGGCGGGCCTATCATCATGGTGATCGCCTATATGGTTCGGAAACTCCCCTTCAACGTGCGCGCCTCGGCCGCGATCCTCCATCAGCTCGACCCCAGCCTCGAGGAGGCCTCGATCAATCTCGGCGTCTCGCCCGCGAGGACGTTCTTCAAGCTGACGGTGCCGCTGATGCTCGGGGGGATTCTCGGGGGCATGGTGCTGACCTGGGTCACGGTCGCCTCCGAACTCAGCTCGACCGTCGTCCTCTATAGCGGCCCCTGGGCCACCATGACCGTGGTGATGTTCGAGGCGCTCGAGGGAACCGGGGCGGGGATTGCGGCGGCGGCGGCGGCCGTGCTCATCTTGGCAACCGCGGTGCCGCTGCTGCTGGTATACCGATTGCTGCGGCGCTACGAGCTTGCAGTGAGCTGAACATAGGGAACCGACATGGATGTGATCGACCTCGGTAGCGACACCGTGACCCGCCCGACCGAGCGGATGCTAGAGCGCATGCGCAACGCGGAGCTCGGCGATGACGGGCGCGAGGGCGACCCGACCGTGCGCGCGCTCGAGGCGCTGGCGGCGAAGCGGCTCGGCAAGGAGGCGGGCCTCTTCATGCCCAGCGGCACCATGGCGAACCTGGTGGCGGTGCTCGCGCATACCGGCCGCGGCGGCGAGGTGCTGAGCGACCCCGGAACGCATATCTTCCGCTCGGAGATGGGTGGCGTCGCGGGGCTTGCGAGCCTTTTCCACCGCGCGATCCCCGCCAAGCGCGGGGTGATGGACCTGGATGCGCTCCGCGAGACGGTCCGCCCGGCGCTCACGCCGCGAAGCCTCTTCACGGCCCTCATCGTGATGGAAACCACGCACAATGATGGCGGCGGCGCCGTGCTGCCGCTCGACTACATGGCGGCGGTACACCGCCTCGCGCGCGAGAACGGCGTTCCCGTGCACATCGACGGCGCGCGGCTCTTCAATGCCGCCGTGAAGCTCGGTGTGCCCGTCTCCGAGATCACCGCGCACGGCGAAAGCGCCTGCTTCTGTATCTCCAAGGGCCTGAGCGCGCCGGTGGGCTCGCTCCTCTGCGGCAGCACCGAGTTCATCCTGCGCGCCCGCGCCTTTCGCCGCATGTGCGGCGGCAATCTCCGCCAAGCCGGCGTCATCGCCGCCGCGGGGATTGTGTCGCTCGAGGAGATGGTCGATCGCCTCGCCGAGGACCACGCGCGCGCGAAGCACCTGGCAGAGGGCTTGGCGCGCATCCACCCGAGCCTCGTCGATCCCGATTCCGTCGAGACCAACATCGTCCGTGTCGACTTCGCGAAATCCGGCCGCCGTGCGGAGGAGTGGGTGAAAGCGCTGAGCGATCGCGGTATCCGCTCCGGCGCTTGGAGCACCTGGCAGATCCGCCTCGTGACCCATCGCCACGTCACAGATGCCGACGTCGAGCGCGTCGTGGGCACGATGCGAGAGCTCTGGGGTAATTGAAGCGCGGAAAAGCTCAAATCACGGAAATCTCGGCCGGCGCGACCGTCGCGCCTCAGGACAAGCCGCTGGCCTTCTTTACATTGGCGAGATGATCGAGCGCTGCCTTGATCAACGGACCGGCAAGGCTCACCGGCCCTCTGGCGTTGTCGTTCGTTCCCTCCGCTTCCGCAGCAAGGGAGATCACGACAACGCGATCCACGGCCTCGGTACATAGCATATGCCCAGTGGCGCTGCTGGCCGCGCAATCCGCATTGGTGGAGTAAGGCAAGAATATCGCCCTCCCGCCCGACGAACGCACCATTCCGTCGATCCGTTGAGCATAGGCTTTGGCCTGCTCGGCGTTCGTGAAGAAGACGTAATTGATTTTCGCGGACGGGTCGCTGCTCCGGAACGTGACTTGCAGAGCGCCGATGACACCTGAACGCCGATCATCATCTTGCAGTTCGACCGGAGCAGTCTGCGGCGCACTTACCCCGGTGGGTAAGTTGGCAGGGCTCGCCTTGAGCATTGCATCGTAGAGGCCGTCCGACGCGGCCAGGAACGGACCCGCGACCGGCATCAAGCCTTTCGGCGTGCCAGCCGAGCTACCGACCGCCGTAAAAGCAGCGAGGCCGATCACAACGGCTGTCAGGAAACGGCGATCGATGAGCAATCTCACCCTCGGCATAGGCCGTTGTTGCGGTGCGGCTCGGAACTGAGCTGGGTAAGTCTAGTGCAGCGCGAGGGCGACAGCCAGATCGCTTGGCCATCACCGACGAACGCCTTGGAACTGCTCGGTCATCCCACTCCTCCGACGGCCAAATACCGGCGAAACCAGGATGCCGCGATGCTCGCGCCGGGAGATACCCAAATCACGCGAGATAGCCGGAAACTCCGTCCCATAATAATTTTGCCGCCGTCACGACGAGCAGCCCATAGCAGGCTCGAAAGACCTGACGCTGGTCCAGCGCGCCATGGAGCCGCCAACCCAGCCAGACACCTGTTGGAATGGCGAGGAGGCAGACTGACGCCAAGATCCAGACGTCGCCGGTCGGTTTCGCAACCAGCAGCCATGGCACCGCCTTGATGGCGTTGCCGACGGTGAAGAACAGGCTCGTCGTCCCCGCATAGATGCTTTTGCTGAGGCCGAGCGGCAGCAAATACATCGCAAGCGGCGGTCCGCCGGAGTGCGCTACCATGGTGGTGACTCCCGAGGCGAGACCGGCCGTAATCGCCTTCGGCGTCGAACGCGGGCGGATCGTCACCTTGGCGCCAGCGAAAAGCCACAGTCCCACGAAGACCAGGGTGATCGCCGCCATCACGATCGCGATTGCGCGATGGTCGAGGACGCTGAAAAGCAGATAGCCGAGCCCGATACCGATCACGAGCCCGGGCAGGAGCAGCACGAGGTCCGGCTTCGACCACGTCGAGGGCTTCCAGTAGCGCAGCCCGAACAGATCCATCGCGATGAACAAAGGCGCGAGCAAGCCGCCGGCGGTGACGGGGTCCATCACGATCGACAGCAACGGAATGCCGACGATGGCAAATCCGCCGCCGAACGCTCCCTTCATGAAGCAGATCAGGAATACGCCAGCAAAGGCGACCGAGATCGTGGCTGCCGTCAGCTCCATGGGGCCCGTCCCCGGCACAATCGGGTTGATGCCGAGAAAATGATCCAGTACATATCTCGGTTCAATGAAAACATTGCTCTCGGAGCAATAAATGTCGAAAACCGAGTATCTGGGCCTCGCTGATGCGATCGCAGCGGATATAGCGAGCGGCACGCTGAAGCCGGGCCAGCGCTTGCCACCGCAGCGTGATTTTGCCTACGACCGCGAGATCGCCGTTTCGACGGCGAGCCGAGTCTACGCGGAGCTGTTGCGGCGCGGCCTTGTCGTCGGCGAAGTCGGTCGTGGCACCTTCGTCTTGGGCGATGCCAGGCGCGGCACCGCGCCGCCCGGTGAACCCAGCGGCATTCCGATCGATCTCGAGTTCAACTACCCCATCCTTCCCAATCAGACCGCGATCGTCGCAAAGAGCCTGAGCGGCTTGGAGAAGCCAGCGGCGCTCGACGCCGCCTTGAGACAGGCGACCAGTTTCGGAACACAGGCGCTCCGAAACGCCGCGGCCTCGTGCTTGTCGCGGGATGCATGGTCACCCGCCGCTGAACAGCTCGTGTTCGCGGGCAATGGGCGGCAGAGCATCGCTGCCGCGGTCGCAGCGGTCGTTCCAACGGGCGGCCGCTGCGGCGTGGAGGCCCTGACATACCCGTTCATCAAGGGTATCGCCGCCCGGCTCGGCATTTCCCTTGTGCCGCTGGCGATGGACGAAGCGGGCGTGCGGCCCGACTCCGTGCGGAAGGCGCATCGTGCGGCCAATCTCTCGGCGATCTACGTTCAGCCGGCGGTGCAAAACCCAATGGGTACGACGATGACCTCGGCGCGCCGGACCGATCTCCTGCGCGTCGCCGAAGCGCTCAACCTTCCGGTCATCGAGGACAATGTCTACGGCTTCCTCGACAAGGAGCCGCCGCTCGCCGCACTTGCCCCGGACCGCTGCATCGTCATCGACAGCCTCTCCAAAAAGGTCTCGCCGGGCCTGACGCTGGGCTTCATCGTGCCGCCGCAGCGGCTGCGCGAATCCGTGATGGCCTCGGTGCGCTCGGGCGGTTGGACCGCCTCTGGATTTGCCTGCGCGGCCGCGCAGCGGATGATCGGCGACGGCACGGTTGCGGAGCTTGCAAGACTGAAACGCCTCGATGCGCGTGCGCGTCAGAAACTGGCGGCCGATCGCCTCTCGGGTTTCGAGATCCGGGCCAACGAGAACTGCTACCATCTGTGGCTGACGCTGCCGGAGCGCTGGCGCTCGCAGACCTTTGTCGCCGCCGCGGCCAAGCGCGACATCGCGTTGACACCCTCGACGACCTTTGCCGTTACGCCCGGCCATGCGCCGAACGCCGTCAGACTGGCGCTGGCGGCTCCGACAATGGATCAGCTCGATACCGGCCTTCGTATGCTGGCCGCAATGCTGAATGCCAGCGGGGACGACTTCGACACGACGGAATGAGCGAAGCACGGCCGCCATCGCAGGGCGGTTCGCCGAACCCACGCCTGTCGGCTAGGCGCGGCGATCCGTGCCGCATCGGGAATAGGCTGAGCAACAAAAAGCTTCGGCTTCATTCGGTACTCCCCGCCGCGCAAACGCAAGACCCGTCCCGACGGCGCGCGAGTTCGCGCAGCTCGGGCGCCGACCGCGTCGGCCTAGGCCGGATGCAGCCCCTTTGCCTTGGCCGTATGTGTTGCAATCGCATCCATCAACGGCGGCGAGAGGCAATCATAAGGCTCGAGGCCGAGTTCCTTCAGCCGCTTGCGGACGGCTCCCATGATTTCCGGCTTCGCGCCGGATTCGATGATCGAGGAGACGAAGGCCGCGAACTCGGGCGCCGACCAGCCCTTGTCCTTCGACAGCTCGGTGTGGATGAAATCGAACCCATAGAGCGGATGGGCCTTGTTCTCGATGCGCCCATACATATGGACGCCGCAACCCTTGCACGCATGGCGCTGGATGGCGGCCGCCTTGTCGACGATCTGCAGCTTCTCCCCGTTCTTCGTGACGCTGAGCGTGCTGCGCGGCACGACCGCGACCTGAGAAAACAGCGCGCCCGCGGGCTTCCAGCACTTGGTGCAGCCGCAGACGTGATTATGGGCCGACTGCGATTTCACGGTCACCTCGACCGGGTTCGAGGCGCAGCGGCAGGTGAGCGTTCCACCGGTAAAGCCTGCCGAGCCGTGCCGGACGCCGTTGTCCACCTGCGGATGAATCGAAAACGATGCGGTCATCTCGGTCTCCTCCTTCCTGGGTTCGCATAGTTGGCAGGGGTTTCGGCTTTGCGTCCTTTTCTTCTGGTCACCCCCGCATATCCGAGATGAACCATAGAGTTCCGCATTCACATTTCGACCGCAATTCGCATCGCCTACTCCGAAGATAGCGGAGGTCCCTTTGGGGTTGCGGTTCAAACGGATGAAGTCAGGCTCGGAGTCGAATGCTGCCCTCCACCTCATGCACCTCGTAGACGTTGAGCGCCTTGGCCGCCGGGCCGTTGAGCACTGCCCCGGTGGCGATGTCGAACCGGGAGCCGTGGCATTGGCACATGATCGTTGTCCCCGTGAGCAGGCCCCCGGAGAGCGGACATGCCTCGTCTGCACAGGTGCAGAGATCATCGAAGGCGTAAAGCCGCTCCTCGACACGCGCAATCGAGATCCGCAGCTTGCGATCATCCAGGTAAAAGGGAGCGACGGAACCGTTCGGGATCGCATCGCTCGGCCCGATCGTGCGGATGCCGCCAGTAGCGCGCTCGCTCATCGGCTTCTCCTCGTCGCCGGCCGGGCTCAATAAGGATATTCGGGAATGATGTCGGACTTTTTCGCATCCAATCGCAGCTCCCCGGGAGCGCCCGCGGGCACAGATGGCCGGCGCGGCGGGATCGGAGCGAGGCGCTCGTAACCGGAGCCCAAGGGCGGCCTTTTGTCGGCGTCTCCCTTGTTTGGCCAGAGAGACATCGCGCGCTCGGCGAGAGCGGTGATCGTCAGCGACGGATTCACTCCGGGATTGGCAGGCATGACGCTTCCATCCATGACGTGAAGGCCGGGATGACCGAACACGCGCTGGTAAGGGTCGACGGCGCCGCTGGTGCTGCCGGCGCCCATCGGGATGCCGCCGGTGAAGTGGGCTGTGGCGGTGCGATTGACGACCTCGAAGGTCAGCGCGCCCTCGCCGGTATCCATCTTTTTTGCCAAGCGGTCGACGAACTCCTCGACGACGGGAATGTGCACCGATGGAGGCGTGCCGGAGCCGTGTCGGCTCCGCAACAAGCCGTCGTGCCAGTAGAGGTCGATCGAGGTGTCGGTCGTCTGCATGCACAGCATGATCGCGGTTCGCTCGGACCAGTGGCGCACATCATAGAAGGTCAGCACTTCGGTCGGATGCTCGATCAGCTTTTTGATCCAGGACGCTAACGGGTGCTTCTGCGCGCCGTGCTGGTGATAGGTGAAGAGGAGTGCCATCACGTTGCTTCCGGCTCCGTAGTAGACCGGCTCGATGCTCGTCACTGCGTCCGGCCAAACGCCGGAGGTGATCGCGACCGATCCCGGCGCGACGTGAATCCTCTGGGGATCGCGGTTCCATTCTCCATGGGTCCGCGTGATCGAGAGAAGCTGCTCCGAGTTCGTCCGCGCTCGTTTCCCGAGCTCGCTCGAAAGGCTCCTCAAGCGGCCCGCGTGCTGCAAGTGGTGAAGGAGTTTCGATGAGCCATAGGCGTGGGCTGCAACGATCACCTGCTCGGCCGTGTAGGTGTGACGGTCGAGATGCGCCGCCCGCTGCGCCCAACCGGGATGACGCGCGTGCACCTCGAACCCGCCTCCCTCCAGCGGGACGAGATCGTAGACCTCATGCAACTCGTGAATCCGGGCGCCGATCTTTTCCGCGAGGTAGAGGTAGTTCGTCGTGACCTTGTTCTTTGCGTTGTGGCCGCACCCGACCTGGCAGTTGCCGCATGAGATGCATCCCCTGCGCCGGGGCCCGGCCCCACCGAAGTATGGATCTTCGGCCTCGACACCGGGGGCGCCGAAGTAGACGCCGACCGGAGCCTTGTTGAAGGTCTCGCCCCTCCCCATCTCGGTCGCCACCTGCCGGATGTACCGATCGACGTCGGTTGGCATGTATGGGTAGCGAACGACGCCGAGCATGCGCCGTGCCTGGTCGTAGCAAGGTGCCAGCTCGCCTGCCCAGTCGGTGATGCCAGCCCATCCCGGAGCGTCGAAGAACTGCTTTGGCGGGACATAGAGCGTATTGCCGTACACATGCGAGCCGCCGCCCACGCCCGCGCCGCACAGCACGAGCACATCGTCCAGGTACTCGATCCTTTGGATCCCGTACAGCTCTGCCGCGGGGAACCACACGTAATGCTTCAGATCCCAATTGGTCTTCGGTATGTCCTCGTCCCTCCAACGCCGACCGGCCTCCATGACGCCAACGCGGTAGCCCTTTTCTGCGGCCCGCAGCGCTGCAACACTGCCGCCGAACCCGGAGCCGATGATCACGACATCGTAGTCGAATTGCGCCATCGGTCCTTTCCTGCAATCTGCCCAGCCGCTAGCTGCGAAGTGTCTTGAACGAGGCGCGCATCTCGGAGACGAAGATATCCGTCTGCTCCCACGCCGCGAAATGTGTGCCCTTGGGGATGCTGTTGTAGTGGATGAGCTTGGGATAGGCCTTCTCGGCCCAACTCTTCGGTGCCTGGTAAATCTCCTCCGCGAAGGCGCTCACGGCGACGGGGATCGTGACGCCTCGCGCATCGAAAAAGCCTCCGGTTAAATTATGCCTTGTGTCCCAGTAGAGGCGCGCCGACGAGATCGCGGTGTTCGTCAGCCAATAGAGCGTGACGTTGTCGAGGACGTCGTCCCGCGTTAGTCCTTCGGGCTTGCCGTCGAAAACGCGCGCGATCATCTGATAGCTGCGGATATCGTGGTCGATCATCCACGCCGCGAGGCCGACCGGGGAATCGACGATCCCATAGAGCGTCTGCGGACGGTTGTTCATCTCGATAGCGTAGCCGAGACCGTTCTTGAAGAACTCGTCGAGCTGCTCGTAGGCGTGCTTTTCTTCCGGCGAGAGGCCGGCGGGCGGCGGACCTCCGAGCGCGAGCGCCTTCGACACGTCGGGTGGAACGGTGGCGGCCATGTTTGTGTGAATGCCGAGCAATCCCGGCGGTTGCTGCAATGCCATAACCTCCGAGATGGCATTGCCCCAGTCGCCGCCTTGCGCCACGTAGCGCGTGTAACCGAGGCGCTGCATCAGCGTCGCCCACGCCTTCGCGATGCTGACGGGGTTCCACCCCGGCGCCGTCGGCTTGCCCGAGAAACCGTAACCCGGCAGCGACGGAATCACGAGATGGAACGCATCGGCCGCGGTGCCGCCATGCGCGGTCGGATCGGTCAGCGGCGCGAAGATTTTCATCTGCTCGATGAACGAGCCCGGCCAGCCATGCGTGACGATCATCGGCAGCGCGTTTTCGTGCTTCGAGCGAATGTGCATAAAGTGAATGTCGAGCCCGTCGATCTCCGTGATGAAGTTGGGAACGGCGTTGATCTTCGCCTCGCATTTCCGCCAATCGTGCTGCGTCGCCCAATACTGCGCGAGCTTCTGGATCGTCGAGAGTTGCACACCCTGGCTCGCGTCGGAAACCTGCTCCCGATCCGGCCACTTCGTCGCGCTCACGCGCCGCTGCAGGTCCACGAGATCCGTTTGCGGTGCCTCGAAGCGAAACGGGCGAATCTCTGTGTTGTCGGCCATGGCCAGCTCCTTCGGTGGCGATTCGGTTTGCGCGGCGAGCAATGCGGGTATCGGCAGGAGCGATGTCAAAAGGCTAGCCGCGCCGAGCTCAAGACCCCGGCGGCGGCTGATTGCCGCCCGCGGCGTCTCGAGCGAATTGTCGGACTTGTCTTGCACGGGAAACAGGCCCCTCCCTTCGTCCGGATCCCCGCGACCTTAGACGACGGCAGTTCGCCGATCTTTCAAGCCGCCACGAGCAATTTCGGAATCGCACGGCCATGGCCGGCGGCGGTGTTCTCCCCGGAACGGAGGAGATACACTTGCGCCGTGCATTCCCGTACGCGATGAGGCGGCAAATGCAGCGGCGCGATTTCGTAAGGCTCCTCGGCGGCGCAGCGCTGGAGGCGTTCGGCGTATCGCCGGCATTCGGCCAATCGTCGGGGACCTGCGGTGTTCCGGTTGCGAGAGATGACGCCTGGCCCATTGCCTCGGATGCCGATGGCAACCTCATCGACCGCGGCGCGCTCTGCGAGATGACCGATCAGCTCACGGCTTCGAGCGCTAACGTACATGCCGTGCTGGTCGCACGCGGCGGGAAATTGGTGTTCGAGCGGTATCTCAGCGGCTCCGATGAGATTTACAGCCGCCCTGTCGGGCGCGTCACCTTCGACGCAGATACGTTGCACGACATGAAGTCGGTCTCGAAGAGCGTCGCCTCGCTCGCGGTCGGGATCGCGATCGATCGCGGGCTGATAGGCAGCGTCAACGAGCCGATCTTCAACTTCTTCCCGGAGCTGTCGGACCTGCGGACCCCCGAAAAGGACCGCATCCAGCTCGTGCACGCGCTCACGATGTCGATGGGCTTGAAGTGGGTGGAGGCGGCTCCGAGCACTGAAGGCGACAACGACGAGGAGCGCATGCGCAGGGCGAGGGATCCTTGTCGTTACGTCCTCGGTCTCGCGGTAACGGCTCCGGCAGGACGGGAGTTCTTCTACAATACCGGCGCGCTCGCGCTCGTCGCGGCCATCATCCGCAAGGCTACCGGACACCCCCTCGACGAATTCGCGCGCGCCGCGCTGCTCGATCCCCTGGGCATCACCGGCGCAACGTGGCTTCGCGTCAAGGGCGATACCGATGCCGGAGGAGGATTGCGCTTGCGGCCGCGAGACATGGCAAAAATCGGCCAACTCGTCCTTGCAGGCGGCCGCTGGAACGACCGTCAGATCGTGCCCAAGAGCTGGATCGAGACATCGACGGCACCGAAGATCGCGGCCACGGACGGTCTTCTCTATGGATACCTCTGGTGGCTCGGCCGGTCGCAGCTCGATGGCAGGGAGATCCCATGGATCATGGCCGTCGGCAGAGGCGGACAATTGATCCGCATCGTTCCCGAACTCGATCTCGTCTTCGCGATGACCGCGGGATATTACCAGGATTACAGCCCGCCGACGTTTCGCGTGCGCGAGACCATTTTCCGCGCCGTTTTGCGCGCGGCGTCGCAGACGCGCTGAGCGGATACCGTCTCTGCTGTCGGATCGCATCTCGACTTTCGCAAGCTAGCTGCGGATTGCGGGATCGGCGAGGCGCTCGGGATGGTGTGGGAGCTCTGGCGAAATTGGGGGCGAAGAAAGCTCAAGCCACGGAAATCCCGATCAAAAATTGGGTTCGTTTCGCAGAAATCAGAACAGCGCAAGGCTTCTTTCGGCGCGACGCGCTTGGCGGCGCTCCAGCATAAGGTATGCGCGGCTCAACGCGCGCTCGAGTGCCGCCTCGTAGCGCGACAGCGACTCCATTTTCCACGGCGCCTCGGCAAATCCCGCGTCGGCCTCCGGGGTGAACCCGCGCTCGCGGGAGCTGCGTCCGTAGCCGTTGATGATCGCCGCCTCGACGCGGCCGGCGCGCCGAAGCCGCCACTGGCACACGACGATCCGCTCCACGAGCTGTTCCTCGAACTCGTCCGTAGGCGCGAGCGCCAAGCGGATGCTCGCATTGAAGTATACGAAATTTTCGGCTTTCTCGTCGAAGACGACGAGCTGTTTGCTCGTCAGTCCGTGCCGGAGCGCATTGCGCGCTGCCCGCTCCTTCCCCGCGTCGGTCTTGGGTCCAGTGCTGAGGGCGGCGTTCGCGCGATTGGCGGCGAGTTGGGCGTCGGTGGTCATGGCTGAAATCCTTTGCGTTCAACGGGAAACGTAGATCGTGTTGAAACACGGTCATATCTCGGACTGCGACCGTAAAAAACGTACAATGCGAAGAATATAATGGGGTCGAGTTCGATCGTCAAGGAGGGGGGCGAACCAAGACTGGAGATCGTGCCTGGAAGGAGCTTCTCGGCCATCACCACTTCTTCGGTGGCGGTTTCACGGCGATGCCAGCACCTCGGTCGCATTCGGAGCAGCGCGAAGGTTGAGCCGCGCCCTCCAGAGCGGGAATTATCGGTATTCGCCTTAACTACTGCGCCGCTCCCGCGAGCCGGTCGCCCGCGGCCTCCGGCATCAGTGTGGAGATATCCCGCACGCGGTCGAGCGTCCAGAGCGTCTCCAGGAAGCGTGCGGTCGGGACGGCACCCAGCACCGGGGCGATGAGCTCGCGTGCCTTGTCCTGAAGCTCGGCGTCCGAGAGCGGGGCGTCGGGGTCGCCTTTGCGCGTAGGGGCGAAATGCTCGAAGCGCCTCCCGTCCGTCGTTTCGATCTCGACGATGGCCCCGCGCTGCTTTGGAAAGCTCGCATCGAGCTTGGGCTCGACCTCCATCTCGACCTTCGCCAGCAGCGCGCGGATCGCGGGGTCAGCGAGACGCTCGGGGCTGAAAGCGTCGATGCGGACGCTGCCGACGACGAGCGCCGCGGCAAGGCAATAGGGCAGGCTGAACTTCGCCTCGAAGACCGTGTGCGGGTCTTTGGTTCCCGCGATTTCGAGCGCCGTGCGATAGGTCCGGGCGACGATGCGCTTGACGCTCGCGGGCGCGATTGCGTGCTCGGCCTCGAGTGCCAATACTGCGTCGATCGCGGCGTGGATGTGGCCGCAGGCGCTGTGGTTCTTCTGCGTCATCTGCGTGATGTTGAAGTGCTTGCCCAGGCTCGCAAGCGCTGCCTCCCAATCCGGCCTCTCGCACATGGCGGCGCCGAAGCCGCGCTCGCCCTCGAGGATGTCGAGCGCGCCGGTGAGGCCACGCTCCGCACCCAAGGCACAGGTGACGCCGACCTCCGCGGCATGCGCGGCGTGCATGGGCTTGCTCATGCAATCCGCGCGGAAGGCCTGCTGCAGGCCCGCCGCCATCGTGCCCGCCGTTGCCATCGCATGCGCCGCACGCACGGCATCGAGGCCGAGTGCCACCGAGGCCGCCGCGGCCGCGCCGAAACAGCCGACGGTCGCCGTGGTGTGCCAGTATTCGTAATGCGCGGGATTGACCGCGACGCCGATGCGCGTACCCACCTCGTAGCCCGCGATCACGGCCCGCAGGAAAGCGTCCCCGGAGAGGCCGCGGCTCTGCGCGAGCGCCAACGCCGCGGGCACGGTCACGACGCCGGGGTGATAGATGCCGTCGCGGAAGATGTCGTCGAACTCGATCGTGTGCGAGGCCGCCCCGTTGATGAGCGCGGCGGCACGAGCGGTGGCGCGGCGGCCGGAGGGGACGAGTTGCGCCCGGCCGCGGCCGAGCTCCTCGCCGAGGGCCTCGACGAGAAGCGTCGCCGGCGGCTCGAGGCCGCCCGCGACCGCCGCCGCGAACCAGTCGAGAACGGAGCGCCGCGCATGGTGCAGGGCCTCCGGCGGCAGGGATGCCGCGCCGAGCGAGACCGCGTAGCTCGAAAACCGCTCGAGGACGGTGGGCAAGGGATCGCTCCTCAGCTATGAAGAATCGGGGCTGGCTCTGGGCCCTTCGAGACCGTATACAAGCGCCGATGCGAGCGTCAACGGCGGGGGTGCAGCAGGGAATGGCCGAGCTCAACTGCGACGTACTCGTGGTCGGCGGCGGCAACGCGGCCCTGACGGCGGCGCTTGCCGCGCGCGAGCACGGTGCCAAGGTGGTGGTGCTGGAGCGCGCGCCCTTCGAGGAGCGCGGCGGCAACAGCCGCTTCACCGCGGGCGCCATCCGCACGGTCTACAACGGCCTCGACGATCTCGTTCAGCTCATGCCCGACCTCACGGAGGAGGAGAGGCGCAACAGCGAGTTCGGCCAATACACGCAAGACCAGTTCTTCGACGACATGGGCCGGATCACCCAGTATCGGACCAACCCTGACCTCGCGGAGTTGCTGATCACGCGGAGCTTCGAGACGCTGCTCTGGATGCGCGGCAAGGGTATCCGCTTCATGCCGATGTACGGGCGCCAGGCTTTCAAGATCGGCGGCAAGATGCGCTTCTGGGGCGGCCTCACGGTGGAGGCCTATGGCGGCGGGCCGGGCCTCATCGAGATGCTGCATAGCTCCGTCGAGAAGAACGGCATCGACGTGATGTACGGTACCCGCGGCATGGCGCTCCTCAGCGACGAGGTCGGGGTCTGGGGCGTCAGGGTGCGCCAGGGCCGGCGCGAGTTCGATGTCGCCGCCAAGGCCGTGATCCTCGCCTGTGGCGGCTTCGAAGCGAATTCGGAGTGGCGCACGCGCTATCTCGGTCCCGGATGGGATCTCGCGAAAGTTCGCGGCACCCGCTTCAACACCGGCGACGGCATCCGCATGGCGCTCGAGGCCGGCGCTATGCCCTACGGCAATTGGTCCGGCTGCCACGCCGTCGCCTGGGACCGCAACGCGCCGGAGTTCGGCGACCTCGCGGTCGGCGACAATTTCCAGAAGCACTCCTATCCCTTCGGCATCATGGTGAACGCGCGCGGCGAGCGCTTCGTCGACGAGGGTGCGGATTTCCGCAATTACACCTACGCCAAATACGGCCGCATCATCCTCGAGCAGCCGGGGCAGTTCTGCTACCAGGTCTTCGACAGCAAGGTCACGCACCTCTTCCGCGACGAGTACCGCATCCGCCAGGTGACGAAGGCGAAGGCGGATACGCTCGAAGACCTCGCGAAGCAGCTCGAGGGCGTCGACCCCGAGGGCTTCCTCAAGATGGTGAAGGCCTACAACGCCGCCGTCCGCACCGACATCCCCTTCGATCCCACGGTGAAGGACGGGCGCGGCACGGAAGGACTCGCGGTGCCGAAATCGAATTGGGCAAACCGGCTCGATACGCCACCCTACGAGGCCTATGGCGTCACCTGCGGCGTCACCTTCACCTTCGGCGGGCTCAAGATCGACACCGAGGGGCGCGTCATCGACACCGAGGGCGAGCCGATCCGCGGCCTCTTCGCTGCGGGCGAGCTCGTGGGCGGCCTCTTTTATTTCAACTATCCCGGCGGCACCGGCCTAATGTCCGGCGCCGTCTTCGGCAGGATCGCCGGCGCCTCCGCGGGCAGGCTCGCGGGCACCAACGTCTGAATCCCCATCAAGGAAACATCGAGGAGATTGCAAATGGGTAAGATGCTCGAGTTGACCGCGTCCGACGGCCACAAGTTCGGTGCCTACCGCGCCGATCCCGCAGGGAAGCCCAAGGGCGCGGTGGTCGTGATCCAGGAGATCTTCGGCGTCAACAACCACATCAAGCGCACGACCGACGGCTTCGCGGCCAAGGGATACGTCGCGATCGCGCCGGCGCTCTTCGACCGCGCGAAGAAGGATATTCAACTCGGCTACGATCCCGACAGCATCACCCAGGGTCGCGAGATCCGTGGCAAGGTCGGTGACGAGGGCCCGCTCAAGGACATCCAGGCCGCGATCGATGCGGTGAAGGGGGCGGGCAAGATTGCGACGGTGGGTTATTGTTGGGGCGGCACCCTCGCCTTCTTCTCGGCGACCAGGCTCCATGGCATCTCGGCGGCGGTCGGCTATTACGGCGGCGGCATCGCCGCGGCAGCCGGCGAGAAGCCGAAAGTGCCGACGATGCTGCATTTCGGCGACAAGGACGCGAGCATCCCCATGACCGACGTCGAGAAGGTCAAGGCCGCGCGCAAGGACACCACGATCTACGTCTATCCCGCGGGCCACGGCTTCAACTGCGACGAGCGCGGGAGCTACGACGCCACTTCCGCGAAGCAGGCGCTCGACCGCACGATGACCTTCATCGCGCAGCATGTGGGATAAGCGCCCGTAGAGCATGACGCTCGCCCTCACTGCGGCGGAACGGGCGCTTCTCGAGGGAAGCGGAGGTCCCGCCGCGGCGATGGCGATGCGGATCGTCGCGGAAGCCGCGCGGCTCATGGGCGCGCCGAGCCTCGTCCAGGTCGAGAGCGCGCACATCGACGGCTGCCTCTATCACGGCGACAGCGGCGTTCATTTCGCCGAACGCCTGGTCGAGCTCGGGGGCCGCGTCGCGGTGCCCTCGACGCTCAACGTCGGCGCGCTCGATCTCCTGCATCCCGGTCGCGTCCGCTTCGATCCCGAGACGGGCGGCATGGCGCGGCGGCTGATGGCGGCCTCGGAAGCCTTGGGCTGCAAGCCCACCTGGACCTGCGCGCCCTACCAGGCGGGCCACCGGCCGCGCCTCGGCGCGCATGTCGCCTGGGGTGAATCGAACGCGGTCGCGTTCGTCAATTCGGTCTTGGGTGCGCGGACTAACAGGCTCGGCGATTTCCTCGATCTCTGCTGCGCGATCACGGCGCGAGCGCCCTGCTACGGCCTCCATCTCGACGACGCCCGCCGAGCGCGGCTCGTCGTCGACGCGCGCGGCCTCTCCGAGAGGCTCCGGCGCCTCGACGCGTTCTACCCCGTGCTCGGCGCCTTCCTCGGAGCCGAAGCGGGCTCGGAGGTCGCAGCGATCCTCGGCGTGCCCTCCGACACGGACGAGGATCGCCTCAAGGCCTTGGGTGCCGCGGCCGCCTCGACGGGCGCCGTCGGGCTCTTCCATGCCGTCGGCGTCACTCCCGAAGCGCCCGCTCTCGAGACCGCGCTCGGCGGTGCCGAGCCCGAGCGCAGGGTCGAGCTCAAGCCGGACCTGCTGCGCGCGGCGCGCGACCGGCTTTCGACGGCAGCAGCCGGCAGCGATGTGATCGACGCCGTCGCCGTGGGGAGTCCGCACTTCTCCGGCTCGGAGTTCCACGCGCTTGCGGCGCTCGCGAGGGGGCGGCGCTTTCGCGTGCCCTTCTACGCCTGCACCGGCCGCGGTGTGCTTACGGAGATCGAGCGCGCGGGATTGCTCGCACCGCTCAAGGAGGCAGGCGTCGAGATCGTCGTCGACACCTGCGTGGTGGTGGCGCCGATCCTGCCGCCCGAGGCGGGCGTGCTCATGACGAATTCCGGGAAGTTCGCATTCTACGCGCCCGCCAACACAGGTTTCGCCACCGTCTACGGGAGCCTCGCGGATTGCGTGGCTTCCGCGACCGCGGGTCGCGTCGTCAGGGACGAGCGGCTGTGGTCTTGAAGGGGCGCGTGCTCGTCGCGGGGAGCGCGGAAGGGCCGCTGTTGCGGATGACCGCGCCGCTGAGCTTCTGGGGTGGCGTCGATCCCAAGACCGGCCGCATCAGCGACCCCCGGCATCCGCAGCACGGCCTCGCGATCGGCGGGACCGTGCTCGCGCTTCCGGAGCCGCGGGGGTCGAGCTCCTCGAGCGCGGTGATGCTGGAGCTGATCGCGCGCGGGCTCGCGCCCGCGGCGCTGTTGCTCGGCGAGGCCGATGCGATCCTCGCGCTCGGCATCGTCGTCGCCGGCGAGATGGGACATCCGACGCTGCCGGCGCTGGAGGTGGCGGAGCTCGAGCGGTTGCCGGAAGGGCGGGTTCGCGTCGACATCGATGGATCGATCCGCGCGGGGTGAGCGTCTCAGCGGCTTCGCTTCTGCTGGCCGTATGTCCTGAACTTCTCGATCACGCGCTTCATTTCCGCACGCCCCAGGAGCTTGGGCCTGCCGACTTGCAGCGCGCGCCAATACATCGCCGCCAAGGTCTCGACCTCGACCGCAAGGGCGAGTGCAGCATCCAAATCCGCCCCCAGCGCGATCATGCCGTGATGAGCGAGCAGGCACGCCTTCCGGCCCTCCAGCGCCTTCACCGCAAGCCGCGAGAGCTCCTCCGTGCCGAAGGTCGCATAGGGCGCGCAGCGGATCGTGTCGCCGCCGGCAACCGCGATCATGTAGTGGAAGGACGGAATCTCCCGGCCGAGACAGGCAAGCGTCGTCGCGAACATCGCGTGGGTGTGAACGATCGCGTTGACCTCCGGCCGCGCCTTCAGGATGTCGCGGTGGAAGCGCCACTCCGAGGACGGAAGGCGCTTTCCGCTGTAGCTGCCGTCGAAGCGCATGGGCACGATGTCCGCGGGCTTCAGCGTGTCGTAGGGCATGCCCGTGGGAGTGATGAGGAAGCCGCCACGCGCCCTCTGGCTCAGATTGCCGGATTTGCCCTGATTGATGCCGAGCGCATTCATGCGGCACGCCGCTGCGATGATCGCCTCCCGCGCCGACATCATCTCCGCTCCGGGAAGAGCGCTTGCAGGCCCGCGCGCGAGGCCTCAGCGACCCCGCGCTCCGTGATGAGGCCGGAGACGAGGCGGGCGGGCGTCACGTCGAAGGCGGGATTGGCGGCGGGGCTGCCCTCGGGCGTCACCCGCACGCGCGCGAGGGTGCCGTCGGCAAGTCGGCCCGCGATCTCCGTCACCTCGCTCGCGGCACGCTCCTCGATCGGGATCTCCTTGATACCGTCCGCGAGCGTCCAATCGATGCTGGAACTGGGCGCGGCCACGTAGAAGGGCACGCCGGTGTCGCGCGCGGCGAGCGCCTTGAGATAGGTCCCGATCTTGTTGGCGACGTCGCCGGTCGCGGTGGTGCGGTCGGTGCCGACGATCGCGAGATCGACCTCGCCGCGCTGCATCAGGTGTCCGCCGGCATTGTCCGCGATCACCGTGTGCGGCACGTCCTCGTGCAGGAGCTCCCAGGCCGTGAGGCTCGCGCCCTGATTGCGCGGCCGCGTCTCGTCGACCCAGACGTGCAGCGGGATGCCTTTCTCGTGCGCGGTATAGATTGGGGCAAGCGCCGTGCCCCAATCGACGGTCGCAAGCCAGCCCGCATTGCAATGCGTGAGCACATTGACCCGCTCGCCCCGCGGCTTCCGCGCCGCCGCGCGCTCGATGAGCGGAAGGCCATGCCTCCCGATCGCGCGATTGACCTCGACATCGGCGTCGGCGATCTCCTGAGCGCGAGCGAAGGCGATGGCGGCACGCCGTTCCGGCGGCTGGTTCGCAACCGCGCGGCGCATCTCCTCGAGCGCCCAGCGCAGGTTGACCGCTGTGGGGCGTGTCGCAATGAGGCGCTCGCAGGCGGCCTCGAGGCCCTTCTCGGAAGGGTCATGGCGGAGCGCCAGCGCCACGCCGAAGGCCGCGGAGGCGCCGATCAGCGGCGCACCCCGCACCTGCATGCTCCGGATCGCCTCCGCCATCGTCTCGAGATCGGCGATGCGGCGCAACTCGATCCGGTGCGGCAGCAACGTCTGGTCGATGATCCCGACGGTGCCGTCGGGCTCGCGCCAGATCGTCCGCATCGGCTTGCCCGCGACCTTCATGGACCGGCTCCCTTTGCCGCAGAAGCTTACCGGCGGAGCACGCGCCCCGCCACCGCCCCGAGCCGCGCGACGAGCGCGGCATCGCGCGCCTCGGGCGCGGTGATGATCGCGTGCTCGAGCGCGCGGTCGCAACCCGCCGGGCAGAGGCCGCGCGCTCCCCCGAGACGCGGCACCGCGTTCTTCACGAGGCCCCGCGCCTTCTCCGCGTTCGCCAACAGCACCTGCACGATCATCTCCACGGTGACGTGATCGTGCTCGGGGTGCCAGCAGTCGAAATCCGTCACCATCGCGACGGTGACGTAGCAGAGCTCCGCCTCGCGCGCGAGTTTCGCCTCCGGCATATTGGTCATGCCGATGACGTCGCAGCCCCAGGCGCGATAGAGCCGGCTTTCCGCGAGCGTCGAGAACTGCGGCCCTTCCATCGCGAGATAGGTCCCGCCGCGACGCATGGTGAGACCCGTCTCGGCACCGGCCGCCGCAAGCGCGTCGCTGAGGCGCGAGCAGACGGGATGCCCGAGCGTCACATGCGCGACGCAGCCCGCGCCGAAGAAGCTCTTGGCGCGTGCGAAGGTGCGGTCGATGAATTGGTCCACGAGCACGAAGCTCCCGGGAGGCAGGTCCTCGCGCAGACTTCCGACCGCCGAGAGCGAGACCACGTCGGTGACGCCTGCGCGCTTCAGCGCGTCGATGTTGGCGCGGTAGTTGATGTCCGAAGGCGACAGGCGATGGCCGCGGCCGTGGCGCGGCAGGAAGACGACGCGGGCTCCGCCGAGCCGCCCGAAGCAAAGCTCGTCCGAAGCCTCGCCGAATGGCGAGGCGACGCGCTGCCACTGCACCTCCGTGAGCCCGTCGATCTGATAGAGCCCGCTGCCGCCGATGACGCCGATGACCGGCTCAATGCCGTCGCCCATTGCCACTCCCACCGATTTGCCGCGGGAGTGTTCCAGCGGGCTCCCCCGGGGGCAACAGGATTCCGCCGATGACGGCGGCGCGGTCCCGTGCCACCATTCGCTGCCCAAAGGCGAGGTCCGCATGGTCACGCACATTGCGCGCATATTGGCGTTCGCTGCCCTCCTGGCGCTCGGCGCGGCCGGCGCGCGCGCGGACGTCACGGGATGGGCCGTCAATCTCGACACGCGCTCACGGGACGGCGCGCCCGAGCAGATCCCCGCGACCATCCTGAAGCCCGATGGAAATGGCCCCTTCCCCGCGATCGTCATGCTGCACGATTGCAGCGGCCTCGGTCCGCGCTCCAGCGGCGCGCCGCGGCGCTGGGCGGATTTCCTCGCGCCGATGGGCTACGTCGTCATCATGCCCGACAGCTTCTCGACGCGGGGCTTTCCCGAAGGCGTCTGCGCCGCGCCCCTGGACACGCCCCTCGAGCAGATGCGCAGGACCTATCCCATCCAACGCCTATACGACGCCTATGCGGCCCTCGCTTATTTGCGCGCCCAACCCTTCGTCGACGGCAAGCATATCGGCGTGATGGGCGGCTCGCATGGCGGCAGCAGCACGCTCATCTCGATGGTCGAGCCTGCGGCGGGATTGCTCGCCGCAGAGAAGCGCTCGGGCTTCGTTGCGGGCATTGCGCTTTATCCCGGATGCAGCGACCGCTACGGAGCCTGGTCCGCGAGACGGGAATTCGGCGAGTACGGCCCCGCTGTCGCCTTTGACGGCATCTACCGGCCGATCGGGCCGCTCCTCATCCTCGTCGGCGAGAAGGACGACTGGACGCCCGCCAAGGATTGCGAGGCGCTCGCCGAGCGCTCTCGCGCCGCGGGACTGCCGGTCGAGATCGTGGTCTATCCGGGCGCGCGGCATTCCTTCGACAGCGCCGCGCGCGTCACCTTCAATCCGAGACGCCGGAACATCAACTCCCCGACCCGCCAAGGCGCGACCACCGGCGGCGATTCCGCTGCCTGGGCGGACGCAAAGCAGCGGGTGACGGCGTTCTTCGCCCGCACCCTCAAGGGCCAAGGCAACTAGCGTCGGGCCGGAAGGCTCAGTGCTCGCCCTTGTGCAGATCGGACCAGATGCGGCGCTTGGCGGCGTAGAGGACGAGCGTCAAGACGATCAGGAACAGGATCACCTTGAGGCCGGTGCGATGCCGCTCCTCGAGGTTGGGATCGGCCGCCCATTCCAGGAAATTGACGATGTCCCGCGCCTCCTGGTCGAGGGTCGCGACCGTGCCGTCGGCATAGGTGACCGCACCTTCCGCAAGCGGCGGCGGCATCGCGATACGGTGGCCGGGGAAATAGAGATTGTAGTTCGCAGCGGGATCCCAGCCCTCGGGCGGCGTCACGTAGCCCTTGGCGAGGAGATCGAAGACGTAGTTCTCACCGTCTTCGCGCGCATGCACCATCAGCGAGAGGTCCGGCGGTATCGCCGGCAGCAGCGCCGAGGTCACGGTCTTGTCGGGGGGCGCGAAGCGGTCGGAGGGGCGGGCGGGCCGCATCACGACCTTGCCGCTGTCGTCGATGACGGGCATGCCGCGGTCGTCGCGATCCATGACTTGATCGGCCGCGGCGATCGCCTTCACCTGATCGGCACTGAGGCCGAGCTCCTCGAGATTGCGATAGGAGAGCAGGTCCATCGAATGGCACTTGGCGCAGACGTCGTGATAGACCTGGAATCCGCGCTGCGCCGAGGCGCGGTCGAAGGTGCCGAAGACGCCGTCGAAGGACCAGGCCTGCTCCGGGAGCACGACCGTCTCGTCCGCCGCCGGCGCCGAGCTTGCGATGCCCAGCGAGATGAGCCCTGCCACTCCCGCCGCCAGGAAGATCTTGCGCATCGCCCCTACTCCGCGGAGACCGCGCCGCCCTTGAGGACGGCGGCGCCGATGCTCGCCGGCAGCGGCCGTGGCCGCTCCAGCTTGCCGAGCAGCGGCAGCAGGATAACGAAATGGAAGAAGTAGTAGAGGGTCGCGAGGCGGCCGATCACGATGTAGGTGCCCTCGGGACGATGCGCGCCGCAGATGCCGAGCGCCACCACGTCCACCACGAGGAGCACGAAGAACCACTTGTAGATCGGGCGGAACCGCGCGCTGCGGACCGGCGAGGTGTCGAGCCAGGGCAACACGAAGAGCAGCCCGATCGAGCCGAAGAGGCAGATCACGCCCGCGAGCTTCGAGGGAATGAACCAGATGTCCGGCACCGAGCGCAGGATCGCGTAGAAAGGCAGGAAGTACCATTCCGGCACGATCTCCGGCGGCGTCTGCAGCGGGTTGGCAGGGATCGCGTTCTGGGGATCGCCCAGCGAGAGCGGCATGAAGAAGATGAAGGAGGCGTAGACGATCAGGAACACGCCGAGCCCGAACATGTCCTTGATCGTGTAGTAGGGGTGGAAGGGAATGCTGTCCTGCGGCCCCTTGCGATCGATGCCCAAGGGATTGTTCGAGCCGTGCCGGTGGAGCGCGATCACGTGCAGCATCACCACCGCGACGATGACGAAGGGCAGCAGGTAGTGGAGCGAGTAGAAGCGGTTGAGCGTGGGGTTGCCGACCGCATAGCCGCCCCAGAGCCAGGTCACGATGGCGTTGCCGATCTTCGGGATCGCGGAGAAGAGGTTGGTGATGACGGTGGCGCCCCAGAAGCTCATTTGGCCCCAGGGCAGCACATAGCCCATGAAGGCCGTCGCCATCATCAGCAGCAGGATCACCACGCCCAGCATCCACAGGAGCTCGCGCGGGTTCTTGTAGGAGCCGTAGTAGAGGCCGCGGAAAATGTGGATGTAGGTAACGATGAAGAAGAACGACGCCCCGTTCATGTGGATGTACTGGATGAGCCAGCCATAGGGCACGTCGCGGCGAATGCGCTCGACGCTGTCGAAGGCGAGAAAGACGTTCGGCGTGTAGTGCATCGCGAGGAAGATGCCCGTGACGATCATGGTCACGAGCATGAATCCCGCGAGGGAGCCGAAGTTCCACCAGTAGCTGAGATTGCGCGGCGTCGGATACTCGTGCAGCTCGTGCTCGAGGTACGAGAAGATCGGCAGCCGGTAGTCGATCCAGCGGATGATCGGGTTCTGCGTGCGGGGGGCGGCCATCGCGCGAGGCTCCTAGAGCTGCTCGACCGAGCTCAGATCGAAGTCGGAGCCCTTGGGGTTCTCGCCGACGCGGATCACGGTATCGCTGACGAAGACGTA
Source organism: Allostellaceae bacterium (assembly GCA_035581425.1). Classification (GTDB taxonomy): domain Bacteria; phylum Pseudomonadota; class Alphaproteobacteria; order ATCC43930; family CGMCC-115725; genus DASZHJ01. The sequence continues at coordinate 11,326 of DATJVP010000130.1, read as the reverse complement.
GGGCGGCACCGGCAGGTTGAGCGGTGCCGGCACGCCCGCATAGACGCGGCCGGAGAGATCGTACTTGGAGCCGTGACAGGGACAGAAGTACCCGCCGGGCCAATTCTCGACGGGAGCGTTACCCGGCTGCGGTACGAAGCTCGGGATGCAGCCGAGATGCGTGCAGATGCCCACGAGGACGAGAATTTCGGGCTTGATCGAGCGATGCCAATTCTTCGCATAGTCCGGCTGCTGCAGCGAGCCGGAGTCGGGATCGCGCAGCAGGGCCGCGTTCTTGCCGGTCTCGAGCTCCTTCAGCTCGTCCGCCGAGCGGTGCATGATGAAAATCGGGCGGCTGCGCCAGAGGACGACGACCTGCTGGCCCTCTGCCAGCTTCGAAATATCGACATCGACGGGCGCGCCCGCCGCGAGCGTGTCGGCCGCGGGGTTCATGGCATCGATCAGGGGCCAAGCGATCGCAGCAACGCCCACCGCGCCGAGCGCCGAGGCCGTCAGCACCAGGAAATCCCGCCGCGACCCCTCGCCCCCATGCGCGCCCATCGGCTTGGCTTGCGCGGTCTCCGCCATCTCCCACCACCCCGTCTCTTGAACGCCCGGCAATGCTTTGCCAGGCCACGAAACCTCCGCCCAACCGGCGTATGCGACACCCTGCCGCAGAATGCGCCGCTCCTCAGTACCGCCCGCGCGTCGCGGCGGGTCCCGGTATAATCGATCGGGTGAGGGCTTGCAAAGCCGGAAAACACCCTGGTTTCCGCGACATAATCACGCCGGAGCGCCCGTCGCCATGCGCCTTGCGATCTACCAGCCGGATATTCCGCAGAATGCCGGCGCGCTGATGCGGCTCGCGGCTTGCCTGGGGGTCCCGCTCGACATCATCGAGCCCGCGGGTTTCCTTCTGAGCGACCGTCGGCTGAAACGGGCGGGGATGGACTACCTCGAGAAACTGGAGCTCGCCCGGCATCCCACCTGGGAACGGTTCCGCGCGACACGGGCCGCCGGCTCCCGCCTCGTCCTGCTGACGACGAGGGCCTCCCTGCTCTACCATCGCTTCGTGTTCAAGCCCGACGATACGCTGCTGCTCGGACGCGAATCCGCGGGGGTGCCGGATGAGGTGCACGCCGCCGCGGACGCTCGGGTCCGCATCCCCATGCGCGCGGGGCTACGCTCACTCAACGTCGCGATCGCGGCGGCGATCGTGCTCGGCGAGGCACTGCGCCAGACGGGCCTGATGCCGATGGAGCCCGAGGCATGAGCGTGGAAACGGGGCAGGCACGGGCGAGCGCGTGGTTCGAGAGCCTGCGCGACCGCCTGGCCGCCGCACTGGAGGCGATCGAGGACGAGTTCGCGGCGGAGCGGCCGGCCGAGGGTCCCGCGGGACGGTTCGAGCGCAAGCCCTGGACCCGCGCCGGCGGCGGGGGCGGCACCATGGCGATCCTGCGCGGGCGCGTCTTCGAGAAGGCCGGCGTCAACGTCTCGACCGTTCACGGCGAGTTCTCGCCGGAGTTTCGAGCCCAAATCCCCGGCGCCGAGAGCGACCCGCGATTCTGGGCGAGCGGGATCTCCGTAGTGGTCCACCCGCGCTCGCCGCACGTCCCCGCCGCGCACATGAACACGCGCCATATCGTCACGACCAAATCGTGGTTCGGCGGCGGCGCAGACCTGACGCCGGTCTTTCCGGTAGACGCGGACACCGCGGAGTTTCATGCCGCGCTCAAATCCGCCTGCGATGCCGAGGATGTCGGCTACTACCCGCGCTTCAAGGAATGGTGTGACCGCTATTTCTTCCTGCCGCACCGGAACGAGGCGCGTGGCGTCGGCGGCATCTTCTTCGACTATCACGACACCGGCGACTTCGAGCGCGACTTCCGCTTCACCCGTGGCGTGGGCGAGGCGTTCCTTGCGATCTATCCCGAGCTGGTGCGCCGGCACTTCCGCAAGCCCTGGACGGAGGCCGAGCGCCAGACGCAGCTCGTCAAACGCGGCCGCTACGTCGAGTTCAACCTGCTCTACGACCGCGGCACGCTCTTCGGCCTCAAGACCGGCGGAAATACCGAGGCGATCCTGATGTCGCTGCCGCCGGAGGTCGTTTGGCCCTGAGGCTCAGGTCCCGACGGAGAGGCTGACCTGGCCGCAGCTCGGGCAGCGCACCGCGGTATAGACGTCGGTGTCGAGTGTCGCGTTGAAGTGCATCCCGCAATAGGGGCAGGTGATGAAGGCGTTGTACTTGAACTGGCCCTCGACGTCCGCGTGCTTGGGCGGGGGATTGTAGACGCGCTTGGGATCGAGGCGATCGGCCACCGCCTTCTCGAGCTTGATGCCGGGTGTCGGGTCCTTCGGGCTGGACTTCGTCATGAAAACCTCCGCGTCGCGCTGGCTGCCAACGGCCCGATCCCGGCCGCCCGCTGAGAGAGTAGCGAGCATGCCCGCGCCCTGTCACCTCCGGCCTCGGGAGTTGCGGTGAAGCGGTTCATAGGGTTCGTGGCACCACCGAGGTTTCCAATTCTCGCCGTGAACTGTTCCCCTTCGCAGTCTTCATATTGACGATCAAATCGAAATTGGTGGCTTGCTGCACGGGCAGATCGCCCGGCTTCTCACTCTTGAGAATGCGGCCGCAGCCGCAGGCGCGTGCGCGACTTCCGACTAGGGTCACCAACGGCAGTCAGGCGGACACTCGTCCACGCCCACTTTACCCCGATAAGCAGACCTTCGCGCGACAGGGCGGCACGTCGCGGATGTGGCACGTAGCGGACATTTCTCGAGCGCGCATCGAAATCCGCTAACTGGGGAACAGCCGACGTCGCTCGACTATCGGCTCAATTCACGGTTTAGCGCCAATCGGACACGTGCGCCGAAGAGCCCGAATGCGACGGCCGTCGCAATAATTTTGAGCGACGCGCCAGGGTTTCGGCAGCGAGGCCGATGAGGATGGAGAGCAGCAGCACCAGCGTGGTGACAGCGCCGATCTCCGGGGACAAGCCCGAGAAGAGGCGGCCGTAAATGAGGACCGGCAGAGTCGGCTGAAAACCTCCGAGAAAAAAGGAGCGCAGGAAGTCGTCGAAGCTCTCGAGCAGCGCCAAAAGGGCGGCAGCACCGAGCGCCGGGCGCAGCCATGGAAGCGTCACCAGCAGAAACGCCCGCCCCGGGCCGGCGCCGAGGCTTTGCGCCGCCTGCACGAGATCCCTCGGCATTAGTGCGAGACGGAGGCTGACAATAAGGACGACGTAGGGCGCAGAATGCACGGCATGGCCGAGGGCAATCGCCAGAAATCCAGGCTCGAGGCCGATGGCGGCAATAAAAATTCGTAGTGCAATGGCCGAGACGATACCGGGTGTCACCAACGGCAGGCATGCAGCGCAGATGAGGGCGGCGCGCGCGAGGCGGTTTTCGAGGCTGACGATCGCACACGCCGTCCAAAGCCCCGTCGCCAACGCGACTGAAGTGGATGCCGCGGCAATGGCACAGGAAAAGAGAAATGCCTCAAATACCTCGCGATCGTCCGCAATGAGTCTGTACCAGCGCAAGGTCAGGCCTTTAACTGGAAAGCCGACGAAGGTGCCGTCCTTGAGGCTCATCAATGCAATGAGGCACAGCGGCAGCAGGAGACAAACGACCGCGGCCCAATAGAATGCTGCAAGGGCGTGGGCCCGCGCCTTTGCGCCGCTCATCCCTTGCCACCGCCGCTGAAGCGGGCGGCGCTCGGAGCGACAAATTGTACGAATAATCCCGCTACCGAAATTCCGCTGACGAGGAGGATGACGGCGAAGGCTGCGCCAAGCGGCCAGCGTCCGGCACTACTGGCGAAAAGGCTGGCGATCGTCGTCGCGAAAAAGGTGGCATTGGCGCCACCGAGCAGCGCCGGTACTGCGAATGCGCCGAGGCTGATGAGGAAAACCAGCGCGCAGCCGGACGCTATGCCGTCCCGAGTCAAGGGTACGGTCACGCAGAGGAATCGCCGCCACGGCCGGGCCCCAAGTCCTGCCGCCGCATCCAGCAGGTCATGCGATAGCCTCTCGATTGCGGCATAGACGGGCAGGAGCATTGCTAGCAGCACGACGTAGAGCATGCCGGCCGCAACGGAGAACGGGTTATAGAGGAGAGGCAAGGGATCCTCTACGAGCCCGGCCCCCTGCAGCACGCCATTGACGGCGCCGCGATTTGCCAGCAGCAGCATGACCGCAAAGAGGCGCACGATCTCGCTCGTCCAGAACGGGGCGATCAATAGCCACAGCCGCCGAAGACGCGAGCGCGGCGCCGTCTTGAGTGCGATCGCATAGGCGATCGGGTAGGCGATGATCAAGGCGATGAGACTGGTCGCAGCCGCAAACAGAAGACTGTGCAGGAAGACGGTGACATAGTATGGGTTCGACCAAAACGTCGCGTAGTTTCCGAACCCGACGGTCGAAACGTGCTCGGGCGCCGCGGGATAAACATCAAGCAAGCTTATCCTCGCCATCTCCACGAGAGGCGCGATGTTGGCGCCGACGATCCACAGGAGCGGGCCGCCTAGGAGCAGCGCTCGACCGTACCTCACTCGGTGTCCTCCGGGCTCGTGGCGCCGAGCGGCGGATCAGCCGGCTTCGACTTCGGCCACGGCACGGTCGACGAGGCGGGAGCTCAGCGCCTGGGCCTTATAGCTGAGGAACCTCAGGCGGCTGAGTTGATCCGGCGTCAGCATGAAGGTCTGCCGCTCCAGCTCGGTCAGTGCCTTCTCGGCTCCGAGGAAGGTGGAAGTGTAGCCGGCGGCGCGCGTCAGCTGCGCGCCGATCTCCGGATAGGCCAGCATTGCATCGAGGAACCGGTAGGCGTTGTCGCGGTTGGCCGCGTTCTTGATCAGGGCAAAGTTGTAGACGAAGGAGATGCTACCCTCGCGCGGAATGGTCAGCCGAATCGGCAGCCCGTCGATGATCAGCTTCGCGAGGGTTCCCGCATAAGCCTGGGCGAGGACGACATCCTCGCCTATCAGAAGCTGGCGCAGAATGTTGCCGTCTTCGTAGAATTTCAGGACTTGGCTCTTGTGCTCGATCAGGAGATCGCGCGCGGCATTGACAGCGCGCGCCGCCTCGTCCGGCTTATCGATATAGGCGGCGAAGGTCCCGTCCGCGCCTTGGTATAGCATCGTACATTGCAGGAAATCCTCGATGACGTAGGCAATTCGGCCCTTGTAGCGCGAATCGAACATCGCTCCCCAGCTCTCAGGCGCCGGATTCACCTTCTTGCTGTTGTAGACCAGCACGTTGGCGCCAACGAGCAGCGGCATGGCCATGACCGCGCCATCGATCGCGATCCAGTCGCTTTCGGTGTATAGGGGATTGATGCGCCGCCAATTCGCGAGCCGGGAGACATCGAGCGGCTCGATGACCTGTGCCTCGAAGAACTGATGGATTCGATTTCCGCTCACGGTGCAGATGTCGCTGAGCGGGCTCGCGCGCTCCGCTACCAGCAAATTGAGTTCCGGCGCCTGGCTCGAGGCGAGGCGCACCCGCACCTCGATCCCGGTCTCGGTCTCGAATTGCCGCTTGAAGGCCGGAGGGATGAAGCCGTCGTACGCGGTGACATTGAGAACGGATTTCGCGACTGCGCCTCGCGCCGATAGGATCCCCGGCGCAGCCAAGAGCAGGCCGCCGGCGCCCCGCAGCACCTTACGGCGCGTGACAGGGACGAGGCGGCTCGGTATTGATTTGCTCTTCATTTTTGTGCCCCGCGATCGGTATGATAAATGGGTAAAATCATCATATCCGATCGGCTTTCCAATACCAAGGAGGCCTCATGCAACGCGTAACCATCACTATCGATGAACCCTTGATGGCCGAACTTGATCGGCTGATAGCGGTGCGCGGCTACCAGAACCGATCGGAGGCGATTCGCGATCTCGCGCGCGTTGGGCTGCAGCAAGCGGCGGCCGAGGGTCATCCCGACCGACATTGCGTCGCCGCCCTCGTCTACGTGTACGACCATGCCATGCGCGAGCTGCCGAAGCGGCTGGCGCACAGCTTCCATGATCATCACGACATGGCCGTCTCGACCCTGCACGTGCATCTCGATCATCAGAGCTGCATGGAGGTGACGGTGCTGAAGGGAAAGACTGGGGACGTCCGACACTTCGCGGATCATCTCATTGCCGAGCGCGGCGTCAGACATGGCCGGCTCGTAACCGTGCCCGTCGAGCTGTCCTCGGAGAAGCACGCGCATGGAACACAGAAAAGCCGTCAACACGAGCACGCGCACGTTCGTTGACGATCACGAGCCCGGTCGGGCATTATCAAATGCGATGGTTCCCTTCGGGGATAAAAAGGGAACTCGGTGAAGGCAGGTTGCCGATGCCGAGGCTGCCCCCGCAACTGTGAGCGGAGTGCCGTTTCCATGTCGCCACTGGGCGGATTGGCTCGGGAAGGCGGGAGCGGCCGGAATCCGCGAGCCAGGAGACCTGCCATCACCGTGTCGGAGCAGAAGTGTCGGGCGGGGTGGCTCGACGCGCCGAGATCGTGCCAAACGTACGATCTATGCGGTCCTGCGATGACGTTGAGCGTCTCTCATCGGGGTCATCATGAACACTGCAATTAAGCGTCTCTTCGACGAAAGCGCGCCTGGCGTGAAAATGCGGCTCGTCGCAATCTATGGCATACTTGCCGCTCTCAACCTCGGAGCATGGCTCTGGGCGATCGTCGCCTATTATGATCGTCCGGCGCTGCTCGGGATCGCGTTGGTAATTTACGGCCTTGGCCTCCGCCACGCCGTCGATGCAGACCACATCGCCGCCATCGACAACGTGACCCGCAAGCTCGTGCAGATGAATCAGCGGCCGGTCTCGGTCGGATTTTTCTTCGCCATCGGTCATTCGACCGTGGTGATCATTGCCGCCGCCGTCGTGGCGACCGCGGCGACGTTGCTCGGCAGCTTCGGCAGCTTCCAGAGCGTGTCGGGCGTAGTCGGCACCACCGTCTCGGCGCTGTTCCTATTCGCGATCGCAGTGATGAACATCGTCATCTTCGCGTCCATCTACAAATGCTATCGTCGTGTGCGAGCCGGAGGGCGCTATGTCGAGGAAGATCTCGATATTCTCCTCAACAGCCGCGGCTTCCTCGCTCGATTGTTCCGTCCGCTGTTCAAGCTCGTCACCAAGAGCTGGCACATGTTCCCGCTAGGCTTTCTATTCGGCCTCGGTTTCGACACGGCGACGGAAGTCGCGATGTTTGGTGTCTCGGCGGCGCAGGCCGCCAAGGGGGTGCCGATTGCGGCGATCCTGGTCTTTCCCGTGCTCTTTGCGGCTGGCATGTCGCTGATCGACACGACCGACGGAGTGATGATGCTCGGAGCCTACGAATGGGCCTTCGTCAAACCGATGCGCAAGCTCTACTACAACATGACGATCACGTTGGTATCGGTGTTGGTTGCAGTGGTGATCGGCGGCATCGAGGCGCTCGGCTTGATCAGCGATCAACTCGGGCTCAGCGGCGGGTTCTGGGACGCGGTAGGCGCGCTCAATGACAATTTCAACGACCTCGGCTTTGTCATCATCGGCGTCTTTGTCGCTGCCTGGCTGATCTCGTACCTCATCTACAAGGTCAAGAAGCTGGACGCCCTCGAGCTGCCGCCGGTGGATGGCCGCGCCAAGTGAGGAGCGTTACGAGCCACCATCGGGGCCGACGACCCTCACATCTTCATGCCGGGCATGCTGTCCGGGCCCATGGCTCCCACCTTCTCGACCTCTACGGTGGCTTCCACCGTTCCGGCCTTTTCGAAGGTGAGTGCGACGGTAAAGTGCTGTCCCTCCGCCAACGGTCCCTTGAGGCCCATTAGCATGAGATGATATCCACCCGGCTTGAGCACGGTTGGCGTCCCTGGCTGGACGTCCAAGGCCGCGACGGGGCGCATCTGCATGACACCGTTGCTATCGATGGTCGTGTGTAGCTCTGCCTTGCCCGCGACAGGCGTTGCGGCCGAGAGTAGGCGGTCCGCGGTGGGGCCCTTGTTGACGAGCGTCATGTAGAGCGCGGCGGTCTTCGCGCCGGCAGGCGTAGCGCGCGCCCATGCATGTTGCACCTCGATGGACGGTGTCTGCGCGATGGCGAGCGAGACCGAGCTGACGGCGATCAGTCCGATCAACGAGATCATTCTCAGCATGGTTCTCTCCTTCATGAGGATTGAGCGATGAGTGTTCGCAGCCTCGCGGCCATTTGCGCCGCTGGGGTGTCCGGCGTGAAGGTTGCGACGAAGTAGTCGTCTACGTTCATGACGAACGCGGCGGACGTGTGGTCCATGAGATAGCCATCGGGCGCATCGGCGATCTCGTATGGGGCGTAATAGACCCCGAAGGCCTTCGCCGCCGCCGCAATCTGCGCTGGCGTTCCCGTGAGCCCGACAATGCGAGAGCTAAAAGATTCGACATACTGTGCGAGTACCTCAGGGGTATCGCGTTGGGGATCGATGCTAATGAACAACGGTTGGACACGAGCCGCGAGCGGACCCAGCTCGTCGAGCGCCGATGCGATCTTGTTGAGCATGGTCGGGCAGGCGTCGGGACAGTAGGTGTAGCCGAAATAAACGAGCTGGATCTTTCCGCGGTAGGATTGCTCCGTTACGGTCGTCCCGTGGGTGCTTGTGAGCGTAAACGCGCCGCCAATCGCGGGTAAGCGCGTGGACGAGGCAGGACCTCGGAACTGACTGGCCTCAGCCCACCACATGACCGCGACCAGAATACCCAAGAGGCACAGCGCCGACGCGACCGGCACAAACCTGTGCTCGCGCTCTTGCTTCATTGGAATCGCCGTCTCCCTGAGCGCGAATTGCCCTCACTTTGGCTCATCGCCGAGTTCCCTCCATGCTCATGGCGCGAGTGCCGGCGGCAGCGTGCCGAGCACGCTCACGGCGAGAATGGCCAGCGCGCCCAGTGCTTGCTCGACCGCTACATTGCGCGCGAGAGCCGCTATGGTGGGCGTGGCTTCCGCTTCCGATCTGCTCCGACGAATGTCCGGTACCAGACGCAGACGGTTGATTCCCGCCACCAAGACCATAAGGAGCACGATCCCGACCTTCACCAGCAGGACATGCCCGTACTCGGTCGTGACAAGCGCGGCAGGGCTGCCAACCAGGAACGAGGTGTTGAGAGAGCCCGTCAGAAGGATCGTGGCAACAACGACGTATCCGACACGTGAATATCGCGGCAGCAACTGGCGCAATGCGTCACGCCAATCACGGTCATTGTCCCTGCGGGCTCGGCCGAGCAGAAAAAGCAAGATGGGCAAGCTGCCGAGCCAGAGCCCCGCCGCCAACAAGTGGATGACCTGCACCGTCAGACGCGTCACGCCCGGTTGCATGACGGCGTGGCCGGCCCAGGCGAGGCTCGCGACCAATCCCGCCGAGAGCCCCGCAATCGTCGCGGTGCGGTGTCGGCTCATTGGCCGCGGTGGTAGCAGGAGCGTGAGGGTGAGCAGCCCCGCGAAGGCAAGATGCCAGATCCAGGCATGGCCGAAGGTCGTCTCCAGGAGGACAGAGGCGATCGTCTCGCCATCGACTGCTTCCTCCCAGCCGTCGCCCATGATCACGGCCTCGAGGTCGAGCCAGAGAAGCGCAGACAATAGTGTCACGATGGCCGCTATCCTCAGAAATCGACGCAGCCAACGATCGAATTCGTCGCGCGCGCTCGAGGCGGACTCGAAGGCGGATCCGAGCCCGAGCCGCAGGATCGGCGCTCCCAGCAGGATCATGGCGGACCCAAACTGCAGCGCTCGCACCGCAACCAGAGCCAGTTCCATGACGGTTCTCAGGGTCCGACGGTGAAGGTGAAGTCACCCTCGGTGCGATGGGTATCGACCGAGATCACCTTCCAGACGACCTTGTATTTGCCGGGCTCCAAGGTCTTGAGCCCGACCTCCAACAGCTGGGGATCGCTGGGATCCACTTTTGCTTTGCCGTCCTCGACGTGATGACCTTGGGCATCGAGGACGGCGATGGTGCTGAAGGTGGCCTCCACCGCCTCGGTGAACCAGATCCGCACCTCCGCGGGCGATTGATGGACCGTGCTGCCGACCGCGGGCTGCGCGCGGTCGAGGAAGGCGTGGGCGAGGGCCGCCGGCGTTCCGAGAATGAGCGCGGGCAGCAGAGTCCACGACGAGAAGATGTGTCTCATGCGTCGGCCCTAGAAATTGAACAACGGCTTGCCGAGCGAATTCGGGAATATGTCGTCGAGAAAGAGATGGAACTGGACGATGAAGCCCGTGCCCTGCCCTTGCCTGGTGGCGCTGTTGGCGGGGATGACGGCTTCGGCGCCGAGCTGCCAGCTTTCGGCCTCGTAGAAAATCCCCGGCGAGATGGTCCCCGTGGGCGAGCCGTGGATCGGCGAGCTGTAGGCGAACTCGACGATGGGGATCAGGTGGCCGAAGAACTCCGGTATATCCAAGGCCTTCACGTGCTGCTGCATGTACGGCATCGAATATTGCAGCGATAGCGCGTAATTCCATTGGTTCGGAGAGATACTGGGCGAATCCGAGAATTGGTAGCTGAATTCGCCAGTGACGGCCAAGGGGCGCAGGAAGTCGATGGGAAGATCGCCCAGCCCTTTGCCGACATAGAGGGTCGGCGCGGTGTTGCCCGTTGTGTCGATGACGCCGGCCGTGGCAAGTCTCCGCGTGCCCGTGCCGCCGAATTCGTGGGAGACGCCGACCGAGACCAGGAATTCGTGACTCTCGATGCACGGAAGCTGTCCCTTCAGCGTCAGCGTCAGGTTGTCCCAGCCCTTAACATTCTGACCCGCGCCGCGCTGCACGATGTAGCCGTCGTTTATGGCGAAACCGACATTCGGGAAGATGGTCTTATCCCATTCAAAGCCGTAGCTCGTGACCGAGCCGGATGGATTGCCCCCAGCCGCGGGGATGGGTGCGTATTGGATCGTGGGCAGCGACAGCTCGTCGTTGAAGCCCGGATCGTCCATGGTCAAGGTCGGCGGGAAGACTCGGTTGCCGCACACCGCGTGTGCGTGTCCGAGGCCCGGCGTTGCAAGGAGGAGAGGAACGGCAAGCGCCGCCCCGCTCCAAGCTGAGCGTTGCATAGAGGTTCTCCGCTGATGAGTCGATTAGTTCTGCCCGGCCGGCCCGGGCAAAGGGATCAAGCGGAGGAAGGCGGTGCCCGAGGCGCGTAGGGCGTATGCGCATGCGCGCGCGACGGTATGGTCTTGGCCGCGAGCGAAAGATGGGTAGCGGCTTCACGGCGCGGCGGCGCGAGAGCGACCGGCGCCGGAAGCGTGGTCGCGGCGTGCGCCGTCGAGAGCGACACGCAGATCGCGCAGGCGTCGTGATGATGATGGCCGCGGTCGTGATGCTGGGAGTGGCCG
>DATJVP010000129.1:0-3882 GCA_035581425.1 Allostellaceae bacterium | reverse complement strand
CAGAACACGCCCGAGCGCATCTTCGGCGCCCCGCAGGAAAAGCGCACGCGCGATTTCCTGCGGACGGTGCTGGAGAGGTAGCGTCGCCGTCGTGCGCTACGTTCTCGCGGCCTCTCTCGCTCTCGTCACCAACGCCTTCGGTATCGTGGCGCCCATTCTATCTACCCGCCAACGGCGCTTTCGGGGGCACCCTCGCCTGCGGTCCGAATGACCTCGAATCGGCGAATTCCTTCGGGAGTCACTGAGAGCGCTGCAAATTTCCCGAATCGGGCTCGGTGGCATTTTTAGGTTGAGCCACAATTTCTTTGCCACCACCGCTGGCGTCATCACGCCCTAGATTATCGTTGCGTCGGGTGCATGGAGATCGCATCCGTCGCGAGCGGACGAAGGACTCAAGAGAGGAACGCGACTATGGCGACATACGAGCAAGAGCTCTCGAGCAGCTTCGCGAGCGCGCATCGCTACGCGCGCGCGGTGGCCGGAGACCGGGACGCGGGAGACTGGTACCTGCGCATCGCGCTGGAGACACTGGTCGAGGAACCCTCGCGCATCCGCGCCGAAGGCGACGTTCGCATGCAAGTGTTCAAGCTCGTCAACGAAGTCTTCGAGGCCTGCGCGCCAGCGCCGGTCCGAAAGGGATTGTGCGACGAGGACGTCGCAACGGGAATGCCGCCGAAGCACGGCATGGAGTCCCTGCCGCTTCCGGCGCGTCAGATGCTGCTGCTCGTGACTGAGATGCGGTTCTCCGTGCGCCGCGCGGCGGAGCTGTTCGGAATGAGCGAGCGGGAGGCGGAAATCCATCTCGCCTGGGCCCTGGCGCAATTGCGCTCCAACGACCCCGCCGAGGCCTCCGGCCTCGAGCTTTCCCTCGATCTCGCGCCGGAGCGGGTGGCACGACGGGGACGCGCGGCCTCGCGCCCGATAGCGGAAGTGAGCGCCGCCCGCTAGGGCGGCAGCAAACGATCATTGCAGCGGATGCGCTCGCGCCGATGCGCGAGGACGAAAGCACTTTGCCTGCCGTCATGAGTTTCACTGGAGAGGAGTCTGGCCAATGACCCCGGAATTCGAAGGAAACGTCGTTCAGTCCCTGCCATATCTTCGCTCCTTCGCGCTCTACCTCGCGCGGGACCGGTGCCTCGCCGACGATCTCGTGCAGGAGGCGGTGATGCGCGCCCTCGCGCACCCTTACCATTTCCGGCCCGGCACGAATTTCAAGGCATGGATCACGACGATCCTGCGCAATGCCTATTTCAATCTGCTGCGCGATCGCGGCCGGACGCACCAGCTCGAGGGCCTCGGTGCCTGCCAGGTGCCGACGGTGAGCGGCGGCCAGGAGGAGACGGCGGAGCTCCGGGATTTCGAACGCGCCTTTCGGCGACTGCCGGAAACGCAGCGCGAGGCCCTGCTGCTCGTCGGCGCCGGCGGTTACTCCTACGAGGAGGCGGCCGAGGAAGCGTGCTGCGCCGTCGGCACCATGAAGAGCCGCGTCTCCCGAGCGCGCGGCCAGCTTCAGCAATGGCTCGATCGGGCGCCGGCCGCCGCTCCCGCAGCGCCGCCGGCGATCCACTGACGCGAGCGGCGGAGGGCTCACATGGCCGGGAACGCTGCTGTCAGGCTCTTTGGTGCAATCCTCATCGCACTCGGCCTCATCGGCCTTGTCTATGGCGGCTTCTCCTACACCAACAGGACCCAGGAGGCGCAGCTCGGACCGGTCACCCTCGAGGTGAAGGAGCACCGCACGGTTAACATCCCGATGTGGGCGGGGGTCGCCGGCGTGGTCGCCGGAGTTGGTCTTCTCGCAATGGGGCTGCGGAGAGGCTAGGGAACGACGATCCCCGGGAGCGTGTTCCATCCCCGGACCCGAAACCCGAAGTAGGAGCTGCACATGTTCGCGATCCTTCTGATCATCCTGTTGATCCTGGTCCTGGGCGGCGGCGGTGGATATTACGGCTATTACCGCTACGGCGGGCCCGGGCTCGGCGGCGCGTTGGGAATGCTGCTGGTCGTTCTCGTCGTCCTGTGGATCTTCGGAGCGATCAGCGTCGTCCCCGTCGCGCATCCCTGAGCCGTTGCTCGGCGCGGCTCCCTTGCAGGGGAGCCGCGCCTACGACGTCAATAATCGGAGCCGTCGAAGAGAGGGTGTTGCCGGAGCGTCGACGGCGCCTCGGAGGGCCGCGAAGACTTACCGGTCTCGAGGTGAATGGGGCTGCCGTCCCGCAAGATCTCGAAGCCGATCGAATCGCCCCTTTGCGCGAACATCCGCCGTCCCAAGGAGATGGCTTCCTCGTCGCACGTCGCGTCGAACATCTCGGTCGAGCGCGCAGCCCCGCCGGCGCCGAGGAAATCGCATCGATACATCGCCATGCTCCAATTTTTTCGCTGGATCAGCATCAGCGCCCGTCCGCCTTTCAAACCGCGGACAGGCGATTGAGCAGGGTTGCCATGTCGTCCGCATGCTCCTCCTCGGCTTTGAGAATGTCCTCTATCAGCTTGCGCGTGGTGGGATCGTCGTTTCCGAGCCAGCGGATGATCCCGGAGTAGGACTCGATCGCGATCCGCTCGGCCACCAGGTTCTCACGGATCATTGACACCAGATCGGTACCTTCGACGTACTCGGAGTGGCTCCGTCCGGCGAGCCCCTCGGGATCGAAGTTCGGCTCTCCCCCGAGCTGGTTGATCCGCTCGGCGATCCAGTCCGCGTGCTGCAACTCCTCCGCCGCGTGCTGCAGGAACTCCGCCTTCACCGATTCGGCGTTGATTCCGGCAGCCACGAAGTAATGGCGCTTGTAGCGCAGGACGCAGACGAGCTCCGTTGCAAGCGCCTCGTTGAGGACGGCGACCACGCGCTCCGGATCGAGCTTGTAGCTCCCGGTGACGGCGCCGCGCTCCATGTGCTCGCGGGCACGTCTGCGGATCGCCTCGATGTCGGAGACGAAGTCATCCATGGCTGACCTTTCTGCGCTCGTCTAATTGGAACCGGAACCCGCGCTGCGTTCGCTGCGTTCTAGGGAGCTCGTCGAAACGCGGTAGCCAGCAGGGAAAGCACGAAGAGCACGAGGAAGACGAAGAACAGCACCTGCGCGACGCTGGCGGAGGCCGCGGCGACTCCGCCGAAACCCATGATGCCTGCGATCAGCGCGATCACAAAAAAGACAGCGGCCCAATAGAGCATCGGAGTTCTCCTTCGACTCAGGCGTGGCGAGACTAGCGAAGTCCTAAACCGCCGAGACCGCTCCAGGTTCCAGACCCCGGCGCCTCGCGCGGCGACTAGCCGTGCTTCGTCGCGGTCCCGATCGGCTCCGCCTCTCCATCGCCGCCGAGCGCCGCGATGGCTCGCCTGACACGGCGGAGGAGGCTTTCCTCGCCGCCGGCCATGCCTTCCTCTTCTGCAACAGCGAGGGACCGGGCGTCGTATTCCCAACGCTTCAGGATCTCGAGGCGCTGGTCGTGCGTGAGGCCCGGAGCATCGAGAACGTCCTGCGGCCGGCGGAACCGCGCCGCCGGGTCGCGCAGGATGGCCCTGAGCCCCTCGGCGTCGATCCGCTGGGTCATTGCCGTCCTCCGCGCGTCCTGCGCTTCGCGGCAGCGCTGCCCTTTCGGTCGCCTTTGCGCGCGTGCGCGCGTCCGGAACCGCTCTTCTTGCCGCCGCCGGTCACCTTGTTGACCGTGGCCCAAGCGCGCCGCTCGGCCTCTTCCTTGCTCAGTCCGCGATCCTCATAACCTTCCTCGATGTGCTCGGCTTGCCGCTTCTGCTTCTCCGTGTAGCCGGATTTGTCGCCGCGAGGCATGTCGATCTCCGTATCTACGAGATGGTTCCGGTCCGAGTGTCGGCCCGCTCGATTCCCACACCTAAGCCCGCGGAAGCGGATTGGTTCCGGGGAG
>DATJVP010000128.1:0-28435 GCA_035581425.1 Allostellaceae bacterium | reverse complement strand
AACCCGCTCCCCGGCGATTCCGCTCTCGGCCGGCATATATTGGAGACGGCGCTCGCAGGCGGTTTCGAGCCCGCGCTCTCGCACCGACTGCGGCTCGATCATGGGCTTTGCCTGCCGCTGTCGCGTCTCGGGCTCGCGTCTATGCCGAGGATCGTGCCGATTCTCATCAACTCGCTCGAGCCGCCTATGCCGAGCTTCCGCCGCTGCCTCGACTGGGGCCGGCTGCTGCGCCGTGCGATCGAGAGCCACGCCTTACCCACCCGCGTCGCCATCCTCGCAACCGGCGGCCTCAGCCACTCGATCGGCGAGCCCAGCATGGGCGCAATCGACGAGCCCTACGATCGCCGCTCCATCGAGGCGCTTCGCCGCGGCGAGGAAGCGCCGTTACTTGAGCTGCTGGAGCGCGACACCGAGCGCGCCGGGAACGGCAGCCACGAGATTCGCAACTGGATCGTCGCCCACGCCGCCGCCGGCAGCCAAGGATTCGAGCTCGTCGACTACCTCCCCGTGCCCGAAGTCTACGTCGGCAGCGCCTGGGCCGCCTGGCGGGTCTAGGTGGCTCGCGCCGCCTACGGCAGAAAATCCCGACGCAGCGCTCCCAGGAGGTTGGCGTAATCGTCGCTCCAGACGCCCAGGAGCGGGTCGGTCTCTAGCGTCGTCCAGTCCTCGATCCCCGCCAGCGGTGCCAAGTCCTCCGGCGTCCGCGCCATCACCACCCAATCCGAGCGGTCCTTCTCGTCGGTGTCCTCGTCGTCGCCCTCGATCCGCTCGTTGTCCGAGCGACTCAGCAGCGCAAGCCCGAGGTCGTGCGCGATGTTGGCGAGGACGGGATGAAGATCGAGATAGCGGTTGGAGATGTGGAACACGAGATAGCCGCCGCGGTCGAGCTTCGTGAGGTAGAGCTTCACCGCATCGCGCGTGATCAGGTGGATCGGGATCGCGTCCGAGCTGAAGGCGTCGAAGATCATCATGGTGTAGCGCCGGTCGGGCTCGCGCGCGATAGAGAGCCGAGCGTCTCCCATGACGATGCGGGGGTGCGCTGGGCAATCCCGCAGGAAGGTGAAGAGCTGACGCTCGCGCGAGATCGCGAGCACGGCGGCGTTGATCTCGTAGAAGGTCCAGTCCTCGCCCTCCCGCGCATAGCAGGCGAGCGTGCCCGTGCCGAGGCCGATGGCCGCCACCCGCTCGGTGCGGGGAGTGCCGCCGACGGCGGCGAAGATCTGCCCGAGCGGTCCGGTCGGATGGTAATAGCTGATCGGCTGCAGCACGCGTTGGGGATCGCGGCTCTGCTCGCCGTGGGTCGTGGTGCCGTGATAGAGGATGCGCACGGGCGGGGAGCTCCAATCTCGCACCGTGAGCACGCCGTAGAAATTCCGCGAGCGCAGCAGCGGCTCGCTCGAGCCCGGAAGCAAATTTCCCGCGACAAGGATCGCGCCGAAGCCGAGGGCGAAGCGCAGCGGCCGGTTTCGAAATGCGTAGGCCGCAAGCGCCGCAATGGCGACGACGATAACGGTCGCGTTGTCGCTGAGACCGCTGAAATCCACCTCCAGGTGCCGCGGCAGCACCAGGAGAAAGAGCAGCAGAAGGGACGGCAACACTAGATCGCCGAGCCCCGCGATCCAGCCTCTCAAGGTCGGCAGCGCGCCCGGCCGCAGCAGGCAGGCTGCCAGCAGCGCCAGCGGGTATTCGAGCACGCGGTCGAAGACGACGGGCGCCACCAGCGCATTGAAGACGCCCCCGAGCGCGCCGCCGAGCGAGATCAGGAGATAGTATTCCGTGAGCCTTCCGGCCTCCGGCCGTGCCGCCGCGAGCTCGCGATGGCATAGGAGCGCGGTCACGAAGAAGGCCGCGAGGTGCATGCCGAAGACGAGCGCGGCATCGCCCTGCTCGCCCCAGAGCAGGAGAAATGCCATCGGCAGCAGCAGGAAGGGCTGCAGCGCCGCGAGGCCTGAGACGGGCATCGGAATCGTGCGCTGGAAGGCCAGCACGTAGCTCAGGAGATAGAGCGCCAGCGGCACCACCCAGAAGAGCGGCGCCGCCGCGATGTCGGTGGTGAGGTAGTTGGTGACGCCGAGGAGGAGGCTCGACGGCACCAGCGCCAGCAGCACCCAGCGCAGGCGGAGACCCCAGCCGACTGCGGCTGCCGCCCTCGGCGCGACAGCCGCCGGCGCGGTCAGCGCCGGGCGCGCACGCCAGAGCGAGAAGGCGGCCGCGCCCGCGGTGAGCGCGATCAGCGCCACATAGCCAGCGGTCCACCACACCCCCTGCTCCGCGAGGCGAAGCCGAGGCTCGATGAGGGTCGGATAGGCGAGCAGCGAGAGCAGGCTTCCGAGATTGCTCGCGGCGTAGAGGAAATAGGGATCGCTCGCGCCGCGCGCGCCCGAACGCGCGTACCAGGCCTGTAGCATCGGTGCGCTCGCGGCGATCGCGACGAAGGGCGGCCCCACGATGAGCGCGAGCGTTCCCAGGAGCCAGGGCACGGGGTTCTCGCCGGGCGGCGGCGCGTCGCCTGCACGCAGCGCGACCGGCAGCACGAGAGCCGCAAGCGCCAGGAGCGCGAGATGAAGCAGCGCCTGAATGCGCGGCTGGAGCCAGCGCGTCGTCAGGTCGGAATAGAGGTAGCCCGCGAGCAGCGCCGTCTGGAAGAAGACCATGCAAGTGTTCCAGACCGCGGCACTGCCGCCGAGCACCGGCAGCAGCAGCTTCGAGACCAGCAATTGAATCCAGAAGAGGAGCGCGGCGGAGCAGAAAAGCGCGAGCGAAAAAAGTGCGATCACCTCAGCCCCCGAATGACCCGCGTTCTAGGTGCCCGCCACCATGAAGCCAATCCCGACCGCGAGGAAGACGACGCCGACGAGGCAGAAAAGCAGCGGACCGCAGCCTCCCGCCCCCGGCTCCAAGACCGATCGGGCGGGATCGGCGGGATCGTAGTTCACTTCGATCTCGCTGCCCACGGCGCGCTTTGCGATGTAGTCCCGCGCGTAGGACTCGCTGAAATCGCTGTAACCGCTCACGCCGAGCCGATCGCCCCTGAAGGTCTTGCCGGCGACGGTATATTCGTAGGTGAGCTTCGGAACGTAGCGATGCCGCTGCTCCGCGGAGACGGGCGCGATCGCCGCCGAGCGCACGACCGCCTTGACCTTCGGCCAGGTCTGCTCTCGCTTCGCCCTGCGCCGGCCATAGATGCCGATCGGCAGGGCGAGAATGCCGAATGCCGTGAATACGGTCCCAAAAACCGGAAACATGCCGCCCCCTTCGAAAGGTGCTCCGAAACGCCGCCCCCTGCAGCGACATTGCTTCTATCAGGCGGCGCGCCTGCGCCTCAATAGCCCAGCTTGGGATCGACGACGTTCTCCAGCTTCCGTCCCGCGAGGTAGCGCTTGAGATTGCCGAAGAAGATCTCAAGGCAGCGTGCAACGTAGACGCTCTCGTCGTCGACGGCGCAATGCGGGCTCAGGATGAGGTTCGGCACTCCCCAAAGCCGGGAGTCCGCGGCGAGCGGCTCCTCGTAGAAGACGTCGAGAACGCCGCCCGAGAGCTCGCCGCGCTCGAGCTTTGCCGCGAGCGCGTCGTAATCCATGACGCGCGCGCGGCCGAGATTGGCGACGCCGGCGTGGGGCGGCAGGAGATCGAGCTCGGCGCGACCGATCAATCCCTCCGTCTCCGGCGTCAGCGGCAAAATCCCCATGAGGAAATCGGCTTTGGGAAGAACCTTCGGGAGATCCTTCGGCCGGTACATGCGATCGACATTGCGCTGCGGCCGGCCGCTCCGGGTGACGCCGAGGACACGCATGCCGAACTGCTTCGCGAGCTTCGCGGCGACGCTCCCGATGGCGCCCACGCCCAGAAGGACGAGAGTCTTCCCGGCGACCGGCGTCGTCTGCATCTGATCCCAGCTCCGGCGTTGCTGATTGGTGACGAAAGCGGGGACGCGGCTGTTCAGCATGAGGATTGCGGTCATCGCATACTCGCCACCGCGGGGTCCATGGACGCCGCTCGCATTGGTGATGGTGACGCCCTGCGGAACGTAGGGGAGAAGCTTCTCGACGCCCGCGCTGCAGGACTGGAGCCAGCGCAGCTCCGGCGCTCGGCGGGCAAGGCCCGGCAGCGGCACGTTCCCCGCGACCAGCAGCACCTCGGTGTCGCCGAGTATTGCGTCGAGAGCCTCGGGCCCGTCGCCATAGCTGATCTCGACCTTCCCGAGGATGCCCGGAAACGCTTTGGCACCTGCCTTGAGCCGCTCCGGCGTCAGGCGCTGCGAGGGGACGATCGTGTCGCTGTGCGTTACGTGCAGGCGCAGCTTGCGTGAGGCTTTCGCTCCGGCCATGGTGTCATCCCCTCATCTGGACCTTCGGACCCCGCGACCATGACCGGAAAGATCGACTACATCAACCCGCCCGGCACCGGCCCCGCACAAGGCCTCTATTCGCATGTGGCGCGCGTACCCGCGGGGACTCTGCTTTTCCTCGCGGGGCAGCTCTCGGTGGGACGCGACGGCGCGGTGGTCGGCAATGGCGATTTCGAGCGGCAATTCCAGCAGGTCTTCGAGAACCTGGGCGCGGTGCTCTCAGGCATGGGGATCGGGTGGGGCGACATCGCGAAATTCACGACTTATCTCACGCGCTCCGAGGACATCGAGATTTTCATGCGCGCGCGAGCGGCACTCTTTCCGAGACTCTTTCCGGACGGACGCCATCCCCCCAACACGCTTCTCGTGGTCGAGGGCCTCGTGAAGGAGGAGTTCCTCCTGGAGGTCGAGGCGATCGCGCGGGCGAAAGATTGAGGGCAGGAGGAGATCATGTGGCAACCGTCGTCGCGCTATCCCGATCCCGCGGTCGAGATTCTCGACCCGAGCTTCGCGAAGTACCGGCTCAATCTCGCGGCGGTGGAGCGGCTCGCCACGGGCTTCCGCTGGTGCGAGGGGCCCGTCTGGTTCGGCGACGGACGCTATCTCCTCTGGAGCGACATCCCCAACAACCGCATCATGCGCTGGGACGAGGAGACCGGCGCCGCGAGCATCTTCCGCAAACCCTCCAACAACGCCAACGGCAACACCCGCGACCGGCAGGGCCGGCTCGTCACTTGCGAGCATGACGCACGCCGCGTGACGCGGACTGAATACGACGGCAGCATCACCGTGATCCTCGACCGCTTCGAGGGGAAACCGCTCAACTCCCCGAACGACGTCGTCGTCAAATCCGACGGCAGCATCTGGTTCACGGATCCGCCCTTCGGCATCCTCGCCAACTACGAGGGTCACGTCGCGGAGGTCGAGCTTCCGACGAACGTCTATCGCGTCGACGGCCGGACCGGGAAGGCGACGGTGGTCTGCGGCGAAATCAATCGTCCGAACGGACTCTGCTTCGCGCCCGACGAGTCCCGCATGTACATCGTCGAATCCGGCACGGTGCCGCGGCACATCTGGGTCTACGACGTGACGGCCGACGGGACGAAGCTCGCGAACGGCCGCATCTTCATCGATGCGGGCCCGCACGGCACGCCCGACGGGTTCCGCTGCGACGTCGATGGAAATCTCTGGGCGGGCTGGGGCATGGGCGAGGGCCATGACGGCGTCATGATCTTTTCGCCCGCGGGCGCACCCATCGGCCGCATCGTGCTGCCGGAGCGCTGCGCCAATCTCTGCTTCGGCGGCCTCAGGCGAAACCGCCTCTTCATGGCCGGAAGCCAGTCGCTATACGCGCTTTACGTCAATACGCAGGGGGCGAAAGGGGGCTAGCGACTCTAAGCCTTGTACATCCCCGCTGTCCGCAATGCCGCCACATACCCCCGATTCCATGTCGGACTGATCACGACCTCGTTGAGGCAGACGTGCTTCGGCAGGCAGGCGACGTAGCGGATCAAGTCGGCGCAATCCTCGGGCTGCACCATCCTCGCGCGCTCCTCGGCGCTGACGGGCACCGGGCGCTTGTCGAGAATGGGCGTCGCGACCTCGCCGGGACAGATGACGCAGGAGCGGATGCCGTTGACGCATTCCTCCATGTTGAGGCTGTGGCTCATGGCGACGACGCCGTGCTTTGCCGCGATATAGGCGGCGCCGCTCACGAGCCCGACCCAGCGCCCAGCCCAGGAAGCCGTGTGGATGAGGACGCCGTCCTGCTGCGCGCGCATCATCGGCAGCGCGGCGGTGACGCAGTGGAAGGCGCTCGAGAGATTGCCCGCGATGATCTCGTCCGCCGCGGCGGAGGTGAGCCGCCGCCACTCGCGCTCGACGACATTGAGGCCGGCATTGTTGACGAGAATATCGAGGCGCCCGAGCTTCTCCCGGATGAAGTCCGCGATCTCAGCGGCGCTGGCAGCTTTGCCGAGATCGCCGGGCTTCACATGCGCGGTGCCGCTGCGAGCACGGATGTCCGCCGCGACCTTCTCCAGCGGCTCGCGCCGGCGCCCGCTGAGCACGATGACGGCTCCCGCCTCCGCGAGTGCCAGCGCCGCCGCGGCGCCGATGCCGCTCCCCGCGCCGGTGACCCAGGCGACTTTCCCGCTCAAGGACTGCATACCCACCTCCCGAAGTGATCGCGGCCTCAGACGCCCGAGCCTTTGCCGTGCCCGGTACCCCTTCCGAACTATTACTTCCCAGCGACCGCGCGAGCGCAAGCACCTCGACGAGCAATCGCTTTCTTCCTTCCCACCTGCCACTCTTGTAGCCGCTTCTCGATCCCGGAGACGATGACATGGCAAAGCCGAACGGCAGCATGCTGCGCGAGGGGTGGCGTATCGCACGCCCCTATTGGTTCTCGGAGGATCGGTGGGCGGCGCGGGGACTGCTCGCGGCGATCGTCGTGATGAACCTGCTCCAGGTCGCGATCAACGTGCGCCTCAATTCATGGCGCAACGACTTCTACGACACACTCCAGAATTACGACGAGGGCGCCTTTTTCTATCAGCTCGCGATCTTCGCGCTGCTCGCGGGGATCTTCATCCTGCTGCTGGTCTATGGCGTCTATTTGCAGCAGATGCTGCGGTTGCGCTGGCGCCGTTGGATGACCGACGTTTACCTGAAGGAATGGCTCGCCGATAAGACCTATTACCGGCTGCAGCTCTCGGGCGACTCCACCGATAACCCCGACCAGCGCATATCGGAGGATCTCGACCAGTTCCCCGCGCAGACGCTGAACCTCACGCTCGGCCTCGCGACGAACGCGGTGCAGGCGGTCTCGTTCTCGGTCGTGCTCTGGAGCCTGTCGGGCGCACTCACGGTGCCGCTCGGGAGTTGGGGGAGTGTCGTAATCCCCGGCTACATGTTCTGGGCGGTCGTCCTCTACACCGGCCTCGCGACCTGGCTCGCCATTCACCTCGGACGGCCTCTCATCGGGCTCACCTTCCAGCAGCAGCGTTATGAGGCCGATTTCCGGTTCAGCCTCGTGCGCCTGCGCGAGAACACGGAGAGCATCGCGTTCTATGGCGGCGAGGAGCGCGAGCTCGACATCTTCTCGCGCCGCTTCCTCCGGGTGTTCGGAAACTTCTGGGCGATCATGGTGCGCACCCGCATCCTCGGCATGGCGCAGTACGGCTCGGGCCAGGCGGCCGTGGTCTTCCCGTATCTGATCGCAGCTCCCCGCTATTTCGGAGAGCGCCTCGCGCTCGGCACCATCCAGCAAGTCGCCGATGCGTTCCTGCAACTGCAGAGCTCGCTTGCCTACATCATCAACGCCTACAACGACATCGCGACCTGGTCGGCGGTGGTGCACCGGCTCGCGACATTCCGCGATCGCGTCGACGAGATCAAGGCGTCGATGCACGAGCCGCAGCCGATCGCAATCGAGCGCGCGGGCGATGGCGTCACCGTTTCCGACCTCACGCTGAAGCGGCCGGATGGCAGCGTCCTGCGCAAGGGCGTCGATTTCGAGGTGGCGCCGGGAGAAGCGCTGCTGATCCGGGGCCCGACCGGCACCGGCAAAAGCACCCTGCTCCGCGCAATCGCGGGGCTCTGGCCATTCGGCGAGGGCCGCATCCGCGTGGGCGAAGGCCGCGAGCTCTTCCTCCCGCAAAAGCCTTACATCCCGCTGGGCAGCCTGCGCCAGGCACTGCTCTATCCCGATTCCGGCGAGGGCGTGCCGCCGGAGCGGCTCGCAGAGGTTCTGGAGGAGGTCGGTCTTGGCCGCTTCGCCCACGAACTCGATACGATCGATCTCTGGGCGCAGCGTCTTTCCGGCGGCGAGCAGCAGCGCCTCTCGATTGCGCGGGCGCTACTGGCGAAGCCCGCGATCCTCTTCCTCGACGAAGCGACGGCCTCGCTCGACGAGGCCGGACAGGAGACGCTCTACAAGCGTTTGCGGAGCCTGCCTTGGCATCCAACGATCGTCAGCGTGGGGCATCGCGCTTCCCTGCCGCAATTTCACGATCGGGTCCTCAACCTCGAGCTCGAGGAAGCGGGCGCGGCCGCGGCCGGCTCCTAGGAGACCCTATTCGCGCAGCACGTAGCCCGCGCCTCGCACGGTGTGCAGGAGCGGCGCGAAATCACGGTCGATCTTCTGGCGCAGCCGGCTCACATGCACGTCGATCACGTTGGTCTGGGGATCGAAGTGATGATCCCAAACCTTCTCCAGCAGCATCGTCCGCGTGACCACGTGACCGGCATTGCGCAGGAGGTACTCGAGGAGCCGGAACTCTCGCGGGAGCAAATCGATCGTCCGCCCCGCCCGCGTCACCGTGCGCTTCAGCAGGTCCATCTCGAGGTCGGCGAGCTTGAGGCGGGTCTCGCCGATGGTGTGGCTCCTGCGCTCGATCGCCTCGATCCGCGCGAGCAGCTCGGAGAAGGCGAAGGGCTTGGAGAGGTAGTCGTCGCATCCCGCACGCAATCCCTCGACCCGATCCTCGACGTCGCCGAGCGCGCTCAGGATCAGGATCGGCGTGCTGTCCTTGCGCCGGCGGAGTTCCGCGACGATCGCAAGCCCGTCGAGGCTCGGCAGCATGCGGTCGATCACCAGCGCGTCGAAGCCGCCGCCCACCGCGCGCTCGAGCCCGAAACGGCCGTCCACTTCGAGGTCCACTTGATGGCCGCTCTCGCTGAGGCCCCGCGCGAGATAGGCCGCGGCTTCGTCGTCGTCCTCGATCACGAGAATACGCATCACTGCTCCGCGGCCTCGCGGATCGAGGCGTCACCGCTCTCTTAGAATGGTTTGCCTCTCTGACACCAAGCTTGCGGCAAGATTAAATCTCGTTCACGTAATCGTGTGAGCGCCCTTGCACCGAAATCCGTTCAATTCGATGATGGCGCGACAGGGCTGGAACGGCGGGCGCAGGATGGAAAAGACGGACCGGGAGACCATGGCGCCGATCCTGGCGCGGAAGCATTTCGAGGCGCCCTCGGTCTTCGAGCCCGGAAACCTGCTACGCGAGGCCCGCCGGCAGAAGGGTCTGCCGGCTGCGAGCGTGCCCGAGATCTGTCTGCTCGATCCCGACGGCGACATCTTGCGCCGGCTCCGGGCGGAGGATCATGCGCGGCGTTCCGCCACCTGGCCCTGCTACCACACCGATCTCTATGAGTTCGAGCATGCAGGCGAGCGCTACGGCATCATCGGCTGCGCCGTCGGCGCCTCCTTCGCGGTGCTGATCGCCGAGGAGCTCTTCGCCTGCGGCTGCCGCTTTCTCGTTAGCGTGACCTCCGCAGGACAGATTCTCGAGGAGACGCCGCCACCCTATTTTGTGGTCATCGATCGGGCGCTCCGCGACGAGGGCACCAGCTATCACTATCTCCCGCCCGCGGAGTTCGCGGTCGCCGAGCCCGAGCTCATCGAGTGCGTGATGCGAGCCTTCGCGCACACGGATTTGCCGATCCGCCAAGGCGCTGTCTGGACCACCGACGCTCCCTTCCGCGAGACCGAGGCCGCCATTGCCGCCTGCCGTGCGCGGCGCATCCTCGCGGTCGAAATGGAGGCGGCGGCGCTCTACGCCTTCGCCGAGGTGCGCAGGCGCTCCGTCCTGTGCTTCGCCCATGTCACCAACCGAATGGCCGTGAGCGAGGGCGATTTCGAGAAGGGGGAGGCCGATGGCGTGCTTGCCTCGCTCCGCGTGATCGAGACGGCTGCGCGCGCCTGGCGCGAGAGCGCCCAGACGGAGCGCTCCTCACGCGCCGCCGAGACAGCGGAATGATCGGGCTCTCCGCCGGGCACCGACCACGGGCTTCGCGGAGAGCGCGCGCCGAGCTATCTTCGTCACCCGAGTAGGTACCCCTCACCCGATTCCAGGAGATCGCCGATGCCCAGCAATAGTCCGCATCCCGAGACCCTTGTGCTGCACGCCGGCTATCGCTTCGATCCCGCGACCATGGCCGTGGCGGTGCCGATCTATCAGACCACCAGCTACCAGTTCCGCGATACCGAGCATGCGGCAAAGCTCTTCGGCCTGCAGGAGTTCGGCAATATCTACACGCGGATCATGAACCCGACCACGGCCGTGCTGGAGGAGCGGGTCGCGGCGCTCGAGGGCGGCGTCGCCGGCCTCGCGCTCTCCTCGGGTCAGGCGGCCTCGCTGATGACGGTGCAGAACATCTGCCACGCCGGCGACAACTTCGTCTGCTCGACCGACATCTACGGCGGCACCTGGAACCTCTTCCAGAACACCATGTCCACGATGGGCATCGAGGTGCGTTTCGTCGATCCCGCCGATCCCGAAAGTTTTCGTCGCGCCACCGACGACCGCACGCGCTGCTACTACGCCGAGACCCTGCCCAATCCGAAGCTCGCGGTATTTCCGATCGGCGAAGTCGCGGCAATCGGCCGGAGCTTCGGCGTCCCCCTCATCATGGACAACACCGCGGCGCCGGTGCTCTGCCAACCGATAAAGCATGGCGCCGCGATCGTGCTGCACTCCACAACCAAATACATCGGCGGCCACGGCACCTCCATCGGCGGCATCGTCGTCGACGGCGGCAATTTCGATTGGGAAAAACACGCCAAGCGTTTCCCGATGCTGAATACGCCCGATCCCAGCTATCACGGCGCTGTCTGGACGCAGGCGGTGAAGCCGATGGGTCCCATCGCATACATCATAAAGATGCGCGTGACGCTGCTCCGCGACATCGGCGCGTCCATGAGCCCCTTCAACGCCTTCCTGTTCGTACAGGGTCTGGAGACCCTGCCGCTCAGGATGCGCGCGCATTGCGAGAACGCGGCGCGCGTCGCGAAGTACCTCTCGGGCCATTCCAAGGTCACGAAGGTGATCTATCCCGGAGTCATGACCGGCGAAGCGAGGCGGCGGGCCGACACCTATCTCTCGGGCGGCCTCGGCGGGTTGCTCGGCTTCGAGCTCAAGGGCGGACGCGCTGCGGGTCGGCGCTTCATCGATGCGCTCAAGATGTTCTACCACGTCGCCAATATCGGCGACGCGCGGAGCCTCGCGATTCATCCCGCGAGCACCACGCACTCGCAGTTGACGGCGGAGGAGCAGGCCCAGACCGGCGTCACCGACGGCTACGTCCGGCTCTCGCTGGGCATCGAGCATCACGACGACATCCTCGCCGATCTCGCGCAGGCGCTCGACGCCGCCTGATTGGGCGGGACGAGGACCGCGCGTGGCCTCGGCGAGCCGCAGGGTCAACGCCTTCTGCGCCATCGGCGTGATGGCCAAGGCGCCCCGGGCGGGTGCCTCGAAGACGCGGCTCGTTCCACCGCTCGAGCCCGAGGAGGCGGCGGCTCTCTCCGCCGCCTTCATCCGGGACATAGCCGCCAACATCGAGGCGGCCGGGCGCGAGGAGGATATCGCGGGCTACGCCGTCTACACGCCCTTGGACGGCGCAGCAGCGCTCCGCGCCATCTTGCCCGCGAAATTCGATCTTCTCGCGCCGCGCGGCGACGGGCTCGGCGAGCACCTTCACGATTCCGCCGACCAGCTCATCGCCATGGGTCACGGCGCGGCCTGCCTCGTCAATTCCGACAGTCCAACCCTGCCGACGGCGATCCTGGTCGAGGCGGTGCGGCGGCTTCGGTTGCCGGGCGAGCGCGTCGTACTGGGCCCCGCGGCCGACGGCGGCTATTACCTTATCGGACTCACCCGCGCGCAAAAGCGGCTGTTTCAGGGCATCGATTGGGGAAGCGCGCGCGTCTTCGATCAGACACTCGCGCGCTCGCGCGAGCTCGGCCTTCCGGTCGAGGTCTTGCCGCGCTGGTACGATGTCGATGACGTGCAGACGCTCGAGCTCCTGACGCAGGAGCTGCTCGGAGGCGCGACCGCGCCTGAATATGCGAGCGGCTTCTCCGCGCCTCATACGAGAGAGTGCCTCGAGTCCATCCGCGCCGCGCGCCCGATGCGCGCGAGTGCTCCATGAGTCCGCGCCGGCGCCTCCTGTCGCTCGCCGGGCTCGGCGCGGGCCTCCTCGCAATCACCGCGGCTGGGCTTGCGGCTCAGGCCGCAGATCACCGAAGTCTCTTTCTGGTGCTCGCTCTCGGCCAGGGCGCGCTCTATTTCGCTGCCGCCTGGCTCGTCTGGCGCAACCCGCCGCCCCGTTCCCTCATCGTCATCCTGCTCGTGGCGGCGGCGGCGCGGCTCGCTGTCCTTGCGGCGCCGCCTTATCTCTCCGACGACGTCAATCGCTACGTCTGGGATGGGCGGGTTCAGGGCGCCGGGATCAATCCTTATCGCTACGTGCCGACCGACGAGCATCTCGCGGATCTCCGTGACGACGCGATCTTTCCCAACATCAACCGCAGCAACTATGCGCACACGATCTACCCGCCGGTGGCGCAGATGGTGTTCTTCCTGGTGACGCGCCTCAGCGAGCGCGTCACCGCGATGAAGATCGCCATGCTCGGCTTCGAGCTCGTGACGATCGCGGCGCTCATGCGGCTGCTGCGTCATCTCGATGCGCCGGCCGAGCGCCTCCTGCTCTACGCCTGGCATCCGCTGCCGATCTGGGAGATCGCGGGAAACGGCCATCTCGATGCCGCGGCGCTCGCGTTCCTCATGCTGGCCTATTGCGCCAAGGCGCGAGGGCGCAGCTTCGCCGCAGGCGTTGCGCTCGGCGCCGCGACGCTGGTCAAGTTCCTCCCTGCCGTGATCCTGCCGGCGCTCTGGCGGCGCGGCGAGTGGCGACTTCCGGTGGCCCTCCTTGTCACCGTCGCCGCCGCCTATGCCGTCTATATCGGACCGGCGGGAACGAAGGTTTTCGGCTTCCTCGGGGGCTACTCGGCGGAGGAGCAACTCGTCAGCGGCGGCGGATTCTTTCTCTGGACCGTGGCACTGTCGGTCTGGCAGTGGATGGGCGGCACCTCGCCCGCGGCGTTGGGCGCCCTACCCTATCTGATACTCGCCTTGGGAGTTCTCGCTTGGCTCGCGTTGCGGTCGCTCTCGACGGAGGAAAATCTCGATGCCGAGCTCGGCGCGGGCGCGGCGCTCGTCTTCGCCCTTCTGGTGCTGCTCTCGCCGCACTATCCCTGGTATTTCCTACTTGCGGTGCCCTTCTTCTGCTTCCGGCCCTACCCGCCCATGCTCTGGCTCACCGTCGCGAGCTTCCTCCTCTATGCGCTCGGCTGGCCCGCCCCGGCGGATGCGCATCGGATGCTCGTGGAATCCCTGATGTACGGCGGCTGCCTCGCGCTCGCCCTTTACCTATGGCTGCGGGATCGGCGCGACCGACGAGAGGGGGTGGCGCATGACGCAGGCGCCGCCTAGCGAGGTGCCACCGGTCGATCCGCACCGCTATTTCGAAGCGGCGGAATCCGAACGCGGCGCCGTCGCCACGCACGAGCCGGTTTGCCTCTATCTCGAAGTGACCAACCGCTGCAACCTGCTCTGCACCACCTGTCCGCGCACCTTCGAGGCGCTCGAGCCGCCCGCCGACATGAGCTGGGAGCTCTTTACGCACATCGTCGATCAGTTCCCGAGGATCGCGCGCGTCGTGCTGCACGGCGTGGGCGAGCCGATGATGGTGAAAGCGCTGCCGCGCATGATCCGCCATCTGAAGGCGCGCGGCAGCTATGTGCTCTTCAACACCAACGGTACGCTGCTCACCGAGCGCAAGGGGCGCGAGCTCATCGAGAGCGGCCTCGACGAGCTCAGAGTCTCGCTCGATGCCGCGGAGCCCAAGGCCTTCGTTGAGGTGCGCGGCCGCGATTCCTTCGCGCGCATCCTGCGCAACCTCAGGGGATTCGTGGCGTTGCAGAAGGAGCTTGCCGCGGAGCGGCCGAAGCTCTCGCTCTGGCTCACGGGACTGAAGGAGACGCTGGCTCAGCTCCCGGCCTTCGTCCGGCTCGCGAAGGAGATCGGCATCGTCGAGGTCTATCTGCAACGGCTCGTCTATTTCCCGGAAGGCCAGGGCCTCTCGCGGCCGGAGTCCGCGCTCTTCGAGCGGCTCACGGCGGAGCAGAGCGGCATCCTCGCGGAAGCCGAGGCGCTCGCGCGCAATCTCGGCATCGCCTTCAACGCCTCGGGCGCGACCGAGCCCGGCACCAGCCTGAAGCGCGAGGGCGGCGAGCAGCCTTGGTCTCTCTGTCGCCGGCCTTGGACGCTCATGTATTTCACGGCGCACGGCAAGGCCCTTCCCTGCTGTATCGCCCCCTTCTCGCTCCGCGGCTACAGCAGCTTCACCCTCGGCGACGCGACGCAAGAGGGCCTGCGGCAGATCTGGAACGGCGAGAAATACCGTCGGTTCCGGCTCTCGCTGCTGAGCGATCACCCGCCCGACGCTTGCGCCGGTTGCGGCCTGCGCTGGAGCCTATGAGCGAGACGCGCCCGCGCATCGCCGCGGTCATCCCCGCACTCGACGAGGAGGAGGCCATCGCGGATGTCGTGGCCGCCGTGCGCCGCGAGGGGCTCGACGAGATCGTTGTCGTCGACAGCGGCAGCGCCGACCGTACCGTCGCGCGCGCCGAGGCCGCCGGCGCGCGCGTGGTGACCGCGCCGCGACGCGGTTACGGGCTTGCCTGCGCAACGGGCGCGGCGGCGGCGATGGGCTCGGCCGAGGTTCTGCTGTTCCTCGATGGCGACGGCAGCGATCGTCCGGAGTTCATCCCGACGCTGCTGGCGCCTATCCTCGAGGGCCGCGCCGATTTCGTCATCGGCTCGCGGAGCCGCGGCGAGCGCGAGCGCGGCAGCATGGGCGCGCATCAGCTCCTTGCGGGACGCGCGGCCGGACTGGCAACCCGCTTCCTCTACGGCGTCCGCTACACCGACATGTGCCCCTTCCGCGCGATCCGTAGTGCCGCGCTCCGCACGCTCGACATGCGCGAGATGACCTATGGATGGAATCTCGAGATGCAGATGCGGGCGGCGCGCTCGGGGTTGCGCATCCTGGAGGTGCCCGTCGGGCATCGCCGCCGCGCCGGCGGCACCTCCAAGGTATCCGGCACGATTCTCGGGAGCCTCAAGGCCAGCCTCAGAATCGCCGCCACCTTCGCCCGCGTGGCACTAGAGCGACACTCCTGAACTCCGAGGAGAGATCACCCGATGCGCCCCAATCCATTCTCCGACGCGCTCGCTTTCCTGACCAAGTCCGGCTGGACCACGGTGGCGTTCTGGGTCCTCGTTCTCGCGAGCATCGCCATCGCAATCACCGCCTATCGCGCGATCCCCGAGCAGCGGCGGCTGGAGCATCTCTGCAACTGGGGCTGCCGCTTCTTCATCGGCGCGATGTGGTGGCAGCAGACGCTCTGGAAACTGCCGCCCTACTACACCGACCAGCCGCAGGAGCCCTTCGGCAGCACCGGCCTCGCCTATTGGATGATCCAAGAGGGCAAAGGCGCGGCATTCCAACTCCAGGCGGATTTCGTCAACAACCTCGTGTTGCCGAATTTCTACCTCTTTGCGCCCGTGGTCTACGCGCTCGAGGCGCTGACGGCGATCTCGCTCATGCTCGGGCTCGGCGTCAGGCTCTGGGGCGCGATCGGAGCGCTGCAAATCGTCAATCTCTGGCTCGGTCTCTACAGCGCCGAGGGCGAATGGCCCTGGACCTATTTCTTTCTGCTGGTGCTGCAGGTGATCTTCGCCGTGCATGCCTATGGGCGGAGCCTCGGCGCGGACGCGCTTCTGCGTGAGCGCGCGGCACCGATACTGAGCGAGCGGAGCTTGCGAGGGCTGGTATTGCGCCTCGCCACCTGAACGACCGCTCTGCTAGCGCCAGAGATTCGTCCGGGCGAGATCGAGGACCTCATCGCCGCGACCGCTCAGCACGGCTTTCACCATGTAGAGCGTGAATCCCTTGGCCGTCTCGAGGGTGATCGAGGGCGGCATCGCCAACTCCGTGCGATTGACCACGGCGTCGACCAGGACGGGGCCGTCATGGGCAAGCGCCGCGGCGATACCGGCCTCGACCTCTCCGGCATCCTCGATGCGAATTCCCATGATGCCCGCGGCTTCCGCCATGGCCGCGAAATTCGCATCCGCGAAGCCGGTTCCGAAGTCGAGGAAACCCGTCGCTTTCTGCTCGAGCTCGACGAAGCCGAGCGTGCCGTTGTTGAAGACCACGACCTTCACCGGAAGCTCGAGCTGAGCGAGGCTCAGCAAGTCCCCCATCAGCATGGTGAAGCCGCCATCGCCGGAGAGCGAGATCACCTGCCGGCCGCGGAATGCCGCTTGCGCGCCGATCGACTGCGCCATCGCGTTCGCCATCGAGCCATGCCACGCCGAACTCAGCAGCCGGCGCTTGCCGTTCATCGCGAGATAGCGCGCCGCCCAGACCGTCGGCAGGCCGACATCGCAGGCGAAGATGGCATCCTCGGCGGCGCGGTCGCTGATCGCCTTTGCGATCTGCTGCGGATGGATGGGCCGCTTCCCGGGCTTGCCGACGGCCAACTCGTCGAGCTCCCGGCGCACCTTCGCGTAGTGAGCCTGCGCGAGCTTCAGATGCTCGTCGTCCGGCTTCGCGTCGAGCAGGGGCAGCAGCGCCTGGAGAGTCGCCTTGACGTCGCCGACGACGCCGAGATCGACCGGCGCACGGCGGCCGATCTGCTCGGCACGCAGGTCGATCTGCGCGATGCGCGCCTTCCCTCCCTGCGGATAGAACTGCCGGTAGGGGAAATCCGTACCCAACATCAGGAGCACGTCGCAGTCGAACATGGCGTAATAGCCCGAAGCGAACCCGATGAGACCGGTCATCCCGACATCGTAGGGGTTCGCCCATTCGACGTGCTCCTTGCCGCGAAGGGCGTGCACCATCGGCGATTTGAGCCGCTCGCCGAGCGCCAGGAGCTCGTCATGCGCACCCGCGCAGCCGGAGCCGCAGAGCAAGGTCACGCGCCGGCCTCCATTGAGAAGCGCGGCCAGCCGATCCAGCTCCACCTTCGCAGGCACCGTTACCGGCGGCTTCGGGAGCAAGCCTGCGGGCTTCGGCGTCGGCGCATCCGATGCGGCCTTGAGCGCGACGTCGCCGGGAATGACGAGCACGGATACGCCGCGCTTGCCGACGGCCTCGCGGATCGCAACCTCGAGCGCGCGCGGCATCTGGCCGGGGCTCGATATCAGCTCGCAATAGTGGCTGCATTCCTTGAAGAGGATTTCCGGCTTGGTCTCTTGGAAATAGCCGCTCCCAATTTCGGCCGAGGGAATCTGCGCGGCGATCGCGAGCACGGGCACGCGCGAGCGCTGGCAATCGAAGAGACCATTGATGAGATGCAGGTTCCCAGGGCCGCAGCTCCCCGCGCAGACCGCGAGATCGCCGGTGAGATGCGCCTCGGCCCCGGCCGCAAAAGCCGCCACCTCTTCGTGGCGCACATGCATCCATTCGATCTTTTTCTGTCGACGGATTGCGTCGGTAAGACCGTTGAGGCTGTCACCGACGATCCCGTAGATGCGCTTGACGCCAATTGCCGCCAGGGTCTCGGCGAATTGATCCGCGACGGTTCCCATGATGCATCCTCATTGCCAGGACTGCTCAGCGGAAAGGGCCCCTGCGTATAAATAAGGAGTCGGCGGCCGGGCTTAGCCGCCGACTCCTGGGCTATGCTCGACGCGAAGCCCAGTGGGGGAACCGGGCATTAAGCCATCGGGGAGGGGTGAGTCCCCGATGGGGTCGCGATGATTGAGCACAGCATCTCGCGCTACATGCGGACTAGCGACACTCGCTGGAAAGTCGGCCACTCCCGAAGGATGGGGTAATTCTGGCGCGCCGGGCCCGTCCTATCTTCCGAGATCGCTCGATTCATTTCGTAATCGCACGGTCGCGAGTTTCAGCGACGGCCGCGTTTGGGACGGTAAGCGCCGCCACGACCGCCGAGAGGGCGGCGAGCCCGGCGGCGGCCAGCATCAGCAGCCGAAAGCTCGCCGCGAAGGCAGTGGCGATCGCAGAATCCAGCTGCACCCGCGTTTGAGCGGAAAGATCGGCGGGAATATCGGCACCGGCGAGCGATTGCTTGATCGCGGTGCTCAATTCGGGGCCGACCGCGATGGCGACGGCCTGAGCGTCGAACGCTCGGGAGAAGACCGCGAGGCCCACGGCACCGAAGACCGCGACGGCGAGCAGCGATGCGATGTCGGCAACCGCGTTATTGACGCCGGATGCGATGCCGATTTGACGATCGGGCACGGCGCTCATAACCGCTGCCGTAAGCGGTGCCACGCAGATCGCCATGCCAATTCCGGTGACGAGCATGGGCGGGAGGACGCTCACCCAGTAACCCCTTCCAGCGCCGACGAGCGCGAAAAGGCCGAAGCCCACTGCCGTCACCAAGGGCCCGGCGATCAGCGGCAACCGGGCGCCGAAGCGATCGAGCAGGCCGCCGGACCAGCGGGAGAGCGCGAACATGATCAGCGGAAATGGCAGGAAAGCGGCGCCGGCTTCTGCTGCCTTGTAGGATTGCACGCGGATCAGGTCGAAAGGCAGCAGGAAGAAGGCGCCGCCGAGCGCGCCGTAGAGCAGGAGCGTGACCAGGTTGATGCCGCTGAAGCGGCTCGAGCGGAAAAGGCCCAACGGCACCATCGGAGCGGAGCCGCGCGCCTCCACCAGAAGAAAGAGCGCCAGCACCAGCACGCCGGCGGAGCCGGCGGCAACGATGGGGAGATCGCGCCAACCGCGCGTGCCGGCCTCGATGAAGGCGAAAGCCAACGCAGCGAGACCGCAGGCCGCAAGCGCGGCGCCCGCCCAATCGAGGCGAGGAGCGGCAAGTGGGTCGCGGCTTTCGGGAAGCCTGGCCCAGGCGATCGAGGCGGCGATGACCGCGAATGGCAGGTTGATGAAGAAGATCGCGCGCCAGGAGACGACATCGGTGAGCCATCCGCCGAGCACGGGGCCCAAGGCGCCCGAGATCGACGTTGCTCCCGCCCAGGTACCGATCGCTTTGCCCTTATCGCTCTCCTCGAATGCGGCGCCGATGATCGCGAGGCTGTTCGGCACCATGAGCGCGCCGCCGGCGCCTTGGACGATCCGCGCGGCGATCAGCGCGGCCGCGCCCGTGGCGAGGCCGCAGGCGCAGGAGGCCGCGGTGAAGAGGAGTATCCCCATCAAGAAGACGCGCCGGCGGCCGAAGCGATCGCCCGCGGCGCCGCCGATCAAGGTGAGCGCCGCACTCACCAGTACATAGCCGTTCACCACCCATTGCATGATCGGCAGGCTCACGCCGAGATCGGTCCCGATGACGGGCAGCGCCACGCCGACTGCAGCGCTGTCGATGAAAGCCATGCCGGATCCGATGATGGTCGCCGCCAGGACGAAGCGCTTGACGCGCGCGGCACAGGGCTCGCGCACCGGCGTCGATGCGATCACTGCCTCGTCGCAAGGGCGATTGCGGCCGCTCATGGGCTCCCTCGTCGAGCCAAGAAGACCCGACATACCACGTTTTGCACGCGCTCCGCTCACGAGGGATCGAGGGAATTCGGCGGCTTCGTGCCGCCACCATGCTATGAGAAGGGCCCCGGACCGTGTGATTTTGAAATCGGCCGTGCCGGCTAGAAAGATCGGCGATCCCCTTCCCGCTAGGCTCGTTGCCACCGTCGGTCACCCCCATCGACCCAGGAGAGCCCCTATGTACCGGATCTCAGCGTTCGGCCTCGCCCTTGGCCTGTTGCTCCTGCTCCTCCCGGCGACCTCCTGGGCGCAGCAGCGCCCGGCGATCGCCGAGCAGATGGCAAAGGTCTACGGGATCGACTCATTCGGAAAGGTCGAGGCGATCCGCTACACCTTCAATTTCGAATTCGGCGACCACAAGTTCTCCCGGAGCTGGGTCTGGAGCCCGAAGACCGACACGGTCTCCTATTCCGGGAAGGACAAGGCGGGGAAGCCGGTGAAGGTCACCTACGCGCGCTCGCAGCTCGGCAGTCAGAGCGATGCCGTCCAAAAAGAGGTCGATCCCGCTTTCTGGAACGACCAGTACTGGCTGGTCTTTCCGTTTCACGTGATCTGGGACACGAACGCGACCGTCACCGACGATGGCATGCAGCCGCTCCCGTCCGGCAAGGGCTCCGGGCATCGGATCACGGTGAAATACCCCTCGGACGGCGGCTATGCGCCCGGCGACACCTGGGAGATTTTCCTCGGTGGTGACAATCGCATCGTGGAGCTGGCCTACCACGGCGGCGGCAGCACGCCGCCGAAGCTCGTGACGGCGACCTGGACGGGCTACATGCGGGCCGGTCCCATCCTCTTCTCGACGGAGCATCGCGGCGCAGCGGACGGAACGCGCCTGCGGATTCATCTCACGGGCGTCGCAGTGAAGATGGTGGGATCGAAGGCCTGGATCCCCGCGAGGTGACTCTGGAGAACAACGATGTCTCGGATTTCGAGAATTCTCGCTCTCGCGACTGCAACACTCACCATCGCGGTCTCCGCGCCGGCGGCGGATTACGGGCTCGCCAAAGTGGACCCGCTGATAGTGGCGGAGCAGGACCTGGCAGCCGAAAGTCGTGGCGACGTCGCGGCGGCGCTCGCGCTCTACGCCGACGATGCGATCGTCCAATACGGCGGCCTCTGCTGGACCCCCTGCGTCGGCAAGGACGCAATCAAGAAGGAACTGGAGCGCCGCGTCGACGCCAAGAACAAGTTCAAGGTGATCGGCAAATACGTCTCCGGCAACGTCGCAGTGGTCCAGACCGAGCTGCAGATCGGTTACATCGAGAGCTCCGGCGTCGATCGTGTCGTCGTCTGGAATATCTACGAAGTCGTCGGCGACAAGATCGCCGTCGCCACCCTGGTCGGCCAACGCACGGACCCGCAGACGGCGCAATTCATCAAATGGATCCAATCGCAGCCGCACTAGCCACCGCTCGGTAACCGGTCAATCCCGCAAGGGATCGCTCGCATGAGGCCCAACCCGATCTCCGATGTCCTGCATTTCCTGTTTACGTGGTCGATGACGACGGGAATCTTCTGGGTGCTGATCCTCGCGAGCGTTGCAATCGCGGGCTACGCCTGGACGAACATCGAAGGGCAGCGCACATCGCGCCACCTCGTGGACTGGGGCTGCCGTTTCTTCATCGGCGCAATGTGGTGGCAGCAGACGCTCTGGAAGCTCCCGCCCTACTACACCGATCATCCCGAGAACCCCACTGGGACCGGGCTCTATTACTGGATGACGGTGATGGGAAAATCGGCCTCGATCCCGCTGCAGGCCGACTTCGTCAATAGCATCGTCCTGCCGCATTTCTATCTGTTCGCGCCGGTCGTCTATTGCCTCGAGGTACTGACTGCCGTCTCTCTGATCCTTGGATTCTTCGTGCGCTTCTGGGGCGCGATCGGTGCGCTGCAAATCCTCAACCTCTGGCTCGGTCTCTATAACGCCGACGGCGAATGGCCGTGGACTTACTTCTTCCTACTGGTCCTGCAGGTGGCGTTCGCGGTGCATCAGTACGGTCGGAGCCTGGGCCTCGACGCGATCATCGTCGACCGTTATGCGCGCAAGGCGCAAGCGCGTGGTCCTGTCTCCATCGTCCTCGGCGCCCTAACTTGAACAGCATGGAACGACCGGCTCGTTCCCCCTCTGAAGGAGTTCCACATGCCAGAGACCGAGAAGCTGCTCTACACCGCCAAGGTCCACACCACCGGCGGGCGTGAGGGCGGTCACGCACAAAGCTCCGACAATCGCCTCGACGTCAGGCTCTCGGTTCCCGGCGCGCCCGGCAGCGGCACAAATCCCGAGCAGCTCTTCGCCGCGGGCTGGTCGGCCTGCTTCGAGAGCGCGATGGCGTTCGTCGCACGCAAGGCGAAGATCGCCCTTCCGCCGAACTATGCGATCGACGCCGAGGTCGATCTCAACAGCGGCAATGACGGCTTCTTCCTGAGAGCCCGCCTCAACATCAGCCTGCCGGGCATGGAGCGCGAGGCCGCCCAGCGCCTCGTAGCGGAGGCCGAGAAGACCTGTCCCTATTCGAAGGCGACCCGTGGCAACATCGACGTCGCGATCAACCTGATCTAGAGCACCATCCGTCAGTAGACGCGCTCCGCCGGAGGTATCGAGGAAACTTCGTTGGAAAGCGGCTGCAGATGGACGGGCTTGTAGTCGAGCCGGACGCGGCCGTCCCCGTCGAGCCAGGCGAGCGTGTGCTTCAGCCAGTTCTCGTCGTCCCGCTTCGGAAAGTCGCCGCGCGAATGCGCGCCGCGGCTTTCCGTGCGCCCGACCGCCGAGATCAGGCTCACACTCGCCTGAGCCAGCATGTTGTCGAGCTCGATCGCCTCGACGAGTTCCGTGTTGAAGATCATGGAGCGGTCGGCGAGGCCGAGGTCGTCGTGCATCGTCTTGACGATGCCGTCGAGCGTGCGGCGTCCCTCTTCCAGCAACGGCCCGTCCCGAAAGACCGCACAATAGCGCTGCATCGTCCGCTGCATGGTCAGGCGAATGGTCTCCGCGCTCGTGCGGCCCTTCGCCCATCTGAGCCGATCGAGCCTCGCGATCGCCCGGTCGGTCGCGGTCGCGGGAGCCGACGCCGGGTTCTCGCCGGGGCGGAGGGTGCTCACGACCCGCTGGGCGGCCGCCCGGCCGAAGACAATGATGTCGAGGAGCGAGTTCGATCCGAGCCTGTTCGCACCATGCACGGAGACGCAGGCGGCCTCGCCGATCGCCAGGAGCCCGGGAGCGATCGCCTCGGGATCGCCATTGCGCGGAGTTACGACCTCGCCATGCCTGTTCGTGGGCACGCCGCCCATGTTGTAGTGAACGGTCGGCAGCACCGGGATCGGCTCGCGCGTCACGTCGACGCTGGCGAATATCCGCGCGGTCTCCACAATGCCCGGCAGGCGCTCGTGCAGAAGCTTCGCGCCGAGGTGCTCGAGATGGAGCAGAAGGTAATCCTTCTGCGGGCCGCAGCCGCGGCCCTCGTTGATCTCCATCGTCATGACGCGGCAGACGAGATCCCGTCCCGCGAGATCCTTGGCAGTGGGGGCGTAGCGTTCCATGAACCGCTCGCCCCTGGAATTCGTGAGGTAGCCGCCCTCTCCGCGCGCGCCCTCCGTGATGAGGCAGCCCGAGCCGTAGATGCCGGTGGGGTGAAACTGCGTGAACTCCATATCCTCGAGCGGCAGCCCCGCGCGCAGCGCCATCGCATTGCCGTCCCCGGTGCAGGTGTGCGCCGCAGTGCAGGAGAAATAGACGCGGCCATAGCCGCCGGTCGCCAGGACCGTGCGATGAGCGTGGAATCGGTGGAGCGCGCCGTCCTCCATATTCCAGGCGAGCACGCCGCAGCAAGCACCGTCTTCCGTCATGAGCAGGTCGAGTGCCACGAATTCCGCGAAGAATCGCGTCCCCCGTTTCAGGCATTCCTGATAGAGGGTGTGCAGGATCGCGTGGCCGGTCCGGTCTGCCGCGGCGCAGGTACGCTGCGCCATCACCTTCCCGTAGTGGATCGTCTGGCCGCCGAAGGGCCGCTGATAGATTCGGCCATCCGCGATACGCGAGAACGGAACGCCATAGTGCTCGAGCTCCAGGACCGCGGGCATCGCCTCACGGCACATGTATTCGATCGCGTCCTGATCACCGAGCCAGTCCGATCCCTTGACCGTGTCGTACATGTGAAAGCGCCAGTCGTCGCCGTCGTCCATGTTGCCGAGCGCCGCCGCCATGCCGCCTTGCGCGGCGACGGTGTGGCTCCGCGTCGGAAACACCTTCGTGACGCAAGCGGTGCTCAAGCCGGAGCTCGCCATCCCAAGGGCCGCGCGCAGCCCTGCGCCTCCGGCGCCGACGATAACGACGTCGAAGCGGTGCTCGACGATCTCGTAAGCCTGCGTCATCGCCTCGATCCCGGGCGCTCCCGGAGGGATTAGCGCCGCTGGTTTCGCGGATCGTCCTCGGAGCTCACGTAGTCGAGACCGAGCGGTCCGATCGCCGAAACTTGCGTGACATATTCGCCCGATTTTGCCCAGTGAAAATGCGGGGTGTCACCGGGCAGCACGATCACCGAGCCCGGCGGATAGGCCTTCATCTTGTCTGCGTCGAACCGGTCGCCGAGTCCGATGTAGAACACGCCGGACATGACCGTGTAGATCCGGTCCTCGGGATGATGGTGCGGCATCAGCTTCACGCCAGCGGGTACCTTCACCCGGACGACGTAGGGTCCGGGCTGCTTCGGATCTCCGACGAGTATGGCAAGGCGCGCCGAGGGCGGAAATGCGGGAAACGGCTTCCAGTCGATGTCCTCCGGAAGAATCGACAGAAAGCGCGACTCCCCGGGCTGATGCGGTCGGCTCATGCTCTGCTCCCGTGCTCGAGAGGCGGGGGGCTCACTTGCTCCCGAGCGTCTTGAGGTAGGCGATGATGTCAGCGCGATCTGTCGCGCTCGGAACGTTGATGGTCATGGACGTGCCCGGGACCAGCTTGCTCGGTGCTGCCAAGTAACTGTCGAGCGTCCGCTCGTCCCAAACTTTTCCATATCCTACCAGCGCCTTCGAATACCGGAAGCCCGCAGCGGTTCCGGCCTGCCGGCCGACGACGCCCGCGAGGCCCGGACCGACCTTGTTCTGGGACGTCGCGGCGTGACAGGTGATGCAGAGGGAGAACAGCGTCTTTCCGTGCTCTTCGTCCCCCGCCGCCCCGGCAGGGCCGGCTCCCAACGACGCCACGGCCAAAGCGATCCCGACGACCCCAAACCGGAGCAAGCGCATGCCTTGGTTCCTGTGTGACGGCTACCTCGCTGAGGTAGGCCTAAAGCGGAGCTTAGCGCATCGAGCGGCGAGGACCGTGCGCGGCGGGCTTTTCGCCCAGCCTCAATCGTCGTCGCCGGGCCTGGTCGCCTCGAGCAGAAACCACGCGCGCCTCTCCGCCTCGTCAATCCAGGTCTCGAGCAAACTTGCGCTCGCGACGTCCCCGTGCTCGTCGCAGAGCTCTCGCGCTGCGCGCAGCCGCTCGAGCAACTCGACAGTGTCCGCATGCAGCCCGTTCAGCATCTCCTGGGCTGTGACGAAGTCGCGATCGTCGTCCTGAACTCGTTGCAGGCGGGCGACGTGCGCGATCGACCGCAGCGTTTTCCCGCCGAGCTTCCGCACGCGCTCGGCGATCACATCCGTCGTTGCGAAGATC
Organism: Allostellaceae bacterium; assembly: GCA_035581425.1. Classification (GTDB taxonomy): domain Bacteria; phylum Pseudomonadota; class Alphaproteobacteria; order ATCC43930; family CGMCC-115725; genus DASZHJ01. The sequence continues at coordinate 3,047 of DATJVP010000128.1, read as the reverse complement.
TGGCTCGCCTGATCGTCCAGCAGGAGATGGTAGTCCCGGAAATGCGGACCCGAGACGTGCCAATGGTAGTTCTTGGTCTTGAGATAGAGGGCGAACATGTCCGCGACGAGACCGTTGAGCGCGACGGAGATGTCGTGCACGGCTCCGGTACCGAGACTCATCGACCGGTTGGACTCCGCCGGTCCTGGATTCCGCTTGCTTGCGGTCGTCATGTGAAGCTCCGCTTCGTGAGTAGCCGCGTCAGGCCGATGTTGCCAAGGAGGCAGCATAGGCCCGGCGGCCGAGAGCGGATTCCCGGGATGCACGGCGCTTTTTCAAATCGCACGCCGGCGTGTGCTCTTGCGCCAAGCGCCAAGCGCGCGGAGGCGAGCCCACCAGCCGAGTGAAGACGCTGGTGAAGTGCGATTGCGTTTGAAAGCCGACCGAGAGCGCCACATCCACCAGCGACATGGAGGTTCCCGCGAGTTTCTCCTGGGCCCGCTCGATCCGCCGGCGGAGCAGGTATTCGTGCGGCCGCAATCCCGTTGCAACCTTGAACTGCGCGGCGAAATGCATGCGCGTGAGACCCGCCGCGGAAGCAATGTCGGCGAGGCTCACGGACCTCGAGAGACTGGACTCGATGAACTCGATCGCCCGTTTCAAGCGCCACTTCGCAAGCTCCGCAACCTTGGGTCGCTCCGGCGCCGCGGCTTGCTGCAGGCTCAGCAGCCTCGTCACCACCGCGATGCCCACGTTATCCGCGTAGAGCTGTCCGTAGGAGCCGCCGATCCGCTCCGCTGCCAGGAGCGCGCGCGCGAGCCGCTCGGTCGTGGCGTCTCGCATCAGCGTCGGCTGGAACGAGAACCCCGCGACCTCGCGGCCGGAGAAATCACGGCAGATTTCGGCAATGAGGGCGTTGGGTATATGCAGGTGAAGGACATCGTAAGGCCCGCGGAAGACGCATCGGGTTGCTGCCGATGGCTCCGTCACATGGAGAGCGCCGGCGGTGACGACGCCATCGTGGACCGTGCGCCCCGAGACCGAGAAGAGGACGTTCTCATTCCGCAGCACGATTGCGGCCACATGGCTGTCGGCGCGCGTTTCCGCGGATACCTCGCGCACGCGGGGCTCGAGGGACCGCCAGCGCGACCCGATCACCCTGGGCGGCTCAGACGCCTCGCCAAACCCGGCTGGGCAGGCACGCCACCTCGGCTCGTCCTCGATGGCGCAGGTCCGAGGCATTGGCTCGAGCCACGTTACATTCGTGGGCGCGTTGCTATCGGCAGTAGACGCAGTCTGGACTTGCGTAGGGGTCATGGCTCACCTCCCGGGGTGGAGCCTATGCGTCGCTGCGCGGGAATTCCTTGGCGTCGTCCTGAAAAATTCTGAAAGGATGCCCGCAAGGACTATTTTTGATGTCTCAACGGGTTAGGGGTCGAGCTGGCCTCACGTGATCGTGATACAGAAAGGCGCCCAGACTCTCTTTGCGGCTCGCCGTCATTCCCACGCAAATTCGCCCGCACCCGCGACCGGGCCGTCGCCCGTGCCATCGATCGCAAGAGCGTCCGGATCCTTCTCGACAACTGCGAGCACGTCATCGATGCCGACGCCGGGATGGCGGAAACGCTCCTGCGCCTTTGCCCGGGGATCACCGTCCTCGCGACGAGCCGCGATAGTCGGGCCCAGTCCAGGGTTCGGGCGGCAGAGGTATTGACGCCTTGATCTCCGGCCTGGAACATGGGCTCTCGCGCGCTTGCTCCACGGTCAGGGAGCGCCGACATGAGACAGTTCGCGAAGGCGAGCCTCGCAGTACTCGCTCTCCTGTGCGGAACACCGGCCTCCGCGGCCGATTACAGCGCGCCGCTTACGCCGCAGCAGGAGGACTTCAAGGCAAGGTTCCTCGCGCGCGACCAAATTTGCAGGAAACAGGCCATCGAGCGCTATGGCGTGCCTGAGGAGCAGGCCGAGGCCTTCTGCGTCTGCGAGATCGACGTCATCGCGCGCAACTCGAACCTGAAGGATCTCGCGAGCTTCACGAAGGCCGCGATCGGGACCAAGCAGGAGCAGGCCGAGAACGCCGCTCGCGCCCAATTCCTGACGGATCAGCTGAAGACCGAGCGCAAGCGTGTCTGCGGGTACTAGCCGAGGGCAGAGAAAGAAAGACCAGTGCTGAGCGGAGCGGTCATTGGCGTCGTTGCCCTAGTGCCGCAATCTGCTGAGCATCGGCTCCGACTCGTCATCGCGCAGAAAGCATCGGCGGTGAGACGCAATCTTGCGATGGTATCAGCCTCATTCGCGAACGAAGGTGTTAGATTGCGCCATGACGAAGCTCATCACGCTTATCCCGGTCCTTTTCGTCGCGCTCGTGCTTCACGCCACTCATTCCTCAGCGGCACCGGAGACCGCGGCCTTCGATGGTACCTGGACCGTCATTCTTGTTTGTCCGCGCGCCGCTGACGGGGCCTTCGGCTACACCTTGCAATTCGACGCCGGCGTGAAGGCCGGCGTGCTGCATGGGCAACTCGGCACCCCCGGCAAGCCTGGCTCGCTCGCGCTCGATGGGACGATCGAGCCAGACGGCACCTCGAAGCTCGCCGCAAAGGGCCTCACCGGCGACCCCGATTACACGACGGGCCGTGTTCGCGAGGCGACGCCCTATGCCTATGACGTGTCCGCACACTTCAAGGGCTCGAACGGGACCGGCACTCGGATCGGCGGCCGGTATTGCAATTTCAGCTTCCAGCGACGGTGATGACGCGCGCTACACGTTCGAGCGCGCGATATCGCCGCCGACGCCTGGATCTAGGCAATGATCGAGCAAGCGCCATCCGCGAACACCGAGACCGAATATCGGTGAGCTACTTCGCCCGCACTATTGCGCATGAAACTCAACGCTCGCGCAGCGCTTCACCTCGGTAACGCAGCAACGGCGAGAGCAAGTAACTGATCACTCGGCGCGAGCCCGTTTTTATCTCGACGGTCACCGCCATCCCCGGCGCGAGGCTAACGAGCCGGTCCTCGATCTGCATTTGCGTCCGATCCAGCGAGATCCGTGCCGCGTATGCCAA
>DATJVP010000127.1:0-33081 GCA_035581425.1 Allostellaceae bacterium | reverse complement strand
GAGGGCGAGGGCCACTACGCCCAGCTCATCCTCACCCTCGGCGTGGCACTGGTCCTGGAGAACGGCAGCCTCATCCTCTTCGGCTCGACGCCGCAATCCGTGCGCACGCCGCTCTCGTCGCACGCGTGGGAGATCCCGCTGCTCTACAACGATACCGTGACGATTTTCCTCAACCAGGCGCGGATGATCGCGGCGCTTGTATCGCTCTTCGTGGGTGCCGCGCTCTACTGGCTGATCAACCGCTCGCGGCTCGGCAGGACGCTCCGCGCCGCGGCCGACAATCCGCGCGCCGCGACCTATATGGGCATCGACGTCGATCGCGCGCACCGGATCGCCTTCGGCATCGGCACGGGGATCACCGCGATCGCCGGAGGCCTCGTTGGCACCTTCAACCCATTTCAACCCTATGTCGGACTCGACTACGTCATCATCATGTATGCGGGCGTGGTGCTCGGTGGCATGGGCAGCATCCTCGGTGCCTTTTGGGGCGGCATGACCATCGGGCTCGTGCAGCAGCTCTCGACGCTGGTGCTGCCGACGCAACTCCAGAACGCCGCAATCTTCGTGGTGTTCCTGCTGGTGGTGCTCATCCGGCCTCAGGGCCTGTTCGGCCGCGCGGCGGAGCGCGTCTGACCGATGTCGGCGGGCAAAGAGCTCCGCATTCCGCTTGTTGCAATTGCTGCGGTATCACTCGGTTGGCTCGCGCTCAGCGCACTCATCGGCAGCACCTACTATCTGCAGATCATGGTCTTCGTGCCGATCTGGGCGGTGATGGGCCTCTCCTGGAACCTGCTCAGTGGCTATACGGGCCTCGTCTCCTTCGGCCACGCCTCCTTCTTCGGCCTCGGCGCCTACACCGTGACGATCGCACTGGTGCGCTTCGACGTGACGCCGTGGCTCGGCATTCCCATGGGAATGCTCGTGGGCGCGGCGGCGGGCGCGCTCATCGGCTATCCGACCTTCCGGCTCCGCGGCCACTACTTCGCGCTCTCGATGCTCGCTTATCCGATGGCGCTGCTCTACGTCTTCGAGTGGCTCGGCTACCAAGAGGTGCCGCTGCCGATGAAGCGCGAGGCACCCGCGGCCTTCATGCAATTCGTGGACTATCACGTCTATGTCGCACTCGCGGTCGCGCTCATGTGCTTGGCACTGCTGATCACGCTCGCGGTCGAGCGCTCGCGTTTCGGAATGTCGCTCCTCGCAATCAAGCAGAACGAGCCTGCGGCGGAAGCCGCCGGCATCGACACGCTCGCCTGGAAGATGCGCGCGATTTTGCTGAGCGGCGCCATCGCCGCGACCGCGGGCGGGCTCTACGCAGTGGTGCTGTTGGTCGTCACGCCCGACAGCGTCTTCGGTATGCTGACATCGGCGCAGGCGCTGGTGGTGGTGCTCTTCGGTGGCGTCGGCACGCTCTGGGGACCCGTGATCGGCGCCGCGATCCTCATTCCTCTGAGCGAGACGCTCCAGGCTGAACTCGGCGACAAGATTCCGGGCATTCAAGGCGTCGTCTACGGCCTTGCGATCATCGCGGTGATCTTGCTCGCGCCCGAAGGCATTTTCTGGCGCGTGCGCGACCGGTTCTTCAAGCCGCGCGTCGCGCACAGGCGGGAAGCCACGGCCGGCGCGGTCATTCCCTTCCTACGCCCGGCGCAGGCCACGCGCGAGACCCTTCTTCGCGTGAGCGGGCTCGACAAATCCTTTGGCGGTTTGCGCGCCGTCTCGGAAGTGGGCTTCGAGGTCGCGGCCGGCGAGATCCTCGGCATCATCGGCCCCAACGGTGCCGGCAAAACCACGCTCTTCAATCTCTTGAACGGCTTCCTCAGCGTCGACTCCGGCGAGATCGCCTTTGCGGGCACGAGCCTCGTAGGCCTCAAGCCCAACCGCATCTGTCGCCTCGGTATCGGCCGTACTTTTCAGGTCGTCCGCGCCTTCGCCCGGATGTCGATCCTGCAGAACGTCGTGATCGGCGCCTATGCCGCGAACCCCAGCGACGAGGACGCCTATGCCGCGGCGCGCGAGGCCCTGGGGAGGGTCGGCCTGCTCGAGCGCGCGGAGGCGGTTGCGAGCGGACTCACCAACAAGGAGCTTCGCCTCATGGAACTTGCCCGCGCGCTCGCGGGCCGGCCTCGGCTGCTGCTGATGGATGAACCCTTGGCAGGGCTCGGCGCCCCGGAGGTCGAGGAGATGCTCGCCGCGATCCGCGCGGTCTCCGCAAGCGGCGTCACCGTCGTCATCATCGAGCACACCATGGGCGCGATGGTGCGCCTTGCCGAGCGTCTCGTGGTGCTCGATCATGGCCGCATCCTCGCGACCGGGCGGCCCGGTGACGTCACGCGCGATCCCAGTGTCGTCGAGGCCTATCTCGGCGCCAAATGGGCGAGGCTCCGTGCTCTCGGTTGAGGGTGTCTCCGTTAGCTATGGCGGGCTCCGTGCGCTCGCGGAGGTGTCGCTCGACGTGCACGAGGGTCAGTTCGTCACGATCGTCGGTCCCAACGGCGCGGGCAAGACGACGCTCTTCAAGACCATCTCGGGCGCGGTGCGCGCCGAGCGCGGCGCGATCCGCTACGAGGGACGCGATTTGCTGTCGCTGCCTGCTTCGATGCGCGCCCATCTCGGAATCGCTCACGTGCCCGAGGGGAGGCAGGTCTTCAATTCCATGAGCGTGTTGGAGAACCTCGAGATCGGCGCCTATCCGGAGGCGGGCCAGCGGAATTGGCGGCACAATCTCGAGCGCATCTTCGCGCTCTTTCCCGTCCTCGCGGAGCGGCGCGACCAGCTCGCGGGCACGCTCTCGGGCGGCGAGCAGCAGATGCTCGCGATCGGCCGAGGTATGGCCTCCTCGCCGCGGCTCCTCATGCTAGACGAGCCCTCGATGGGCCTCGCGCCCACGGTTGCGGACCTCATCTTCGAGCGCATCGGCGAGCTCCACCGGGAGGACCGCCTCACGATCCTGCTGGTCGAGCAGCGCGTCGCGGAGGCGGTGGAATCCTGCGATTTCGGCTATGTTCTGGAGGCGGGCCGCGTGGTGGTCGCGGGCTCGCACGAGGCGCTCCTCGCGGACGACAAAATCAGAACCGTCTATCTCGGTATGTAGCGAACGCCAACCCTAGGGAGGATTGACAATGCTAGGACGACATCTGCGGCTCTCGCGCCTCGGCCTGCTCGCGCTCGCTGTGGGTGCGGCGGCGCTCCTGCCGGGCCTTGCCCGAGCGCAGCAGGAGATAAAGATCGCGCTCATCGCGCCGCTCTCGGGCCCTTGGGCTCGCCAGGGCGCCCTCGTCAAGATGGGCGCGGAGATGGCGGTCGACGACATCAACGCTGCCGGCGGCATCAAGGCGCTCGGCGGCGCCAAGCTCAAGCTCATCATCGCGGATACCGGGGATAGCGCAGAGAAGGCGAAGAACGCGGCGCAGCGTCTCCTCGCGCAGGAGCCCGATCTCGTCGCGGGCGAGGGCTCCTGGCTCAGCTCCTTCACGCTTGCGGTGACGGAAGTGACGGAGCGGGCGGAGCTGCCGTGGTTCACCCTCTCCTACTCCGACCAGATCACCAATCGCGGTTTCCATTACGTATTCCAGACCTCCGCCACCGGCGACCGGCAGGCGGAGCTCGCGCTGCCGACGATCATGGACATGGCGAAGAAGGCGATCGGGCGGAACCCCACGAGCACAGGCATCATCAGCGACAATACTGCCGCGCCCGTGAGCTTCACCAAGCCCATGCGCGCGGGTGGCCTGGAGAAATATGGACTGAAGCTGGTGGTAGACGAGACCTATACGCCGCCACTCTCTGACGCGACGCCGCTCATCGCGAAAGCGCGGACCGCTCGCCCCGACTTCCTTTGGGTCGTTTCCACCAACGTGCCCGACGACACGCTCCTCATGCAGAAGCTCAGCGAAATGGGGATCGGCGCCAACAAGCTCCCGATCGTCAGCAATGGAGCCCATATGGGCTCGCCGGAGCTCCTTAAGACCGCCGGCGCCGAAGTCATGGAGGGCACGCTGGTGACGATCGCCAATTGGGCGCTCAAGGGACAAGAGGAGCTCATCGAGCGCTTCAAGAAGAGGACCGGCGAGCCCTGGATGACCCAGGACAGCATGTGCGACTACGGGCACATCTGGATCATCAAGGAGGCGATCGAGAAAGCCGGGTCCATCGATCGAAGGAAAGTCGCGGAGGCCATTCGCGCGATGGATACGACGGAGGGTGCTGCCAAGTTCTTTGCTGGCGGCCACATCAAATTCGATGAGAAAGGCCGTCGGGTGGATGCGCCGCTTGTGATCATCCAATGGCAGAAGGGCGTGCCCGTCACCGTCTACCCACCGGAGTCCGCGACCGCGCCACCGATCTGGGTCGCGACAAAGTAAGCAATGGGAGGGCGACACGCGTGATCCTGGAGCAACGGACCTATCGGCTTAAGCCCGGGAAAACGCCGGACTACCTCAAGGCGGTCGAGACCTTGGGCTTGCCGGTGATGAAAGAGACGTTGGGCGGGTTACTCGGCTATTTCGTGACCGATGTGGGTCCGCTCAACGAAGTCGTCCATCTCTGGGCCTACGAAAGCCTCGAGGACCGGGCGCGCCGTCGCAAAGCATGCGCGGCGCATCCGGGCTGGCCCGCCTTCCTCGAGGCGGTCCGGCCGTGCCTCGACCGCATGGAGAGCCGGGTCATGACCCCCGCCTCGTTCACGCGGATCACACTCGATGAAATCCGCGCGCTCAATCGCGGGTGACAGCAAGGAAAGCGCAGACATGCCGGAACATCTCGGTTTCATCGGCGTCGGCAGGATGGGTGGCCCCATGGCTCTCCGCCTGATCGACACGGGCCATCGCCTGACGATCTACGACACCAGCACCACCGCGATCGCGCCGCTGGCGGCACGGGGTGCCGTCGTCGCGAAATCGACGCGGGAGGTCGCCGCCGCGGTCGAGACCGTGCTGGTGAGCCTGCCCACGCCGGACATCGTGCGCGCGGTGGCGCTGAGCGAGAACGGCATTGCCTCGGGCGGACGGATCAAGACCTTCATCGACCTCTCGACCACGGGCCCGCGCGTCGCCGCGGAGATCGCGGACGGACTAGAGAAGAAGGGCATTGCCGCGGTCGATTCTCCCGTGAGCGGCGGGGTCGGCGGCGCCAGCAAAGGCACGCTTGCGGTGATGGCGGCATGCCCGCACGCGCTCTTCCTCCGGCTGGAGCCGATCCTCCGCGTTTTCGGCAGACCTTTCTACATCGGCGCCAAGCCCGGCATGGGGCAGACGATGAAGCTCGCCAACAACCTGCTCTCGGCGACGGCCATGGCGATCTCCTGCGAGGCGATCGTGATGGGCGTCAAGGCGGGACTCGATCCGCAGACCATGATCGACGTCATCAACGCCGGCAGCGGCCGCAACACCGCGACGCAGGACAAATTCCCGAAAGCGATCCTGACGCGGACCTTCGACTACGGCTTTGCGACGGGCCTCATGTACAAGGACGTGCGTCTTTGCCTCGAGGAGGCGGAGGCGCTGGAGGTGCCGATGTGGGTTGGCGCCGCCGTGCGTCAGCTCTGGCAATTCGCCAACGCCGAGAACGGTCCCTCCAGCGACTTCACCAACATCATCCGCTGCATCGAGGAGTGGGCCGGCGTCGAAGTGAAGCGCGGCAACTGAATATCCGGGAGCGAGGTGCCCTCGATGTCCGATCCGACACCCTACGAGGTCTACGCCGTCCGCTACGCGCATCACGACCGGCTCGCGAGCGAGAACTTCCTCGGCGGCGATCCGCATAACGGGCCGATGCCGCTCGACTATTTCGTCTGGGCAATCGCCGGGCCGAAGAAGACCTGGATACTCGACACCGGCTTCGCTCCCGAGACCGGCAAGAAGCGCGGGCGCCAGCACCTGCGCTCGCCGGGCGACGGGCTCAAGCTCATCGGCATCGATCCCAAATCGATCGAGGACGTAATCGTCTCGCACATGCATTACGACCACGCCGGCAATCACGATCTCTTTCCGAACGCGCGCTACCACATCCAGGACAAGGAGATGGCCTATTGCACGGGGCGCCACATGCGCCACGGCCGCATCCGCCATTCCTTCGAGCCCGAGGACGTGGCGGCGATGGTGCGCCGGCTCTTCGCGGAGCGGCTCGAATTCCACGACGGGGCCGAAGAGCTAGCGCCCGGCCTCAGCGTGCATCTAATCGGCGGGCACACCATGGGTCTGCAATGCGTCCGCGCCTTCACGCGACGCGGCTGGGTGGTCCTCGCCGCCGACGCCATGCATCTTTACGCCAACATGGAGCAGGGCCGGCCTTTCCCGGTGATCTACAACCTTCCTGACATGTTCGACGGCTACGCGACCCTGAAGCGTCTCGCGAGCTCGCCCGCACACATCGTCCCCGGCCACGATCCCCTTGTGCTGAAGCGCTACCCCCCCGCCACGCCCGAGCTCGAAGGGATCGTCCTCCGCCTCGATGTGGAGCCGAGGGAGTGAATCGAGATCGAGGGTCTTTGCCCTCCCTCCTTGAGGGAGAGGTGATGGAGATCTACGGCACGAGGATATTGCTACCGGTCGTGCGGCGTGCTTGCAGGTCCGTGTGCGCACGAGCGGCGTCGCTTAGCGAGTAGCTCCGACTTGGCGGAAGCTTCAGCACGCCGGACTGTATCGCGCCGAAAAGCGCTTCCGCCCGCGAAAGCAACTCCGCTCGATCCGTCGTATGCGTAACGAAGGCGGGGCTGGTTACGTAGAGCGAGCCCATCGTGTTCAGCCGAAAGAGATCGAAAGGCGGGATCGCGCCGGAAGGCGTGCCGAAGGTGACGAGGAGACCGCGCGGGGCAAGACAACGGAGCGAGCCCTCGAAACTGTCATTGCCGACGCCGTCGTAAACGACGGGAACGCCCTTGCCGCCGGTGAGGCGTCGAACCTCCGCGACGAAATCCTCGCGGCCATAGACGATGACGTGATGGTAGCCGTGAGCTCGCGCCACTGCTGCTTTCTCGTCGGTCGAGACGGTGCCGAGGACGGTCGCCCCGAGGTACCGCGCCCATTGTCCCAGCAGCACACCGACCCCGCCCGCGGCGGCGTGAATGAGGATGACGTCGCCGGGCTTCACCGCATAGGTCGTGAAAAGCAGGTAGTGCGCCGTAAGACCCTTGGTGACGAATGCGGCGGCAACTTGCTCCGAGATCGTCGCGGGCAGCGGAACCAATCGATCGGCCGGCATAACTCGGAGATCGGCGTAGGCCCCGATGGGCGCCGAGGAATAGGCGACGCGATCGCCGACGCGGAGCTCGCGCACCTCGCTGCCGACGGCTTCCACCACCCCCGCACCCTCGAGACCGATCGGCGAGGGATAGCTCGGCAGCGGATAACGGCCGGTGCGGTGCTGGATGTCGATGTAATTGAGTCCCGCGGCGCTCTGCCGCAGCAGCGCCTCGTGCGGGCCCGGCGGCGGTACCTCATAGGTCTCGTAGCGGAGTACCTCAGGTCCGCCCGGCGCCTTCATCACCACGCGATGTCCCCGCATGGTGCGGCTCACACCGATTTCAGCTTGCCGCCGTCCATGTCGATGATCGAGCCCTGCAGAAAGCCGCCGCGCGGCCCTACGATGAAGCTCACGAGCCCCGCGATATCCATGGGCTCGCCGAAGCGGAGCAGGCGATCTTCCGCGATCATGCGGCGCTCGGCCTCCGGCGCGTCGACGCCGAAGCGCTCGGTCGCGGCTTTAATGCGCCGCGCGAGCCGGTCGGTTCTGATGTCGCCGGGATTGATGGTGTTGACGCGTATGCCGTCGGGAGTTCCACGGTCCGCGAGCGCCTTGGTGAGCGTGATGAGCGCGGCGTTGACGGAGCCGCCGATGGCGAACTCCGCGCCCGGCGACTTGCCGCCGATGCCAGAGATGATGACGACGGCGCCTCGCGACTCCTTGAGCTGCGGCCAGGCCGCGCGAATGAGCCGCATGTTCGCGAAGAATTTGAGGGCGAATCCGTCCTGCCAATCCTCGTCGGTGAGCGCGAGGAAATCGCCGCGCTTGGTAGCGCCCGCATTCGCAACGACGATGTCGATCCGACCGAAGCGCGCAACCGTGTCGGCAGCCAGCGCCGCCGGAGCCTTGGGATCGCGGAGGTCGGCAACGTGAACCTCCGCCTGCGCTCCGATCGCGGCAGCGCGCTCTCGAAGCGCCTCCGCGCTCCGCGCTGCGAGCATCACGCGCGCACCCTCGCGCGCGAGCTCCGCCGCAACCTCCGCCCCGATGCCCCGGCTCGCGCCGGTGACCACTGCGACTTTACCCTCGAGTGTGCGGCCCATGTTTTGCTCCCGATCTACGCGACGAGCGCTCACTATAGCCGCGACCCCGCACACCGGCACAGTGCCGCTTGCGAGCGACGGTGGCCCACGGGTAGCCTTGCGGCAACGGGAGGGAGGCGACATGGCCGGCGGCGACAAGACCGAGGTGCTGCTCCACGGGCTCACCTTTCCCGAAGCCCCGCGCTGGCTCGATGACAAGCTCTGGTTCTCGGATTTCTACACGTTTCGCGTGCTACGCCTCGGTCTCGATGGGAAGGCGGAGACGATCGCGGAAGTGCCGCAGCGTCCTTCCGGCCTTGGATGGCTGCCGGACGGCCGTCTCCTCATCGTCTCCATGCTCGATCGCCGCGTGCTCGTTCTCGAGGGTGGAAAAACTCATCTCTATGCCGATCTTTCGGCGCTCGCGACCGGTCCCTGCAATGACATGGTCGTCGACGCCCAGGGCCGCGCTTACGTCGGCAATTTTGGCTTCGACCGCCACGGCGGCGAGCCCGAGCGTCTCACCTGCATCATCCGGATCGACCCCGGCGGGCGCGTCAGCCGCGCCGCAGACGATCTCTTCTTTCCGAACGGAACCGTCATCGCTGCGAACGGAAAGCACCTTGTCGTCGGCGAGACCTTGGCGCACCGGCTCACGGCATTCGATATCGGCGCGGACGGCACTCTCGCGAACCGGAGAGTTTTCGCGCACATCGAGGATTGCTTCCCGGACGGCATCTGCCTCGATGTCGAGGGCGCGATCTGGGTTGCCGATGCCCGCGGCAATCGCGCAATCCGCGTCTTCGAGGGCGGACATATCGAGCGCACGGTCTCGACGGGGGCGCGGGGCTGCTACGCCTGCATGCTCGGCGGCGAGGACCGGCGCACGCTCTTCCTCTGCACCAGCTCCGGCAGCGGCCCCGCCATGGCGCTAAAGCGCGACGGGCGGATCGAAAGCATTCGCGTCGATGTTCCCGGCGCAGGATTACCGTGAGGTGACCACATGACGGAGAAAGCGCAGCCCGAAGACGATACCGGTCTCGCCGGCAAAGTCGCGATCGTGACCGGCGGCGGCGCCGTGGGCGACGGCATCGGCAACGGCCGCGCGGCATCGATCCTGCTTGCGCGGGCGGGAACGCACGTCCTCGTGGTGGATCGCGACCTCGAGCTCGCGGAGCGTACGGTCGCGATGATCGCGGCCGAAGGCGGCACGGCCGCCGCATTCGCGGCGGATGTCACCGACGAGAATCAGGCGGCAGCGATGGTGGCGGCGGCGGTCGAGCGCTGGGGCCGCCTCGACTTCCTCGACAACAACGTCGGCATCGACGCGCGCGGCAGCGTGCTCGAGACGAGCCCGGCGGAGTGGCGGCGCGTCATGGAGATCAACGTCGATACCATGTATCTCGCATCGCGCCACGCGATCCCCGCGATGATCCGCAGTGCCGGCGGCGGTGCGATCGTCAACGTCTCCTCGATCTCGGCGCTGCGTCCGCGTGGCCTCACGGCCTACACGACCTCCAAAGGCGCAGTGATCGCGCTGACGCGCGCAATGGCGGTCGATCATGGCAAGGACGGCATCCGCGTCAATTGCGTCGCCCCCGGCCCCGTCTACACGCCCATGGTCTATGCCCACGGTATGAGCCCAGCCGCGCGCGAGCAGCGCCGCCGCGCCTCGGTCCTCGGCCTCGAAGGCACGGGGTGGGATGTAGGCCTCGCCGTCCGCTTCCTGCTCTCGGGCCACGCTCGCTTCATCACGGGGCAGACCCTGATCGTCGATGGCGGCGCCACGCTCGTGGGTCCGGCCCGCGCCATCGACCGTCAGTAAGCGACCTTCCGCCCTCGACGCAGAGGTCGATTGGCACGCTATTTGCGGGAACTATTGGGCACGAGGGGCAATTCAGCCTATTCATCGCATCGAGGCCGAGTTTATGAGCATTCACGCCGCCTTGTTCCATCGGACGACATATCGCTACGACCGGCCGGTCTCGCTGGGGCCGCAGGTGGTGCGCCTCCGCCCGGCGCCGCATTGCCGCACGAAGATCCTCAGCTATTCGCTGGAGATCGAGCCCCGCGACCACTTCCTCAATTGGCAGCAGGACCCCCAGGGCAACTACCTCGCGCGGCTCGTCTTTCCCGAGCCCACCCGGCAGTTCCAGATCGTCGTGGATCTCGTGGCCGATATCGAGGTCATCAACCCCTTCGACTTCTTCCTCGAGCCCTTGGCCGAGACCTTTCCCTTCGCCTATGACGTAAGCCTTACGGACGAGCTTGCGGCCTTCCGGGCGATCCGGGAATCGGGGCCGCGCCTCATGGAGCGTCTCGCCGGGATCGACAGGAGCCGTCCGCGCCGGACGATCGATCTGCTGGTCGAGATCAATCAGGCGCTGCAGCACGACGTCGCCTACGTGATCCGGATGGAGGCGGGGGTTCAGGACTGCGAGGAGACCCTGCGGAGCGGCAAAGGCTCCTGCCGCGACACCGCGTGGGTGCTGGTGCAGATGTTCCGCCATTTGGGCCTCGCGGCGCGCTTTGTATCGGGATACCTGATCCAGCTCACGCCGGACGTGAAGCCGCTGACGGGGCCTGTGGGACCGAGCTCCGACTTCACGGATTTGCATGCTTGGGCCGAGGTCTATCTGCCGGGCGCAGGCTGGATCGGATTCGATCCGACCTCGGGCTTGCTCACGGGCGAGGGACACATTCCGCTCGCCGCCACCCCCTCGCCCGCGAGCGCCGCACCCGTCTCGGGAGCCGTCGACGAGTCCGAAGTGCAATTCGACTTCGAGATGCGGGTCGAGCGAATTCGTGAGACCGCGCGCGTCACCAAACCCTACACCGAAGCGCAATGGCGCCGCATCGACGGGCTTGGCAAGGCGATCGACCGCGAGATCGCGGCCTCGGGCCTACATCTAACCATGGGCGGCGAGCCCACCTTCGTCTCGATCGACGATATGGAGGGGCCGGAGTGGAACGTCGAGGCGCTGGGTCCGACGAAGCGCAAGCTCGCGGGCCAGCTATTGCGCCGTCTCCAGAAGATATGGGCGCCGGGCGCACTCCTGCATTACGGGCAGGGCAAGTGGTACCCCGGGGAGTCGCTGCCGCGCTGGGCGCTCTCCTGTCATTGGCGGCCGGATGGGGAAGCGATCTGGCGCGACCCCGCGCTCTTCGCGACGGACGGCGATCAGACCGGCACAGATTTCGAGGGCGCACAGCACTTCGGGGAGGTGCTCGCCCGACGGCTGCAGCTCGACAGCTCGTACCTCGTCGCGGGCTACGAGGATGCCTGGTACTACCTGCAGCGCGAGCGGCGGCTTCCCGTCAACGTCGATCCCCATGAAACGAATCTGAAGGACCCGGAGGAGCGCGCGCGCCTCGCGGGCATCTTCGACCGCGGCCTCGATGCGCCGGTTGGTCTCGCCTTGCCGCTGCAACGCATCTCCAGCGAGGCCGGCGACTACTGGCGGAGCGGCCCGTGGTTCTTCCGCTCCGAGCGCATGTACCTGCTTCCCGGCGATTCCCCGATGGGCTTCCGCCTGCCGCTGGACTCGCTTCCCTTTTCGGTCGAGGGCGCCGAGCCGCCGTACTACGAGACCGATCCCTTCGCGCCGCAGGTGCCGCTTCCGCCGCGGGACGCTTTCGGCAGGCCGGTCGCACAACCCTACCGCACGAGCGCTGCGGACAATGGGCGCCGCCGCGGCAAATTCATGCCGCAGGGTCCGATCTCCAGTCCCCGCAATGAGGGGCGGAAGGAGGCGCAATCGATCGGCGATGTCGTGCGCACGGCGCTCTGCCTGGAGCCGCGCGAAGGCATCCTTCACGTCTTTATGCCGCCGATGGGCAGGCTCGAGGACTATCTCGATCTCGTGGCGGCGGTGGAGGACAGTGCCGCCGAGCTCGGAACCAAGCTCCGCATCGAGGGCTATGCGCCACCGCGCGACCGACGCTTGCGCCAATTCAGCGTGACGCCCGATCCCGGCGTCATCGAGGTCAACATACAGCCCGCCGCGAGCTGGGGCGAGCTCGTGGACAATACCGTCGCGCTCTACGAGGAAGCGCGGCAGACGCGGCTCGGAACCGAGAAATTCATGATCGACGGCAGGCATGTCGGAACCGGCGGCGGCAATCACGTCGTGATCGGTGGGCCGAGCGCGGAGGCCTCGCCGATGCTGCGGCGCCCGGACTTGCTGCGTAGCCTCATCGCCTATTGGCTCAACCATCCCTCGCTCTCCTACTTGTTCTCGGGCCTCTACATCGGCCCGACGAGCCAAGCGCCGCGGATCGACGAGGCGCGCAACGATGCGGTGGCGGAATTGGAGCTCGCCTTCGCCCAGCTTCCGGATTCCGGCGAGGCCGCGCCGTGGATCGTCGACCGCGTGCTGCGCAATCTTCTAGTGGACGTGACCGGCAACACCCATCGGACGGAATTCTGCATCGACAAGCTCTATTCCCCCGACGGGCCCACGGGCCGTCTCGGCCTCGTCGAGCTCCGCGCCTTCGAGATGCCGCCGCATGCACGGATGAGCCTCGCCCAGCAGCTGATGCTGCGCGCCTCGATCGCGCGCTTCGTGCGCGAGCCCTATCGTCAGAAGCTCGTCCGCTGGGGCACGCGGCTCCACGATCGCTTCCTGTTGCCGCATTTCGTGCAGGAGGATTTCGCGGACGTGATCGACGATTTCAGGCTCGCGGGCTATCCCTTCGAGCGCTCGTGGTTCGAGCCCCATGCGGAGTTCCGCTTTCCCGAGATCGGAACCGTGACCCATCGTGGCATCTCGCTCGAGCTTCGACACGCGCTCGAGCCCTGGCCCGTGCTCGGCGAGGAGCCCGGTGGTGGCGGCACGGTGCGCTACGTCGACTCCTCGCTCGAGCGCCTGCAAGTGAAAATCCGCGATCTCACGGATGGGCGGCACGTGATCGCGTGCAACGGCGTCGAGGTGCCGCTCCATCCCACGGGAACCGTCGGAGAGTTCGTGGCGGGCGTGCGCTATCGCGCCTGGTCCACGCCTTCGAGTCTCCACCCCACGATCGGAGTACACACGCCGCTCGTCTTCGACATCGTCGATACCTGGAGCGAGCGCTCTCTTGGCGGCTGCACATATCACGTGGCGCATCCGGGCGGGCGCAATTACGATACCTTCCCAGTGAATGCCAACGAGGCGGAGGCGCGGCGGCGGGCGCGGTTTTTCTCGATCGGTCACACGCCCGGCCCACTCGTGCCGGCGAGGTCGCCGCCGGGAAAGGAATCTCCGCTGACGCTCGATCTGCGCCAGGCGCCGGCGGCAACGCGCAGGAGTCCTTGAATCTCAGAGGGTTGGGCCGACAGGAGACTGATCCCGAGTGAGCCAGGACCGAGCCCTTGAGGTCGAGCGACCGATGGACGCATTGAGCGCGCAAGAGCCCGTCTACGACGAGATGGTGAACGGCACCGGGAGCGTGCGCTCGGGCTGGCAGTCGTTGATCGGTGCCTTCCAGGCGCTCCCCGAAGGCGCGGTCGCGGAGCGGGCAGAGCGAGCGCGCAGCCAGTACCAGGACGTCGCGATCGCCTACCGAATCGATCCCGATCAGCTCCGCGCGGATGGGGAGCAGCGCTTCGATCTTCTGCCGATGCTGGTCTCGGCCCAGGAGTGGACGACGCTCGAGAGCGGGTTGCGACAGCGCGCGCTTCTCTTCGAGGCGATGCTGGCCGACCTTTACGGGCCGCAACGTCTTCTTCGCGAAGGACTGGTGCCGCCCGCTCTCGTCTTCGCGAACCCGCGCTATCTCCGTCCCTGCAAGGACGCTTTTCCTGCGGGCCCCGCGACGGTTCACGCCTACGCCGCGGACCTGATCCGCTTGCCCGACGGCTCCTGGCGCGTCCTCGCCGATCGGCTCCAGGCTCCTGCGGGCGTTGGCTTCGCGCTCCAGAACCGCAACATCCTCGCACGGACCGCGCCGGAGATTTTCCGCGCCTGCCCGGTGCTGAGGATTGAGCCTTTCTTCGAGATCTGGCAGGCGGCACTCTCGCGCCTCGCGCCGTTGCAGGATCGGCCGCCGAGCGTAGCGGTTTTGACGCCGGGCCCCTTCAATCCCGCCTTCTTCGAGCACGTCTATCTCGCGCGCCAGCTCGGCGCGGCGCTCGTCGAGGGCGCGGATTTGACGGTGCGGGACCGGCGGCTCTTCATCAAGACGCTGGGCTCGCTGCAGCCCGTCGACGTCGTGCTGCGCTTCCTCGAGGACGATTTCTGCGACCCCCTGGAATTGCGCGGCGATTCGGTTCTCGGCGTCGCAGGCCTGCTGCAGGCGATCCGCGCGGGAAGCGTCGTGGTCGTCAATCCCCTGGGCTCCAACCTCGTGGAGACGCCCGCGCTGCGGCCGTTCCTTCCCGGTCTCGGCGACGATCTTCTCGGCGAACGGCTCACACTTCCGACCGTCGCGACCGAATGGCTCGGCGATGCAAAGGCGCTCGCACGCTGGGAGGCAAATCCTGAAGGAGCGATCGTCAAGCCCGCCTTCTCTTCGCCGCGCGAGGAGCAGGCTTTCGTCGATCGCTACTTCCGTCAGGGGCCGCGAGCCGTCGCTGCGGAGATTCGCGCGCGCCCTCACGCCTTCATCACGGAGGAACGCGTCGAGCCCTCCACGATCCCGGTCTGGACGCCGCAGGGTCTCGTGCCACGCCCGCTCGCGCTCCGCGTCTTCCTGGTTCGCGCCGGGAGCGATTTCGTGGCAATGCCCGGCGGCTTCACCCAGATTCCGCAAGAGGTCAAAGGGCCGATCACGCGGCTCAGCTTCGTCGGCATGAGCAAGGACACCTGGGTGCTCGCGAGCGAGCGCGAGCCCACGGGAGCGGCGCAGGCCGCGCCCTCGGTCAGCGTCGCGATCCGGCGCCAGGCCGACGAGCTCCGGAGCCGCAGCGCCGACGATCTTTTCTGGCTCGGTCGTTATACGGAGCGGCTCGACAATGCGGCGCGGCTCCTGCGCGCGACGACCCTGCGCCTCGCCGTCGACCACTACGGGCACGGACAGAAGGACGAGGTCGGGCATCTCCTGCGCATCCTCGTCGAAGGGCGTATCCTCGGACCCAGCGCGAGCGAGCATCTCACGGACAGCGCGAGCCTGCTCCTCACCATCGCCTCCGCCTGCGCCGGAGAATCGACCCTCAATCAAGTCTTCCGTTCGGTGCAGCGGATTTCGCAGATGCTCCGCGATCGCCTTTCCAACGACATGTGGAAGGTCGTCTGGAACCTGCTGCGCGACGCACGCGAGCGGCTCTCGGCGCAGCATCAGGACGCCGACCGCCTGCTCGCCGCCTTCGACAACCTTATCGGCGCGGTCGCGGCCTTCGGCGGCATGGCCTCGGAGAACATGACGCGCGGCAGCGCCTGGCGCTTCCTCGACGTGGGGCGCCGTCTCGAGCGCGCTGTCTACGGCGCCTCCGTGATGAAGGAGCTGGCGGGCTGGGGCCGCGACAGCGAGAGCGCGCTCGGTCTCGGGCTTGAGCTCTGCGACAGCTCGATCACCTACCGCAAGCGCTATCTGGGCGCGCTGCAGGTCGGGCCGGTTCTCGACCTCATCCTCGCGGACGAAAGCAATCCCCGCGGGATCGCCTTCCAGCTCCGCGTCATCACGCAGCACCTGAACGCGCTCGCGGCCTCGCTCGAACGCATGGGAGAGCGGCCGGAGCACGCGATCGTCGAGGGGCTTCTGAAGTCGATCCGGGGCCTGCCCTTGAACGCGCTCGAGCCGCCGGGCGATCCCGAGGCGCGCGAGCGCGTCGTCGGAACGCTCGCACAGACGCGCGCGGGACTGCTTGAGCTCTCGGACACGATCACGCGCGCCTACTTCTCACATACGCTCGTCTCGCACTCGATCGGCTATGAATGGTCGCGGCCATGAGATACGACGTCCGCCACCGCTCGACCTATATCTATGCGCAGCCGGTGGATCTTTCCCACCACATGCTGAAGCTCACTCCCCGCGCACTCGGATTCCAGAGCGTGCTCGCGAGCGCGATCGAGACGAATCCCAGCCCCGCCTTCATGGGTGCCGCTGCCGATTATTTCGGCAACGGCGTGACCTTCCTCGCGCTGACGGAGCCGCATGATCGCCTCCAGGTCGAAATGCACGCGACAGTCGAGGTGAAGTTTCCCCAGCCGCCACCTGCGGAGACGACGCCCGCCTGGAATTCCGTGCGAGACGCGCTTCGCACGGCGCCTGATACCGATCTCTTGGAGGCGAGCGAGTTCGTCTACGAGTCACCGCTGACGCCGGTCGATGCAGAGATCGCCGCTTATGCGGCTCCTTCCTTCCCGCCGGATCGCCCGCTGCTCGCGGCGGCGCTCGACCTCAACCAGCGCATCCACCGCGATTTCATCTTCGACGGAAATGCGACCCTCGTCTCCACACCTCTCTCGGAGGTGATGAAGCGGCGGCGCGGGGTGTGCCAGGACTTCGCGCACCTGACGCTCGCAGCCCATCGCGCAATGGGCCTCGCCGCGCGCTACATCAGCGGCTACATCCGGACCTATCACCAGCAGGATGGCCCGATTCTTGCTGGGGCCGATGCGTCGCACGCCTGGGTCTCGATATACTGTCCCGGCGCGGGATGGGTCGATCTCGACCCCACCAACGATCTCGTCGTCAGCGAGGAGCATATCGTGCTGGCCTGGGGACGCGACTACGGCGACATCAGCCCGATCAGGGGCGTGATCCTCGGCGGCGGCGAGCACACGCTCGACGTTGCGGTAGACGTGGTACCGATCACATGACGCCGAGCTCTGCGCAGATGCAGGGCGGTCTTTTCCAGCGCTACGATGCGGGCGGGTTCTTCTGCGAAATGATGCGGCCGGCGGGCCGCTCGGAAGCCGGGATAGACCTCGTCGTCGAGCGGCTCGCGCGCATGGATCTCGAGGATCTCCGACGGCGCGCCAACGACGCCGAGCGCGAGCTCTACAATCGCGGCATTACCTTCACGGTCTATTCCGACAAGAATGCGATCGACCGCATCCTGCCCTTCGATCTCATCCCGCGTATCCTCTCCGCCGCTGAATGGACCCAGATCGAGCGCGGCGTCATCCAGCGCGTCACGGCGATCAATCTCTTCCTCGCGGACGTCTATAACCGGCAGCGGATCCTGAGCGATGGGGTCGTGCCGCGTGAGCTCGTGCTCGGAAACGTGAATTTCCGCCCGGAGATGATCGAGTTCAAGGTGCCGCACGGGACCTACGCGCACATCTGCGGGATCGACATCGTGCGCGATGAGGCCGGGCAGTTCCTCGTGCTGGAGGACAATGCGCGCACCCCCTCCGGTGTATCCTATGTGATCGAGAACCGCCACATGATGCTACGGCTCTTCTCGGACGTCATGAGCGGCCTCAGGGTGCGATCAGTCGAGAATTACGGTATGGCGCTGCATCAGGCGCTCGCGGAACTCTCGCCGCAGAGCGTAACCGACCCGCAGATCGTGCTGCTCTCGCCTGGCATCTACAACTCCGCTTATTTCGAGCACATCTTCCTCGCGCGAGAGATGGGCGTGCCGGTGGTGGAGGGCCGCGATCTCGTCGTCGAGGACGGCCACGTCTGGATGCGTACGACCGCCGGGCTCGCGCCGGTGCACACGATCTACCGCCGCATCAACGACGACTATCTCGACCCCTCGGTCTTCCGTCCGGAGAGCCAGCTCGGCCTGCGCGGGCTCATGGAGGTCTGGCGGTCTGGCGGCGTCGCGATCGCGAACGCCGTCGGCACCGGCGTCGCCGACGACAAGGCGATCTACGCTTACATGCCACGGATCATCCAATACTACCTCGGCGAGGAGCCGATCCTGCCGAATGTCGAAACGCGGATTTGTGGCGAGGTAGACGGGCTTCAATACACGCTCGACCATCTCGAGGAACTCGTGGTGAAGCCCGTCGGCGAATCCGGCGGCTACGGCATGATCGTGGGGCCACACGCCTCGCGCCAGCAGATCGAGGATTTCCGCGCGAAGCTCAAGGCCAATCCCGCGAACTACATCAGTCAGCCCGTGGTGAAGCTCTCGGTGGCACCGACGCTCTCGCCCGAGGGGGTGGCGTGCCGGCACGTCGATCTCCGGCCCTTCGCCATCACGGGAGAGCGGACCTGGGTCCTGCCCGGCGGCCTCACGCGCGTAGCGCTCCGCCAGGGATCGCTTGTCGTAAACTCCTCGCAGGGCGGCGGCTCCAAGGACACCTGGGTGCTGGAATGAGCGCCAGCGAGCGCAGCGAAAGCCTCTCTTCGCGCCCGGACCGACTGCTCTCGCGCTATGCCGCGTGCATCGTCTGGCTTGCGCGCTACATGGAGCGGATCGAGAATCTCGCGCGCATCCTGGACGTGACGGAGACCTTTGCGCGCGACGACCGCGACGCCCGGAACTGGCTCTCGATCGTCCAGATCAATGCCGACGAGAAGCGGTTTTTCGCGAAATACCCGCAGGCAACAGCAGAAGCGATCTCGCGCTTCTATGTGCTCGACCGCGACAACCCCACCTCGATCGCCGCCGCAATCGGCTGCGCGCACGAAAACGCCCGCACGGTGCGGCCGCTGATCTCGACGGAGATGTGGTCGCAGATCAATGTCTTCTACAACTGGGTACGGCAGCTCGGCGAGAGCGACATCGCGCCCTGGCGCATCTCGAGCCTCTGCGCCGCACTCAAGGAGTCCTGTCAGCTCCATTCGGGAATTACGGAGGGGACCTTCTTCCGCGACCAGGGCTGGTCCTTCTATGCGATGGGGAAGTACCTGGAGCGGGCTGACCAGATCACGCGGCTCGTCGACATCAAGTATCACACACTCCTCCCCTCGGTGCAGGCCGTGGGGTCGGCGCTCGACGTGAGCCAGTGGAACGCGCTGCTGCGCGCGGGCGCGGGCTATCATGCCTTCCGCCGCGTTTGCCCCCGCGGCATGACGCCGACGGCGGTGGTGGGCTTCCTCCTCCTCAACAACTCCTTCCCGCGCTCGCTCGTCCTCTGCGTGCAACAGGTCGAGTGGTATCTGACCCAGCTTCGCGTGCGCTACGGCCTGCGCGGCGGGACGCGGGCGCTCGAGCATTTCGACGCGCTCCGCTCCGCCCTCATCGATCAATCGATCGAGCAGATCATTGGCAGCGGCCTGCACGAGTTCCTGGATTGGGTGCAGCAGCAGCTCAATCGCGTCTACGCGGAGATCGCTGGCGCCTTTTGGGAGACCCCGCAGGAGCAGTCGCAGCAGCAGTGAAAGGCGCCGCTCAGGCGATCCCTTCCTGAAGGGCACTCGGAAGCCGCTCTCGTGCCGCCGTCGGCAAGTCGCATCTGAGGAAGGTGCCGCGCCCCGGCGATGCCGTGAGTTTGCCCTCCTCAGCGATCACCTCGCCGCGCGAGATCGTAGTCACGGGCCAGCCCTTGACCCGCTGCCCCTCGAAGGGCGTGTAGTCGACGTCGTGATGCAGGATGCCATTGGTGATGGTGACCTCGCGCTCGGGATCCCAGAGTACGAGGTCAGCGTCGCTGCCGATCGCAATCGTGCCCTTGCGCGGGTAAAGCCCGTAGAGCCGCGCGGGCTCGGTGGCGGTGAGCGCGACGAAGCGCGTGAGATCGATCCGCCCCTCGCTCACCCCCCCGGAGAAAAAGAGCGGCATCCGCGTCTCGATCCCGGGCACGCCGTTCGGGATGTGCCGGAACGAGGCTTGCGTACCGCGCAGCATCTTGCCCTTGGGGTCGTTGTAGCGGGTCGGAGAATGGTCCGAGGACAACACCTGGAAGACTCCCCCGCGCAGCGCTTCCCAGACGACGGCCTGGTTCGCCTTATCGCGCGGCGGCGGACTGCAGACGCATTTCGCGCCCTCGAAGCCGGGCTTGTCGAGATCATCCTCGGTGAGGAAGAGGTATTGAGGGCAAGTCTCCGCGTAAATGCGGAGCCCCCTGCCCTGCGCCCAGCGGATCTGGTCGATCGCTTCGCGGCCGGAGACGTGGACCAGGAGGATCGGCACGCCGACGATCTCCGCAAGGCTGATCGCTCGGTGCGTCGCCTCGCGCTCGACCGGCATCGGCCGCGAGGTCGCGTGATAGCGCGGCGCGATCTTGCCGGCGGATTCGAGCCGCTCGGTGAGCCAGCCGATGACATCACTGTTCTCCGCGTGCACCATCACCATGGCGCCTTCGCGCCGCGCCGTCGCCAGCACCTCGATCGTCTGGCGGTCGTCGAGCTTCAGATCGTCGTAGGTCATGTAGATCTTGAAGGAGGTACAGCCGTCGCGGATCAGCGCCGGCAGCTCCTGGCCCAAGACCTGCTCAGTCGGGTCCGAGATGATCAGATGAAAGGCGTAATCGACGACGGACTTCCCCTCGGCGCGGCGGTGATAATCCTCGACCGCCGCCCGCAGCGACTGCCCCTTCAGCTGCGCCGCAAAGGGGATGATCGTGGTCGTGCCGCCGCAGGCTGCAGAGATCGAGCCGCTACGGAAATCGTCGGCACAGACGGCGCCGGTCGCCGAGGGCTGATCGATGTGGCAATGCGCATCGACGCCGCCCGGCAGCACCAGGCGCCCGCTCGCGTCGATTTCGCGCGCGCCCGAGGGGAGTCGCGCCGCGATCGCGGCGATCCGGCCGCCGACGATGCCGAGATCGGCCCGAAACACGTCCGCTGCCGTCGCGATCGTGCCATTCCGGATGACGAGGTCGAAGTCGGGCATGCTCTGTTCCTCGATGGTGGCGCCAGTCAAACTTCGGTGGGCATCGGGCCGGCGAAGAGGTCGAGCCGGCGCTGCTCGAAATAGCGGAGCCGGGCGCGCGTGCGCAGTATCTCCTCGAGGTCGATTTCGGCAAGCACGAGTCCCGGCCCTTCGGCCGCGGTGCGCCGCGCGATCAAGTCTCCCGTTGCGGAGACGACGCAGCTCTCGCCGTAATTCGCGACCGTCATGCTGCCGGGATATTCGGACCCGACCTTGTTCGCGGCGATGACGGCGACCCCGTTCTCGCGCGCATGCGTGCGGAGCTCGCCGAGAAAAAAATCTATGGTGTCCCCGCCCTCACCCGCGATGGGCACCGCAACGACGAGCGCACCTAAGGCGCGAAGCTCGCGCCAGCATTCGGGGAAGCGCCGGTCGTAACAAATGAGGCAGCCGAGGCCGAGACCATCGAGGGCGAAGATACCGAGGTCGCCTCCGCGCGCGAAGTGCTGCGCCTCGTCGAGCCCCTCGCCCGTGGCAAGGTGCAGCTTACGGAATTGAGCGCGCTCGCCGCGCCGGCATCGCATCGGCACCAGCTTCCCGTCGCGCCCTATGACGACGAGGCTGTTGTGGTACTCGCCGCTTCGGGAATCCCGTTCGTAGAAGGGGAAAACGGCGGCAATGCCAGTTTCCCCGCATAATCGCGCGAAGGTCGCGACCGACTTACCACCAATCGGCTCCGACAGATGCCGGAATCGGCCGGGAGGCTCGGCGCCGAAATAGGGCACCGTCGCAAGCTCCGGCAACACCGCGAGATCGGCGCCAGCCCTCGCGGCCTGCCGAAGATAGCTCGCGGCGACGGCAAGATTCGCCCCAGGCTCCGAGCCGCAGCCCGGAAGCTGGATCGCGGCGACGCGCCAAATCCGCTTCACCTCGAAGACCCCGTCAGTTCCGTGCGCTCTGCCGGTAGTAGGGTACATGCGCCGCGGGATCGTAGTAGCCCTCATAGAAGGCTTTCACGTGCGGCAGGATCGCCTTGGAGAGTCGTCGCCGCTCTATCTCGTCTGGGTTTAGTGGCCGCTCCAGGAGATCGGAAAGCTGGCGCAGCGCCGCATCCCGGTCGACGCGTGTGAACTTGCCATCCCGGTAAAGGATTTCGCCGGCTGCGATCACCGTCTTGACGCCCTCGACCTTCGCGCGCTGCAAGACGGCATCGAGTACGGGCATCTCGGCGTCGAGATAGGGGTAGGCGATCTGCTTCCAGTCGATCAGCACCATGTCCGCGCCTTTGCCGACCTCAAGCGTCCCGAGGCGCGCGCCGAAAGCCGTGGTCTTGGCGCCGCCGACGGTCGCCATGCGCAGGACCTGCGCCATGGTCGGGACACGATCGTCCATCCCGGGCTCGCGGTGGGCGCGCAGGACCATGCGCATTTCCTGCAGCATGTCGCGGTCGTCGTTGATTCCGGCTTCGTCGAGGCCGATCGCGGTATTGATGCCCTTCGACTCGAAGCGGTTGAGCGGCGCCACGCCGCTGCGCAGGCGGAAGTTCGAGCTGCAATTGTGGCAGATATTGCTACCCGTCGCCGCGAGCTTCTCGAGATCGCCCTCGGAGAGCCAGACGCCATGCCCGAGCGTGAGCTTCGAGCCCAGAAGGCCGAAGCGCTCGATGTAATCGACTGCCGTGCCGCCGCCGCGACGGTGCGCATACTCCTTCTGATAGGCGGTCTCGACCAGGTGCATGTGGAGCGGCACATCGCGCTTTTCCGAGCACTCCGCGAGCATCGTCAGCGCCGCATCCGAGCACCAGTGCAGATTGGCGGGCGCCAGTTGGATCTTCACGCGCTCTTTGTTGTGGTGCTTGCCAAAGAGATGCTCGAAGAGATCGATGCCATCCTTCGCCGAAAGCTGGAACCGGGCGAAATGCTTTGCGAGCGCGGGCCGGAGATCCTCGGGAACGCGCTTCAGGAACTGCTCGTTCGCCTCGTAAACCAGATGGTTCTGGTCGCGGAGCGCAAAGCAGTAGGAGACGCGCATCCCGATATCTTCGTAGGCGCGGATCACCGATTCCGAACGCTCCTCGACCTCCGCGAGCTTTCCGGGCATCCAGCCGTGAATGTGCTGCACGGTCGTGATGCCTGAGGCGATCATCTCGAAGGCCGAATAAAGAGTGTCGAGATAGAGATCGAGCTCGCGTGTCACCAGGCGCGTCGCGAACCAGAGCTCGAGCGGCATGTCCGGCGATCCCAACTGCACCGGCGTCAGGCCGATGTGATGGTGTCCATTGACGAAGCCCGGCAGCAGCACCTGCTCGCCGCTACCGATGACGATCGCGTCGGGATTGGCGCGCTGCAATTCCGCGAACTGACCGATCGCGGTGATGATGCCGTCGCGCTGCACCACCGCGCCGTCGTCGATCTGCTCCCAGCGGTGGCGATCGATGGCGCGCGAGATGACGTGCTTTCCGCGTACGATTGAGTATGACACTGGTCTCCCCCTTCGAATTCTGCCGTCAGCGGTCGACAGCGGCGGTGTCGTGTACGGCGTTCACCTCAGCGAGTTCTGCCGATAGAACGGCTGAAGCGCATTGATGTCGAGATAGCCGTCGTAGAAGCCCTTGACCCAGGGATAGATGGCGGGCGCGAGCAGGCGCCGCTCGTCCTCTTCCGCACTCAGGGGTCGTTTCAGGATCTCCGAGATCGTGCGCAGCGCCGCATCCCGGTCGACGCGCGTGAAGCGGCCATCCTTGTAGAGGATCTCGCCGGCAACCATGACCGTCCGCACCCCACCCATTTTCGCGCGCTGGATCACAGCATCGAGAACCGGCGTCTCAGCGTCGAGATAGGGATAGGCGACCTGCCGCCAATCGAGCAAGACCATGTCGGCGGCCTTTCCCGGCTCGAGCGTCCCGATCGCCGTGCCCCAGGGGGTGGTCTTGGCGCCGCCGCTGGTGGCCATGCGGAAGACCTGTGGGATGGTGGGCACGCGATCGTCCATGCCGGGCTCACGATGGACGCGTAAGACGAGGCGCATCTCCTGCAATATGTCCTGATCGTCGTTGATGCCGACGTCGTCGAGGCCGATCGCGGTGTTGACGCCGCGCTCCTCCAGGCGATTGAGCGGCATGATCCCGCTGCGCAGCCGCAGGTTGGAGCTGATGTTGTGGCAGACGCTCGTGCCCGTCGCGGCGAGCTTGTCGATGTCGTTCTCTGTCAGCCACACGGCATGACCGAGCGTGGTCTGCGGACCCAGCAAGCCGAAGCGCTCGAGATAATCGACCGCCGTCGCGCCATTGCCCCGGCGTTTCGCATATTCCTTCTGATAGGGCGTCTCGAGCAGATGGACGTGGACGGGGACGCCGTATTTTTCCGCTGTCTTCGCAAGCAGGGTCAAGCCCTCGTCGGAGCACCATTGCTGGTTCGAGGGCGCGAGTTGGATCTTGACGCGGTCCTTGCCGCGGTGCTCCGCGAAGAGCTGCTCGAAAAGCGCTATCGTCTCCGCCGCGGGCATACGGAAGCCGGAGAAGTACTTTGCGAGCAGCGGCCGAGACGACGCCGGCACGCGCTCGAGGAACCGGTCGTTTTCTTCATAGACGAGATGGTTCTGTTCGCGAAGCGCGTAGCAGTACGAGACGCGCATCCCGATGTCCTCATAGGCGCGGATGATGGACGCGGCCTCTGCTTCCGTCTGCTGCCTGTCACCGGGTATCCAGCCATGGAGATTCTGCACGGTCGTAGTGCCAGCCGCCACCATCTCCAGAGCGGCATAGAGCGTGTCCCAGTAGAGGAGGCGATCGCGCATCGCGATGCTGGTCGCGAACCAGAGCTCCAACGTCGTGTCGGAGATCCCGAGCTGTATCGGCGAGAGGCCGATGTGGTGATGGGCGTTGATGAAGCCCGGCAGCAGCACTTCCTCGCCGCTGCCTACGACCGGCACCTCCGGATTCGCCCGCTGCAGTTCCGCAAAGGGTCCGACGGCTGCAATGACGCCGTCGCGCTGCAGCACCGCGCCGTCCTCGATCTGCTCGCATCGGTGACGGTCGAGCGCACGCGCGATCACCCATTTGCCGCGAACCAGTGAAGCCTTCACCTGCGGCTCTCCTCCACGCCGATCATTCTGCAGCGGCGGCGCTCTCCTGCTCCGCGAAGGCCCGGTCGACCTCGTCCTGCAGGAGCTTGGTGAGCTCGACGCGAAGTTGCAGCAGCGCCGGCGCGGTCAGGTCACGCGGCCGCGGCTGCTCGATCGGCACAATCGCCTTGATCCGCCCGGGCCGTGCCGTGAACACAACGACGCGGTCGGCAAGCGCGATGGCTTCGTCGATGTGATGCGTCACGAACAGCACCGAAGCGTCGCTTGCGGTCCAGACGTCCAGAAGAAAGCCCTGCATTTTCGCCCTCGTTTGCACGTCGAGCGCGGCGAAGGGCTCGTCCATCAGCAGGACCTTCGGCTGCATCGCGAGCGAGCGCGCGACCGCGACGCGCTGGCGCATGCCGCCGGAGAGCTCGTCCGGGCGCTTGTGGAAGGCGTCGGAAAGGCCGACGCGCGCCAGCACCTCGCGTGCGACTTTCATGCGTTCCGCAGCGGAAAGGCCACGGATCGAGAGGCCGAAGCTCACGTTCTGCCAGACGGTAAGCCACGGGAAGAGCGAGGTCTCCTGGAAGATGAGGCTCCGGTCGGGAGCGGGTCCCTCGATCAGCTCGCCTTGCGCGTAGATCTCGCCAGAGGTCGGCAATTCGAGCCCGGCGATCAGGTAGAGGAGCGTGCTCTTGCCGCAGCCGGAGGGCCCGAGGAGGACGACGAATTCGCCCGCCGCGATGTCGAGATCGACGTCCTGCAGCGCCACATGCGCGCGCTCGGTGCCCGCCGCCCAGACTTTGCCCGCGCCGCGGCAGGCAACCGCGCTCTTGGAGCTGACGGGCCGCCTCGCCTTAGCCACCGGTGAGGGGTCCTTGGCCCTTCGGCACCCAATAGAGCACACGGCGCTGCAGGAGCCGCATCGCAAAATCGAAGGAGAAGCCGAGAACGCCGATGATCACGATGGTGAAGAACACGAGGCCCGGATTGAAGGTGTTGCGGGCCATGGAGATGATCTGCCCGAGCCCGTAGCCGACGCCGGTCGCCTCGGCCACGAGCACCACCATCCAGGCGCCAAAGAGATTGAGCCGCAGCACCACGAGCAGGCCCGGAAGGATCGCCGGCAGAATCACGCGCGTATAGATCTGCCGCTTGGTCGCGCCCATGGTGCGGGCGACGTTGATGTAGTTGCGGTTGACGGAGTCGATCTGCGTGATCGTCGCGAGCGTCATCGTGAAGAAGAGCGCAATGAACACCATGAAGATCGCGGGCCCGTTGCCGATCCCGAAGAGGAAGATCGCGACCGGCAGCCACGCGACCGGCGAGACCGGCGCGAGCAACGTCACCGTCGGGAGCGTAAGCTTCTCGAAGAGCGCGTTGTAGCGGATGGCGATGCCGAGGATGAGGCTCGTCACGGCGGCGCAAGCGAGGCCCGCGAGCACGCGCATCGTCGAGGAGAGCATGGTGATGACAACGGCGCCGAAGGGGCTCGGGCCGGCATTCGGATCGACGCCGATCTCCCAGCGCTTGGCGGTGTTGAAGTTCTTGGCCTGGCCCGCGATGTCGCCGAGGAAAATATGCGGCGGCGGGAGCAGCCGCTGGTCGGCTATGCCGAAATACCAGAGCAGTTCCCAAATCGCCGTGAAGAATCCGATCGAGACGACGGCCCAGCCAAGCCTCGGGCCATGTTGTCGGACGAAGGCGCGGAGGCGGTGGGACGGGCTCGAAAGCGAGTCCGCCCCGTAGTCGCTCACCCCGCCATCGCCTGCCTTGACACTGATCGCCCGCATGGGCTCAGGCGGACTTGTAGGTCAGCTTCGCGTAATCCGCCGGAATCTCGGCGATGGCGCTTTCGAGGATGCTCCAGTCGATTGCATCCGGGCCAGGCTTCTTCTTGATGTAGCCCATCGCCATCACGGATTCGACGCGATTGAGGATGAACTCGGTCTGCGCGCGCTGATCGACCTTGGCGGGCTGCGCCTTCGCGCCGATGCGGGCATTCTCGATCGTGGTCTTGTAATAGGTGCCGACGAGCACTTCTGTCAGTAGCTTCTCTTGGTCCTGCTCCCACATGAGCTGGGCCTTCAGCATCGCCTTGATGAGCGCCTTGACGCTACCGCGGTCCTTTTCGATGAGCTTGGTGCTCGCTGCGAGGACGCAGTCCGTATATTGCGGGCCGTAGATGTCGATGCCGTCGGAAAGCAGGATCGAGCCCTTGACGTCCGCGAGGATCGCCGAGCCATAGGGCTCGATTGTCGAGGCGATGTCGACGGCGCCGGCCTTGAAGGCCGCGACCATCTCGCCCATCGAGTCCATGTAGCGGACCTTGATGTCCTTGTAGGAGACGCCGTGCTTGGCGAGCCAGTCGTAAGGCAGCACCTCGAGCGTGTCGTTCTGGAAGGTGCCGAGCGTCTTGCCCTTGAGCTTCTCCGGCGTGTCGAGGCCGGGCTGCGCCACGATGAATACGCCTTGCACGCCGCCGCCGGCAACGATCTTGACCGGTGCGCCGGCGTCGTAGAGCGCCATGAAATTCGTGTAGGGGAGCACGCTCACATCGACTTGGCCCGTGCCGAGGAACGTCACCTGATCGGCGAAGGATGGCGTATTCACGAACTCAAGCGTTAGCCCGTCCGCCTTAGCCAGCTGCTTCGCATGCGTGAGAAAGAAGGCGACATTGCAGAAGCCATTGCCATGCGTACCCTTCACCGTGCTGGCGGCGAGTGCGTCGCCCGCGAAGCCCATCATGCCCGCCGGGAGTGCGATCGCGATCGTTCCCGCCGCGGTCGACCTCAGGAACGATCGGCGATCCAGTTGCATGTTCCGAAGATTCTCGAGACCGCGATTGCCATGGTGATCACACATCGGGCACCTCCTCTGGTTTCGACGCTCGCGCGTCCGATAATCGCCCCGCGCGCGGCGTGGTATCGGGGAAGCGTGCAACAGCCGTGCCACATTTCCTCCGGTGCGAAACCGCGCACGCATGACGGCACGATCCTTGCGTCGTCGGCGAGGCCGAGCGAACGCCGTCCGCTCGCGGTCCCGCGCGGAGCGAGACATACAATGCAGTGCGATTCCATCGTGCTAGGACGACAGCGGCAGACGCGGGGTTCGCTCGGTGGCCGCGATTTCCTCGCATGGAGGCGCGGGAGCCGCGTCGCGACGGCCGCAGGAGTTGCGTTCGTGCCAGCAGATGGTCCGGAACAACATTTACCCTGTATACAAAGTTTGCAGTTGTATACAATTTGCCCAGGAATCGAGCAGGCCATTGAGCTTCGGAAAAGAGGGAGGAAATTCAGTGAAATCGGCGTCGAAAACACAGAAAGCAGCTGCCTCGCCGGTATTGGAGCGAGGGCGCCTCGGCGTTTGGGCGGGGCTCGCGAGCGATCCGATTGCAGAGGCCGTGCAGGAAGGAATTTGCGAGGGGCGGCTCCCCGCGGGCACACGGCTTGGCGAGGAGGAACTCTGCCGCATTTTTGGCGTGAGCCGCACGCTTGTGCGCCAAGCCTTGCAGAGGCTGAGCTTCGCCGGGCTGGTGACGCTACGGCCCAATCGCGGCGCGTTCGTCGCCGCGCCCACGCTCGAGGAGACCGCATCGGCTTATGCCGCGCGCCGCCTCATCGAAACCGACATCATCGAGGAAGCCGCGCGTCACTGCACCGCGAACGACATCCGCAGCTTGCGCGCGCATTTGCGCTTGCAGGCGGAAGCCGCCGCCGACGGACAGCGCAGCGTGCTGCTGCGGCTCTTGGGCGAATTCCATCTCGTCATCGCTGCGATCGGCGACAACCCGATCCTCGCGGATTTCGTCCGCCAGCTCGTGCCGCGGACCACGCTCAGCCTTGCGCTTTTCGAGCGCCGCGATCTCCCCTTCTGCGCAGTCGATGAGCACCGTCTGCTGGTGGATCTCATGGCGAAGGGCGATGCCAAGGGCGCAGCCAAGATGATGCGCCGCCATCTCACCAGTGATTTCGGCCGCCTCCGGGTTAGGGCGCCCGAGGAGCCCACGGTCAATCTGGCGGCGGCGCTCCGCCTCCCTGCGCCCGGCCGGCGATGAACATCCTGATCGTCAATGGCAACACCACGCAGGCGATCACCGATCGGGTCGCGACGACGGCGCGCGCGCACTGCGCGGCCGGCACGACAATCCGCGCGGTGACGGCGGAAACCGGCCCCCGCGTCATCGCGACGCGAGCGGAAAACCTCTTGGGTGCGCACTCCGTGCTGACGCTCGCGGCGCGGCATCACGCGGGAGCCGACGCGCTCGTGATCGCAGTTGCGACCGACACCGGCCTCCCCGCCGTGCGCGAGGCCTTGCCGATCCCCGTGGTCGGCATGACCGAGGCGGCGCTCTTGACGGCCTGCACGATCGGAAGCCGGTTCGGCTTCGTCGCGCTCGGCCGCCGTGGCGCCGCGATGTACCGCGAGGTGATCGAGAGCCATGGCCTCGCCTCTCGCGTGGCCGCGATCGCCGTCGTCGACCCCCCGGATGCGAGCTTTCTGGAGCCCTCATTGGCAGCGGACGCGATCCTCGCGGGGATCGCCGATCTCGCGAGCGCTGGTGCCGATAGCGCCATCATCGGCGGCGCGGCTTTCGCGGGGATCGGCACCCTTCTGCAGGAGCGTGCGCCGATACCCATCGTCGACGGCGTAGGCTGCGCGGTGCGGCTTGCGGAGATGCTCGCCGCTCTCGCATTGCCCAAGCCCGTGCGCGGAAGCTATGCTCGCTTGCCGCGACGCGAGCTCCGCGGGGTCGATCCCGCGCTCGCGGCGCTATTCGCTGAAGAAATCGGGGGTGAGGCGTGAGCAAAGAGGGAAAGCCGTCCGTCGTCGAGCACAAGCGTCTCACGCATGAGGGTGCGGCGAGGATCATCGCGGCGGCGATTGCAAAGGCCGACACCATGGGCGTTCCGCAATGCATCGCTGTCGTCGACGATGGCGGGAACCTGCTCGCGTTCATGCGCATGGACGGAGCGAGGTTTCTCAGCATCGAGTCCTCGATCAACAAGGCAGTCACCGCGGCCTCGGGGCGGGCACAGACCGGCAACGTGCCGGCGGACGTCGACATGAAGCTCGCGGTCACCACGGGCGGCAAACTCGTCAATCTCAAGGGCGGCGTGCCCATCGTCGTCGACGGGAAGGTCATCGGCGGCATCGGCGTCGGCTCCGGCACGGGCGACCAAGATCTCGAGGTCGCGAAGGCCGGGCTCGCCGCCGTGTCCGGCTGACGCTCGGCGCGATCGCACCGGGGAGGGTCCCATGGCCGCCACTTACGACCGCGATCTCATCGGCTACGGGGCACATCCGCCGGATCCCAAATGGCCAGGGGCTGCGCGCATCGCCATCAACTTCGTGATGAATTACGAGGAGGGCTCCGAGCCCTCGATTCAGGACGGCGAGTCCTTCACCGAGCTCAGCCACACTGAGGCGAGCGGCACCGACCCCGGCGTCAGGGGGCGCGATCTCGCGGGGGAAGGCATGTTCGCCTATGGGAGCCGCGTTGGGTTCTGGCGGTTGATGCGGCTCTTCCGCGAGCGGGATCTGCCGCTCACGGTGTTCGGCTGCGCGCTCGCCATCGAGCGCAATCCGCAGGCTGCGCAGGCGATCCGGGAGTCGGGCTTCGATGTCTGCTGCCACGGCTGGCGCTGGGTGAAGCACTATCAACTCCCGCTCGAGGAGGAGCGCGAGCACATCCGACGCGCCGTCGCCTCGCTGCAGCAGACCGTCGGCACGCGGCCGCTCGGCTGGTATTGCAGATATGGGCCGAGCGTCAACACGCGACGGCTCGTCGTGGAGGAAGGTGGGTTCCTCTACGATTCCGACGCCTACGACGACGAGTTGCCGTATTGGACGACGGTCGCGGGCAAGCCGCATCTCGTCGTGCCCTATTCGCTCGTCAACAACGACGGCAAGTTCTCGAACGGCACCTTCGCCGGTGCCAGCGACTATTTCGAGTTCCACAAGGACGCCTTCGACATGCTCTACAAGGAAGGCCGGACGCAGCCGAAGATGATGTCTGTGGGGCTTCACATGCGCACCATCGGCCATCCCGCGCGTGCCGCCGGTCTCGAGCGTCTGCTCGACTACATCAAGGACTTCGAGGGGGTGTGGATCGCGCGGCGCATCGACATCGCGCAGCATTGGCGCAGTACTCATCCGATGCGGTGAGGCCGCCGGCCGCGTCCGGTGGCACGGGTTTTGCTCCAGTCTCGCCGTGCGGGATCGACGATCCCAACCGAGGAGAACGCGATGAGCGAGACCTCTGCCGTCACCGGTCTCTTCCACGTGCTGGTCAAGACCAACGATCTCGAGCAGACGCTGAAGTTCTACAAGAACGTCCTCGGCATGCGCGAGGCGAAACGCCCGCCCTTCGGCAATCCCGGCGCCTGGCTTGCCTGCCCGACACCGATGGGGGACGTCATCATCCACATCTGGTCCGGAGGCTCGGCCTTCGGCCCGACCGGCGTCTCTCCTTATGGCACCGCGACCATCGATCACGTCTCGCTGACGGCGATCGGGCATGAGGGCTTCCGCGCGCGATTTCGGCAATATGGGTTGCCCTGGCGCGAATTCATCATTCCCGAGACTACGCTGTGGCAGCTCTTCGTCTACGATCCCAGCGGCGTGCAGATCGAATTGACCTTCGACAGCGCGATGGAGAGCGAGCCGCACGAGCCGATCCCACCGGATCGTCTCTATTCGGCCGGCGAGGCGTTCTTCGACCGCGCAACCTATCCGCACCTCTAGGCCGCCATGCTCCGGCTCGGCACGGTGGAGACACGCGACTTCCGCGGCTATGGCGGGAAGCCACCATCGGTGCGCTGGCCCGGCGATGCGCGCGTCGCGGTCTCGGTGGTGGTGAACCTCGAGGAGGGCGCGGAGCTCGCGGTGAGCCAGGGCGACGATCGGAACGAGCGGATCTACGACATCGTCGAGGAGGTCATCGGCGCTCCCGATCTTTGCATGGAGTCGCATTTCGAGTACGGGACCCGCGCGGGGTGGTGGCGCATTATGGAGGTGCTGGACGATTACGGCATCTCTGCCACGATGAACGCCTGCGGCCGCGCGATCGAGCTCTCGCCCTGGCTTGCGCGCGAGGCCGTGAGCCTGAAGCACGAGATGTCGTGCCACGGGCTGCGCTGGGAGCGACACGCGAAAATGACCGAGGCGGAGGAGCGCGCCGCGATTCTCCGCTCGGTGCGCGCGATCGAGCGCGCCTGCGGTGAGCGCCCCGTGGGTTTCCACACACGGTCATCGGCCTCGTCGCGGACCCGCCGGCTTCTCGTCGAGGAGGGCGGCTTCCTCTACGACAGCAATGCCTATAACGACGACCTTCCCTATGTGACGGAGCTCCTGGGGCGCAGCCACGTGGTCCTGCCTTATGCTTTCGACACCAACGATATGCGGTTCCAGAACGGCGGGGGTTTCGTCTTCGGCGAGGATTTCGCGCGCTATTGCGTCGCCGCCTTCGACCGGCTTTGGGAAGAAGGCGGATCGGCGCCTCGGATGATGACGCTCGGCCTGCATCTGCGCATCATCGGCCGCCCCGGCCGCATCGGCGGCTTGATCGCCTTTCTCGATCACGTGCGCCGCAAAGGCGGCGCTTGGTTCGCCCGGCGCGACCGCATCGCCCAGCACTGGCGCGCCGCCATCGGCCTCCCGGAGTGGCGGCAAGCAGCAAGCGAGTGAGAGCGGGAGCGGGGGGAGAGGTCGGGCGGCAGGATGCTGCCGCCCCGATCGCTCGGCTGTCCCTATTTCTCGAAGGCGTGCCACTCGCCGTGACTGTAGTAGCCACGGTCGTCGCGATCACGCATCCAGTGATACCCGGCAAACATCGGAATGCCGCGTTCTGGCGCATCGCTTGCATCGTCTGATAGCCATCCATCTCCGGCGCCGATTCGAGGTCGTTCGGACCGCAGGCGAGGGCGCCCCCGAAAGCGCCGTTGGCGGGTAGATAGAATGGGCGCCACGATGCCGAAGGCGTTGGTGACGAGAGCGAGAGAGGCCGCGAGAACGTAGCGCACGACGGCGACGCTACCTCTCCAGCACCGTCCGCAGGAAATCGCGCGTGCGCTTTTCCTGCGGGGCGCCGAAGATGCGCTCGGGCGTGTTCTG
>DATJVP010000126.1:0-29435 GCA_035581425.1 Allostellaceae bacterium | reverse complement strand
CGTCGACGCGGCAGAACGCATAGAACGCGCCCGCCGGCGGCGTCACGTGCACGCGGGAGAAGCGGCTCAGCCCCTGCACCAGGATGTCGCGGCCGATGCGGCAGCGCTCCACGATCTCCTGCACCAGGGGCTCGCCCTGCTCGACGGCGACGACCGCGGCATGCTGGATGAAGGTGGGCGAGCCGCTGGTGTTGAACTCGATGAGCTTGTCCAGGGGATGCAGCAGCTCGCGCGGGGCCACCAGCCAGCCGAGGCGCCAGCCGGTCATCGCCCAGCTCTTGGAGAAGCTGTTCAGCACCACGACGCGGTCCTCGCGCTCGGCGATGTCGTGGAAGGAGGGCGCGGCCCGGCGGCCGTAGACGATCCGGCTATAGACCTCGTCCGCGAGAATCCAGAGCCCGCGCTTGCGTGCGAAATCGAGGAGCGCTGCCTGCTCCGCGCTCGACATCATCCAGCCCGTGGGATTGCCGGGCGAGTTCACGAAGATCGCGCGCGTCGTCTGATCGCAGGCGTCCATGAGGCGCTGGAGATCGAGGCGCCAACCGCCCTCGCGCGTCGGCACCAGTGCGACGGGCTTCGGCGTTCCCCCCATGATGCGCACGGCCGCCTCGAGATTGGGCCAGACCGGCGAGACCACGACGACGCTGTCGCCGGGATCGATGAGCGCCTGGATCGTCAGCATGATCGCGCTCATCCCGGAGGAGGTGACGACGACATTGTCGCTCGCGACGGGCCTTGCGAAGAGTCCCGTCAAATAGGACGCGATCGCGCGCCGCAGTTGCGGGACACCGTGTTTGAAGGTGTAGAAGGTCTCGCCGCGGCGCATCGCATCGGCCGCCGCGTCGCAGATGAAGGCGGGGGTCGCGAGATCGCCCTCGCCGAACCAAAGCGGCACGATATCGGGATCGCCGAAGACGGGACCGGAGACCTCGCCGATCTTCGAGGCCGGGAGCGCCGAGATGCTCGGGCGCACGCCCCTGGGGCGATCTGGAATCGGCGCGGGTTTCGGCGGCGTGAACGCAGGGGTGTCGGGCAAGGGCGGTCTCCAGGCGCGATAGCAGGGGGTAGCCGCCGCCCTTATGCCGGGCGACGCCCTCGCCCGCAAACGCATTTTTTGCAAGCCCCGCAGGCGGGCGCTAGAGTTGTCGCGAGACAAGGCGCCGCCACGCTGGCGGCAATTGGAGCCCATGGATACGACCAAGCCCCTCTGGCAGCCGAGCGCGGAGCAGGTTGCTGCCGCCAATCTCACGCGCTTCATGGCCGCAGCGGAAAAGCGCTGGGAAAGGCGCCTCGGCGATTTCGCGGCGCTCTACCGCTGGTCGGTCGAGGAGCGCGAGGAATTTTGGCAATCGCTCTGGGACTTCGGCGGCGTCATCGCGGAGACCGCCGGCACGCGCGTGCTCGTCGACGGTGAGAAGATGCCGGGTGCGCGTTTCTTCCCGGGCGCGAGGCTCAACTTCGCGGAGAACCTGCTGCGCCACCGCGGCGGAGGCGACGCGATCGTGTTCTGGGCCGAGGACAAGGTGAAGCGCCGGCTCTCGCGGGCCGAGCTCCACGAGACGGTCTCGCGCCTCGCGCAGGCGCTCGCTGCGGACGGCGTCGGGCCCGGCGATCGGGTCGCGGGCTACCTGCCGAACATGCCGGAGACGGTGATCGCCATGCTTGCGGCGGCGAGTCTCGGGGCCGTCTGGTCTTCCTGCTCGCCCGACTTCGGCGTCAAGGGAGTGCTCGATCGCTTCGGGCAGATCGAGCCCAAGGTGCTGATCCTCGCGGACGGCTATTTCTACAACGGCAAAGCCTTCGACTGTCTCGACAAGGCGCGCGAAATCCAGCTCCAGCTTCCGAGCCTGAAGCGCGTCGTCGTCGTCCCTCTGACGCGCGAGAGCCCGGCGCTCACGGGACTAAGGAACGCGATCCTGCTGCCGGCCTATCTCTCGCCGCACAAGCCCAAGGAGATCGAATTCCAGCGGCTCCCCTTCGATCATCCGCTCTACATTATGTATTCCTCCGGCACGACGGGCGTTCCCAAATGCATCGTGCACGGCGCCGGCGGCACGCTGCTGCAGCACCTGAAGGAGCATCTCCTCCATTGTGACATGCGGTCCGGCGACCGCGTCTTCTACTTCACGACTTGCGGCTGGATGATGTGGAACTGGCTCGCCTCCGCGCTTGCGACGGGGGCGACGTTGCTGCTCTACGACGGCTCGCCTTTCCATCCTTCCGGCAACATCCTCTTCGACTATGCGGACGCCGAGGGCATGACGCTCTTCGGCACCTCCGCCAAATACATCGACGCCTGCCACAAGGCCGGCATCGAGCCGCGGAAGACGCACAGGCTCGCCGCCCTCCGCCTCATGACCTCGACCGGCTCGCCCTTGGCGCCCGAAAGCTTCGATTACGTCTACGAGAAGGTGAAGCCCGCGCTCTGCCTCTCCTCGATCTCCGGCGGCACCGACATCGTCTCGTGTTTCGTCCTCGGCAACCCCATCGGTCCGGTCTGGCGCGGCGAGATCCAGACGCCGGGCCTCGGCATGGCGGTCGCGGTCTTCGACGATAGCGGCAAGCCCGCGCCCATCGGCGAGAAGGGCGAGCTTGTCTGCACCAAGCCCTTTCCCTGCATGCCCATCTGTTTCTGGAACGATCCCCAGGGCGAGCGATACCGCGCGGCCTATTTCGCGCGCTTCCCGAACATCTGGTGCCACGGCGACTATGCCGCGATGACGCAGCACGGCGGCGTCGTCATCTACGGGCGCTCGGATGCGGTGCTCAATCCCGGCGGCGTCCGAATCGGCACCGCGGAGATCTACCGCCAGGTCGAGCAGGTGCCGGAGGTGCTGGAGGCGCTGGTGATCGGCCAGGATTGGGAGAGCGACGTGCGCGTGGTCCTCTTCGTGAAGCTCCGCGAGGGGCTCGTGCTCGAGGATGCGGTCGTCGAGAAGATCAAGAAGCAGATCCGCGCCAATGCGACGCCCCGCCACGTCCCCGCGAAGATCATCCAGGTCGCGGACATCCCGCGCACCAAGAGTGGCAAGATCGTGGAGCTCGCGGTGCGCGACGTGGTCCACGGCCGCCCCGTCAAGAACATGGAGGCGCTCGCCAATCCAGAGGCGCTCGCCCTCTACAAGGATCTGCCGCAGCTCCAGCGATGAGGCGGCGCTGGTGCCGCCACCGAATTCAGCCTAGGCTCGCCGCCCGCTCTCCATGTCCTTTCTCTCCGTCATAATCCGCCGGTTCAACGCGCTGCCGCCGATCACGCGTGCGGGTTTCTGGGTGATCCTCGCGGGGCTTTGCGCGACGCTCATGAATGTCGTGGTGCGCGAGGCCTCGGCCCAGGGCGTGCACGCCTTCGAGGTCACCTTCTTCCGCTGCCTCTTCGGCTTCATGGCGCTCATCCCCTGGATCGTGCGCACCGGCGTCGGCAACCTCCGCACCAGCAAGATCGGCTATTACACGCTCCGCGGGCTCGTGAGCCTCGTCTCCATGCTCACCTGGTTCTACGGCATCAACCTCGTGCCGCTCTCGACCGCGACCGCGCTCAATTTCACCTCGCCGCTCTTCTCGACCTTGGGGGCGGCACTCATCTTGCACGAGACCGTGCGCTTCCGGCGCTGGGCTGCGCTTGCCGTCGGGTTCGTCGGCGTGATCGTGATCCTGCGTCCCGGCACCGAGGTGATCGACATCAACGCGCTCCTCATCGTTTTCTCCGCGCTGACCGGCGGCATGAACGTCGTCACCGTGAAGTTTCTGGCGCGCACGGAATCGCCGACGGCGATCGTGACTTACCTCATGCTTTACCTCACGCCGCTTTCGCTGCTGCCGGCGCTCTTCGTCTGGACCTGGCCCTCGCTCGTGGCGATCGGATGGCTCATAGTGCTGGGGGCGCTGGGGACGCTCTCGCATCTCTCGATCGTCCGCGGCTACGGCCTCGTCGATGCCAGCGCCTGCGCACCCTTCGAGTTCCTCCGACTCCCCTTCGCGGCCTTCCTGGGATACGCGATCTTCCATGAGGTGACGGATCTCTGGACTTGGGTCGGCGCACTCGCTATTGCGGCTTCCTCGGTCTATGTCGCCCATCGTGAGGCGAAGCTCGCGCGCGAACGCGCACCGGCCCCGCCGCCCGCCGCGACGCAAAGTGCGCGCAATCCGGTCCCGCGTTCCTGAACGCATTCTGCAAGGGAGATACTCGATGAAGCTCAGCGGACATCCGGCCCTGGTGACAGGTGGCGCTTCCGGCCTCGGCGCCGCCACCGCCCGCGCGCTCGCGGGGGAGGGCGCCAAGGTCGCGGTCCTCGACGTCAACGCCGATGCCGCAGCGGCGGTCGTAAAGGAGATCGGCGGTCTCGCGCTCACCTGCGACGTCTCCGACGCCAAGAGTGCCGAGGCCGCCGTCGCCAAGGCCAAGGCCGCACACGGCGCCGCGCGCGTCCTCGTCAATTGCGCGGGGATCGGCCCGGCACAGCGCATCGTCGGCCGCGAGGGACCGATGCCGCTCGAGGCCTTCAAGCGCGTCATCGACATCAACTTGATCGGCTCGTTCAACCTCTTGCGCCTCGCCGCCGCGGACATGTCGGCGCTGCCGGCGCTGGATGATGGCGAGCGCGGCGTCATCATCTCGACCGCCTCGGTCGCGGCCTATGAGGGCCAGATCGGCCAGGCCGCCTATTCCGCTTCCAAGGGCGGCATCGTCGCGCTGACGCTCCCGGCGGCGCGCGAGTTCGCCCGCAGCGGCATCCGCGTCAATGCGATCGCCCCCGGCCTTTTCGCGACGCCCCTGCTCCTGGGCATGCCGCAGAGCGTGCAGGAGAGCCTCGCTCAGAGCGTCCCGTTCCCCACTCGCTTCGGAAAGCCCGAGGAATACGCGGCGCTCGTCCTCCACATCATCGGCAACCCCATGCTCAACGGCGAGACCATCCGACTCGATGGCGCGATCCGCATGCAGCCGAAATAGGCGCGGTTGCCTTGGCCGGGGGGCAAGCCTAGGCTTCTGCTCGCGATGAGCGAGGACCATTCGACCGCGCCGCTCGAGCGGCGGCTCGCGACAATCCTCTCGGCCGATGTGGCCGGCTACAGCCGGCTCATGGCGGAGGATGAAGAGGAGACGCTCCGCGTCTTCCGCGGGCACGCGGAGGTTTTCCGCTCGGTCGTCGCGATGCACAAGGGCCGGATCTTCAACACCGCCGGCGACGCGATCCTCGCGGAGTTCGCGAGCGCGGTCGAGGCCGTCCGGTGCGCGACCGAGATCCAAGCCGTGCTCCGCACCCGCAACGAGAAGCTTCCGGAGACTCGCCGCGTGCAGTTCCGCATCGGCGTCAATCTCGGTGACGTGATGGTGCACGGCGAGGATCTCATGGGCGACGGCGTCAACGTCGCGGCACGGTTGCAGACGGCAGCGGAGCCCGGCGGCGTCTGCATCTCCGGCAGCGTCTACGACCAGATCCGCAACAAGCTCTCGCTTTCCTTCCATTCCCTCGGCGAGCAGAGCTTCAAGAATATCCCGCAGCCCGTCCGCACTTTCTCGATCGCCGAGGCCGAGGGCCACGTTGCGCTTCCCACCCCGAAGCCGGCGCGCGGCGGCACTCCGCTCGTCGCGCTCGCCGCGCTTGCGTCCCTGCTGCTCGTCGTGATCGGCGCCGGCGCGTATTGGGCATACGGCAATCTTTTGCATCC
Organism: Allostellaceae bacterium; assembly: GCA_035581425.1. Lineage (GTDB taxonomy): Bacteria > Pseudomonadota > Alphaproteobacteria > ATCC43930 > CGMCC-115725 > DASZHJ01. The sequence continues at coordinate 23,768 of DATJVP010000126.1, read as the reverse complement.
GCGGGTTGGCGGGCAGACCGCACGCGCGCCGGCGCCGACGAATATGGCCGCACCGGCCGCCGCACCGACCGCGGCGGCTCCCGCAAAGGCTTCCGACATCGACGGCGTCTACGCGGGCGAGACTTGCTACGGCCCCGGTACGAACGAACAGGCGCGCTGCTTTCGCGGGCAGGCGAAGGTCGAGAACGGACGCATCGACGGCCGGCACAAAGGGCCAGCCGGGAATTCCGTAGTCTATAGCGGCGACGTCGCGCCCACGGGCGAGGTGAAGATCGAGCTGCACACAGAGAACGCCGAGGGTGCGCGGATCTCGACCGTCGATCTCGTGGGCAAGATCGAGAACGGCGTCCTCGAGGCGAAAGGCACCTTCCGCAGCGGCCGCACCGCGGAACTAAACTGGCAGCGGAAGTGAGCGGTCCGTTATTCCGCTCGCGCGTCAGGGCGCGTCGTCGCTGAACGGCACCGTATAGGTGACGGCTGTGCCGGTGAGGCAGTCCTCGCCCGCAGCATTGCGCACGGTGGTCTTGAGGATGCAGATCGGCTTGTCCTCGCGCACCGAGGTCACCTCGACGCGGCCGGTGATCTCCTCGCCCACGCCAACGGCCTTCACGAACTGCCACTCGACCGCGAGGAAGACGCTACCCGGACCCGGGAGATCCTCGGCGACGATGGCATTGAGAAGGCCCGAGGTTACTCCGCCCTGCACGATAAGGCGCCGGAACGGCGATCGCGCGGCGAGCTCGGGATCGTAATGCAGGGGGTTCCGGTCGCCCGTCATCTGCGTGAACACCTCGACGTCGCGCATGCTGGTGCGCCGTGTCCGCTCGGCGAAGGCCTTGACCGTGGGCCGGCCCTTGATCGTCCGCGACCAGGGAGAGGCGAGGGTGGTTACTTCATTCATTGCATGACCTCCTGGAATTGAGTGCGCCGTCCTAGTGCGGGTGCGGGGATTGCAGATTTGCGCGGGACCTCGTCGAGCGCGGCAAGGTGCTCGACCTCAGCTTTCGTCGCCGCGGCCACGGCGCAATGGTGCTGCCGCACCGTCTCGAGGTCCCAATCGAAGGAGGCGACGGCGTCGGTCGCCGCGAGAAGCGGAAGCGAGAGCTCGTCGCGAGTGGCCGCGTAGCGGGCGAGCGCCTGCTCCGTTCCCTCGATGACGGCGCGCGAGAGAAGCTCGGCGTCGCGGAGCGCATCCGTCATGCCATGCGCTGTCAGCGGGTCCTTGAAGTAACCGGCATCGCCGACGAGCGCCCAGCCCGGACCCCAAGCCTGGCGCATGAATCCGGGCCGCCCCGCGAACGTCCAGACCGGTCCGTCGGATACGACGGGATCGAGCGCCGCCGCGATATCGGGGGCGGCTTCCGCGAGGATCCGGCGATAGCCTGCAACGCCACGCAAGCCCGCGCGATAACGCGCCGCGGGCATCGCCGCGAAGACGCAGTGCAGCCGGTCGTTGGTGGGAATGACGCCGGCACTGGCTCCGGGGCGGAAGTACCAGCGATATCCCCGCGCGGCGAGCCCCGGCCAATGACCGTAGATGATGGCGCTAGCGAAGCTGCACTGACGCAGGAATGGTGCGCCGACGAGGCGGGCTACCGAGGAGCCGATGCCGTCGGCGCCGGTGACCAGCTCCGCCTGAACCTCGATCGGCTCGTCGGTGGCGCCGCGAAGAAGCGCGCCGGTGACGCGGCCGCCGGGCGTGCGCGTGAGTTGGACGAGCGAATGCCGGAACCGCACATCGACGCCCGCTTCCGTCGCGGCGTCGACCAAAACGCGATCGAGCAGGGTGCGCCGCGGGGCGCAGAGAGCGCTCACCCCGTGGCTTTCGCCGATCGCGATTTCCACGACGTCGTCGCCGTAGTGGAATGCGGTGTCGCGAATGGGCGGCGTGTGCGCTTGCTCGATTCGTGGCAGGAGACCCCAGCGGCGAAGCTGCAGCACGCCGGCGCGCATCAAGGCGTGGGTCGAGATCGTGTCGGCTCCATAGTCGCTGCGATCGATCAGCAGCACTCGTAACCCGCCGCGTGCCAGCAGCATCGCGGTCGAGGCGCCGGCGCAGCGGGCGCCGACGACCAGCACGTCGCAGCTCAGACGGGTTGTCATGCCATCGCCTCCCTCGCCGCGGGAACCATGCTGCGCCAGTCGGCTGCGAGATGGCGGCAGACGAGGCCCGCGATGTCCTCGGCGTCGCGCCCAACGCCGTCGATGAAATGCGAGCGGCGGCGGCGCTGGAAGGTGAGACCGAGGGTATAAATCCCGGGCATCGCCGTGACGCCGAGCCGATGGACGATCCCGCCCCGGCGATCGAGGATCGGGAGCTTGATCCAGGGATGGTGCTCGATGTAGCCCGTCGCCCAGACGACACTGCGCACGCCCTCGTCGAAGAGGTCGAGCTCGCTTGGCTCCCCACTCGTGGAAAAGCGCGGGATCGGCGGGGACGCGGGATACTCGTGCTCCAATCCTCGCTCCGCCACGAAGGCGTCGATACGGTCGAGCACGCGCGTCATCCGCTCATGCGACTTAGCGGTCGTCTCCGCGAGATCGCCTGCGAAGCCGGCCTTGCGTCCGTTGACGAAGGCGAGCCGACCCATCAGGCGAACGCCCTGCGCCTGCAGGACGCCCAGGTCGAGATTCCTGTGGTCCCGCCGACCCACGAGCTGCAGCGACGGCTGGTGACGCGCGTGGCCGTGGCACCACGCGTCCTTGGCGCGGTCGTCGAGGATGCCTGCGGCGTCCATGCAGGCGTAGATGTCCTGGCCGCGATATCGGCGCGGCGCTCGCGTGTGATCTCCGACGGCGAGGATGACCTGCCGCCCGGAGGCGTGAATCTCCTCCGCAAGCTGCAGCCCCGTCGAAGAGGCCCCAACGACGAGCACGCCGCTCGAGTCTATCCGGTCTGGCGAGCGATAGTCGCGCGGCAGGATCTGTTGGATCGATGGCGCGAGTTGGTCCGCCGCAGGCGGAACGTAGGGAACGCCGGAGGCGCCGGTTGCCACGATTATCGCGCGCGCCTGCCAGCACCCCGCGCTCGTCGCGAGGCGATAGCGCCACCCGTCGGTGTCGAGTGAAGTAACCTCGACACCGGGAAAGACGGGCGCTCGAACCGCGACCGCATAGTCGTCGAGGTAGCCCGCGAACTCGGCTGCGGTGAGGAAGCTCTCGGGGTCGGCGCCTGCATGCGGGCGCCCCGGGAGCGCGCTGTGCGAGCTCGGTGTGAGCAAGCGCAGCGAATGCCAGCGCTCTGAGCGCCAGCGCTCGCCGACGCGGCCGCGCTCCAGCACGACGTGGTCGATGCCGCGCAGGCTGAGGGATCGGCTCATTGCGAGGCCGGCTTGGCCGCCGCCAATGACAATGACATCGGTCCGCTTCATGACGAATTTCCGCGGGAAAGAGGGGAGGATCGGGCGCCGATGAGCCGGGGCTCACCGGCTTTCCCAATCAATGCTTGGCGCCGGTCTCGAAGCCGATCGATGTGGGCACGCCCTTGCTGATGATGTCGAACACGGCGGAACGGGCCTTGGCCTGCTCGAGGATCGCGGTGAGCTGCTCTCGTGTGGCGTCGCCGTCGATGGCGAAGCTCGCCCTGATAGCGGTGTAGCCGTTGCGGACCTCCTTCGAGAGGCCGAGGATGCCGCGGAGGTCGATGTCGCCCACGACCGTCGATTCGACGCTGCGAAGCGTAATGCCGCGGGCCGCGGCGATGTTCGCGATGCCGCCGGTGATGCAGGTAGCGAGCGCGTGCAGCACCCACTCAACGGGCGCCGGTGCCTCGTCCGTCCCGCAGAGCACCGCGGGATGATCGGCATCCGCCTGGAAATTGGCCTTGTGCCGATGCTCCGCACCAGCTCCGAAGAATCCGGACATGGTGCTGCGGCTGTGCGTGCCGGAGATCCAGCGGTTTTTGGCGCGGAATTGGAAATTGCCGAGGCTCGGCTGGGCTCCGACGGCGTTGATGGTCGCGAGCAGGGTCGGCGTGTCGACGCCGTGCATCGGCACCGGTGTCCGCTTGGGTTTCGGCGCGACCGTGGTCTGCGCGGTCATGGGATGGTCTCCTCCTGGGGGTTACGGATGCACGCTGCCTCCGCCGGCGTGGCGAAAGTGCGATCGCATCACGCGAGCAAGATGGGGCTTCGCTCGGAGCGGGTCTTGGACTCCCGGGACATTCGTTTGTCCCAGCGGGACAGGTGCTGCGTCAGTGCACCGCGTTATCCCGCGGAGTGGTCCGCCATTCCGAGGGCGTCATGCCGAAGCGCTCGCGGAACGCGCGATTGAAATAGGAGAGGTCGCCGAATCCCGCGTCGAGTGCGATCTCCGCGATCTTCCTGCCGCCATTCGCGGGGGTCGCGAGCAGTCGGCTCGCACGGAGCAGACGCTGCTCGCGCACGAATTCCGTGAAGGTCTTTCCGCTGCGCTCGAATGTCCGCTGTATCTGCTTCGGGCTGAGGCCGCGGCGGCGCGCGATCGCGTCGATCGTCAAGTCGGCATCGGCGAGGTGATCGACGATGTCGGCCTCGATCGCGTGTAATCGCGCCGCAGAGTATCCGCGCCGCGTCGCGAGCTCCGTTTCCTCGGGAGCCGTTCCGAGCAGCAACGCCACGAGGTCGAGCATGTGCTGCGCCACCACGCGCTGCGCGACCGGGTCGAGACGTGGGGCTGCCTCCGCTGCGAAGGCGTAATATCGCGCAATGGTCTCTCGCAAGGGATCGTTCTCGGTGACGGCGCTCGAGATGCGATCCTCCACGTTGGGGCAGAGGCTCAAAAGCTCCGCTCGCGGCATCCGGATGGCCGCGAAGCGATTGTCCCCGAGGAGGTCGGCGGAGCACGCCGCGCTCATTTCCGAGAGGTACATCTGCGACGGCAGCATCAGGAAGGGACGATCGCGCTGCTGCACCAAGGTCCGCCCCGAGAGCGCGATCAGCAGCACGAGATCGTCGCACCCGTCCTTGAGGAGCGGCACGGTGCGCGCGAATTGCGCGGAGTTTCCCTTGGGCGCGGCGAGCGTCAGCGATCCCAGCTGCTCGAACTCCACCCGGCAGTCGATGCCGCCAACGGCCGAGGGCTCGACGTCGATCCGGCAGAACTCCCGGCACAATTCCTCGCGCCAAGCCTCGTAGCGCGCGCCTCTCGGCGCGCCGGCATAAGCGGCGACGAGCGTATTGGGGGCTCGCTGGGTCGCATCCGCTTCGTCAACGAGTGTCATCGCGCTCTCCGCGCCAAGCCTCGGAGGGCCGGGCCGCGGCCCAGGGAATCTCGGAGCGCGCAATCCCGATGTCCTTTAGAACGACATCGGAGAGGTTCGCGAGCTCGCGCTCGGCGCGGTGTCGGAGGCGTTCCGACTGAATGCGATTCCAGCAGACGACGAACGGCGTCGAGGCCGCGATGGCAAGCGGACGGAGCCGCGACCAAAAAGTCGATGATCCCTCGGCGGCGCGTCTCGAAGGAACGGTGCCTTCTTGCAGAATCGTCATTCCAGTCTCCATCGCGGCCGATTCGATCGGCCCCTATTCCCGGTCATGTCGGGAAGGCAGGCGCGGAAGTTGTCCCGCGGCTGCCTCGCGTGCTCTAATTGGCTTCGGAGAGGAAGAAACGCAAATTGGCTTTCGCAATCGCATCTATAAGGGGCGTTTTTAGATGCGCAGTCTCAATCTCGACCAGTTGCGCGCTTTGACCGAGGTGGCGGCGCTCGGCAGCTTCTCCGCCGCGGCGCGGCGGCTCAACCTGACGCAGCCTGCAATAAGCTTGCAGATCAGGGAGCTAGAGATGCGCTGGGGCCTTCAGCTCATCGAGCGCGTCGGCAAGAGCGCGCGCGCGACGGCGCCAGGGCGCGAGCTCATCGAGCATGCCCGCCGCATCGCGCAGGAATGCGAGGCCGCGGAGTCCGCCATGCGCGGGTTGCGCGACGGCTGGCTCGGGCGCGTGCGCATCGGCGCGACCCTGACGGCGCTGATGTACGATCTTCCGCCACTGCTGCGGCAAATTCGGATGGATCATCCCAAGATCGACCTCGCGATCACGAACCTCGCGACGCGGGACATGGTCGAGAGCCTCATTCAGGGCGAGATCGAACTCGGCCTCGCGACTCTGCCGGTAAAGTCCTCGCTGCTGACGGTAACGCCGCTCCGCCCGCAGGTCTGCGTCGCGATCCTGCCGAAGTCTTTCCCGAGCATTCCCGACGAGATCACGCCGCAACATGCCGCGCGGCTGCCGCTGGTGCTGGAGCACGCGCGCGGCGCGCTTCACCCGCGGATCATGGCTTGGCTCGCGCGGTATATGCCGCTGCCGCGGCCGCCGATGGAAGTGGGGATCGTCGAGGCGGCGAAGCAGGCAGTCGCCTCCGGCCTCGGCATGTCGATCGTGCCCGACGTCTCGGTGGCGGTGCACGATCCCAATATCGTCGTCCGCCCGCTCAGGCCCGCGATCCCGTGCACGCTCGGACTCATTGCGCGACGCGTGAAGCCGAGCGAGCCCGCCTACGAGATCGTTCGAGAGGTGCTGCTGCGTCTCAGGACCGTGGGCGATCCCTCGCCGGATAAGCGCAGCCCGCGGGTTGCGGAGCAGGTGCCGCGCCGAATCGGCAAGCGCTGAGGCAAGAGCTGTTTCTCAGTGCGGCCCGCGCCGGTGGTCGCGCTCGGGGGCGATCTCGTCGATCCCATGCGCGAGCGCGATGTCGCGCTCGCTCAAGCCCTCGACGTCGTGGGTCGAGAGGATGATCTCGACGCGGTTGTAGACGTTGAACCATTCGGGGTGATGGTCCATCTTCTCCGCCAAGAGCGCGACCTCGCTCATGAAGCCCCAGGCCTCGCGGAAGGTGCCGAAGTGAAAGACCTTGCGGATCGCGTCGCGATCCTGGACCTCGTTCCAGCCGGAAAGACCATGGAGTGCGGCAGTGCGCGCCGCGCCGTGAAGCCGCTCGACCATCGACCTTCTCCCGTGCCAGTTCCGCTGCTGAGAGAAGTGGCGGGATATCGCGCGAAGATCAAGCGGGATTGCTGAACTCATGGCGGCAATGGACCCCCGCGCCTCCCGGATCGCCCCGAGCCTTTCCGACATCGAGTGGCTCGCGGAGCGCGCGCTCGCGACCATCCCGAAGTCGCTGAAGCGGCATCTGCGCAATCTCGTCATCCGCGTCGACGAATTGCCGGACGAGGAGGTCGAGGAGGAGATGGAACTCGAGAGCCCCTTCGATATCCTCGGCCTCTATCGCGGCGTGGCGCTACCGCGCAAGAGCGTGGGCGACGTGCGCCCCGACGCGGACATGGTCTTCCTCTACCGCCGCCCCATTCTCGACTACTGGTGCGAGACGGGCGAGGACCTCTACCGCGTCGTCCGCCACGTGCTCATCCACGAGATCGGCCACCACTTCGGCTTCTCCGACGAGGACATGGAGCGGCTCGAGGAGGAGGCGTAGCTTAATCCGCAGCACGAGTGTGCGGTTCGCTCTGAGGTGAACTGAAGCGCGGCAAGTAACCTCGATAGCAATAGGATAAGGCGCCCGCGCGTCGAAGGACGCAGGGCTACGGCGCCGGGCTGGCGCCCCACGCCGCGCTTCCCGTGGGATCGGCGCTCCAGAAGGCGATGCCGCTGAAGTAGATCGTCTGCGTCTCCGCGCGCCAGTCGCGGTAGATGCCGAAGCGCGGTTGGGTGTTGGCGATAGGGACGCCGTTCCGCCGTGCGCCGTTGATTGCGTCACCCATCGGGCCCCGATAGCTCCCGCAATGCTTGCCGTTGAGCCAGAGATCGGCGCTGCCGCTCTGGTCGAGCGCAGGGAGGAGCCGTACGTTCACCGTCGCCCAAGTCGCGCGCGCCAGCGTGTCGGTCTCGCAGATGAGGCGCCGCGTCACCGCCGCCGGCGAGGCGCAGGCATCGCCGAAGGCGATCTGCGCATAGAAACGCACGGCCTCGCGCAGCGGCCTCGCCTCGATCTTGAAGAACGGGCTCGCGCCGCAGGATTGCCCGTCCCGATAGGAATCCTGCTTGATCTGGTGGATGACCGTGCGGCAGGGCAGGCGGCCCGAGATGGGCGCATCGCGGGGCCAGTCCTCGCCGGTCCGGAACGAGAAGCGATACCAGACGGTCTCGCCGAACTTGACGACCTCGCCCTCGCCACTGGGTCGGTCGGTCCTCAGTTGCACCTCGACGCGCTCGGAGGGCGCGATTCCGCCGGGTTCCGCCTCCATCTGTGCGGCACGCGAGCCCTCGCTGTCGCAGACATAGCTCTTGGCCTCGTGCATCGCCGCACTCGCCCCGTCGATCGCATCGCCCTCGTGCACCTCGATCCGGAGGACGCTGCCGCGCGCGGGGTCCGCGACGACCCCGACGCGCGCAAACCAGGCTGAGCGGTCGAGCGCGGGCGATATGCGCCAGGTGCGCAAGAGCGCCGGGAGGTCGCCGGGCATATAGGAAAAGTTCTCGACGAAGACCGGCGTCGGCGCTTGCGCGATGGCCGGGGCAGCCGCCGTGAGCGCGGCGAGAACGGCGAGGAGCCGCGCCTCTGCGCGCATCGGTCTCAGACCAGCGCCCGCACGCGGCGGCGCAGCTCCGGCAGCAGGTCGCGGGCGAACCAGGGATTGCGCTGGAGCCACTGCGTGTTGCGCCAGCTCGGATGCGGCAAGGGCAGGCGGCTGGGGAGATGATCCCGCCACGCCTGCACCGTCTCGGTCATGCTGCGTTTGGCGCTGCTCCCGAGATAGCGATCGATCGCGTAGGAGCCAACGAGAAGGGTGAGCTCGACATGCGGCAGATGCGCGAGGATTTCGGAATGCCAGCGCGGCGCGCATTCCGGGCGCGGCGGCAGGTCGCCGCCCTTCGCATCGACGCCGGGATAGCAGAGGCCCATTCCCACGATCGCGACCTTGCTCTCGTCGTAGAAGGCAGCGCGACTCGTGCCGAGCCATTCGCGAAGGCGGTCGCCGCTGCGGTCGTTGAAGGAGAGGCCGGTCATGTGAACGCGAGTTCCCGGCGCCTGGCTCATGATGAGGAGCCGCGCGCTCGCCGCGCACCGCACCACCGGCCGCGGTCCGAGCGGCAGGTGCCGCGCGCAGATCGTGCAGGCCCGCACCTTCGCGAGGACGCGCTCAAGCGCCGCTTGCTCCGTGTTAGAGCCCGAGTCCATCGAGCCAAGCCTCGAGGACGCGAGGGCCCCGCGTTTCGAGGCGCGGGGCCGCGCGGCGCGTCTGGCGGCGGAGCGATGCCACATCGATGCCGCGTGTCGCCGCGATCTCCGCGGCGTGCCCGATGAACCAGCGCTCGAGCCCATGCGCAGTCGCTTCCGTATGGAATTGCAGGGCAAGCGCGCGCTCGCCCCAGGCGAAGGCCTGGTTCTCGTAGAGTTTGGTCGAGGCGAGGAGCGTCGCGTGCTTCGGCAGGTCGAAGGTGTCGCCATGCCAGTGCAGCACCGCCGTACGCCCTCCAAGCTCGCGAAGCGGCGAGAGCCGTCCGGCGGTGGTGAGCTCGAGCGGCGACCAGCCGATTTCCTTGCGGCGCCCTTTATAGACGCGGGCGCCCAGCGCTTTAGCCATGAGCTGCGAGCCCAAGCAGACGCCGAGTACCGGCCGGCCCAGGCGGAGCCGGCGCTCGATGGTCGTGATCTCGTCTGCGAGGAACGGATAGTCGCGCGTCTCGTAAACGCCGATCGGGCCTCCGAGCACGATCAGGATATCGGCATCGACGAGATCGCGCGCGCGGAGGTCGTCGAGCGCGGCGTCACGATAACTCACGCCGAGGCCGCGATCGCGCAGAGCCGGCGCGAAGCTCCCGAGATCCTCGATGGGAACGTGGCGGATGGCGAGAACGGTCGCGGAGCGCATCCCTCGTTCTTAGCGCGCCGGCTCTTCGCTGGAAAGTGCGCGGTTTCTCAGAGGACGCCCAGCATCTCGCCAACCAGCGGATGACGCACGATGTCGCGCTCATCGAGCTCGACCACCGCCACCTCGGGCACCGCCTTCAGGCGGTCGGCGATTTCCGCGAGGCCCGAGAGTCCCTCCAGCAGGTCGCTCTGATCGGGATCGCCGGTCACCACCATGGTCGAATGCCAGCCGAGCCGCGTCAGCACCATCTTGATCTGCGCGTAGGTGCAGTTCTGCGCCTCGTCCACCACGACGAAGGCATTGTTGAGCGTGCGTCCCCGCATATAGGCGACGGGCGCGATCTCGATCGCGCCTTCCGTCATGAGCTGGCGCACGCGCTTGCCGCCGAGCCGCTCGTTGAGCGCGTCGTAGAGCGGGCGGAGGTAGGGCGCGAGCTTGTCGATGAGGTCGCCCGGAAGGAAGCCCAGATTCTCGCCGGCCTCGACCGCAGGCCGCGTCAGCACGATGCGCCCGACGCGCCCAGCCTCGAGCGCTTCGACAGCCGCCGTGACTGCGAGATAGGTCTTGCCCGTACCCGCAGGACCGAGGGCGAGCGTCAGGTGATGCTTCTGGATTGCCGCGACGAGCGTGCGCTGATTGTCGCTCTGCGGCCGCACCGTTCGCACGTAGCTCTGCTCGCGCTCATGCCCGCCCTCCCGCGCGAGAGGGTGCCAGCCCGCGCCGAAGAGCGGCTCGACGGAAGCCTCGGGCAGGCGTGCCTGGGCGTTACTGCGCGAACGTTTTGCCATGTGCGGAGTCCCTCGTTGCTGATGAGACGGAATGACGGCAAAGAAAAACGCCTCACCGCGGGGCGGGAGGCGTTGGTATCGGGCGCGCTCTCGACGATGCACGGAGCCCTGCGGATCTCCGGAGGATCCGGGAAGTGCTGCGGGAATCGAAGTCGAATCGTCACAAAAAAATCGTAGCGGGATTCGCGATTGCTGTCACCAGATATTGTGAACTATTACAAATATCTTACCAGATTTTGTTAAGGCGCCGCGCTAGCCTCGCTTCGGAAAGGACGAGCCAGCAAGGCTTCGACCGCGGCGTCAATGGCGGCGCCGCGATGAAGGATCGCATCGACCGCGGCGACGATGGGTGCATCGATGCCGAGCCGCCTGGCGAGCGCCGCTGCGGCTGCCGAGGAGGTGACGCCCTCCGCGATCGAGCGGCGCGCGGCGAGTATCTCCGCGAGTGTCTTGCCCTCGCCGAGCGCCACGCCGAGCGAATGATTGCGCGACTGCATCCCCGTGCAGGTCAGCACGAGATCGCCGAGGCCGGAGAGGCCCATCAGCGTCTCTTGCCGCCCGCCCTTTGCGAGCGCGATCCGCGCCATCTCCGCAAGCCCGCGCGTGACGAGCGCCGCGCGCGCGTTGTCGCCAAGCTTTCGGCCCTCGACGATGCCGCAGGCAATGGCGATCACGTTCTTGATTGCGCCGCCGATCTCCGCGCCCACGAGATCGTCGCTGAGATAGGGGCGGAAGGTGCGGCTGCCGAGCGATCGCAGGAGCTGCCGGCCGAGCGCCGCATCGCGCAGCGCGAGCGTCACCGCCGTCGGCAGACCGCGCGCAACTTCCGCCGCGAAGGTGGGGCCCGAAAGCACCGCGGGCACGGCTTGCGGCAAAGTCGCGGCGACGACCTCGCTGAGGAGCGCGCCGCTTCCCTCTTCTATGCCCTTGGCGCAGATGACCGCGGGCATACCGGGTGCCACGTGCGGGGCGAGCGTCGTCGTCACCGCGCGAAGATGCTGCGCCGGCACCGCCAGCAGCAGCACATCCGAAGCCGCGACTTTCACGAGGTCGCCGGTCGCATGGAGTTCCGGGTCGAGCGGCACGCCTGGGAGGAAGAGCGGATTCTCATGGCGACGCTCGATCGCCTCGACGACCTCGCTCTCGCGCGCCCAGAGGAGCGCCTCCCGGCCTGCGCGGCGCGCGAGGAGCCCCAGCGCCGTCCCCCACGCGCCGCCGCCGACAATGCCGATGCGCTCCATCGAGCGATGATGCAAGCGCGCGATGCCTACTGCAAGCGCAGCCCGATCCGGTCCCAGTCGCTCGACCAGATTATATAGGCCGGACGATCCACGATGAGCGCGCGTGGGATGAACCCGAAATCGCTCATGCGGCTGTCGAAGGAATTGTCGCGGGTATCGCCGAGCATGAAATAGCTGCCTTCGGGAACCGTCACCTCCCCCGTGTTCTCGTACGTCGACTCGAGATCGGTGATTTCGACACTGTAGCGCGCGCCGTCCGGAAAGCTCTCGAGGAATCGAGCCCGTCGCACCTCTCGGCCGGCTTCATCGGTGCCGATGCCGCTCTCGAGCCACTCCTGCGCGGCCGGCTCGCCGTTGATGTAGATGCGCCCTTCCTTTAGCTGCACGCGGTCGCCGGGCAAGCCGATGATGCGCTTGACGATGACGGGGCTGTTTTCGATCGGCCGAAGAAAAGCAGCGAGATCGCCGCGCCGCGGGTCATTGCGGCAGAAATACTTCGCTTCCACGAGGAAGTAGTCGCCGGAAGCCAGCGTCGGCCCCATCGACCCGCTGCGCCAGTCGTAGATGTGGAAGAACTCGCTTGGGACGCCCTCGGAGCAACCGCCGTGCTGCTTCGCTCCGAGGCTCAAAGCCCCCTGCGCCGCGGTCGCAAGGACGATGACCGAGAGGTAGATCCAAAGACGCTGAAACCTCCCGAGGACGACTGCCTGGAGACGCCCTGCACTGCGAAACGCCTCGACGGCCGAGCCCAGTGCCAACGCGAATGCCCCGACCACCAGCGCCATAGCCCCCGCGAGAAATGCAAGCGGTGCGGCGACGAACCGAAAGAGGATGAGACCGACCGCGAATACGGCGGCGAAGAGCGCGACGAAGCGCACGGCGCGACGCACTTGGCCATTGTAAAGCTGCCCGAGGCCCGGCACGACGAGAGAGAGCAGCGCGGCGAGCCAGGGGCGCCGGCGCTTCGGCGGCCTCTCCGCAGCGGTCGCGCTCATCAGGCCTTGACCCCGGCTCCGCGCGCGCGGGGGGCGGTGGGATCGAGCGGCCAGCGCGGGCGCGGCGCGAAGTCGAGCCTGTCGGCGAGGCCCGCCTTCAGGCGCTCGAGCCCGGCCCAAGCGATCATGGCGCCATTGTCGGTGCAGAGCTCCGGCGGCGGCGCCACGAAATCGAGTCCGTGCCGCGCCGCAAGCGCCCCGAGCCCCGCGCGGAGCACGCGATTCGCAGCAACGCCGCCGGCGACCACGAGGTGTGCACCCTTGGGATGGAGGCGCCGGAAGATCTCGATCGCGTGCTCCGTCCGCTCCGCAAGCGCATCGCCGATCGCGGCTTGCAGACTCGCGGCGAGATCGGCGATGTCGCGAGCCGTCAACGCGGCGGCGCCACCGCGCTCCGTCACGGCCTCGCGGAGCGCGGTCTTGAGGCCGGAGAAGGAAAAATCGCAGCCGGGCCGGCCCTTGAGTGGGCGGGGGAGCGGGATGCGCGCGGGATCGCCGTCGCGTGCGCGGCGCTCGATCTCGGGTCCGCCCGGGAATCCCAGCCCCAGGAGCTTCGCGCCCTTGTCGAAGCATTCGCCGGCGGCATCGTCGACGGTGGTGCCGAGACGCCGGTAGCGTCCGACGCCCTCGGCGATCAGGAGCTGGCAATGCCCGCCGGAGACCAGAAGCAGCAAGAAGGGAAAAGGCACGTCGTCCGTGAGCCGCGCCGTGAGCGCGTGCCCTTCGAGGTGATTGACCGCGAGGAAGGGAAGGCCGCGCGCAAGCGCGATGGCCTTCGCAAAGGTCGCGCCGACGATGACGCCCCCGATCAATCCCGGACCGCCCGTCGCGGCGACGCCGTCGAGCTCGCCGAATCCGACGCCCGCCGTCTCGAGCGTCCGTCGCACGAGCCCGTCGAGATGGGCAAGATGGGCGCGCGCCGCGATCTCCGGCACGATCCCGCCAAAGGGCCTGTGCTCTGCGAGCTGCGAGAGCACGAGATTGGCGCGGATGCGCGGTTGGCGTTCGCCGACAACCGCGGCCGCGGTCTCGTCGCAGCTCGTCTCGATACCCAGGATCAACATGGCGGTGGACCATAGCGGCGCCTCCCTTGTGCGGCAACGAGGCAATGGGAACCGACCCCTTTCCATGCATGAGACGAGCGCCTAAACATGTGACCATGTCAGAGCCCATCCTGCGCATTGGGACGCGCGGAAGTCCGCTTGCGCTCGCTCAAACCGAAAGCCTCCGCCGTGCGCTCGCGGCGGCGCACCCGAAGCTTGCGGCGCCGAGAGCAATCGAGACGGTCGTGATCCGCACGACCGGCGACAAGGTCCAGGACCGCTCGCTCGCGGCGATCGGCGGGAAGGGACTCTTCACCAAGGAGATCGAGGAGGCGCTCGCACACGGAGCGATTGACCTCGCGGCGCATTCGCTCAAGGACGTGCCGACGGTGCTGCCGGAGGGCCTCGTCATCGCCTGCCATCTTCCGCGCGGCGATCCTCGCGACGCCTTCGTCTCCCGCCGCTGGAAGAGCCTCAGCGATCTCCCGCCCGGCGCCATCCTCGGGACATCCTCGCTGCGGCGTCGGGCGCAAGCTCTCTCCGTGCGACGCGACCTCACGGTGGTGCCAATCCGCGGCAACGTCGAAACGCGTCTCCGCAAGCTCGAGGAGGGCAAGGTCGACGCGACGATCCTCGCGCTCGCGGGGCTTGAGCGCCTCGGCCTCGCCGAGGCCGCAACCGCGGTCCTGCCGCCGGACCTGATGTTGCCGGCGCCGGCGCAGGGGGTGATCGGCATCGAGGCGCGCGGCGGCGATGCCCGCGCGCTCGGCTGGCTCGCGGCGATCGACGATCCCGCAAGCTCCGCCTGCGCGCGGGCCGAGCGCGCTTTGCTGGCGGCGCTCGACGGCTCCTGCCGCACGCCGATTGCGGCGCTCGCGGAGATCATGGATGGGAAGCTGCGCTTGCGTGCGCGGATCGTGCAGCCCGACGGCACGCGCCGCCACGACGCCGAGCGCCTCGGCGCCATTGCCGATGCTGAGCGCCTCGGGCGCGATGCCGGCGCCGAGCTCCGCGCGGCGGCCGGCCCCGGCTTCTTCGACCTTCCCATCCCCGGGGGGGATCCGGTTTGAAGGTGCTGGTGACGCGCACCGAGGCGGCGTCGCGGGCGCTGGCGGAAAGGCTGCGGGAGCGCGGGCACGAGGCGGTGCTCGCGCCGCTCCTGAGCATCGCCGAGGCGCCCGAGGCCGAGGAGCAGCTCGCCCTCGCGCTCGTAGGCGCGCAGGCTTTGCTCTTCACGAGCGCCGCGGGCGTCCGTTCCTTTGCCGCGCTCAATCCGCGCCGCGACCTGCCGGCACTCTGCGTTGGAGACGCGACCGGGGCGGCGGCGCGCGAGGTGGGCTTCGTCGCGGTCGAGAGCGCGCGCGGTAATGTCGAGAGCCTGGCGCGCCTCGCGATCGCGCGCCTGCAGCCAGGAAAGGGCCCGCTCGTTCACGCTTCGGCGAAGCAGATCGCCGGCGATCTCGCCGCGAGCCTCGCTCCCTGGGGATTCACGCTTCGTCGTGCCGTGCTCTACCAGGCACGCGCCGCAGCGGCGCTGGCGCCCGACTCGGCGCAGGCAATTCGCAGCGGCGGCGTCGATGCCGCGCTCTTTTTCTCTCCCCGCGCCTCCCTCACATTTGTTAGGCTCGCCCGCGCTGCCGGAGTCGCGGCGGAGTGCGGCGGGCTCACGGCGGTGGCGCTCAGCGCGGCGGTGGCGGCGCCGCTTGGCGCCTTATCCTGGCGCGCGGTGATCGCCGCGCAAGAGCCGACGGAGGCATCGCTCTTGCAAGCCCTCGATCGACTGGCAGCGGAAAGCTGAGAGCATGAGCGAGCGGCGCGAGGAGACGCCTCCTGAACGGCCCGCCGCTGCCTCTCCTGCGGCGGAAGAGGCAAAATTCGTGGAATTACCGCCTCCGCCCCAGGCACCCTCGTCGCGCACTCCTGTCGCGCCGCTGCCCTGGCTCGTCCTCGCGGCGATGCTGGTGGCGGTGGTGCTCTCTCCCTATTGGGCGCCGCCGGTCGCCTCGATCCTGCCCTGGGGTCCGCGTGGCCCCGATGCGAGCGCCGGGACGGAGGCACGGCTCGAGGCGCTCGAACGTAAGAGCGCGGGCCTCGAGGCCAAGCTTGCGGAGGCCGAGAAGACGAGCCAGCGCATTGCCGCCCTGGAGCAGCGCCTGGCGCAGGCGGAGACAAAGGTCACGAGCCTTGCGGCGGGCGCCCGTGATGGCCAGCAGGCGGGACAGCAGCAGGCGCAGGCGCTGGCCTCGCTTTCCGACCGTCTCGCGGGGTTGGAACAGCGCCTGAGCGCGCTTACGGCATCGAGCGGCAGCGGCGCCTCAGCGGAGAGCGTGAAGGCGCTCGAGACCGAGCTCAAGACGGCCGAGCAGAAGATCGCTGCGCAGGAGCAGGAAATCGCCAAGGCCCAGGCGACCGCAAGCGGCAGTACCGAGCGCCTCGACGCGGCGCTTCTCGTCGCGGTCGGCCAGCTTCGTCAGGCGATTGCGACCTCCGCACCCTATTCCAGCGAGCTCAGCTCGGCGAAGGCGCTCGCGCGCGACCGGCCGGAGGTGCTGACGGAGCTGCAAAAGCTCGACGCGAGCGCCGCGCGCGGGATTCCGAGCCGTGCCGTCCTCTCCGAGCGGCTCGCGCAGATCGCGCCCGCGGTGCTGAGCGCGGAGCCGCCGCCCGCCGACGCCGATTGGGGCGACCGTGTGATGCTGCGCCTCAAGCGCTTCTTCAATCTGCGCCGGGTGGGCGAAGGGAGCGTGGGAGGCGGCGTCGAGGCCGCGCTCGCGGCGGCCGAGACGGCGATGCGATCGGGCGATCTCGCCGCCGCTGTTGCTGCGATGAAACGGGTCGAGGGTCCCGCGGCCGAGCCCGCCAAACGCTGGCTTGCGGATGCGGAGGCGCGGCTTGGCGCCGAGGCGACCGTCGCCGCACTCGATGCGGCACTGCTACAACGCATGCTCGCGGGAGCAGGCGCCGCGAAGCCATGAGGCGGCTCCTTCTCACGATACTGCTCACGGCACTTCTCGTTGCGGCGGCGGTCTACTTCGCCGACCGTCCCGGCAGCGTCTCGCTCACCTGGAACGGCTGGCAGATGGACACGAGCGTCGACCGGCTGGTGCTGGCGCTTGCGCTGCTCTTTGCCGGGCTTACCCTGCTGCTTTGGCTTCTGCGCGCGGTACTCGGCGCGCCCGGACGATGGAGGAAAGCGTGGCACGACCGGCGCCGGCGCGAGGGGTATCGCGCGCTGACGCAAGGCATGGTCGCGGTCGCCGCGGGCGAGCCTGAGGAGGCGGAGCGTCTTGCGCGCCGCGCGGATGTGCTGCTGGGTGAGCCGCCGCTCACGCTTCTGCTGCAGGCGCAGGCGGCGCAGCTCAACGGCGACGAGACCGCGGCGCGCAATTATTTCCTCGCCATGCTCGAGCGCCCGGAGACGGAGTTCCTGGGTATCCGGGGCCTTCTGACGCAGGCGCTCAAGACCGGGAACGAGGCCGAGGCGCTGACGCTCGCGGAGCGCGCGCGCTCGCTCCGGCCGAAGACGGGTTGGGCGCTCACGAGTCTGACGGAACTTCAGGCCCGCGCCCGGCAATGGAAAGAGGCCGAGGCGACGCTGTTGCAGGCGATGAAGCGCCGCGCGCTGCCGGCGCCGGAGGCAAAACGGCTCCAGGCGGCACTCCTCTTGGAGCAGAGCCGCGCGGCTTCAGCCGCAGGCGACGCCCGCGGCGCGCTCGCGCTCGCGGAACGCGCCGGTGAAGCCGATCCGGGCTTCGCGCCCGCGGCGGCCTGGCGCGCCTCTCTGTTGCGCGACGGAGGCAAGCTCCGTCAGGCCGCGCGCGCACTCGAGGCCGCCTGGCGGCTTGCGCCCGAGCCGGCGCTCGCGGAGGTCTACCGGAGCCTTGCGCCTGCAGAAACGCCGATGCAGCGCCTGAAGCGCCTGCAAGAGCTCGCGGCGACGAATTCCGATCAGCTCGAAAGCCGCCTGCTGCTCGCGGAGGCGACGCTCCGCGCGCGGCTCTGGGGCGAGGCGCGGCGCTATCTCGGCATGCTCGGCGCGCGCGACGACGTCGCCGGCGCCGGGCCCTTTCCGCCGGCGCGCGCCTGCCTCCTCATGGCGGAGCTCGAGGAGGGCGAGCGTCAGGATGCGGCACGCGCGCGCGCCTGGCTTGCGCGCGCGGCGGCGGGAGCAGGCTTCGATGCGACCTATGTCTGCGCCAAATGCGCGACCGAGGCCGAGCATTGGGTCGCGGTCTGCCCGAATTGCCGCAGCTTCGCGAGCTTCGCCTGGCGGCTTCCGCTGCGCGCCCCGCGCGATCGCGCCTCGCTTCCGCTCGCGATGCAGGCCCTCCCGGCGCCCGCGCCCACGCCTCGGTTGACGCCAGCCAAGCTGGGGAGCTAAGGTCCGCCGCCGTTTCGGCGCCCCGATAGCTCAGCGGTAGAGCAACCGCTTCGTAAGCGGTAGGCCGTTGGTTCAAATCCGACTCGGGGCACCATCTGGATGCTGGCGAAAACGATGCCCGTTAGAGCGGTCGCGACCAGACGAATAATGTCTTTCATATCCGCACCCTGGTCTTGATGTTTGTATGGTTGTCAAGGCACGGCCGGACGTTAAGAAAGGACCGTCTGCGCGCGCGGTCAACTCGCGCGAGACATGCCAAGCTCGGTGTACAGTGCTGATGCTGTCTCCAATGCGGCATTGCCCTCTTGCGGCTCATTCATCTTGATTGCGAGGAGTCCAAGCGACCGATGACAATGCGCGACAAGCGGTCGCATCTCCAATTCCTCCGCAAGATGCAGGGCTCGCGTAAATCGGTCACGTGCATACGTAAGATCGAACGGGCGCGCGCGTACCGCGATTTCACCCATGAGAGAAAGTGCGGCTGCACGTGCGCCGAGTTCTCCCTGCTTGAGCGCCAAGGCTTCGGCCATTTCCGCATTTTCCTTAGCGGAGACGTAGTCGCCCACATTCAAATAAGCGAGACCCAGGTGAGCCATCCGCGGCGCCTGATATAACCCCAACCTCATTTCCGCTGCTGTCTCGATTGCTTCTTTGAGTAAGGTGATCGCCTCAGTGGAACGTTGGCTATTTGCGTACGCGGCTCCCAGAAAGCCCGCTGCAATCGGCGTCATTAGCCGCGCTTCCGTCGACCGCGACAACTCCAATGCACGCTCAAGCGAGGGAATCGCTTCAGCGGTTTCCCCTTTCCTATCGCGCACGTAGCCCGCGCTTAAGTACGCGATGATTCTGGAAAACGGCCTCATCTCGGCGTCCGCGATCCGCACGCACTCGGCGGCCAGTTCGGATGCCTCACCGAAATCTCCGAGTTCAGCGAGGGCCCGTACCAGATAAGCAAGGGCCATGCTGAGCAAAGGACCTAGTGGTCCGGATAATGCTGAATTGCGGCAGGCAACAACAGTCGCCTGCAAGATCTCGACCGTCTTTCGAAAGTCGCACCTAGCAAGATGACTGAGTCCGAGGTGGAATCTCGTACGCACCTTTCTTTCGTCGTCGCGAAGCGACTCAGCAATGACGACAGCCCTCTCTCCGTAAGCAAGGGATGCTTTTTGGTCACCCATAAGCCAGGACACGTGACTCAAATACATCAGCGCCCTAGCGAGTCTGGGTTGATCGGCGATCTGTTCCGCTAAGTCCCTTGCTATGTTCAAGTGATCGACGACGGCATCGAGCTTGCCAAGTTGAAAGAGCGGGTTACGGAGATCGAATCTGACATCAACCCCACGCGTTTGAACCCCCACATCTTGGGCCAAATGTTGAAGACCCTGCAGAGCCTGCTCGTAAAAGCTTACGGACTCCTGATTGGATGAACGCCAGGCGGCCTTTCCACCGGCCATGCGGCCATAACGCACCGCCTTGTCCCACCTCTGCCCCTCGAGTGCGTGATTCACAAGTCGCTCGGCAAACTCGTCGGCGCGCTGCCCTAAATGGGTTTCCAGCGCACCTACGACCTTGGCGTGAATGCCCCGCCGATGCTCTCGGAGCATGCTCCCATAGGCCACATCGTGGGTGAGCGCATGCCTGAAGCAGTACTCCACCTCAGGGGAGTGTTGTGCCTCATATAGAAACTCAGACCTTCGCAATGAATTTATGGCGTCGCGTAAATCGGGTTCGGGAAGATCCTCGACAAGTCTCAAAATTGGAAGCGATATCGTCTCTCCAATCACGGATGCCGATTGAAGAACCTGCTTATCCCTCGGCCTAAGGCGGTCAATGCGTGCCGACAATACCGCGCGTACGGTCCCTGGGATACGAAGCGCACCCACGGGCCCCGCAAGCTGATAGGCGCCCCGTGTTCCAACGAGTGCATGATCATCCACGAGCGAATAGACGCGCTCCTCCAAGAAAAACGGATTCGCTTCCGTGTGGTCGAGCAATATCTGCTGTAGCTGGCTTAGCTTTGCGTCGGTGCCGATAAGCGATTTTAGAAGTTCGGCCGCCGCCTCTTCGTGCAACTCCACAAGCCGGATATGCCGGTAATATGACTTACCGCTCCACTCGTCCCGATATTCGGGGCGATAGCTGACGATGCAAAGAATTGGCACTCGCGGAAGGCCCTCGACGAGTTGGTCGATCACGCTTTGTGTTTCCGTGTCGACCCAGTGGAGGTCCTCTACGATGACGATGAGGGGCTGAACGCGGCACATGGATAGCAATAAGCTCGGGATCGCGGCGACCAAATGCTGCCTTCGCATTTGTGGATCTAGTAGTTGCCAAGAGTCGTTTTCGGGCTGTGCACCCAGCAAATCGCAGAACGCTGGATAAATCCGATCGAAATCCGCATTCAGTTCCGTCAGCTGATCACGAACCTTCGCGCGAACTGAGTCCTCGGGATCGTTTGGCTCGATCGAAAAGAGCCTCTGGAAGATACGAACGAAAGGCAGGTAGCTCGTCAGGCTGTCATACGAACACGACGTCGCGCGCAGAACCCTCCAAGCTGTCGCTCTTGGAGAATTGATAAATTCGGTAATCAAACGCGATTTCCCGAGACCCGCATCGCCGACTATGGCAACTACCTGCCCTCGCCCCGCCGCAGCCTCGGTAAGCGACTGATGGAGGATTTCGAATTCCGTCTTGCGGTTGACGAATGGCGTAAGCGCGCGACGGCCTTCTGGCCGCGTTGATGAGGGGGGTGAGGCAATTCCGGTGAGTTCGTAGATCGCAACTTGGCGTGTCATTCCCTTGACTGATTGTTTTCCGAGCGATTTTGCTTGAACAAGTCCCTCCACCAATCGCAACGTGGCACCTGTTATGCGGATCGTACCGGGTTCCGCGCTCTGCTCCATGCGTGACGCTAGGTGGACGACATCTCCGACCGCGTCATAGCCGAGCGAGAAATCGGTATTCATCTTACGTATGACAGCTTCGCCGGAATTGATGCCGATCCGGGTCTTTACTGCAATGTCGAACTCCCCGCTGATCATTCGCAATCTGTCGTGCTTCAGATCGCGCATTGCCACCGCCGCGCAACAGGCGCGCGATGCGTGATCCTCCTGGGCGAGCGGCGCTCCGAAAAGAGCCATGATGCCATCACCGCGCATTTTGTTGACGGTTCCACCATAGCGGTGAACAGCACCGGCCATCTGATCGATAATCTCGGATAGGATTGCGTCGGCTGCCTCGGGATCGCGATCGACAATGAGGCCAAGAGATCCGGAGATATCCGCGAAGAGTATAGAGACTTCCTTGCGCTCCCCTTCAGACGACAGCGCAATCGTCGAATCGGAGCTGTGATCCCGGAGGCTCGTAGGGGCATCTTGGGGGGAAGCAGGCGGCTTTGTGGCCGCACCAAGTTGGGCGCCACAAGCAGTGCAAAATCGAGCCAGCGGGAAATTGCTCGCTCCGCACTTCGAGCAAACGAAATTCAGGCGCGCGCCACATCCCCCACAAAACCCCGCGTGTTCCGGGTTCATGGTCGAGCAAGATGGGCACGGCCTCATCTCTAGATGCCTAGTCACCTTCCAGAGCTAATCACTATCGCACCACGCCCGCAAAAATGGAAGATATTGCCGTCTATACCAATTGCATTCCGAAGCGTATGATTTCTTGGAGAGTTTGAGTCCGCGCAGGGCACCTCAGGTGCCTGCGAAATACGACGTGTTTCAATCAACCAGCAGGGAGGGGTCGATGGCCAGGAGCAAACGGCGGTCACGGAAAGCCCGGGTTCGTGTCCTCTTCAAGAGTAAGCGTTTGAATAAGTTGGTTCGCAGCGTGGAGATGAAGTCGGGTGAATCCACGGGGCGCCATCAAGAGAAATATGATTATGTCGTCATTCCTCTCACCGACGGCACGATGCACGTTGAGATCTTCGAATCAGCCCTGTCCGAGAAGCCGACGAAAGTGGAGGATCTAAAACTGAAGGCGCTTCGCCCGTATCTAAGAAAGGTGGGGCGCGGCATCTATATCAATGTCACGAACACGGGCAAGGGCAAGCTTCACATATTTAAGGATTGAACGCGCGCGAACCCTTCATACGCGCGCTCGTGATGAAGCCGTCAATTTGCTCCATCGTCTGTCGAGGCCGCTCGACATCGAGCACAATGTAGCCCGCCGTTACGTCACGACCCTCGCGATGGCTTAACAGTCGCTTGAGCGTATACACCGAAATTTCCAGGCTTTCGGCGATCGTTATGAACGTGCGTCCTCTCATCCTCTCACTGCCGCGATGGTGGAATTGAACCACTGAGGCAATGAGGCGGTTCAAGTTTCTTGCTCGGCGGCTTGACAGTTCCATCCCGGCCGCCGGACCATCGGCCTTCCATTTCACGACGAGGTGCCCAATGGCCGAGCCGGTGTTGTCCCGTGCACAGGAAGCAATCGCTGCTCTCATTGCCCGCGCCTTTCCCGACCTGACGGAGGCGGAGCGCACGGCGCTTCTGCGTGCCTGCGGCCTCGTCGCGCGCTGGGTCGAGCGCTTGCCGCGCGATCTCCCCTACGAGGACGAGCCCGCGCATGTCTTCATGGCCCCGGAGCGTGCCCGGTGAGCGGGAATTTCTGGACCATCGCGGAGGCGAGTGCCGCGCTCGCGAAGCGCGACGTCTCGCCGGTCGAGCTCGTCGAAGCGTGCCTCGCCCGCATCGAGGCCGTGGACGCGAAGCTCCACAGCTACGTCCTCGTCCTCGCGGAGGAGGCACGTGCGGCGGCCAAGAGGGCGGAAGCGGATATCCTCCGCGGCGAGAGCAAGGGACCGCTTCACGGCATTCCGATCGCGCTCAAGGACATTTACGAGACCGCGGGCATCCGCACCACCGGGCATTCGCGGATCAAGCTCGATCACGTCCCCAAGCGCGACGCGACCGTCACGCGAAATCTCGCGAAGGCCGGAACGATTCTTCTGGGCAAGCTCGCGACGCACGAGTTCGCGATGGGCGGCCCATCCTTCGATCTGCCGTTTCCTCCCGCGCGCAATCCCTGGAACCCCGCCAATTTTACCGGCGGCTCCTCCAGCGGCTCCGGGGCGGCGGTGGCGGCGGGGCTCGCCTTGGGCGCGATGGGAAGCGACACCGGCGGCTCGATCCGGCTACCGGCCTCGCATTGCGGCATCGCCGGCATCAAGCCGAGCTACGGTCGCGTGAGCCGCGCGGGTATTTTCCCGCTGTCCTTCGCGCTCGATCACGCCGGGCCGATGGCCTGGACCGCGCGGGATTGCGCGTTCCTGCTGCAGGCGATCGCTGGGCCCGATCCACGCGATCCGACTGCGGCGGATCTCCCCGTGCCAGATTATGCGGCGGCGCTCGGCGGCGATCTCAGAGAGACGAGCGTGGGCGTGCCCCGCACCCTCTTCGCTGCCGATCCCGCGCTCGATCCGGAGATGCGCGCCGCGGTCGAGACGGCGATCGCCGAGCTCGGCGCGCTCGGCGCCCGCGTCGAGGAGGTTCCTCTGTCGCCGCTCGACGA
>DATJVP010000125.1:0-29124 GCA_035581425.1 Allostellaceae bacterium | reverse complement strand
CGTGAGCGAGGCGGCGCGTATTGCCGTTCGGCGCGCGGTCAAGGCGTGGAGCGCGAAGCGGCCAGTGACTGAGGTGCAGGTGGTTCGGATCGCTAGCAATGGAGGCGTATGATGATCGGGCGGCTCAATCACGTGGCGGTCGTGGTGCCGGACGTCGCGAAAGCCTCGAGCGTCTATCGCGGGACGCTCGGCGCCAAGGTCTCGCCGCCGATGCCGCTTCCCGCGCACGGGGTGACAGTGGTCTTCGTCACGCTTCCCAACACCAAGATCGAGCTCCTGGAGCCGCTTGGCACGGACTCCCCGGTGCGTGGCTTCCTCGAGCGCAACCCCTCGGGTGGATTGCATCACCTCTGCTACGAGGTCGAGGACATCATTGCGGCGCGGGACCGGCTCAAAGCCGAGGGCGCGCGCGTGCTCGGCGACGGAGAGCCCAAACTCGGCGCGCACGACAAGCCCGTCCTATTCCTCCATCCCAAGGATTTCTGCGGCACCCTCATCGAGCTGGAGCAGGTTTGAGCGCCGATGAATTGGTTCACGGGAATCGCCGCCTATGTCGTGATCTGGTGGGTCGTGATCTTCGCGATCCTGCCGATCGGCGTGCGTCCCGCGGAAGACGAGATGGGCGAGCGTGCGGGAGCGCCGGCCCATCCGCAACTCCGCGCCAAGGCGATTGCGACGACGTTGGTTAGCGCGGTGCTCTGGGGCATTCTTTATTGGATCACGTCATCCGACATCTGGAGCTTCAGGTGACCGCATCATGACTGCCAGCTATTGCCGGGCCGCGCCCTCGCACCCCGTGCACTCGCTCTATCACGACCGCGAATATGGTTTCCCCTCGCGCGACGACGCCGTGCTCTTCGAGCGGTTGATACTGGAGATCAATCAGGCCGGCCTTTCCTGGCTCACGATCCTCAACAAGCGCGCGGCCTTCCAGAAGGCCTATCGCGGGTTCGAGATCGACCGCGTCGCCGCTTTCGGCGCGCGCGACGTAGCGCGGCTTTTGGACGATGCCGGGATCATCCGCAATCGCCTCAAGATCGAGGCCGCCATCGAGAACGCGCGGCGCCTCAAGGCTATCCGCTCGTCCCACGGCTCGTTCGCGACTTGGCTCGACGAGCACCACCCGCTGACGAAGCCGGGCTGGGTCAAGCTCTTCAAGGACACCTTCCGTTTCACTGGCGGCGAGATCGTCAACGAGTTCCTGATGAGCCTCGGCTACCTCCCAGGTGCCCACGTACCGAGCTGCCCTGTTTACGCCCGTGTGCTCACGCTCGATCCGCCGTGGAATCGCGAGCGTGGCTCATCGAAAATTCAATGACTTAGACCCAGGTGATTTTTGGAATCTTCAAGTAATGGGATCGCGCGCAAAAAAATACGGCAAGACCAAATCTAGTCTTGCCGTTTTCAGATCGTTCTTATTGTGTATTCTTCGGACTGGTCGGTAGTCTCCCCCGATGCCGCGTCGCGAGCGTTCCTCCCTGAACTTGGGCCGATCCGCAATTATATTGCGTTCCCCTCGACCGGTCGGGAGTGTACGAAAGACAGGCGGCGCCGTCACGCGGTTTTTTGCAGTTTCGAGATAAAATTTTTGCAATCTGCCCTTTACTGAGGCAGTACCGCGAAGCGGATCACGAATAATACCGCGAGTACAAGAACCGCGGGCTTTGCCTCGCTAAATCTTCCCGAAAGTAGCTTGACGGCGGCGAAAGTGACGAAGCCCAGGGCGATGCCGTTCGCGATCGAAAACGTAAATGGCATCGCGAGCGCCGTTACCATAGCAGGGACGTATTCCGTCACGTCGTCCCAATCGAGATCGGCGATGCCTCGGGCCATCAGGCAGCCCACGAAGAGGAGGGCGGGCGCGGTCGCGCAGGCGGGAACGGCTCCGGCGAGCGGCGACAAGAAGAGGCTCAGCAGGAAGAGGATCGCGACCACCAGGCCGACGAGCCCCGTGCGGCCACCCGCGCGGACGCCCGCAGCGCTCTCGATGTAGCTCGTGACGGTAGACGTGCCGAGGAGCGATCCCGCGATCGTGGCCGTCGAGTCCGCCATGAAGACCTTGCCCAGCCGCGGGATCTTACCGTCCGTTCCGATCAACCCCGCGCGCTGCGCCACGCCGACCAGAGTTCCCGTGTTGTCGAAGAGATCGACGAAGAAAAAGACGAAGATGATGGTGATCGCGCCGGTGTTGAGGGCGCCGATGAGGTCGAGCTGGAGGAAAGTCGGCGCAAGGCTCGGCGGCATGGAGACGATCCCGCCGAACTTCGAGACGCCGACCGCGATCGCGGCGGCAGTCGTCGCCAGGATCGCGATGATGATGGCGCCCGGCACCTTGAGGCGATCGAGCGCGATCATCACGAAGAATCCGCCGATTGCGAGGAGTGTCTCCTTGGAGCCGATCGCGCCGAGCGACACCATCGTCGCATCCGATTTCACCACGACGCCGGAGATGTGCAGCGCGATCAGCGCCAGGAACATGCCGATCCCCGCGGAGATCGCGAGCTTCTGGGATTGCGGGATCGCGTCGACGACCCATTCCCGCACCTTGGTTACGCTCAGAATGAAAAAGAGCACGCCCGAGATGAAAACCGCGCCGAGGGCAACCTGCCACGTATAGTGCATGCCCATCACGACGCCGAAGGTGAAGAAGGCGTTGAGCCCCATGCCCGGCGCAAGAGCGAGCGGATAGTTCGCGTAGAGCGCCATAATCCCCGTGGCTAGTGCAGAGGCGACGCAGGTCGCGACAAAGACCGCACCCTTGTCCATCCCTGCCTGACTCAGGATGTCGGGATTGACGAACATGATGTAGGCCATGGTGAGGAAGGTCGTGCAGCCAGCGAGGACCTCCGTGCGCACGGTAGTGTCGTGCTCGCGTAGGCCGAAATAGCGCTCGAGCATTGTTTGCCCCCTGGCTCCCGTCGGATCGCGCCGGATGGGCGAGGGATGGGACGGCGCTTCCGCCGGGGCAGACGGGAGGCGAGGCCACGGCGACGCCGAGCGCCCGGCGCTCTGAGGAGGCGGGCGGCCGTCGCCATCATGCGCGCCCACTGGACCGCGGGCCAGGGGTTAGCGGAACGATGCGGAATCGCTGCGAATTATGCACCGATCTGCGACAAGGATAGGAGCCTTCAGGTCCGACTCGAAGACCCTCTTGGCCACGGCCGCGCATGGACAGCGCGCGGCATAGTTTCTAAAGTCCGCGCGGTTCCCGGCACTTCCAGCAAGAGGCTTCGCCGCATGCGCCTTTCCGTCTATTTCCTGCCACTGCTCAGGGAGACACCGAGCGAGGCGCAGATCGTCTCACACCGGCTGATGCTCAGGGCCGGCATGATCCGGCAGTCGAGCGCGGGCATCTATAGCTGGCTCCCACTGGGGCTTCGCGTGCTGCGCAAGGTCGAGCAGATCGTGCGCGAGGAGCAGGATCGGAGCGGCGCCCAGGAAGTACTGATGCCGACGATCCAGCCCGCGGAACTCTGGAAGGAAAGCGGTCGCTACGAGGATTACGGCAAGGAGATGCTCAGGATCACCGACCGCCATGAGCGCGAGATGCTCTACGGTCCCACCAACGAGGAGCAGATCACCGACATCTTCCGCGGCTCAATCAAGAGCTATCGCGATCTTCCGAAAAACCTCTACCACATCCAATGGAAGTTCCGCGACGAGGTGCGCCCGCGCTTCGGCGTGATGCGCGGGCGTGAATTCCTAATGAAGGACAATTACTCCTTCGATCTCGACGCCAAGGGCGCGAAGCATTCTTACAATAAGATGTTCGTGGCCTATCTCAGGACCTTTGCGCGGATGGGCCTCAAGGCGATCCCGATGCGCGCGGACACCGGCCCCATCGGCGGTGACTTGAGCCACGAGTTCATCATCCTTGCGGAGACCGGGGAGTCCCAGGTCTTCTGCGACAAGCGCTGGCTCGAGACCGACATCCTCGGCGTCGAAGTCGACTACGACAGCGACCTCGAGCCCTTCTTCCAGCAGTGGACGCGCCTCTACGCCGCGACCGACGACAAGCACAAGCCCGAGAGCTGTCCGATCCCGAAGGACCAGCTCGTAGAGGCCCGCGGCATCGAGGTCGGGCATATCTTCTATTTCGGGACCAAATACTCGAAGCCGCTCGGCGCGACCGTAGCGGGACCCAATGGCGAGTCGATCACTGTCGAGATGGGTTCATACGGTATAGGCGTCTCGCGCCTCGTGGGTGCCATCATCGAGGCGAGCCACGACGAGGCTGGCATCATCTGGCCGGAGGGTGTGGCGCCCTTCAAGGTCGCGCTCATCAATCTCCGCGCCGCCGACGAGAAATGCCGCGCTGCCGCGGACGATCTCTACGCGAAGCTAAGCAAGGCCGGCGTCGAGGTGCTCTACGACGACCGCGAGGAATCGCCGGGCGCCAAATTCGCGACCATGGACCTGATCGGCCTGCCCTGGCAGCTCACGATCGGTCCGCGCGGCCTTGCGCAGGGGAGGGTCGAGCTCAAGGAACGCAAGAGCGGCAAGCGCGAGGAACTGGCGCCCGAGGCGGCGCTCAATCGCCTCGCGGCGGGCGGCTGATGGTCTTCGGCGCCTTCGAGCGGATGGTGGCCTTCCGCTACCTCCGTGCGCGCCGTCAGGAAGGCTTCATCTCCGTCGTCTCCTGGTTTTCCCTCATCGGGATCCTGCTGGGGGTGATGGCGCTCATCATCACCCTCGCAATCTTCAACGGCTTCCGCGAGCAGCTCATCGACCGCATCCTCGGCCTCAACGGGCACGTCACCATCATCAACCGCGCCGCGCGGATCGCGGACTACGATGCGCTCGCGGCGAAGGCCGCGAAGGTAGCTGGCGTCATGAGCGCGATTCCCCTCGTCGACAGCCAGGCGATCGTCACCGCACGCAACACCTCGACCGGCGCGGTCGTGCGCGGGATGAAGCCTGAGGATTTGCGCAAGCTCGGCCTCTTCGCGGGCAACAAGCTCGCAGCCGGCTCGCTCGACGATTTCAGCGGCGACAGCGTCGCCATCGGCTATCGCCTCGCGAGCCGCCTCGGGGTCGATGTCGGGGGACAGCTCTCGCTCATCACACCGGAGGGTTCCGCAACCGCATTCGGTACGGTCCCTCGGATCAAATCGTACCGTGTGGTGGCGATCTTCAACGTCGGCATGATCGAATACGACAACGGCTACATCTACATGCCGCTCGACGCAGCACAGCTCTATTTCCGACTGCCCAACGCCGTGAGCGAGATCGAGGTGCGCCTCGACGATCCCGAGCGTGCCGAGGCGCTTGTGCCCGCAATCACGCGCGCGACCGGGCCGGAGTTCCGAGCAATTCCCTGGCAGCAGCTCAATTCGAGCTTCTTCGGTTTCGTGGCGCTACAGCGCAATCTCTATGCGATCGTGGTGACGCTCATCATCCTGGTGGCGGCCTTCAACATCATCTCCGGCCTTATCATGCTCGTGCGCGAGAAGGCGAGGGGGATCGCCATCCTCCGCACCATGGGCGCGACGCGCGGCATGATCCTCCGCATCTTCTTCCTCGGCGGGATGACCATCGGAGTGATCGGGACGCTCACCGGGCTCGTGCTGGGCTTACTCTTCTGCCACAACATCGAGGCGATCCATCAGTGGCTCGAGCGGACCACCGGCCAAAACCTGTTTCCCGCCGAATTCTTCTATCTAACGCAGCTTCCCGCGGTGGTCGATCTGCGGGAGGTAGTGATCGTCGTGGTGATGGCGCTCGGACTCTCATTCCTCGCGAGCATCTATCCCGCCTGGCGCGCGGCGCGCGTCGATCCCGTCGAGGCGCTGCGCTATGAGTGAGCCCACGCTTGCGCTCGATGGGGTCACGCGCACATTTCGGCAAGCGGGGGAGGAGTTGCACGTCCTCCGCGGGGTCTCGCTCAGTCTTGCGAAGGGCGAGATCGTGGCATTGGTGGGGCCCTCCGGCGCCGGCAAGTCGACGCTGCTGCACCTCGCGGGCTTGCTGGAACGTCCGGACGGCGGCAAGGTGCGGATAGACGGTCGCGACTGCGGGCAGATGGGCGATACCGAGCGTACGGAAATGCGTCGCGCCAAGCTCGGCTTCGTCTACCAATTTCATCATTTGCTCCCGGAATTCTCGGCGCTCGAGAATGTGATGGTACCGCAGATGATCGCGGGCAGCAGTCGGAGAGCGGCGCGTCTGCGGGCACACGAGCTCCTCGGCGCGGTCGGTCTCGCCAGGCGCGAGAGCCATCGTCCCGCGCGCCTCTCCGGCGGCGAGCAGCAACGGGTTGCGATCGTCCGGGCGCTTGCGAATCGCCCAAGCGTCCTCCTCGGGGACGAGCCCACCGGCAATCTCGATCACCACACCGCTGACGAGGTCATGGGAGTCCTGATCGAACTCGTGCGGAGCACCGGGCTCGCGGCCCTGATCGCGACGCACAATCTCGGGCTCGCGCGCAAGCTCGACCGAATTCTTTCGCTCGAGGACGGTGTCGTGGTGGAGCAGGGGCGTTAGGCGCTGATGCCCATCTTGCTGAGGATGGGGTTCGTTCTTCATGCCATCTGCAATCTTCCTCATCCTGAGCAAGCGTAGCGCGTCGAAGGATGCACTGCGGTCATGCGGCATGCGCGCGCGCACTGACAACCGGCGAACAATGTGCAATCCTCGCTGTTGAAATGCCGCACGCCGATTTCATCCACCTTCGCGTCCATTCCGCGTATTCGCTCTCGACCGGCGCGATCAAGGTCAAGGAACTGGCGAAGCTCTGCCAGCGCCACCGCATGCCCGCGGTGGCCATAACGGATGCCGGCAATCTCTTCGGCGCGCTGGAATTCGCGACAGCATGCGCAGAGGCGGGTGTCCAGCCCGTCGTGGGCTGCGAGCTTCCGATCCGTCGGGGCGACGCTGCCGAGTCGGGCGCTCGGATGAGCAAGCTCGGGCCGGCACCCGAGCCGGACAGGCTGGTGCTGCTGGTGCAGGATGCTGAAGGCTACGCCAATCTCTTGCGGCTCGTGAGCAAGGCCTTCCTCGAAACCGAGGCTGGCGAGACGCCGCAGGTGGACCTCGCGGCGCTCGAGAGCGCGAGCGGCGGTCTCATCGCGCTGACCGGGGGCACTTCGGGGGCAGTGGGGCGCCTCATCGGCGAGAGCCAGGGTGAGGCGGCGACGGTGATGCTCAAGCGTCTCGCGGAATTGTTCCCGCAGCGCCTCTATGTCGAGCTCACGCGCCACGGCCTGCCTGCGGAGGAGCGGATCGAGGGCGGCTTGATCGACCTCGCCTATGCGCAGAACCTGCCGCTGGTCGCAACCAACGACGTCTATTTCGCTGACGCCGATTTCTACGAAGCGCACGACGTGCTGCTCTGCATCGCCGAGGGGACCGTGCTCAGCAACCCCGAGCGTCGGCACCTCACGGCAGAGCACCACTTCAAGTCGGCGGCGGAGATGCGGATCCTGTTCGCGGATCTGCCGGAGGCCTGCGACAACACGCTCGTGATCTCTCGGCGCTGCGCCTACATGCCGGAGCCGCGCAAACCGATTCTACCGGCGTTTCCGGCGCAAGACGGGCGGAGCGAAGCCGAGGAGCTGCGTGCGATGGCTGCGGAAGGCCTCGATCGCCGCCTCGCCGCCGAGCACATCGAGGTGGCCACGCCATATCGCGAGCGTCTCGCCTTCGAGCTCGAGACCATCATCAACATGGGCTTCGCGGGATATTTCCTGATCGTCGCGGATTTCATCCAATGGGCGAAGCGGCAGGGGATACCTGTCGGGCCCGGCCGCGGCTCCGGTGCGGGCTCGGTGGTGGCATGGGCGCTTACCATCACGGATCTCGATCCGCTCCGCTGGGGGCTGCTCTTCGAGCGCTTCCTCAACCCCGAGCGCGTATCGATGCCCGATTTCGACATCGACTTCTGCCAAGATCGCCGCGACGAGGTGATCCGCTACGTGCAGGAGAAGTACGGCCGCGACCGCGTCGCGCAGATCATCACCTTCGGCAAGCTGCAGGCGCGCGCCGTGCTCCGGGACGTGGGCCGTGTCCTGGAGATGCCCTACGGGCAGGTCGATCGCATCTGCAAGATGGTTCCCAACAACCCCGCCAACCCCATCCCGCTCGCACAAGCGATCGAGGGCGACCCGCAGCTTCAGGCGATGCGCGACGAGGACGAGGCCGTGCGGCGGCTCATGGCCATCGCGCTCAAGCTCGAAGGGCTCTATCGCCACGCCTCGACCCACGCGGCGGGCGTGGTCATCGGCGATCGCCCGCTCGAGGAGCTGGTGCCGCTCTATCGCGATCCCCGCTCCTCGATGCCGGTGACGCAGTTCAATCTCAAATTCGTCGAGCTCGCGGGGCTCGTGAAGTTCGACTTCCTCGGCCTCAAGACGCTCACCGTGCTCGCGCGGTCGGCCGAGTTGCTGCGCAAGCGTGGCATCGAGCTCGACCTCGATCATCTCCCGCTCAACGACGCCAAAGCCTACGAGCTGCTCGGACACGGCGATACCGTCGGCGTGTTCCAGCTCGAAGGTCAAGGCATGCGCGACATGCTGCGCAAGCTCCGCCCCGACCGCTTCGAGGACATCATCGCGGTAGTCGCTCTCTACCGTCCCGGCCCGATGGAGAACATCCCGCGCTACATCGATGTGAAGCACGGCCTCGAGCAGCCGGACTACCTGCATCCGAGCATCGAGGGGATCCTCAAGGAAACCCACGGGATCATGATCTACCAGGAGCAGGTGATGCAGATCGCGCAAGTGCTGTCGGGCTACAGCCTCGGCAGCGCCGACCTGTTGCGTCGCGCGATGGGGAAGAAGATTCAGTCGGAGATGGATGCGCAGCGCGAGGCCTTCGTCGCGGGCGCGGTCGAGCGCAGTGTCCAACGCGGCACGGCCGAGCGGATTTTTGATCTCGTTGCAAAATTCGCGGGCTACGGCTTCAACAAATCGCACGCCGCAGCCTATGCCGTCGTGGCCTATCAGACGGCCTATCTCAAGGCAAACTATCCCGTCGAGTTCCTGGCAGCGCTGATGACGCTGGATCTCGGGAATACCGACAAGCTCAACATGTTCCGCCAGGAATGCGGGCGCCTTGGTATCAAGCTGCTGCCGCCGGACATCAACCGCTCCGGGGTCGAGTTCACGGTGGAGACGACGCCGGAGGGACAGGCGATCCGCTACGCGCTCGCGGCCGTCAAGGGCGTGGGCGCGCAGGCGATGCGCGCGGTGATCGCGGAGCGCGATGCCGGCGGCCGCTTCCGCGATCTCCTCGATCTCGCGGGACGCCTCGACCTCAAGACCTTCAACAAGCGGCAATTTGAGAGCCTCGCAAAGGCCGGCGCCTTCGATTGCCTCAATCGCAACCGCGCACAGACCTTCGCCGCGGCGGAGCTGCTGCTTCGCCACGCGAGTGCCGCGGCGACGGAGCGCGAGAGCCGGCAGGTGAATCTCTTCGGGGATGCGCCGGAGGCGGCGCCGCGCGCGGCACTGCCGCAGCTACCGGACTGGACCGCGATGGAGCGGCTCCAGCACGAGTTCGAGGCGATCGGCTTCTACCTCTCGAGCCACCCGCTCGACGCCTATGGCAGGAGCCTCGAGCGCGTTGGCGTGGTTCGTGCGGCGGACTTGCCGGCGCGGCTTGCGATGGGCGGCAGCACGCGCTTCAAGCTGGCGGGGATCGTTGTGGGCAAGCGCGAGCGCACCTCCGCGCGCGGGAGCCGCTACGCCTTCATGCAAATGTCCGACGTAAGCGGGCTCTTCGAGGTGACGGTCTTCTCTGAGGTGTTGAGCCAGGCGCGCGGACTCCTCGATGCGGGCCAGCCGCTCCTCGTGACCCTCGACGCGCGGGCGGAGGAGGAGAGCCTACGCCTCACGGCCCAACGCATCGAGGCGCTCGACGGCGTCGTGGCACAAGCAGCGGCCGGGCTCAAGGTCTTCCTTGGCGACCGCGATGCGCTCGGTCCCTTCCGCAGCCTGATGGGCCGCGAGACCGGGGGCAAGGGCCGCGTCACCGTCGTGGTGCCGCTGCCGCCCGCGCGCGAGGTCGAAATCGTCTTGCCCGGCGGCTTCCGCATCGGCCCGCAGCTTCGCGCCGCCGTGAAATCGCTGCCGGGCATCGCCGAGGTATTGGACGTCTGACCCTATAGCCGAAGGAGAGGCGAAGATGCTGAAGATCTGGGGCCGCGCGAGTTCCTCCAACGTGCAGAAGGTGCTTTGGGGCTGTGTGGAGATGAACGTCGAGTTCGAGCGCATCGACGCCGGCGGCTCCTTCGGCATCACCAAGGAAGCCGCCTATCTCGCGATGAATCCGAACGCGCTCGTGCCGACGATCGAGGACGGGAAGGTCGTGATCTGGGAGTCCAACACGATCCTGCGCTATCTCGCGGCGACGCGGGGCTTCCCGAAGCTCCATCCCACCGATCCCGTCGAGCGCACGCATGTCGAGCGCTGGATGGATTGGCAGATTTCCGCGCTCGCACAGCCGATGGCGACGCTGCTCTTCGGCTACTACCGCATGAAGCCGGAGCAGCGCGATACCGGCGCCCTCGAAGCCGCGCACCGTCGCTGCGCCGATCTCTGGAAGATCCTCGAGGGCCACATGCGTCACGGCAAGCCCTACATCGCCGGCAACGACCTCACGCTCGCGGATGTCTGCATGGGGATCTTCATCCACCGCTGGTACAGTTACCCCGTCGAGCGGGCGGATACCCCGCATCTGAAGGCCTGGTATGACCGGCTTGCCACCCGCCCGGGCTACCGGAAGCACGTTCTCGTCCAGGTGACCTAGCCTCGGGGAATAAAGCGGCGGCCCCGGCGGTCTCACCCGCAAAGGGCACGATCAGGCCGTCACGACCCCGTAAACGAAACGTGATGGGGCCTCTCTGCCGTCGGCCGGTAGCTTTCTGGCGAGGGCGACGCATGGCGCGCGAGCCGGGCGCGGTGCGGGCCTGAAACCGCAGAGGAGATCGAGACGTGAGGAAACATCTTTCGATTATCGGTGCGGCGGCAATGGCTATGGCGGCGGTCTTGGCCGCCGGCACCGCGGCTACTCTGGCGGCGGACAACGAGACGGTCGTAAGGGACCGCCAAGCCGCGATGCGGCAGCGCAGCACGGACCTGAAAACGGTCAGCGCGTACATCGACGACAGGGGCGGCGACCAGGCCTCCGCCGTCGCGGCAGCGAAGGAAATGCTCGTCCTCGAGCAGAAGATCGACGCGTCCTGGCTGCCGGGAACGAGTTCCGCCGATCTGCCGGGCAAGAGCAATGCGAAGCCGGAAATCTGGACCGAGATGGACAAGTTCAAAGCGCTGGGAGCGATCCTGCAAAGCGGCCAGGAGAAGCTCGTTACCGCGCTCGAGAAAGGCGACAAGGCCGGTGCCAAGGCGACCATCGCGGACTTCGGCAAGAACGCCTGCGGCGCCTGCCACACCGCCTACCGCGTCAAGGCCGGCTGACGCCGGACAGACGGAGCGGCAGTGGCACGATCGAGAGAAATAGTCTCATTCGTTGCACTGGCGCTCCTCGCGATCGTCGCTGTCCCCTCCCGCGCCGCGCTCGAGGGCGTGCCTGAGCGCGGTGCCTATGTCTTCGC
Source organism: Allostellaceae bacterium (assembly GCA_035581425.1). Classification (GTDB taxonomy): domain Bacteria; phylum Pseudomonadota; class Alphaproteobacteria; order ATCC43930; family CGMCC-115725; genus DASZHJ01. Next base: position 17,573 of record DATJVP010000125.1, on the reverse strand, counting down.
CGCGGCCGACTGCGCGAGTTGCCACACCGACGTTAAGGCCAAGGGCCAGCGGCTCGCGGGCGGCCGGGCGCTCGCGACGCCTTTCGGTACCTTCTATGGCCCCAACATCAGCCCCGATCCCACCTACGGCATCGGCGGCTGGAGCGAGGAACAGTTCCATCGCGCGCTTCGCGAGGGGATCGGGCCGGGACGGACGCATCTCTTCCCGGTTTTCCCCTTTACCTCCTTCACGGGAATGAGCGACGAGGACATCGCGGACCTCTATGCCTATCTCGAGACGCAGCCTCCGGTCGCGCAGCCGAGCAAGCCGCACGAGGTCTCCGCACCATTCGGCTGGCGCTTCACCCTGGTGTTCTGGCGGCTTCTCTTCTTCGAGGAGGGACCGCTCAAACCCGATCCCGCGCGCGATGCCGTCTGGAACCGCGGCAATTACCTCGCCAATGCCGTCGCCCATTGCGGCGAATGCCACACTCCCCGCAATTTCCTGGGCGCATTGCGCTGGAGCCGCGCCTATGCCGGAAATCCCGATGGGCCCGATGGGCAGAAGGCTCCGAACATCACGCCCGACCCTGAGAAGGGCATCGGGAAATGGAGCGTCGAGGACATCGAGACTCTGCTCGCGACCGGGCAGAAACCCGATTTTGACTATGTCGGCTCCGGCATGGGCGAGGTGATCGAGGGTACGCGCATGCTCACCGATGCCGACCGTCACGCGATCGCCGCCTACTTGAAGTCCCTCCGGCCGGTGCCGGGGTCGTGACGATCCAATCCATTCCCTGACTCTGGACGCGTGCGACGCCTAGCCTATGATGGCGGCGCACGCATCGGTCGGAGGCAAGCAATGGATTTCGGCATCGTCGGCAAGACGGCATTGGTTTGCGCGGCCAGCAAGGGGATCGGAAAGGGCTGCGCACAGGCGCTCGCCCGCGAGGGCGTCAACCTCGTGATCCTCGCGCGCGGCCGCGACGCGCTCGAAGCGACCGCGGAGGAAATCCGCCGCGAGACCCGCGCCAAGGTGACGACGCTTGCCGTCGACATAACGACGGCCGAGGGGAGGCAGCGGGCGCTGGAGGCTTGTCCTGCGCCGGATATTCTCGTCAACAACGCCGGCGGCCCGCCGCCCGGCGATTTCCGCGAATGGGACCGCGAGATCTGGATCAAGGCCCTCGACGCCAACATGCTGACGCCGATTGAGCTCATCCGGAAGACCGTCGACGGGATGATCGCGCGCAAGTTCGGACGCATCATCAACGTCACTTCGACGTCCGTTAAGGCGCCAATCGAGATCCTCGGCCTCTCGAACGGCGCGCGTTCCGGCCTCACGGGCTTCGTCGCGGGGCTCGCGCGCAAGACCGTGAAGTTCAACGTCACCATCAACAACCTTCTGCCGGGCGCCATCGACACCGACCGCTTGCGCTCGAATTTGGAGGCCGTCGCTAAGGCCCGCGGCATCTCGGTCGATCAAGCGCGCGCGGAGCGCGTCGCCGGCATTCCCGCGGGCCGTTTTGGCACCATCGAGGATTTCGGCGCCATGTGCGCCTTCCTCTGCAGCCAGCAAGCGAGCTACATAACGGGACAGAACTGGCTCTGCGACGGCGGAATGTATCCCGGGACCTATTGAGTCCTAGCTTGCGCCGGAGAGCCGCTTCCGCAACTCCGTCTTCAGCACCTTGCCGTAATTGTTCTTCGGCAGCACGTCCAGGAAGAGGTAAGCGCGCGGTCGCTTGAAGCGCGCGATCGCGCCGAGACAGAGGGCATCGAGCTCGCTTTCGGTCGGCCGCGCGCCAGGGGCGGGGACGACGAAGGCCACGACCTCCTCACCCCAATCCGGATGCGTGCGCCCCACGACCGAGACCTCGCCCACCCCGGGATGGCGCAGCAGCACCTCCTCGACCTCGCGGGGATAGATGTTGCTGCCTCCGCTGATGATCATGTCCTTGGAGCGGTCCCTGAGCGTGAGGAAGCCCTCCTCGTCGAAGCTTCCGATATCGCCGGTATGGAGCCACCCGCCGCGCAGGGCCTCACGCGTCGCAGATTCGTTCTGCCAATAGCCGGCCATGACGACATCGCCGCGGCATAGGACCTCGCCGGGCTCGCCGATGGGGAGGTCGCGGTCCTCGGCGTCGACGACACGCACTTCGACGTCGGTCCGCGGCAAGCCCGCCGAGCCTAGGCGCGCGAGCCAGCGCGGATGCCCGCGCGCCGCGTGCAGCTCCTTCGAGAGCGCGGTGATAGTCATGGGCGCTTCGCCCTGGCCGTAGATTTGCACGAGCTTCGGTCCCAAAAGGTCCAGCGCCCGCAGGAGATCCGCAACGTACATCGGCCCACCGCCGTAGATAATGGTCTTGAGGTTGCGGCGGTCGGCCTCGGCGAGGACAGGGTTGCCGATGAGCCGCGTCACCATCGTGGGCGCTGCGAAGAAGCTCACGCCGCGCCAGCGCTGCAGCAGCGCTGCGATTTCGGCGGGGTCGAAATGGCCGCCCTCGGGGATGATGCTATTCGCGGCCTTGGCGACGTGGGGCAGGCCGTAGACGCCGGAGCCGTGGGAGATCGGGGCAGCGTGTAGCACCGCATCGAGCGGCGAGACCGCATCCACATCGGCGTAGTAGCTGAGGCTCGACATCAGGAGATTGCGATGCGTGAGCGTCGCGCCTTTTGGCCTCCCTGTGGTGCCGCTGGTGTAGAAGAGCCAGGCGGGATCCGTTGGCGCGCGCGCGACGAGATCGAGCCCGTCCGCCGCCGTCATTCGTCGCCATTCCGCGCCCCCCGCGAGCACGGCGCGGCCGAGCTCGCGGATCTCGCCCGCGAGCGGCGCCACCCTTTCCGCGAGATCGCTGCTCACGAAGACGAGGCGGGCTCCGGAATTCTCGAGGATGTAGCGGAACTCCTCGGGATGGAGCTTTGCGTTTATCGGCACGGCGACGAGGCCCGCGTGCCAGATCGCGAACATGGCTTCGAGGTACTCGGGGCAATTGGTCATGGTGAGCGCGACGCGCTCGCCGGGATCGAGGCCCGGAATTGCCCGCAACGCGCCTGCGAGGCTCCGAACGCGGCCTGCCCAATCCCGGTGGGTCGAGTGGACCCGATCCCCCACGGAAATGCCCGGCAGTCCCGGAAAAGCGTGGCCATTGCGCTCGATCCAGCAGGCGATGTTCATCGCGGCGCTCCTCCCCGAAGCGAGAATGACGCAATAGCGTCGTTCCTGTCACGCGCGTGCGACCGAGGCCCTGCAGGTAACGAACGCGTAGGGTTAATGCGTGCGCGCGAAGAAATGAAAATACTAGGCAAATCCGCTGCGAAGTTTTTAGACATTTGTTCAGCTTGCGATAGGCTTTCTCGCATGACGACCGATGTGATCCACGAATTCAGTGCGCCCGGGCTGCGCGGCAACCTCGCACGGATGCTCGTGCGCCAGACGCGCTTGAGCGATCTCGCGGACCACGCGGGGCGCGGCCCCGTCGCGAAGCTCACGAGCTCTCTCAGTCTCATCGGCGCCGTCGCTCTCTTCTCGCTCATCGCGGTCTCGTGCTCGGCGATCGTCGGATCGGTTCTCTGGTATCTCCTCTTCGGCAACCCCGACATGGGCGTGCCGCAGAACATCCCCGCCCTCGCGATCATCGTGAGCTTCCTCGTGAGCACGCCGGTGATCCTCTATCTGCAGCTCACGATCCGGCGCCTTGCGGACTCGCGCGAGGCGCTGAGTCGCTCGCGCGCCACCCTCGAGAATCTCGCGCGGCACCTCGTGACTGCCCGCGACGAGGCCGTGCAGGCGAACCGCGCGAAATCGACCTTCCTCGCTAATATGAGCCACGAGCTCCGCACGCCCCTCAACGCCATCATCGGATTCTCCGAGCTGATGGGCCGGCAGCAGTTCGGGCCCGTGGGCGAGCCGCGCTATCTCGTCTATCTCGAGGACATCCACGCGAGCGGCAAGCACCTTCTCAAGATCATCAACGACATCCTCGATCTCTCGAAGATCGAGGCCGGCAAGGGCTCGCTGGAGGCGCAGACCGCGCTCAGCGTGCCCGAAGTGGTCGAAGCGGCCGCGCGCATGGTCCGGCAGGAGGCCGCGCGCAAGGGCGTTCATTTGACTACCGAGACGTCGGCGGATCTTCCGGCCCTCATGAGCAGCGAGCGCGAACTCACCCAGATTCTCCTCAATCTGCTCTCGAATGCCATCAAGTTCACGGAGCCGAACGGCCGTGTGGCAGTGCGCACGGAACTCGCGCGCCAAGGTGGGCTCGTGATCGCGGTCGCGGATACCGGGATCGGCATGTCCAAGAGCGAGGTGCGGGTCGCGCTTACGCCCTTCGCGCAGGTCGATAACCGTCTCGCCCGCAAATACGAGGGCACCGGGCTTGGACTGCCGCTCACCAAGGCGATGGTGGAGATGCATCAGGGACAGCTGCACATCCACAGCGCGCGCGGCCAGGGCACGACCGTTACGCTTCAGTTTCCGAAGAGCCGGCTCGTCTTCGCGTCGGAGGCGAAGAAGGGCATGCTCGTGGCGGCTTAGGAGAGACATCGAAAGCAAGCACGTTACAGGGACGAGAGGGAGCGAGAACATGGCGCAGCAAGCAAATTCGATCCCGGCATCGCAATATCGAGCAGCCGCCGGCGACATCGAGGCCTTCGCGGAAAGGGTGGCCGATCCCCGGAAGCGCCGCGCCCTACAGAGGTTGGCGAGCCACTATCTCGGTCTCGTGGCTTCGCTTAGCGCCGAGAGCGCAACTTCCACTCCCGCTGCCTGAACGGTACCCGCTACCAAATAGGGAGAGGGTCCGGCCTAGCCGTATTGGAGCGGTGGCCTATTCTTGACCCTCACCTCCGCGGGCCTCCCGGAGTCGATGACCCAAGTACGGAGCCAACACTACATGGCGAAGCTCAATGAGCGTCCCGGATGGACCGAGGCGGTCCGGCCGAGTCGGCCGGTGCCGCCGGGTATCGAGGTCGGGCGCCGTTTCGTCGCCAGCGCCTATCGCAAGCAAGTCTGGGAGGTCGTCGCCGTCGCGCGCTACGTCGACGAGCCCATGCCGCACGTGCGTCTGTCGCGGGTCGGGGCGCCCTATGACGTCAAGACGATCTCCGCATCCGTCCTCACGGACCGCCGATTCTTTCAGGCCGCCGACGAGGCCTGACGTATCGCCTGCTTGCGCTTGACCCGGATGCCGCGCGGCCCTAATCCTGGGGTGTGCACCGTTCCAGCGCGACGGCCGTTTCGAACCGGCTGATGAATCACGAACTTTCAACCCGCCGCGCGAGGGTGGGACGGCTCCCGGCTCTTCCGGTGGCGCCCGGTTTCGCTCCTGCTCGCGGCATCCTCCGGAAACTCCCCGCTCATGCTCTATGAAGCCTACCAAGTCCACAGCGACGCGCTGACACCTGTTCGCCTGATGGCAGAGGCGACCCGCGGCTGGCTGCAATATCCCTGGCCGGTCGTCGGCGGGCATCCCGTGGTGCGCAGCCTAGCCGCCGCCTGCGAGCTGCTGTCGCGGGCGGGGATCGCGCATCAGCGGCCTCCCTTCGGCATCAAGGAGATCGAGGTAGCGGGCGCGCGAGTCGCCGTCCGCGAAGAGGTGGCACGCGAGCATCCCTTCTGCAATCTCCTGCACTTCCGCAAGGAGATCGCGGCGGAGCAGCCGAGGGTGCTGTTGGTGGCGCCGCTCTCCGGGCATTTCGCGACGCTCCTGCGAGGGACGGTCGCGGCCCTTCTCCCGCAGCACGACGTCTTTCTCACGGACTGGATCAACGCGCGCAGCATCCCACTCGTTCACGGCCGCTTCGATCTCGACGACTACATCGATCTCGTCGTCGATAATCTCCGGTTCCTCGGACCTGGTGCGCATGTGATCGCGGTCTGCCAGCCCTCGGTTCCGGTGCTCGCGGCGGTCTCGCTGATGGCGGCGGACAGCGATCCCGCCCAGCCGGCCTCGATGGTCCTGATGGGCGGGCCCATCGACACTCGCGCCAATCCGACGGCGGTGAGCAGGTTCGGCGAGGAGCACAGCCTCGACTGGTTCGAGCGCCACGCGGTCGGCACGGTTCCCGGCCGCTATCCCGGCGCCTTCCGGCGGGTCTACCCGGGCTTCCTGCAACTCGCGGGCTTCGTCAGCATGAATCTCGACCGGCACGTCGCCGCCCATGTCGGCCTCTTCCGCGATCTCGTGCAAGGGGACGGCGAGGGTGCGACGGCGACCAAGGCCTTCTACGACGAATACCTCAGCGTGATGGACCTGCCCGCGGATTTCTACCTGCAGACAGTAGAGCGCGTGTTCCACCAGCACGCGCTCCCAACCGGCTCCTTCGTCTCGCGCGGGCGCGAGGTCGAGCCGCGCGCCATCGAGCGCACGGCCCTTCTCTGCGTCGAGGGCGAGAAGGACGACATCTGCGCCGTCGGACAGACCAAGGCCGCCCTCGAGCTCTGCAGCGGCCTTGGCGACGGCCGCCGGGCCTATCATCTTCAGCCCAAGGTCGGGCACTACGGCGTCTTCAACGGTCGGCGCTGGCGCGAGGAGACTTTCCCGAAGGTGCGTGACTTCATCCGCGCCTTTGGGTGAAATACCCGCGATAAATACAAGATCTGTCAGGCGAGGGAGGGCCGGCCATGGCGGCTGCGGCAAAGAAGGTCATCATCACCTGTGCGGTGACGGGGTCGATCCACACCCCCACCATGAGTCCGTATCTTCCGCTGACCCCCGACGAGGTCGCAACGCAGGCGATCGAGGCGGCGGAGGCGGGGGCCGCGATCCTGCATCTCCACGCCCGCGACCCCAAGGACGGTCGGCCCACCCCCGACCCCGGCGTCTTCATGCAGTTCCTGCCGCGGATCAAGCAGGCGACGGGCGCCGTCGTGAACATCACCACCGGCGGCGGCCACGGGATGACGGTCGAGGAGCGCCTGGCGGCACCGCTCAGGGCCTCTCCGGAGATGTGTTCGCTCAACATGGGCTCGATGAACTTTGGCCTCTTCCCGATGCTCCAGCGGTACAAGGAGTTCAAATACGATTGGGAACGGCATCATCTCGAAGCGTCCCGAGATTTCATATTTCGTAATACATTCAAGGACATTGAGCGTATACTTAAGGAGCTTGGAGAGGTACACGGCACGCGCTTCGAGTTCGAATGCTATGACGTCGGCCATCTATATACACTCGCTCACTTTTTAGATCGTAAGCTCGTGAAGCCACCCCTCTTCGTGCAGACGATCTTCGGGATTCTCGGCGGCATCGGCGCCGACCCCGAGAACCTCACGCACATGAAGCACATCGCCGACAAACTCTTTGGCGAGGATTATTATTGGTCGATCCTGGCGGCCGGTCGGCATCAGCTTCCCCTGGTGACGATGGGCGCGATCATGGGCGGAAACGTCCGCGTCGGGCTGGAGGACTCCCTCTACATCGGCAAGGGACAGCTCGCGAAGTCGAATGCCGATCAGGTCCGCCGCATTCGCACGATCCTCGAGAACCTATCACTGGAAATTGCGAGTCCCGACGAGGCCCGAGGGATGCTCGCGCTCAAGGGTGGCGACCGGGTTTCGTTCTGAGCCGCGATCGATGATCGACAAGCGCGTCCAGAGCCTCGCGGAGGCGGTGGCGGGCGTTCGGGACGGCGCGACCATTCTATGCGCGGGCTTCGGAGCCGTCGGCGGACCCGACGAGCTCTTGGATGCGCTGTTGGAGCAGGGGGCGAAGGAGTTGGTCGCGGTCTCCAACAATGCCGGGAGCGGCGACCGAGGCCTTGCCGCGCTCATCGCGAATGGCAGGGTGCGCAAGGTGATCTGCTCCTATCCGCGCACGGACCGACCGCACGCCTTCGAGGCCGCCTTCAAGGCTGGGAAGCTCGAGCTCGAACTCGTCCCGCAGGGAACCCTGAGCGAGCGGATGCGCTGTGCCGCTGCGGGCCTCGGCGGGTTCTATTCGCCCGTCGGGGTGGGGACGCGGCTTGCCGACGGCAAAGAGACGCGCGAAATCGGCGGAAGGCTTTACGTCCTGGAAAAGCCGCTCAAGGGCGACGTCGCCTTCTGCAAGGCGCTGCGCGCGGATCGCTGGGGGAACCTCGTCTACCGAAAGTCCGCGCGGAACTTCAATCCCGTGATGGCCATGGCTGCGGACCTCACGGTGGTGCAAGTGAAGGAGTTCGTGGCGCTGGGCGAGCTCGACCCCGAGACCATCCACACGCCCGGCATCTTCGTCGACCGCATCGTCAAGGTGGGAGGCAAGCCATGAAGCCGCTGAGCCGACGCCAGATCGCCTGGCGCGCAGCGCAGGACATCGCCGACGGTGCATACGTGAATCTCGGCATCGGCCTGCCGACGCTGGTGGCGGATTTCATTCCCGGCGACCGCGAGATCGTCTTTCACAGCGAGAACGGCATCCTCGGCCTCGGCAAGGCGCCGGCGCCTGAGGAAATCGATCCCGACCTCATCAATGCGGGCAAGGGTGCCGCGAGCCTGCTCCCGGGCGGCAGCTTCTTCCACCACAACGATGCCTTCCTAATGATCCGCGGCGGTCACGTCGACCTTTCGCTGATGGGAGCTTTCGAGGTCTCCGAGCGGGGTGATCTCGCGAACTGGACCACCGACGATCCCGGCTTTCCCCCGGGCGTGGGGGGCGCCATGGATCTCGCCGCCGGCGCGCGGGAGGTCAGGGTGCTGCTGGAGCACACGACCAAGGAAGGGCAGCCGCGGCTTCGCCACCGCTGCCACTACCCGCTGACGGCGCCTGGTTGCGTCAAGCGCATCTACACCAACTTCGCCGTCATCGACGTGACGCCCGAGGGCTTGTTGGTGCGGGAGGTGGTTGAGGGCATGAGCCTCTCCGCCCTGCAAGAGGCGACGGAGCCGCCGCTCACGCTCGCAAACGATTGGCGCCTCTTGGCTGCGCCGGCGGTCTGAGCGGGCGTCATCCCAGTGTCACGAACCGCGGATTAAGAGCGATCCGAGGGGGACTACTCAAAGGATGGGGAAGACAATGAAACGGTGGACGCGGCTCCTGCCGCTGACGGCGATGGCGTTGGCGCTCGGCCTTGCTTCGGCTGCCGCTCAGCAGGCGGCGCCGAAGGCGCCCAAAGGCATCGAGAAGATCCAGCACATTGTTGTGATCTATCTCGAGAACCACAGCTTCGACGATCTCTTCGGCAAATTCCCGGGCGCTGACGGGCTCGCCAATGCCGGCAAGCGCTCTCTGCAGGTGGACCTCCAGAACAAGCCCTACAAGACGCTGCCGCCCGTGATCGACGCCAGCTTGAAGCCGCCGGCGCCCGATCCTCGCTTCCCCGCCAGCCTTCCCAATAGGCCGTTCTTCATCGGCAAATATGTGCCGCTGGATAAGAAGTACCCGAGCCCGATCCATGCTTACCTGCACGAGATCGCGCAGATCAATGGCGGCAAGATGAACAAGTTCGTCTCGGAGGGCGACACCGGGGCGATGGTGATGGGCTACAATGAGGGCAGCAAGCTCGCACTCTGGAGGTACGCGAAGGAGTTCACGCTCTCCGACCACTTCTTCCATGCGGCCTTCGGCGGCTCCTTCCTCAATCACTTCTGGACCATCTGCGCCTGCACGCCGGTCTACAAGGACGCGCCGCAGTCGATGCGCTCGACATTCGGCCCGGATGGGCACTTCACGAAGGACGGGCAGGTGCTGCCCGACCCCGAGGGCCACATCGTCAACACGAGCTTTACGGTCTTCAACCCGCATCCGCCGAGCATCACCGATAAGACCCTGTTGGTGCCGCCGCAGACCATGAAGACTATTGGCGACATGCTTTCGGAGAAGGGGATTTCCTGGGCCTGGTACTCCGGCGGCTGGAACGACGCGCTCGCGGGCAAGGCCGCGCCGGATTTCCAATTCCATCACCAGCCCTTCGCCTATTTCGCAAATTACGCCGACGGGACCGATGCGAAGAAGCAGCACCTCCTCGACGAGGTCGAGCTGATCGCCGCAATCGACAAGGGCGACATCCCCTCGGTTGTGTTCTGGAAGCCGATCGGCGAGCTCAATGAGCATCCCGGTTACGCCGACACCATCTCCGGCGACGAGCACATGGCCGAGGTGATCGAGAAGATCCGCAAAAGCCCGCTCTGGAAGAGCACGGTCATCATCGTGACCTACGACGAGAACGGCGGGATGTGGGACCACGTAGCGCCGCCCAAGGCCGACAAGTGGGGCCCGGGCTCGCGTGTGCCGACCGTAATCATCTCTCCGTTCGCGAAGCGGCATCACGTCGATCACACGATCTATGACACGACCTCCATCCTGAAACTGATCGAGACCCGCTATGGGCTGCCTCCGCTCGGCGAGCGGGACGCCAAGGCGAACAATCTCACGCATGCGTTGAACCTCGGCGGCAAATAAGACCGATGATTCAACGACCGCCGGTCCGCGCCGGGGCCGGCGGTCACCTCGCTTCGGGGTCCTATCCCTTTGCTTCCCTTGGTGTATGATCGCGCGGATACCCGCCGAGCCGCGGAGACGGTGGCGGGAAGGATCAAGGGCGGTCCGATCCAAGCGGCCGCTTCACCGGAGGAACCAAAGGAGACAGCATGCAAAGGCGTAAGTTTCTCAAGGCGAGCGGCGTCGGACTGGCCGCGAGCACGATAGCGGCCCCGGCGATCGCCCAGACGATGCCGGAGATCAAATGGCGCTTGGCGGCGAGCTGGCCGAAGAGCCTCGATACGATCTTTGGCGGTGCGGAATATCTCGCAAAGCGCGTGGCGGAGATCACGGACAACAAATTCCAGATCCGCGCCTTCGCGGGCGGCGAGATCGTGCCGGCACTGCAGGTGCTCGACGCCGTCCAGAACAACACGGTCGAGCTCGGCCACACCGCTTCCTACTACTACGTCGGCAAGGACCCGACCTTCACTTTCGACACCACTGTTCCCTTCGGGCTCAACACGCGCCAGCAGAACGCGTGGATGTGGCACGGCGGCGGCATGCAGCTCCTGCGCGACTTCTTCAAGGACTACAACGTCTATCCCATCGTCGCCGGCAACACCGGCGCGCAGATGGGAGGCTGGTTCAACAAAGAGATCAAGACCGTCGACGACCTCAAGGGTCTCAAATTCCGGATCGGCGGCTGGGCCGGTAGCGTGCTGGTGAAGCTGGGCGTCGTGCCGCAGGTCATCGCGGGCGGCGACATCTATCCCTCGCTCGAGAAGGGCACCATCGACGCGGCCGAGTGGGTCGGCCCCTACGACGACGAGAAGCTCGGATTCTACAAGGTCACGAAGTTCTACTATTACCCCGGCTGGTGGGAAGGGAACGCGCAGCTCTCGCTCTACGTCAACCTCGACCAGTGGAACAAACTGCCGAAGACCTATCAGGCGGCCCTCGAGACGGCTTCGGCGGAGGCGCGGAACTGGATGCTCGGCAAGTACGACGCCGACAATCCTGCGGCACTGCGGCGTCTGGTCGCGAATGGCACGAAGCTGACGGCCTTCCCGCAGCCCGTACTCGAGGCCTGCTACAAGGCCGCTAATGAGCTCTACGACGAGACCTGCACGAAGAACCCGAAGTTCAAGAAGATCTACGACGCCTGGAAGCAATTCCGCGGCGAGGAGGAACTTTGGTTCCAATTCTCGGAGTACAGCTTCGATACCTTCATGCTGCGGCATCAGCAGGGCTGATCCATCGGGATCGCCCGGAAAGAGAAAGCCCCGCCGTTCGGCGGGGCTTTTTTCTTGCTACTTGATCTGTGGGACGAACGGCTGGTCCGAGCCGCCCTGGTCCAATATCGGTGCCTCGATCTTGACCTTGCTTGGGTCGATCTTGGGACCGTTGTCTAGCGAGACCAGCACAAGCCGCGGGAAGAGGATCACGACCGAGACCATCAGGAGTTGGACGCACACGAAGGGGATCGAACCCCAGTAGATCTGGCCCGTCGATACACCTTCGAGCCGCTTGCCGCTGATGCGGTCCGTATAGGGAGCGCTCGGCGCGACGCTTCGGAGATAGAAGAGTGCAAAGCCGAACGGCGGGTGCATGAAGGAGGTCTGCATGTTGATGCCAAGCAGCACGCCGAACCAGATGAGATCGATGCCGAGTTTCTCCGCGACTGGGCCCAGCAAGGGCACAATGATGAAGGCGAGCTCGAAGTAGTCCAGGAAGAATGCGAGCACGAACGTCATCAGATTGACGACGATCAGGAACCCGAGCTGTCCGCCGGGCAGGCTCGTCAGGAGATGCTCGACCCAGAGATCGCCGTTGACGCCGCGGAACACCAGACTGAATACAGTCGAGCCGATCAGGATGAAAATGACGAAGCAGGAGAGCTTCGCGGTCTTGTCCATGGCCTGATGGAAGAGTGACCAGTTCAGTCGATTGTTGGCGAGTGCCAGAAGCATTGCGCCGCTCGCACCCATGGCGCCACCTTCGGTCGGTGTCGCGATCCCCAGGAAAATCGTGCCGAGCACGAGGAAAATGAGCGCGAGCGGCGGCATCATCACGATGACCACGCGCTCCGCGAGCCGGCTCAGAAGCCCGAGCTTCAGGAATTTGTTGGCGAGCGCAACCACATATGTCCCAAATCCCGCGAGCGCGCAGGCCCAGATCGCGGGCATCTGGTAAATCGCGAGGTATATGGCGGCGATCGTCGCCACACCGAAGACTGCCGCGAGCGAAGTGTAGCCCGCACGCCCGTCATCCTCGCGGATCGTAATGGCATCGCGCGGCAAGGCGGGCGCCCAAGCGGGCTTGATGACGGTGACGAGGGCGATGTAGGCGGCGTAGAGCATCGCGAGCCCTATGCCGGGAATGAAAGCGCCCTTGTACATATCGCCGACAGAACGGCCGAGCTGATCCGCCATCACGATCAGCACTAGGCTTGGCGGAATGATCTGCGCCAGCGTTCCGGAGGCCGCAATCACGCCTGCGGCCGTGCGCCGATCGTAGCCGTAGCGCAGCATGATCGGGAGCGAGATCAGGCCCATGGAGATCACCGAGGCCGCGACGACACCAGTCGTCGCCGCAAGCAGCGCCCCCACGAAGATCACGGCATAGGCGAGGCCACCGCGCAGCGGCCCGAACATCTGCCCGATCGTATCGAGCAGGTCCTCCGCCATGCCGCTTCGTTCGAGGATCAATCCCATGAAGGTGAAGAACGGCACCGCCAGCAATGTGTCGTTCCGCATGATCCCGAATACGCGCTGCGGCAGCGCTTGCAGGAGATCGGGGCCGAGCAGGCCGAACTTGATCGCGAGCGCGCCCCAGAAGAGGCCGTTGGCCGAGAGCGCGAAGGCGACGGGATAGCCGAAGATAAGGAGGAGCACGAGCGCCGCGAACATGAGCGGCGCAATGTTCTCGATGATGAATGTCGTCATGGGCTCAATCCGAAATCGGTTCGCCGTGATGCTCGCCCTCTGTCACGAGCGGATCAGGACCGGCGCCGATCAGAAAGGCGATGCGCTTGATGATCTCGGAGATGCCCTGCAGTGCCAGCAGCACGAAGCCGATCGGGATGAGGATTTTCGCGGGCCAGCGGATCAAGCCGCCGGCGTCGCTCGAGATCTCACAATCGGTGCCGGACTGGCCGGGAAGGGCCCAACCCAGCAGGTCCGATACCGGGGCCCCGAGAAAGTGACAGCCCGCAATCGATTTCGCGAAGAAGGGCCAGCTGAACCAGCCGATGACGAGCGTCATCGGGAGCAAGAAAAGTAAGCCGCCGATGAGGTCGATCCAAGCGCGTTTGCGATGGGAGAGACGTCCGACAATGATGTCGATGCGGACATGCTCGTTGCTGAGCAGCGTGTAGCCTGAGCCCAGCATGAACACTGCGGCGAAGAGATACCATTGCAGTTCGAGCCAGGCATTCGAACTCGTGTCGAAGATGTACCGCACCACCGCGTTGGCGGAGCTCACCACGACCGCTGCGAAGATCAGAATACCAACGGCTCGGCCGATCTGGCCGTTCAAGGCATCGATGGCTCTAGATAGAGCCAAAAGTCCGCGCACACATTCCTCCCGTCCGCGTTTTGTTTTTCGGCCGACTGCGCGGCCCTTTGACAATGCTTGTCGCTGGAATGGTGGCTTGCGTCAAGGCCCGGGGGCTGGATTTTGCCGGAGAATCCTGCACGCGAACGTGATTCCCGGACCACGCGGTCTGGGATTAGCCTCGGGATGGCGAGGTTGCCCTAAAATCGGGCACTTGCGGTCCGGAACGCCGAGGCAAGCATGCGGTCTCACCCGAGCAGACGCGCGGCTTTTGGCGCGGTGCTGATGATGGCGGTCGCGGCCTGCTCATCGGGCCCGGCACCGCCGCCATTCGCTTCCATCGCCGCCGGTATTCCCGCGCTGGCGCCGGACCGCGCCCGCATCTACTTTTATCGGTACTATCAGCTTTACGTCAGCATGGCGCGGCCCTACATCCGGCTGAACGGCATGCACGTTGCGATCTCGGAGCCCGGCGGTGTCCTTTACCGCGACGTTCCGCCCGGGACCTACCTGATCTCCGTCGACAGCCAGGGCCTCTATCCCGATCAGAACAAGACGGTGACGCTCGCCGCCGGCCAGACGCTCTATGTGCGCGTCGACTCCATGAAGGGCTACGACGCGGGGTTCGACAACTACGACCCCGAGGTCTTCGTCGTGACGCTTATCTCCCCTGAGCAGGCCAAGGCCGATATGTACACGTTGAAATTTTACGCGGGACCCTGACCCGGCCGGTCTTCCGGCGGGGGTGTGGCTGGTGTGGCGGGGCTCGGTCGGCGAAAGAGGCGCTTCGCGAGGGCGCCGATCCCAGAGACAGCCACGACGACGATGATCCACGCCTTCTTGAGGAAGGCGAGCGCCACTGCGAGCAGGCCAAGCTTCGCCGCGACCTTCGCGCCGACTAGACCCGCGACCAGCGTGGCGACGCCATACTCCGCGACCTTGTCGTTGGGCTGGAAATCTCCGTAGCGCGCGCCCGCATCGAAATCGTAGACGGCGCGGATGCGATTCAGGAACACGTTGGGATCGTCTTTCGCGCTCCCGGCCCAGACAAGCTGCTCATAGCCGTAACGGCTGAAGATCAGCACGTTTTCATTGATGAGCGCGCCGGCCTCGTTTTGGAGGTCGAGAGCCCAGCTCACGGTCTTGGTGTTGGGATCGAGGGACGGCTTCTGTCGCCAGCCCACGACCGTGAGGGTCGGGACATTGTGCTCGGCACGCTCCTTGTTCGCGTCCTCCGCCCCTTCCCGATAGCTCCGCAGAAGGTCGTCCGCGTCGACATCGGACCAATCGTCGAATTTGACGAAACCTTCGCGGATGCTCTTGAACATGATGATGTTGCCGGCCTTGGGATCGAGGACTACGGCTTCGAGGCTCTCGGGCGCATCGGTGCCGTTGATCGCTTCGTAAAGCGCGGCCGCGTCCTTCCCGGTGACGATGAGATAACCATCGGGGAGATTGATGGTGCTCTTGGAGGCGGGCAGATCGTATTTGCCGGCCCCTTGCCAAGGCAGACCCTCGATCACCGCATTGCGTGCCTCGGGGGTACTCGGTATCTCCGCGGATACCGGGCCGGACACCAGCAGAATCAGGGCGAACGCCGAGAGGCGCGCGCACGCGCCATCGATGAGCCACGCCATGAATGTGCCCCCCTCGTCCCGCGACCGCGGCAATTCTCACGCTCGTATCATCCCGGCGGGGTCTCGTCAACGCATGCGGGTGGGCGTCAGGAGGGCGCTGCGACCTTGACCCCGGAGGCCGCGAGCTTTGCGAGTGCCTGCGGTGTGTCGATGTCTGTGAGGACGCCGTCCTCGTCCATCTCCACCTCCGCCACCATCTCCGGGTGGGCGCCGATCAGGTGCCGCGCGCCCACGTCCCCGGCGACCTCCTGCATCTCGGGGAAGAACTGGCGTGCCCAGAGCACGGGATTGCCGCGCTTGCCGCGCCGCGTGGGGACGCAGATAGCGCGGCCCTCGAGAGGGTTGAAGCCGGCGATCAGGCGCTGCACCTCCGCAGCCGTCACCCGCGGCATGTCGCCGAGGGCGACGAGGGCTCCGTCGATCCCAGCGGGGAGGGCGGCGATCCCGACCCTGAGGGAGGTGGAGAGTCCCTCTGCGAATTCTGAATTATGCGCGAAGACGAGCGGCAGGCCCTGGAGCGCCGCGACGATGCGCTCGCGCTCGTGGCCCGTAACGACGACGATCGGTGAAGCTCCCGCTTGGCTCAGCGTCTCCGCGACGCGCCGCACCATCGGCACACCGTCGATCTCGATCAGGAGTTTGTTGAGGGCGCCCATTCGCCGCGATTGTCCCGCCGCCAGCACGAGGGCGGCGACGCGTGGCGCGCGCTGCGGCTCGGGCGCAGTCGCCGCGTCTGGGGTCGCGAGCGCTCGCGGAAGCGGGCGGCTCGGAATATCCGCGAGAAGGCCGCCCACTCCCATGCCCATGATCTCCCGGGATCCCACGGGAAGCCCCGCGAGCAACCTCTGCAGCACCCAGTCGAAGCCATTCACCTTCGGCGAGCGCGCGCAACCCGGGAGGCCCAATATCGGCACCGTTCCCCGCCGGCCCATCAGCATGAGATTACCGGGATCGACGGGCATGCCGAAGTGATCGACTGTGCCGCCGGCGGCGACGATCGCCTCGGGGATGACGTCGCGGCGGTCGACGATGGCGGAAGCGCTCGCGACAAGCACGAGTTCCGCTTCGGCGGCGAGCGCAGCCGCGATCTCGGCGGCAAGGATCGGTGTTGCATGCTCGCAGCGGCTCTCGCGCAGGAGCGAGCTCCCGAGCGCTTCGAGCCGCGCCCGCGTGGTCTCCCGCGTCTTGTCGAGGACGCTCGGCTTGAGACCGGGGAGGCGCGTCTGGATGAGCACAGTCTTGCGCGGCAGGAATGGGGCGACGCGGAGGAGCGGGGAAGCCTCGCGCGCGACCTCGAGGCAGCGCGCGACGGCCGCCTTCGGTGCCGCGAAGGGAATGATCTTGAGCGTCGCCACCATCTGCTTGGGCTCGACACGCGCATGCGGCTCCAGGGTCGCGAGCGTCACGGTCTCGTCGACGAGATTGAAGCGATCGATTTGCGCGCGATCGAATACGAGGAGGCCCTGTGTCTCCGCGAAGAGATTGGCACGTCCGGTGAAGCCGGGTGCCGCCCTGACGCCGGAGCCGGCGACGGCGTCCGCAAGCGTGGAGGCGGCCTCGTTCTCGCCGACATCGCCCGGCTCCAGTCGCGCGGCGATCACGCTGCGATATCCGGCTGCGGCGAGCGCCGCGGCATCCTCGGCGCTCAGCAGCCGTCCCTTCTTAAGGACGCGGCCGGAGACGCGGAGGCTGTGTGCGAGGATCGCCCCCGCGCACTCCGCGACGGGGATCTCGCCGAAGGTCATGCCGCCGCGCGCTCGCGGATCCGGTCGGCGCGGAGCGTCTGTGTGATCTCAGCGAGGATCGAGACGGCGATCTCCGCCGGCGTGAGCGCACCGATCGCGAGACCGACGGGCCCGCGAATGCGCGCGATCTCGCCCTCGGAGAATCCCGCCTTTTGCAGGCGGTGGGTGCGCGCGGCGTGCGTCTTCCTGGAGCCGAGTGCGCCGATGTAGAAGGCCTGCGATTTGAGTGCGGCGGTGAGCGCGGGATCGTCGATCTTGGG
>DATJVP010000124.1:0-16713 GCA_035581425.1 Allostellaceae bacterium | reverse complement strand
CCGATTTCCGCAAGAGGCTGCAGCACCCCGATTTCGTTGTGCGCGGCCATGACGGAAAGGATGGCGGTGCGCTCATCGAGCGCCGCCTCGAGCGCTCGGAGATCGACGAGCCCGCTCGCCTCTACCGGCAGGACCGTCGTGCGAAAGCCCTCGTGCTCGAGGGCACGGATGCTTTCGAGTACGCATTTGTGCTCGGTCGCGAGAGTGACGATGCGGTCGCGCTCCCCGCGATGGAAGCGCGCGGCGCCTTTGATTGCGAGGTTGTTCGCTTCCGTGGCTCCCGACGTAAACACAATCTCCCGGGGATCGGCGCCGATGAGGGACGCAACCTGCTCGCGCGCGCGCTCGACCGCCGCCGATGCCTCGCGGCCATAGGCGTGCGTCACCGAGCCGGGATTGCCGAACTTCTCCGTAAACCAGGGCAGCATCGCCGTCAGCACGCGGGGATCGACCGGCGTCGTCGCGTGGTAGTCGAGGTAGACCGGCGAGGTGTTGGGGCGTGCGCTCATGCGGCGTCCGCCCGGCTGCGACGATAGAGCGCGCCCCAGGCCTCCACGAGACGGTCGATATCGGTCGAGGTCGTGCTCCAACCCAGGCTGATTCGGATTGCGCTGGCGGCCTCCTCTGGCGAGGCGCCCATGGCGGCGAGCACCCGGCTCGGCCGCACCTTGCCGGAGGAGCAGGCGGCACCCGCGCTCACCATCACGCCCGCGAGATCGAGGGCCATCACCTGTGTCGAGGCGGGAACGCCGGGCATGGCAATACAAAGCGTGTTGGGGAGCCGCCCGACCTCCGCAGCAAAAACCCGTGCCTCCGGCGCGATTTCGCTGAGGCGGTCCTGCGCCAAGTCGCGCAATGCAGCGGTCGCGGCATAGCTCGCGAGCCCCCGCGTCGCAAGCTCCGCGGCAACGCCGAAGCCTACGATGCCCGGCACGTTCTCGGTGCCCGCGCGGTATCCCCGCTCCTGCCCGCCGCCGCGCTGCTGCGCCGCAAGCGTCACGCCCTCGCGCAGCACCAGAGCCCCGACGCCCTGGGGACCGCCGAGCTTGTGCGCGGAAAGAGTAAAGAAATCTGCGCCGAGTGCCTCGACATCGACCGCGATCTTGCCCGCGGCCTGGATCGCGTCGCAATGAAGGAGCGCGCCGCGGCGATGAGCGAGCGCCGCCGCCGCCTGCACAGGCTGGATGGCGCCGGTCTCGTTGTTGGCGAGCATCACCGACACAAACGCCGGTCGGGTGTCCGCAGCGAGCAGCGCTTCGAGCGCGCGGACATCGACGGTGCCTTCGGGAGTGACGGGGATGATCTCGGCCTCCGTCACCGTCTCACGCACGGAATCGTGCTCGATCGCGGAGACGAGGATACGACGACCGCTGGCGGCGAAGAGGGCCAATCGATTGGCCTCGGTGCCGCCGCTCGTGAAGATTAGATTGGAGGGCGCGGCGCCCACGAGCGCCGCAACCTGTGTGCGAGCGCGCTCAAGGGATTGCCGTGCCACCCGACCCCAGCGATGCACCGAGGAGGGATTGCCGGTCCGCGCCAAGGCCTCCGACACCGCGCGCGCCGCCTCGGCGCGCAAGGGCGCGGTCGCGTTCCAATCGAGATAGACCGGCGCGGTCATGGGATTACTGCGCGGCGAGCACCGAAGGCGCGGCGGGCTCCGTCACGATGACGCCGCTCTTGCCGAGGACCCGACCGGCCACGACATCCGCGAGCGTGACCGAGCTCAGGAAGAGATGGATCTGATTGCCAAGCTCTTCCCAGAGATCGTGCGTGAGACATCGGCTCTTATTGCCGCGGCAGCCCACGGGGGCGCCGGGCGAGCAGCGCACCGCGCGGATGGGCTCGTCGACGGCGACGATGATGTCGGAGATGCGGGTCTCATCGGCGGGATGCGCGAGGAGATAGCCGCCGCCGGGACCGCGCACGCTGCGAACCAGCGAGCCCGTGCGGAGCTTCGCGAAGAGCTGCTCGAGGTACGAGAGCGAGATTTCCTGGCGCTCCGCGATTTCCGCGAGCGCGATCGGCGTGCCACTACCGTGCTTGGCGAGATCGACCATCGCCATGACGGCGTAGCGGCCCTTGGTGCTGAGCCTCATGGTGCTACTCCTCCGAAATCAGCTTTTGCCGCCGGCGGCGCGGGCGGGCTCGTCATTGTCGGCCTCAAGTGGCAGCGGCGGAGCGCGGCCCGCCTCCACCTCGCGCTCCAGCGTGTGGAGGCGCTGGCGCAGGACCTGGACCTCGTCGAGGAGGCCCGCGACCGCGCGCGCGACAGGATCGGGTATCTCCTCGCTGGGCGTGCCGTAGGGAAGGAAGTCGCCGGCGCGCTTCGCGGCCTCTGCGGGCTTCGGCGTCCCGATGGGCTTAGCGGGGATGCCCACGACGGTGGCTCCCGGCGCCACATCCTTCACCACCACCGAGTTCGCACCGACGCGCGCGCCAGCCCCTACGGTGATGGGGCCGAGGATCTGCGCGCCCGAGCCCACGATCACGTCGTCCCCGAGCGTCGGATGGCGCTTGGTATGGGCCTGCGCGCCGGAATTGACCGAGGGCAAAATGCCGCCGAGCGTCACGTCGTGGTAGAGCGTGACGCCCTCACCGATCTCTGCGGTCTCGCCGATCACCACGCCCATGCCGTGGTCGATGAAGAAGCGCCGGCCGATCTTGGCGCCGGGATGGATCTCTATTCCGGTGGCGAAACGCCCCAAATGAGAGACGAAACGCCCCAGCAGCAGCCACTTCCGCTCCCAAAGCCAGTGCGCAAGCCGGTAAAACAATATTGCATGGAATCCAGGATAGCAAAGCACAACTTCAAGGCGCGAGCGGGCAGCGGGATCGTGGGCAAGTACCGTGTCAATTTCGCATCGGAGGTTTTTGAAAATCATGGGAGGCACTCGTGTTATGATCCGCGCCCGCGCCGGCACCCAGGTCCTTTCGGCGGTGCAGCGTAGGCAATCAGCGCGTATTTAGGAATTCCGACTAAATCAGTCAAGTAAATCAGGCAACCGATGCAGAAGCTTGTACGTTTTATCCGAGTGACATGCTCGGGATTATCCCTCCACCTTGGGCCGGCTGCGGATCGCGACCATGCCTGAGGTGATCATCAACGGCCCTGAGGGCCGGCTCGAGGGCCGCTACCATCACTCGAAGACGCCGAACGCCCCTGTGGCCCTGCTGCTGCACCCGCATCCGCAGCATGGTGGGACCATGAACAACAAGGTCGTTTACACCCTCTACCACGCCTTCGTGCGCCAGGGCTTCTCGGCGCTGCGGTTCAATTTCCGGGGCGTGGGCCGGAGCCAGGGCAGCTTCGCGCGCGGCGAGGGCGAGCTCTCGGACGCGGCTTCTGCGCTCGACTGGCTGCAGACCTACAATCCCAACGCGACGGCCTGCTGGATCGGCGGCTTCTCCTTCGGCGCCTGGATCGGGATGCAACTCCTGATGCGGCGGCCGGAGTTGGACGGATTCATCTCGATCGCGCCCCCCGCGAACCTCTACGATTTCGGCTTCCTCGCGCCCTGCCCCTCCTCGGGCCTGATCATTCACGGCGACAAGGACCCGCTGGTGCCGCTGGAGTCCGTGCAGAAGCTCATCAACAAGCTGATGCACCAGCGCGACATCACCATCGACTTCCGCCTGGTGAAAGGCGCCGACCATTTCTTCCAGAGCCGCCTCGAGGAGCTCGACGAGGAGGTCGAGGACTACCTCACGAAGAAGCCTCGCCAGAAAATTGCGGCCGGCGGCCGATAACCCTAGATCAGCTTCCGCACGATGTGGCGGCGGTTCGAGGTGTAGGGGCGGACTTCCTTCGGCCAGCGTCCGAGCTCGCCCGCTTCGACCCAGGCCTTGCTGGTGAGCACGTCGGGGCTGTCGATCTCATAAATCGCGGTGTATTTGGGCGCGCCCGCGCCCGTGAGGAGCTTCGTCTCGCCGCCGATCGTGAAGTTCGCGGGCTCCGTGCGCATCCGCTGTGCCGAGCGCACGCCCGGCACCTTCAGCAAGTTCGGGATGTGCTCGTGGTCGTAGACGTCGTTGAAGATCGCCTCCTTCTCCGGCGCCACATCCATGCTCACGATGAAGAGATATTTGGTCGCGATGGGCATTTCGCTCTCCCCTTCTCAATTCAGGATTTCTGCGCCGGCGCCTGGAAGGCGGGATCGATCGGCACTTGCAGCGCGAAGGCGAGGCGATTGGTCTCGTTCGCCATGCCCACAACCGCCATGAGCTCACCCCACATCGTGGGTGTCATTCCGGCCTTGCGCGCGGCGGCACCATGCGAGGCGATGCAATAGCCGCAGCCGTTCGAGACGCTCACCGCGAGGTAGATCATCTCCTTCGTGAGCGTGTCGAGCGCGGCCGGCGTCATCACTTCCTTGACGCTCTCCCAAGTGCGCTTCAGCGTCGGCGGATGCACCGCGAGCGCCTTCCAGAAATTGTTCACGTCGGGGACATTGCGAGTGCGCTTGATGTCGTCGTAGACCGCCCGAACCTCGGCGCTCGCATCTTCGTAGTGCATCAGATCGGGCATCGTCGGGTCCTCTCTGTCGGAGTCAATCCGCGAAGGGATCGCGGACCAGGATCGTGTCGTCGCGCTCGGGGCTCGTCGAGAGCAGCGCCACCGGCGCCTCGATCAGCTCCTCGACGCGGCGGATGTATTTGATCGCGGTCGCCGGGAGATCGGCCCAGCTCCGCGCGCCGCGCGTGCTTTCGCCCCAGCCCTGGAAATTCTCGTAGACCGGCTCGACCTCAGCTTGCGCCGCGCTGTCCGCGGGCAGGTGATTGAAGATCTCAGCTCCTCGCCGATATGCGGTACAGACCTTGAGCTCGCTCAAGCCGTCGAGCACGTCGAGCTTGGTGAGCGCGATCCCCGCGATACCCGCGACCTTGATCGCTTGCCGCACCATCACCGCGTCGAACCAGCCGCAGCGACGCTTGCGTCCGGTCACGGTCCCGAACTCTCGACCGCGCTCGCCTAGCCGCTGGCCGATCGCGTCCGTGAGTTCCGTCGGGAAGGGCCCGCTGCCGACGCGCGTCGTATAGGCCTTGGTGATGCCGAGGACGTATCCGACGCCGCCCGGTCCGAGCCCTGAGCCCGCCGCCGCCTGTCCCGCGACCGTGTTTGAGGAGGTGACATAGGGATAGGTCCCGTGATCGACGTCGAGCATCGCGCCCTGCGCGCCCTCGAAGAGGATGCGCTTCCCCGCACGGCGCGCCGTATCGAGCCGCTCCCAGACGCGATCGGCGTAGGGCAGGATGCGCGGCGCGATCTCCGCGAGGTCGCGCAGCAGCGCCGCACGGTCGACCTCGGCCGCGCCCAGACCGCGCAGGAGCGCGTTGTGGTGCATCAGCAAACGGTCGAGCTTGCTCCCGAGGCTCGCGATATCCGCGAGATCGCAGACGCGGATCGCGCGTCTCCCCACCTTGTCCTCATAGGCGGGGCCGATGCCGCGGCCGGTCGTGCCGATCTTCTGCGCACCGCTCGCCTCCTCGCGCGCGCGATCGATCTGCGCGTGCGACGGCAGGATAAGTGCCGCGTTCTCAGCGAGCTTCAAATTGTCGGGCGTTACCGCGACGCCCTTGCCGCGGATCGTCTCGATCTCCTTGAGGAGCGCCCAGGGATCGACCACGACGCCGTTGCCGATCACCGAGAGCTTCCCCGGTCGCACCACGCCCGAAGGCAGCAGGCTCAAGCGATACTCGACGTCGCCGATGACGAGCGTGTGTCCGGCGTTGTGGCCGCCCTGAAAGCGCACCACCACGTCCGCGCGCTCGGAGAGCCAATCGACGATCTTCCCCTTGCCCTCGTCACCCCACTGAGCGCCGATCACTGCGACGTTTGCCATGCTGCCCGAAAATCCCTTGCTGAGGCGGCTTAGGCCACCGGCACGATTGTCTCACCCTCGAGGCGGTGGCGGCAATCGAGGCGCTTAGCCTCGCTCGCGGGGTCGGCGGCGGGCGCCAGTCCCGCGATCGTGACCCAGCCCTCGGCGCGGAGCCGCGCCGCCGTCGCGGGATCGCTGCCGGTCGGAACGTAGAGGCGCCTTGCGGGCTCGGCCGCTGGCACCGCGCGGAGGATCGTGTCGGTGTAGAGGGTCACTCCAGTCGCGGGCTCGCCGCTGCCGTTTCCCGTGCGATAGCGGCCGCCGCGGCCGAGCTCGCCGCGCACACCGCGGGCGAAAAAGGTAAAGCTGATGCCGGTATGATACTCGAAGCCGCGATTCTCAACGGGATCCGCGGTGATCGCGACCTCCGGCAGCGCTGCGTCGAGCTGGGCCACGGCCTCGCGAAGCCGCGTGCACTCCTCGGCCGCCGCCTGCGGCAACTCGACGGAGCCGAGTGCCGCGAGCGCATCGGAGGCGAGACCGGCGCTCGCCAGCAATTTTCCCAAGAGCTCCGCCGCGCGGCCGCCCACCGCCGCGACCGCTGCCGCGTCCTTGTGGTCGAGCGCAGCGCGGAGCCGCTCCTGCACTTCCGGCGCCAGGCCAAGCTCCCGCATCACCGCGGGAACCAGCGTCGGGAGCGTGAGGTCAACCGAGAGCGTGGCGATCCCGAGCGCCGCGAGCGCTTCGGCCGCGAGAGCCACGACTTCGACGTCGGCGGCAATCCCGTCCGAGCCGATGAGCTCGGCGCCCACCTGGCCCACTTGGCGTTCGGGCCGAAGCTGACTCCCGCGCACCCGCAGCACCTGTCCCGCATAGCAGAGCCGGAGCGGGCGCGGCGCGGTCTCGAGCCGCGTCGCCGCGATGCGCGCGACCTGTGTGGTCATGTCTGCGCGGAGCCCGACCATGCGCTGCGAGATCGGGTCCATCAGGCGGAAGGTCTCCTTCGCCATGGCGGCGCCGGTACCGCTCAAGAGATTTTCCTCGAACTCCAGGAGCGGCGGCTTCACGCGCTCGTAGCCGTGGCTCTCGAGCACCGCGACCATGCGCGAGACGACCTCGGCCTCGCGGCTCGCCTCCGGCGGCAGCAAGTCGACAAGCCCCGATGGCAGGAGGGCCGGGTGCAGGCTCTCGTTCATGCCGCCGGGGATATCCGGTTTCCGGGACGCCCGCAAACGAAAAGCGGGCAATGCTCAGAACCGCAGCAGCTTCGCCTGCACGACGTGTGGAACCATGCAGATCTGTCCCAGCACCAACTCGTCCAGGGATTGGTCGACCTGGACGAGGCAAATCGCATCCTCGCCGGGCGCGGTGCGGCCCAGATGGAACGTCGCTATGTTGATGCCCGCCTCGCCGAGGGTGCGGCCGAGATTGCCGATGAACCCCGGCTTATCCTTGTTGCGCACGAAGAGCATGTTGGCACCGAGCTCGGCCTCCATCGGCACGCCCTCGATCATGACGATCCGCGGCTTGTTGCCGCCGAAGAGCGTCCCCGCGACGCCCCGCGTGCGCCGCTCGGTGGTGACGGTGACGCGGATCAGGGTCTGGAAGTCGCCCGCAGCGCTGCTGCGGGTCTCGCTCACCTTGATGTCGCGCTCGCGACAGATGACCGGCGCGTTCACCATGTTGATGCTGTCGAGGAGCGGCGCGAGGAGCCCCGTCAGCACCACCGAAGTCAGCGGCTTTACGTTGAGGCCGGCGACGTGACCCTCGTATTCGATCGCGACCGCCTTGAGCGGCGATTCCGTGAGCTGGCCTGCAAAGCTCCCGAGCTGCTCCGCGAGCTTCATATAGGGCCTGAGGCGCGTCGCCTCCTCCGCCGTGAGCGAGGGCATGTTGAGCGCATTCGTGACCGCGCCGGTCATCAAAAAGTCCGACATCTGCTCTGCGATCTGCAGCGCCACGTTCTCCTGTGCCTCGGTCGTGGCCGCGCCTAGATGCGGTGTCGCCACCACGTGCGGGTGGCCGAAGAGGACGTTTTCCGTCGCGGGCTCCACAGGGAAGACGTCGAGCGCCGCCCCCGCGACCTGGCCGGAGTCCAACGCGGCCTTCAGGTCTTGCTCGACGACGAGGCCGCCGCGAGCGCAATTGACGATGCGTACTCCCTTCCTGGTCTTGGAAAGCGCCTTCGCATCGATGAGGTTCCGCGTCGCATCCGTGAGCGGCGTGTGCAGCGTGATGAAATCCGCGCGCGCGAGGAGATCGTCGAGCTCGACCTTCTCGACGCCGAGCGTCACCGCGCGCTCGGGTGAGAGGTAGGGATCGTAGGCGATCACCTTCATCTTGAGCCCGAGCGCGCGGTCCGCAACGATCGAGCCGATGTTGCCGCAGCCGACGACACCCAGGGTCTTGCCGAAGAGCTCGACCCCCATGAAGCGCGTCTTCTCCCATTTGCCGGCCTGGGTCGACTGGTCGGCGGCGGGTATCTCGCGGGCGAGCGCGAAGAGGAGCGCGATCGCGTGCTCGGCCGTCGTGATGGAATTGCCGTAGGGCGTGTTCATCACGACGATGCCGCGCTGTGTCGCAGCGGGAACGTCGATGTTGTCGACGCCGATCCCCGCGCGGCCGATTACCTTGAGCCGCGCCGTCGCCGCGATCAGCGGCCGCGTCACCTTCGTCGCCGAGCGCACGGCAAGCCCGTCGTAATCGCCGACGATGCGCTTGAGCGCGTCCGCTGTCAGACCGATTTTCACATCGGCCTCGATGCCGCGCTGCTTGAAAATCTCCACCGCGCGCGGGCTGAGCGCGTCCGCAATCAGGACCTTGGCCATGGGGCGGTGCTCCTCAGGCCGCCGCGGCGCGGCGAATTTCGCCGTAGGCCCAATCGAGCCACGGGAAGAGCGCCATAATGTCGGAGCGCTCGACAGTGGCGCCCGCCCAAATTCGAAGCCCCGGCGGCGCATCGCGATGGCCCGCGATGTCATAGGCGGCGTGCTCGGACTCGAGCAGCGCCTCCATGCGCTTCACGGCCGCCCGCTGGTCATCCTCGCGGAGTCGCGCAAACCAATCGGCGGTGATCGCGAGGCAAACGGACGTGCAGGACCGCGTGCGCGGGTCCTCCGCGAGGAAGCGGACCCAGGGCGTCCGCTCGACCCATTCCGCGATCGCCGCGAGATTCGCCTCGGAGCGCGCGATCAGCGCTTGCAAGCCGCCGATGCGCTCCGCCCATTTCAGCCCATCGAGCGCATCCTCGGCGCAAAGCATCGAGGGCGTGTTGATGGTCTCGCCGACGAAGATCGCCTCGTTGAACTTGCCCTTCGAGATGAGTCGAAAGAGTTTCGGCAGCGGCCAAGCGGGCGCGTGGCTCTCGGCTCGCGCGACGGCGCGCGGGCTGAGCGCGATCATGCCGTGCGCGCCCTCGCCCCCCAGCACTTTCTGCCAGGACCAGGTCACGACATCGAGCTTCTGCCAGGGCAGGTCCATCGCAAAAGCCGCGGAGGTCGCATCGGCGATGGTGAGACCTTGCCGGCCGGGCTTGATCCAATCCCCATCGGGCACCCGCACGCCGGAGGTGGTGCCGTTCCAGGTGAAGACAACATCGCGGTCGCAGTCAACCTGCGCGAGGTCCGGAAGCTTCCCGTAGGGCGCGCGGAGGGTGCGAACGTCCTTGAGCTTGAGCTGCTTCACCGCATCGGTGATCCAGCCTTCGCCGAAGCTCTCCCAGGCCAGGAGATCGACGCTGCGCGCGCCGAGGAGCGACCAGAGCGCGAGCTCGACCGCGCCGGTGTCAGAGCCGGGCACGATGCCGAGCCGATAATCCGCGGGCACGCCGAGTACGGCGCGGGAGCGGTCGATCACTTCCTTGAGCTTGACCTTGCCGGGCTTCGAGCGGTGCGAGCGGCCGAGGCAGGCGGCGTTGAGCGCTTCCAGCGACCATCCCGGGCGCTTGGCGCAAGGGCCGGAGGAGAAGCAGGGGTTGGCGGGCCGAGCGAGCGGCTTCATGGCTATTCCTTGCAGAATAGATGCGACCCGTTGGGGGGCTGTGTCCCGCGGGCGAAATTAGAGAGATTGGTGCAGTGCGTCAATCGCGCTGGCGTCGCCGTAGCAGCTCTATCGCCGTGAAGGTGATCACGTCCTCGCCCTTCTGGTTCTTGATCCAGAATTTGACCCGAGCGCTGCCGCGGTCGGGTTTGGAAGACGACGCCTTCGTCTCAAGAACCTCGAACTCCGTGTGGAGCGTATCGCCGGGACGCACCGGGCGGAGCCAGCGCAGTTCGTCGAAGCCCGGCGAGCCAGTGCCCGCGGCGCGGAAGACACCGGACTCCAGCACCATGCGGAAACCGAGCGCCAGCGTCTGGAAGCCGCTCGCGATGAGACCGCCGAAGATGGTGGATTTGGCGGCCTCGATGTCGATGTGGAAGGGCTGCGGATCGTAGCGCAGGGCGAAATCGATGATCATGCTCTCCGTGAGCGTGACGCCGTGCGTAACGAAACGATCGCCGACGGCGAAATCCTCGAAGTAGCGGTCGGTCATCTCGATCCCTCAGGCGAGCGCCGCCGCGATGGCGTCGCCAAGCTCCTTCGTCTTGGCCTTGCCGCCGAGATCGGGCGTCTTCGGAGCCTTGGGATCGGCCAGTACCGTCGCGATCGCGGCCTCGATTGCGGCGGCGGCCGCACTCTCACCCAGGTGCTCGAGCATCATCGCGCCCGACCAGATCTGGCCGATGGGATTGGCGATCTCCTTGCCGTAGATGTCGGGCGCGGAGCCGTGCACGGGCTCGAACATCGAGGGGAGCTCGCGCTCGGGATTGATGTTGGCGGAAGGCGCGATCCCGATCGAGCCGACCACCGCGGGCCCGAGATCACTGAGGATGTCGCCGAAGAGGTTCGAGCCCACGACCACGTCGAACCAATCGGGATGCCGCACGAAATGCGCCGTGAGAATGTCGATGTGATACTGATCGGTCTTGACGCCGGGAAATTCCTTGGCGATCGCGGCGAAGCGCTCGTCCCAATAGGGCATCGTATGGATGATGCCGTTCGACTTCGTGGCGGAAGTCACGTGCTTTCTTCGCTTCATCGCGAGCTCGAAGGCGAAGCGCATGATGCGGTCGCAGCCGCGACGCGTGAACACCGTCTGTTGCATCGCCATCTCGAGATCGGTTCCCGCATAGAGCCTACCGCCGATCTCCGAATATTCACCCTCGTTGTTCTCGCGCACGACGTAGAAATCGATCTCGCCGGGCTTGCGGTCCTTGAGCGGACTGTCGACGCCCGCCAGAAGCCGAATCGGCCGCAGGTTCACATACTGCTTGAAGCCACGGCGGATCGGAATCAGGAGGCCCCAGAGCGAGACGTGGTCGGGCACGCCAGGAAATCCGACCGCGCCCAGGAAGACGGCGTCGCTCTCGCGGAGCTGCGCCAGTCCGTCCGCGGGCATCATGCTGCCGGTCTTGCTGTAGCGCTCGCAGCTCCAGTCGTACTGGCGCCATTGGAGTGCGAAGCCGAAGCGCCGGCCTGCTGCTTCCAGCACCCGCATCCCCTCCGGCACCACCTCGTGGCCGATGCCGTCGCCGGGAATCGCGGATATCCTATAAGTCTTCGCCACGGCGAATCCTCCCGCTGCTCGGAGCGAGTCACCTTATCCGAGCGCGGCTCTGGCGCAAGGGGCCCCACGAGTTTTCGATTGGCGCCGGGTCCAATACCTCGCTTAATGAGAGAGCGACGAGAGGGAAAGCTACCATGAGCTACATTGACCAGGTGCTGCAGCCTGGAGAGCAGATCGTTCATCGGGCCAAGCTGCACTGGTTCATCTATCTGCATGCGCTCGCGACCAGCGCGCTCGCGGTGGCGCTCCTCATCGCCGGATCCTATCTCCCCGACCGAATCGCTTATATCCCCGGCCTGCTGGTGGGCGCCGTCGCGATCTATGCCTGGCTCGGAGCCTGGATACGCCGCAGTACGACCGAGCTTGCGGTCACCAACCGGCGCATCATCATCAAGCGCGGCTGGATCAGCCGGCGCACTATCGAGATGAACATGGACAAGGTCGAGAGCGTCGACGTCTTGCAGTCGCTGATGGGCCGCATCTTCGACTACGGCGACATCGTCGTGCGCGGCACCGGCGCCGGGCTCGAGCCCCTCCGCACGGTCGGATCCCCGCTCAAGCTCCGGAGCTTCGTGACCGCGCGCTGATCCCCGCGCGTCAGACCTCGATCGTTCCCTGCATGTAGTAAGCGCACTTCCCCGCGATGGTCACGCGCTCGCCGCGGTGCTCGCAATAGAGGTCGCCGACGCGCCTGGAGATTTGCCGCGCTCGAAGCTTCGTCTTGCCGAGCCGGCCGGCCCAATAGGGGACGAGAGTGCAATGCGCGGAGCCGGTCACGGGATCCTCGTTGATGCCGCTCGCGGGCGCGAAGCAGCGCGAAACGAAATCGATACCATCCTCTCCCGGCGCCGTCGTGATGACGAGGAATCGGTCTAGCTTTGCAAGTGCATTGAAGTCCGGCGTGAGCGCCGCCACATCCGCGGCCCGAGCGAAGACCGCGAGATAGTCGCGCGACGCCATCACCTCGATCGGCGCCCTGCCAAGCGCCGCGGCGAAACCCGATGGTGTCGGACAAGGCTTCGGCGGACGCGCTGGGAAATCCATGGAAAGGAGATCGCGCTCCCGCGTCACCACCAGCGTGCCGGCTTTGACCGTGCGAAACTCGAGCCGATCGCGGCTCGGCGCGAGGAACCGGAAGATCGTATAGGCCGTGGCAAGCGTCGGATGCCCCGCGAGATCGATCTCATGCGTCGGCGTGAACCAGCGGATGAAGTATCCATCGCCATCGCGAACGAAGAAGGAGGTCTCCGAGAGGTTGTTCTCTGTGGCGATCGCCTGCATCGTCGCGTCCGGCAGCCACTCCTCGAGCGGGCAGATGGCCGCGGGATTGCCGCCGAAGACATGGTCGGTGAAGGCATCGACCTGATATAGCGAAATGCGCATGTGCGACCCTCCCGGTGCTCAGCGCTTGCGCGGGATCATGAAGGCGTTCTCCGCCTTTTCCATCCCGACACGCGGGTAATAGCTCATGGCCTCGGGCGCGGAGAGCAGGATGAGCTTCGCGCCGAGTCCCGCGCGCTCATGCGTCTTGCGGAGGAGCGCGGCACCGATGCCGCGTCCCTGCCACGCCTCGTCGACCGCGAGCTCCGAGAGATAGCAGCAATAGGAGAAATCGGTGATCGCGCGCGAGATGCCCACGAGCTTCCCCTGCGGCTCGCGCGCGCAGAGCGTGATGTCCGCGTGCGCGAGCATTCGGCGGATGCGCTCGGGCTCGTCGATCGGCCGGCGCTTCGCCAGTGTCGAACGCCGCAGTACGTCGATGAATTCCTCGACCGAAAGGTCCGGCTCCTCGCGATAGTCGATGTCGAACGTCGCGGTGGCAGTCAGTGACGCGTGCCGCATCTTGTCCCTATCCATCCAAGCCATGCTTGGCTACAATGCCCAGCACAATAAGTCTTCTGGACGCGAGACCCGGGGTCAATTTCAAACTTGTCACCATGACAAATTGGCAACCTGAACTCAATCGCCAGCGCGGCCCGATCTACCGCGCGATCGCTGACGCGCTCGCATTGGACATCCGCGCAGGCCGCCTTCCCGTGGGAACGCGGCTCCCGACCCATCGCGACCTCGCCTGGAATCTCAAGGTGACCGTGGGGACGGTGACGCGCGCCTATGCCGAGGCCGAGCGCCGAGGACTCATCTCCGGCGAGGTCGGCCGCGGCACCTATGTGCGCCCGCTCGGTACCGCGCCGGACCTCGCGTTGCGCAAGGAGCCGCTCGGCCCCGACTTCGTCGATCTCAGCCTCAATCGCCCGCAGACCGGCGAGGAGCCGAAGCTCGTGGCGAAGGGACTGCGTGAGATCGCCGAGAGCCCCGAGCTCGAGGAGCTGATCCAGTATCAGCCCCATGCGGGGCGCGCGATCGACCGAGCGGCGGGCGCGCGCTGGATCGCGCGCGGCGGCATCCCCGCAGATCCCGCGCGCGTGCTGGTGACCCAGAGCGGACAGAATGCCGTCGCCTCCGTGCTCTCCGCGCTGACCCAGCCGGGCGACACTGTGGCGGTCGAGAGCCTCACCTATCCCGGCGTGCGCTCGGCCGCGAGCCTCTTGAATCTTCGCCTCGCGCCCGTCGCCATGGACGATGAGGGCCTGCTTCCCGAGAGCTTTGCGGCCCTCTGCCGCGGCGGCACCGTCAAGGCGCTCTATACGCTTCCGAACTTGCATAACCCGACCGCAACGGTGCTCTCGGAGGAGCGGCGCCGCGCGGTCGCGGAGATCGCGGAGAGCCACGGCGTCGCACTCGTCGAGGACGACGTCTACGGCTTTTTGCTGGAGAAGCCGCCGACGCCGCTCGCGGCCCTGGCACCGCAGCGTGGCTACTACATCACCTCGACCTCGAAGAGCCTCGCGCCCGGCCTGCGCATAGGCTACGTCCAGGTTCCCGCGGAAGCCATGGAACGCGTATCGGCGGCGTTGCGCGCGACGATCTACATGGCGACGCCCTTGATGGCGGCGCTCGCGACCCGTTGGATCGAGGACGGCACCGCCGATCGACTCGTCGCGGAAAAGCGCGCAGAGGCGGGCGAGCGCCAGCGCCTCGCGCGGACGATCCTCAGAGGTGCCCGAGTGACCGGCCATCCCACCGCCACGCATGTTCTGCTCTGGCTCCCCGAGGGCTGGCGTGCGGAGGCCTTCGAGGCGGCAGCGCGGCGCGCCGGTGTGGGCGTCACCGCTGCGACCGCCTTTTGGCTCGGCCGCACCAGCCCGCCAAACGCCGTGCGCCTCTGTCTCGGGACGCCGCAGCGCCGCGCCGACGTCGCGCGCGCCCTCGAGCGAATCGCGGCGCTGCTGGCGCGGCCGGCGGAGAGTTATCTTTCCGTCATTTGAAGAGTGCGCTCGCTCCTTGAGGGGGAGGGCAGCGGGGCCCGCCCCCTCTACTCATCCGCATTGCACGTATGAGCGTGGTTGAGAGGCCCGTGGCCCTTGCCGTAGCCGGGGGCGGTGGCGAGCGCGGCAATCAAGTATCGACGGGCGCGCTCGATCGCGGGACGCATTTCCATCCCTTGAGCGAGCCCGGTCGCGATGGCCGAGGCGAGCGTGCAGCCGGTGCCGTGCGTGTGGCGCGTGTCGATCCGCGAGCTGCTGAGGACATAGCTGCCGGTCACGTCGGCGACGAGATCGGAGACGGTGCGGCCGCCTATGTGCCCGCCCTTCAACACCACGTATTTCGCGCCGAGCGTCACCAGCATCTCGGCGGCGCGGCGCATGTTGTCGATGTCGCGGATCTCCATCCCGGTGAGCGCCTCCGCTTCCGGGACATTGGGCGTCACCACCGTTGTGCGCACGAGAAGGCTGCGCTTCAGCGCATCGACGGCGTTGCGGTCGAGGAGCCGTTGGCCGCTCGTTGAGACCATGACGGGATCGACGACCACCGGCACATCCGGAGCGCGCGCCTCAATCGCCTGCACGACCGCGTCGATCACGTCGGCGCTGCGGAGCATGCCGGTCTTGATGGCGTCAGCCCCGATGTCCGAGAGGACCACATCGATCTGCTGTCCGACGAAGTCCGCCTCGATCGGGACTACCCCGAAGATGCCGACCGTATTCTGCGCCGTGAGTGCGGTGATCGCCGTCGCAGCAAAGCCGCCGAGCGCGGTCACCGTCTTGATGTCGGCCTCGATGCCGGCGCCACCGCCGGAGTCGGAGCCCCCAACGACGAGGACTCTACCCTTCATCCCACGGCTCGCCGCCCGGCGCCTGCGATTCGCACCGCCGATGCGACCTCGTCGATCACTGTTGCCACGAGGCTCTCATCCTCGCATTCCGCCATGATACGGATCAGCGGCTCGGTGCCGGATTTGCGAACGAGCAGCCTGCCGCGCTCGCCGAGCCGGCGCTCGCCCGCGGCGATCGCCTCCCGCACCGCCTTGTTCTCGAGCGCCGCCGCGTTGTCGACGCGGAGATTGAGGAGACGCTGCGGCACGGGCGAGAAGACGCCGCAGACTTCGCTTGCGGGCGCCCCGGTCTCGACGATCGCAGCCAGCACCTGCAAGGCCGCAATCAAGCCGTCGCCGGTCGTGGAATGGTCGCCGAGGATGATGTGCCCGGATTGCTCGCCGCCGAGATTTGCCCCGCGCCGGCGCATTTCCTCGACGACGTAGCGGTCGCCGACGGTGGCGCGCACGAGCGCGAGGCCCAGCCCGCGCAGATAGCGCTCGAGGCCGAGGTTCGACATTACGGTCGCCACGACGACGCCGCCGCGCAGCGCCTGGGCGCGCTGCCAGCGTGCCGCGATCAGGGCCATGAGCTGGTCGCCGTCGAGGAGCTCGCCGCGCTCGTCGGCGACAAGGAGCCGGTCGGCGTCGCCGTCGAGTGCGATTCCGAGATGAGCGCCGCGTGCGGTCACCGCGTGGCGCATCGCCACCGTGGAGGTCGTCCCGCAGTCCCGATTGATGTTGAAGCCGTCAGGCGCCACGCCCAACGGGATCACCTCGGCGCCGAGCTCCCAGAGCACGGTAGGGGCGACTTTGTAGGCAGCGCCATTGGCGCAATCCACGACGATCTTGAGACCATCGAGGCGGAGGCCCTTGGGGAAGGTTCCCTTCACGAACTCGATGTAGCGGCCGCCGGCGTCGTCGAGGCGCTTGGCGCGGCCCAGCTCGTTTGGTGGAACCCGGTCGATCGCGTTCGAATGCACGACGGCCTCGATCGCCCGCTCGATTTCGTCGGAGAGCTTGTAGCCGTCGGCGCCGAATAGCTTGATGCCGTTGTCCTCGAAGGGATTGTGCGAGGCTGAGACCACGACGCCGAGATCGGCGCGCAGCGATCGCGTCAGCATCGCGATCGCCGG
>DATJVP010000123.1:0-89025 GCA_035581425.1 Allostellaceae bacterium | reverse complement strand
ACGTCAGAGCGAACACATCTGAGAGACCACCGGCTACTCGGCAGGTGCTTCCGTCGACTTCGTGCCTCGGACTGCCCACGCCGCCGCAGTAAACGAGCGGAGTCCGTCTGGGCGGCCGCCTAAATAAGCCAAACGCAAATGGTGCTCGAGCCTCCTCCGCTTCTCTTCGCTCAAGCTGGTTACATAAGCTCCGACGGTTCCTTGCCCGCCGAGCCATGGCCTCCAGTAATCTTCGAAACTTTCGAATTCCATTCGGATCATAAGGGTGGTCTGTTCCACATTGCGCAATCCCAGACGCGTCCATTCGGTCGCGAGTTCGCCCGCGCCCGTGAAACGGGCTGAGAATTGCTTTGCGCGATACTCTTCGCCACTCGGGTCCAGCACCGCCGCTGTATCCGCGAAAACGCGAACAACGGTGAAGCCGCCGGGGTAATCCCAAACGCACGCAGCAACTAATCCGCCGGGTTTTGTGACCCGCACCATTTCACGTACGGCACGCTCAGCGTCAGGTATGAAGTTCACGACCAACAGCGACAGCGTGGCGTCAAAGCTGCGATCCGCAAATGGTAAGGCGGTTGCTTCCCCCTCCTCGAAGGTCAGCCGCCGATTTTCCGGATCTAGCGACCTAGCGGATGCGATGAAGGCTTGGGACCGATCGAGACCCGTGACGTTCGCATTCTGAAAGCGACTTGCGAGCGCTACTGCGAAATTGCCTGTGCCACATCCGACGTCCAGGATCGTCGCTGGGTTGTGGAGCTTCGCAAACGCGGCGAATTGGGGAGCCAGCTTGCGGCTCCACCGACCCATCATCTGCTCATACGCCTCGGGGTCGTTCGCGGCGTAGTTGGCCGGCATATCGCCTCCCACCGAACAAGTTGAAGGAACGTAACGCAGGGGCGCAACGGACGGCAAGTTGGTCCAGGGCTCAGCCCGGCAATGTCGCTTTGTGGCCGATACTGCTGCAAAAGTCTTCTAGGTGCTGAGACGCGCAAGATTGATTCGTTTGCGACGACCCGGCAGACAGGAAGATTCAAGAAGCCAGCCGCACCAGAAGGAACATTGTGCCACTGCAAAGCAGACCTAGCGCGTTCGGCGCTCTCAGTCGCATTATTGCCCGGAGCGGACCCCGGGCGGCCCACCGCACATAACGAGTGCATCGAGACCCGCTCGTTGCGGGTCCTGAATCGTGCTAGCACTCCTCAATGATCGACTCTCGCCAAACTCGATTTGTCGGCCGCTCGATCCTACGGCGCGAGGACCAGCGACTGCTCACGGGGCAAGGACAGTTCATTGCCGACATTGTTCTTCCTCGCATGCTTCATGCGGTGTTCGTCCGCAGTTCCCTCGCCCATGCCCGTATACGCATGGTCGATCTCCGTCGCGCGGCCTCGGCGCCCGGAGTGGCTCTGGCGCTGAACGGCGCGGAACTGGCGCGCCTTCTGCCGCCGGTGCCGGACTCGCAGCTGCCGCTCCCCAGCAAGTGGCGAGCCCTTGTTGAGCACAAGCTGCATAACCCGCAGCAGCCGCTTCTGGCCATAGACAAGGTCCGGCACGTCGGCGAGGCGATCGCGGTCGTGGTGGCAGAGAGCCGCGACGCTGCGGAGGATGCGGCCGAGCTGGTGCAGCCGGAGCTGGAGCCTTTGCCGGCGGTGGTCGACCCGGAAGCGGCGCTGCGCGCAGGCGCGCCACTCGTGCACGAGCGGCTGGGCACCAACCTCATCGGCGGGTTCACGATCGGCAAGGGCGCGATCGAAGCCGCCTTGGCGCGCGCGCCCAAGCGGCTGCGGCGCCGCTTCTACCATCATCGCTACAGCGGCGTGCCGATGGAATGTCGCGGCGCGATCGGCATTTATGAGCCGCGGACGGATTCGGTGACGATCTGGTCGTCCACTCAAGTCGTGCACTGGGTGCGGCGTGAAGCCGCGATCATTCTCGGGCTTCCCGAATCGCGCGTGCGCTGCGCGGCGCCGGACGTTGGCGGCGGTTTTGGCGTGAAGGGCCATGTCTATCCCGAGGACCTCTTGATCCCGTTTCTCGCCCGCAGAATCGGGCGTCCCGTGCGCTGGCTCGAGGATCGCCGCGAGCACTTTCTCTCGGCCACGCATTCGCGCGACCAGATCCACGAGCTCGAGATCGGCTTCGACGAGGGGGGTCGCATCCTCGCGCTTCGCGATGATTTCATGTCGGACTGCGGCGCCTGGAACCCGATCGGCGCCGGCATCATCTACAACACCGCGGCGCATTTGCTGGGACCCTACAAGGTCGAGCACTTCGCCGCGACGGCGAAGGTGGTGGCGACGAACAAGGTACCGAGCGCCGCCTATCGGGGCGCGGGCCGGCCGGAAGCGAGCTTCGCCGTGGAGCGCGGCATGGATCTCGTGGCCTCCGCGGTCGGCCTGGAGCCTGCGGAGGTGCGGCACCGGAACATGGTACGCGCCGACGAGATGCCGTACTCCGTCGGCATTCCCTACCGCGATGGCCAACCCATCGTCTACGACAGCGGTGATTTCCCGTCGGGCCTCAGGCAGGCGCTGGAGGCGCTCGGCGGCACCGCGGCCTTTCGCCGACGCCAGCGCGAGGCGCGGAGCCAGGGCCGTTACCTCGGCCTCGGCATCGGCTGCTATACCGAGGGCACGGGCGTCGGGCCCTTCGAGAGCGCCACCGTGCGGATCGACGCCTCGGGGAAGATCCATCTCTCAGGCGGATCGTGCCCGCAGGGTCAGGGCATGGAGACCGTCTTCGCGCAGATCGTCGCCGATTCCTGGTCGGTCACTCCCGATGACGTAATCGTCTCCCTCGCCGACACAGCCGCCATTCCCATGGGCTTCGGTACGATAGCGAGCCGCAGCACCGTCACGCTCTCGGCCGCGATCCACCATGCGAGCGAGCGGCTCATCAAGAAGGTGCTGACGATCGCAGCCCATCTTATGGAGTGCTCGCCCGCGGACCTCGAGCTGCGCGACGAAGGCGTCGGGATCGTCGGTGTGCCCGCCGGCACGATCTCGCTCGCCAAGATCGCACAGGCGGCGCGCCCCGGCTGGGACCACGGCCGCCCCGCGGGCGTCGAGGCGGGCCTTGAGGAGACCTTCCATTTCGAGCCGCAGACGGTTACCTGGTCGAACGCCGCGCACGCCGCCATCGTCGAGGTCGATATCGAGGTCGGGCGCGTGAAGATCGAAAAATACGTGATCGCTCACGACTGCGGTAACGTGGTCAATCCCATGCTGCTGGAGGGCCAGATCATCGGCGGCGCCGCGCAAGGACTAGGCGGGATCCTGCTCGAAGGCTTCGTCTACGACGCGGAGGGTCAGCTTCTCACGGGATCCCTGATGGACTACGCGCTGCCAAGGGCCGACGACATGCCAGAAATCCAACTGATCCATCTGCACTCGCCCTCGCCGCTCAATCCCTTGGGGGTGAAAGGCGTCGGCGAAGGCGGCGCGATCGGGCCGCCCGCCGCGATCGCGAACGCGGTCTCCGACGCGCTGGCGCCGTTCGGCGCCGAGTTCAACGAGACGCCGCTCAAGCCAGAGCAGATCATCGCGAGCGCTCGGCACCCCAAGATCGGAGAAACACGATGACCATTGCCCGCCATTCTCGCCCGCGCGAGCTCGAGGACATGCCCATCGCGGAGATCCTCCACCGCTCCGTCGCGCGCTTCCGCGACCGCAAGCCCGACTGGAATGCCTTCGAGGACGCCAAGCAGGAGGGCTACAAGCGCGCTCAGCATCGCTTTATCGGCGGCGGCGGCTCGGGCAAGCACAACGAC
This sequence comes from Allostellaceae bacterium, assembly GCA_035581425.1. Taxonomy (GTDB): domain Bacteria; phylum Pseudomonadota; class Alphaproteobacteria; order ATCC43930; family CGMCC-115725; genus DASZHJ01. The sequence continues at coordinate 85,256 of DATJVP010000123.1, read as the reverse complement.
CCCACGGTGATCCCCCCGCGCGGCTTCACGCTCAGCATCATGTACGTGCCGCCGGGCCAAGGAAACGCCGCGCATACCCATGAAGTCGAGGAGGTCTTCTTCGTGCTCGATGGTTTCCTGACCGTCTTTCTCGAGGACGAGGCGGGCGGCCGGGTCGAGACCCGGCTCGGGAAGTGGGAGTGCATCTCCTGTCCGCCCGGCGTGATCCATGGCTATGTCAACGACAGCCTCGAGCCCGTCTACTTCCAGGTCATGCTCGGCCGCGCCGCGCCGGAGACCATGGGCTATGCCGACGACGACCTCTATCGCCGGCGCGACCGCCATCTTCGCAAGGGAGATTGATCGCATTCCCGTTGCGGGGCTTGGGGGTCCAAGTCGGCATCGGCAATCGCGACTTAGAGGGTCAGCTCCGTTCCGCCGTCAATGGCGTATTCGGCGCTCCGGGCCGAGATTTTTGGACCTACTCCAAGCCGGCTTTCCGCATGCCCTCAAGGAATTTCGCCATCGGGCCGGACGTGTAGGGAACGTTATGCTCGATCCACGCGATCGAAAGATCTGGATGCAATTCCCTAAGACGGGCAAGCGCCTCACGCGCTTCGTCGATCCTTCCGGCCTGAGCCAAACTTGCGACGTGGATGCGGTAGCCTGCGGTGAATGTCGAACGCTGCTGCAAAGCCTTGTTGCTGTATTCGACCGCTTGCGCATAGCGCCCCGCCAAGTAGTGGACAATCGCGATGCCGGTGTTGAAGATCGCGTTTTGCGGGTCATGCGGGCTCATGCGCATCGCCTCCTCCAGATGCGCGTTCGCCAGGTCCGTTTGGCCGTCAAACACAAGCGCCCATCCGAGATAGCCGTGCGCGGCAGCAAAGTTGGGGTTAAGGGACAGTGCGCGGTGGAATTCCGCCGCTGCGGAGATGGTTTGTCGCTTCATGAACGCAGCGAAGCCCAGTGCAAGGTGCGCCGATGGGTCACTGTCGTCGAGTTCGGCCGCCCGAATCGCTAAACTGGCAGCCCGTTGCAATTGAGGCTCCGTCAAACGCGAGCCAACGTAGCCCGAGACCAGCATCATGAATGCCAGCAAGCTGTGCGCCGGAGCGTATTCGGGGTAACGCTCGACGGTGCGCTGGAGCATTTCGATCGACGATGCGATCTCGGCCTTGGTCAACCGCCAGAACAAGGAATTTGCCCGAATCGTCATTTCCCAGGCGCCGAGATCATCGGGCGAGCGGTCTTGCAGGCGGACGCCCTCGGCCTCAAGCAGCCTGGGCTCGATCGCCGCCACCACTTTTTTCGTGATCTCGTCCTGCAAAGCGAAAATGTCGCTCATTTCGCCGTCGTAACGGTCGGCCCAAATGTGATTGCCGGTTGCGGCATCGATTAATTGAGCGGTGATGCGCACGCGATTGCCGCCCTTACGGACGCTGCCTTCGAGCACGTACCGGACACCGAGCTCGCGGGCGGCGCGCTTAACGTCGACTGCCTTTCCCTTGTAGGTAAACGACGAATTGCGCGCGATCACGAAGAACCAGCGCAGCTTCGACAGACCAGTGATGATATCCTCGGAAATGCCATCGGCGAAATATTCCTGCTCCGGATCACCGCTCATATTGACAAACGGCAACACGGCAACGGCGGGTCGATCGGAGGCCGACAGATTGAGCTCGCCCGAGGTACCGGCGGATCGCTTCGGCGCGGCATGTTCGCCAAGTTGAATGCGGTGAACGCCGACAGGCCGGGCTATGTTCTTGATGGTCTGCTCGCCCATATCCTCGAAGCTGAAGCTGAGCTTGTCTCGAACCTGATCGTGGACGACCTGCGATACGCAGATTCCGCCGGGTTCGGCGAGCGCCTCCAGCCGCGCTGCCACGTTGACGCCGTCGCCGTAGATGTCGTCTGCGTCGCTGATAATGTCGCCTACATTGATGCCGATACGGATTTCAATGCGGGTCTCGCGCGGTATCTCGGCGTTGCGCTCGGCCATACCGCGCTGAATATCGACGGCACAGCGCACGGCATCGACGACGCTGACGAACTCCACCAGCATTCCGTCGCCGGTAGTCTTGACGATCCGTCCGCGGTGCTCGGTAATTTTCGGATCGACCAGTTCCTTGCGGTGCGCCTTGAGTTGTCGAAGCGTGCCTTCCTCGTCGGCGCCCATCAACCGGCTATAGCTGGCAACATCGGCCGCCAGGATCGCCGCAAGCCTACGGTCGACACGTTCTTCAGCCACCACGGCCCCGCTAGGCAACTCGTTGCTTCTAGGCAGTATTTCCGCAGATTTCACGGATCGCTGCGCCCAATCCTCCGGATTATTCTCCCGTCGGCGCGTGGCGTACAGAGATTATTTCTACACGACACTCCGCCTCGAGCAGAGGAGTCCTGACTTATTCGCGGTCGATCGCCGAACGGCGGCCCTGACGTCAGTGTCTCGCATCGGGCCTGTTATCGGACCTTTGCCCTCAAATGCGTAAGCGTTTCGCGTGTGAAAGGACCTCTGCCGGGCATTTGGCCCCGCCACCCTAAACGTGCTAAACCGCCGCCCCTCGGGGGAGCCCTGGCGAATAGCAGATAAATGGAACTTTCGGTGGTGATACCCGCGCGCAACGAGGCGCCCAACGTGGCGCCGCTGGTGGCGGAAATCCGCCGCGCGCTCGATGGACGGATCGATTACGAGATCGTCTACGTCGACGACGGCAGCAGCGACGAGACCGCCGCGGCGGCAGAGGGCATCGCGGCGACATTTCCGCGGCTCCGTCTCCTCCGGCATCGCGCGAGCGCCGGGCAGAGCATGGCGATCCGCACCGGCGTCAAGGCTGCGCGGGCGCCCTTCATCGCGACGCTCGATGCCGACGGGCAGAACGACCCCGCGGATATTCCGCGACTCTGGGAGATCGCGCGCGCGGCGCCGCCGCTGCCGCCGCTCCTCGTCGCGGGACATCGCCGCAAGCGTCGGGACAGTTGGGTGAAGCGCATGTCCTCGCGCATCGCGAACGGCGTCCGCCGCCGGCTCCTCAGGGACGCAACGCCCGATACCGGCTGCGGCCTCAAGATCTTTCGCCGCGATCTCTTCCTGGAGCTTCCGGCCTTCGATCACATGCACCGCTTCCTGCCGGCGCTGGTGCGCCGCCAAGGCGGCAGCACCATCTCCGTCGAGGTCAACCACCGCCCGCGCGAGCGCGGCCGCTCCAACTACGGCGTCTTCGACCGGCTCTGGGTCGGGATCGTCGATCTCCTGGGGGTGATGTGGCTGATGCGGCGTGCGAAGAACCCCGCGCTCCGCGACGAGGCGGATACGCCGCCGCCATGAGGACGATCCGTATCGTCGGGCGCCTGCTGCTCGTGGGCCTCGTCCTCGCGAGCATCGGCTGGGTGCTGACGCACCGGAGCGACCTCAGCCCCGGCGCGATCAAGGATGCCATAGCCGGCGAGCCGCTCGCGCCTCTGATCTTCGTCGCGGCGCATGTCGCGGCGAGCATCGCCTTCGTGCCGCGCACGCTGATGGCGGTGGCGGCGGGCCTGCTCTTCGGCGTCGCCGGCGGCTTTTTCTGGGCGATGATCGGGAGCACGGTGGGTGCGGTCGCGGGCTTCCTGCTCGCGCGCTATGTCAACAGCGGCCTCGTCGAGCCCGAGACGCTGCCGCGGCTCGGCCCGCTCTTCCTCAAGGCCGAGGAAGGCGGCTGGCGCGCGGTGGCGATGGTGCGCTTGATCCCGATGCTGCCGCACCCCCTCACGAATTACGGGCTCGGCCTCACGCGGGTCTCGCTCGGGGACTACACGATCGGCACGATTCTCGGACAAATCCCGATGACCGTCGCCTATGTCGAGTTCGGCGCCGCCGGCAACGAGGCGCTCTCCGGCGGGGCGAATTGGGTGCTCCCCACGGCGATCGGCGTCTTCGTGCTGCTGGCCTCGATCTTCCTGCCGCGATTGCTGAGGCGTCGCGACTAGCCGAGCGCCACGGGCTTCGGTCCGCCCGTCGCCCAATCCAGAAGCTCGACCGTGTGCAGGACGGGAACGCCCCCGCCGCTCCGGAGCTGGGTTATGCAGCCGATGTTTCCGGCAGCGACCATCTCCGGCCCGATGCTCGCGAGGTGCGCGAGCTTCCGCGCCTTGAGCGCGTCCGCAAGCTCCGGCTGGAGCATGTTGTAGGTGCCGGCGGAGCCGCAGCAGAGATGCCCCTCCGGCACGTCCAAGACCGTGAACCCCGCGCGCTGCAGCAATTCCCTCGGCACGGAGTGGATTTTCTGCCCATGCTGCAGGGAGCAGGCGGAGTGATAGGCGACGCGCTGGCCGGTCGCGACTGCGGGAGCAGGGAGGCCAAGCTCGTGCAGGAGCTCGCTCACGTCCTTGGCAAGCGCGGAGACATGCGCCGCGGGCTCGGCATACCGCGCGTCCTCGCGCAGGAGGAAGCCGTAATCCTTCACCATCGTGCCGCAGCCGGAGGCGTTGATGACGATGGCGTCGAGCCCCGCCTCCGCCGCTTCCGCGCTCCAGGCATCGACGTTCGTGCGGACGCGGTCGAGGCTCTCGCGTCCGAGATGATGCTCGAGCGCGCCGCAGCAGCCCACGCCCTTGGCCACGACGACCTCGCAGCCGTGCCGGGTCAGGATCCGGATCGTCGCCTCGTTGATTGCGGGGTCGATCACGGGCTGCACGCAACCCGTGAGGAGCGCCACGCGCTTCTTCCGCGTTCCCTCCGCGGGAAAGACCTGCGGGCGGTCGACCGGCGACGGCGCATGCGCGGGGCTCGCGGCGAGGCGCAGCATGGCGGCGAGGCGCGCGGGCAACAGCGGCGCCAGGGGTCGCGCGAGCTGCGCGCCCAAAAGCGCCAAGCGGAAGAGGCCCGGCCGCGGCAGCACCGTCGCCAAGACGCGCCGCAACGCACGGTCGAGGAAGGGCCGGCGATAGGTCGCTTCGATGCGTCGGCGGCCCTGATCCACGAGGTGCATGTAATGGACGCCCGAGGGACAGGCCGTCATGCAGGAAAGGCAGGAGAGACAGCGGTCGAGATGCTTCACGACTTTCGGCGTCGCGGGCTCGCCGCGCTCCAGCATCTGCTTGATCAGGTAGATGCGGCCGCGCGGACTGTCGAGCTCGTCGCCGAGCAGGACGTAGGTCGGGCAGGTCGCGGTGCAGAAGCCGCAATGGACGCAGTTCCGCAGGATCTTATTGGCCTCGTGGAGATCGGCGTCGGCGAGCTGGGCCAGGGAAAAACTCGTCTGCATCTAGAGCTCGCGGTACATGCGGCCGGGGTTGAGGATGCGCGCGGGATCGAAGCTCTCCTTGACCCGCTGTCCGAGCGCTGCGAGCGCCGGCGGCTGCGGCTCGAAGATCGGGATCTCCGCGCGCTGCGACTCCGACGCGCGGATCAAGGTCGCGTGGCCGCCGGCCTCGCCGAGCGCTCCCCGCAGCACGGCGGCGCCGGAATCGCGCGCGTCCGCGACTGCAATCCACAGTAGCCCGCCGCCCCAATCGTAGAGATAGCGTCCTTCCAATTTCCGTGCCGCAGCGGCAATTGCAGGCCCCGCCTGCGGCGCAACCGATACGCGCCAGAGCGCCCGCGAGGGCTCAGCCGCGAAAGCGTTGAGGTCCGCGAGATCGCGCCAGGGCGCCATGGCAGCCGCATCGCTCAGCACCTCGGCAACGGCAAATTCCGTGAGCTCGCGCCGGAGCGCCTCCGCGCGCGCCTCGACCGAGGGAGCCGGCCCCTCCAGGCGCAGCAGCGTCCTCGCGCCGAATTCCGCCGGCAGATGCGCGGCGCCGCTCACGTCCTGCGCGCCGTTGAGCGCCCGTGTCATCGCTTGCACCGCGCGGGCATCGTCGAGGCCTCGGAGCACCAGCGTTCGCGTCGCCTCCGGCGCGGGGAGCACCTTCACCGTCACTTCCGTCAACACCGCCAGCGTCCCGAAGGAGCCGCACATGAGCTTCGAGAGGTCATAGCCCGTGACGTTCTTGATCACGCGGCCGCCGGACTTGAAGACTTCGCCGCGTCCGCTCACGGCGTGAAAGCCCAGCAAGTGATCGCGCGCCGAGCCCTGCCTCGGCCGCCGCGGCCCCGCGATGTTGCAGACGAGGACGCCGCCCAGCGTCTGCCTCCCCGCGGGCGCGCCGTAGACCGGACCCCAATCGCCGGGCTCGAACGGAAGGACCTGCTGCGCGGCCGCGAGCGTGCGCGCGATCTCCGCCATCGGCGTCGCCGGCCCCGCCGTCAGCACGAGCTCCTCGGGCTCATAGGATCTGATCCCCGCAAAAGCGGTCACATCGAGCTGATGCGGCGTCTCGACGGGGCGGCCGAGACCGCGCTTGGTGCCACCGGCGATCACCTCCAGCGCCTCGCCCTTCGCGCCTGCGCCGGCGACGAGCTCCGCGAGCTCGCGGGCATCCTTGGGGCGGAAGCGTGTCATCGCCGGAGGATTAGAAGCGGGGGATGTCGGGGAACGCCGTCTGGCCCTTGTGCACGTGCATGCGGCCGAGCTCGGCGCAGCGATGAAGCTGCGGGAAGACCTTGCCGGGATTGAGGAGACCTTCGGGGTCGAAAGCGCATTTGAGCCGCATCTGATGCTCGAGATCGACCGGATTGAACATCCGATCCATGAGGTCGCGCTTCTCGACGCCCACGCCGTGCTCGCCGGTAAGCACGCCGCCGAGCTCGACGCAGAGGCAAAGTATGTCTGCCCCCATCGCCTCCGCGCGCTCGACCTCGCCCGGCTTGTTGGCGTCGTAAAGGATCAGCGGATGCAGATTGCCGTCGCCCGCGTGGAAGACGTTGGCGACGGGGAGGCCATATTTTGCGCTGAGCTCGGTCATGCCCCGGAGCACGTCGGAGAGGCGCTTCCGCGGGATGGTGCCGTCGACGCAGTAGTAGTCGCCGGAGATGCAGCCGACCGCGGGAAAGGCCGCCTTGCGGCCGGCCCAGAAGGCGAGACGCTCCTCGTCGCTTTGGCTGACCCGGCAGGAGGCGGCCTGGTTCTGCCGCGCGATCGCCTCGACGCAACCGATGAGATGATCGACCTCGGGCTTCGGCCCATCGATCTCCACGATGAGAAGCGCCTCGACATCGCGCGGATATCCCACATGCACGAAATCCTCGGCGGCATGGATCGCGAGCTTGTCCATCATCTCCATGCCGCCGGGAATGATGCCGGCGGCGATGATGGCGGCGACGCAGTTTCCTGCGCACTCGCTGCTCGGAAATCCGATCAGTAGCGCGCGCGCCGTCGGCGGCTTCTGCAAGATGCGCACCGTCACTTCCGTCACGACGCCGAGGAGACCCTCGGAGCCCACCATCACCCCCAGGAGATCGTAGCCCTCGGCCTCGAGATGCTTGCCGCCGAGGCGGACCGTCTCGCCGTCGATGGTCACGAACTCGATCCCCAGCACGTTGTTGGTCGTGAGGCCGTATTTGAGGCAGTGCACGCCGCCGGAATTCTCGGCGACGTTGCCCCCGATGGTGCAGGCGATCTGGCTGGAGGGATCGGGGGCGTAATAGAAGCCCGCGTGCTGCACCGCGTGCGTGATGCCGAGATTGGTGACGCCGGGCTGCGCCACGACGCAACGGTTCGGGAAATCGACCTCGAGGATGCGGTTGAACTTCGCCATGCCGAGGACGATCCCGTCCGCGAGCGGGAGCGCACCGCCGGAAAGCGAAGTTCCGGCGCCGCGCGGCACGACTTTGATCCGGTTGTCGCGACAGTAGCGGAGCACTGCCGCCACCTGCTCCGTCGTCGAGGGCAGCACCACCAGGAGCGGCATGTTCCGATAGGCGGTGAGGCCATCGCTCTCGTAGGGTCGGCGCTCCTCCTCGCTATCGATCACGCCCTCGCCCGGCACGATCTGCCGGAGTGCCGCCGCGATCTCGGCACGCCGCGCAATGATGCCGCCATCGGGCTCTGGCATACGCATGCCCCGTATCTAGTCAGAGAGGGGCTTGGAAACCAATAAAAAACCGCGCCTCGAGGGCGCGGCTTGGGTTTGCCCGAAGGCGGCGCCGGGCTCAGCCCTGGCGCGCCTTGTAGCGGGGGTTCGTCTTGTTGATGACATAGACGCGGCCCTTGCGGCGCACGATGCGGCAATTCTTGTCGCGCTTCTTGAGCGACTTCAGCGAGTTCGCGATCTTCATCTAACGGGCCCTCGAAAACGAGCGGCGGGGCCTAGGGCCCCGCGCGAGGCCGGGACCATAGTGGGGAGAGCGGTGCCTGTCAATCCTGCGGTGGATGCCGCGGTGCGATTGCCCGCGACCTCTGCGCGAGCTAGGCTCCCGCCTCCACACCTTAACTCGAACTTGCAGGGGGAGTAATCATGCGTCGCTTGCTCATCGCTGCCACCGTGATCGCCATCGCACATCTCGGCCCCGCGCAAGCCGCAAGTCCCTTCGACGGCCAGTGGAAGGGTGGATCGGCGGCTGGCGGTGGGACGTCCGGCGGACACAGGTGTCCCCCGACGACCGCCACCGTCACGATCAAGGACGGCAAGATCTCCGGCAGCTATTCCTCGCAGCAATACACGTTCAACATCGCCGGCATGGTGAAGCCGGACGGCAGCGCCTCCGGCAAGTGGTCCGCCTACGGCTTCAGTGGCACCTTCAGCGGCACTCACTTCAAGGGTACCTACAGTTCCAAGGAGTGCGGTGCCGATCGCGAGATCTACCTGGACAAGCAGAGCTAGAACGACGCCGTGGCGCTACGGTCCTGGGCTTTCCTCCTCGCGGTGCAGGACATTGACCGTAGCGCCCGAGCCCGCGGACAAGCCGTGGGGCATGCGCGAGATGCTGGTGACGACGGCGGACGGACATCGCCTGATGTTCGGACAGCAGCTCGCAAGGAAATGATTCGCGCGGCGATCAGCCTTTAGCCGCTGTCGCCGCTCGCACGTAGAAACGATAGGTCCGCAGCGCACCGCACTCGATGGCGGCCAGCGTCTGCACCCAAAGCTCGGCTTCGTCGAGGATCGCGGCGAGGTGCTTTCGCGGCATGACCTTGAGATCGACGGTCTGCAGGAGCTGCGACCAACCCGAGACTATTAGCCGGTGATGCCTCTCGGTCGTTTCCTCGTTGATGCGGATCTCGAAGCCGAGGCCGGCGAGGCAGTCCATATATTGCTGGAAGGACCAGAGCTCGGGGCGACGGGGCTGCGCTCGCGCCCAAACCGCGAGTTCCGGCCGGTCGCCCCCCTTCGGCTCGAGGACGAAATCGGTGACGAGGAGCTGTCCTCGCGTCTTGAGGCTCGCATAGAGGACGCGAAGGAAGCGCTCCTTGTCGCGAACCGCGTGGGTCGCGAGACGCCCGAGAATGCAGTCGAAGGCGCCGGCCTTGAGCTCGACGGTCTCGGGATCGTACGCCTCGACCGACGCGCGCTTCTGCATGCCCTGCGCGATGGACATCTCCATCCCGCGCCGCGCGAGGCCGGGATCGCATTCGAGGCCCGTGACGTAGGTGCCGAATGCCCCGGCAACGGCGCGCGCGCCGCCGCCGAGACCCGCGGAAACGTCGAGCATGCTCATCGCGGGATTGGGGGCGAAGGGCTTTACGAGCTCCAGCACGAGGCTCGCGTCGCCGGGCACGTGAAAACCCGCGCCCCAGAGCCACTGAGCGATGGTGAGACGGTCGAGCGGAACGATCTCGTCCTCGCCGGGGATGCGATCCGTGAGAAGAAGGGGCTCCTCCCCTGCCGCCGCGCCAAGGCCGCACCAGGTGCGCAGCCGGGCGACCAGGCCGGCGAGCGCCGGCTGGACCCGGCTATCCAAGGCATGAGCGACGGCGGACACGACATCTCCTCAAGCGGTGGCTGGAACCCCGCCCTGGAGTTCAACAGAGGAGTGTTACCAGAACCTTTTTTTAACCGCGTGAGGCGGCGATGGCGCGGACGTGGCGAGGCTGCCAGGAACTCCCTGAAATTGCGGCAGCCTTGGCGCCGGCATTGGCGGTGCTCGACCGAGGCCGTGGGCGCGGAGCCCTTGCGGCCCTTGAATGCGCCGAGCCCCTTTGCTAACTCGAAGTCGTCCGACACGTTCCCGAGGACCTTCCCTATGCGAGCCGACGACCTCCGCGCCTTGCAGGCGCCGTTGAAGCAGCGCTACCGCGACAATCCCGATGCCGCCGTGATCACGCTCAAGGCAAAGGGCGAGATCGGCGGCGAGGGACTCACCTGCAAGGTTGAGACCGGACGCGCCCTCGTCGAGGCGGGACTCCATCCCGCGACGGGGGGAGACGGGATCGCGCTCTGCTCCGGCGACATGCTGCTCGAGGCGCTCGCGGCCTGCGCGGGCGTCACCTTGAAGGCGGTCGCGACCGCGCTCGAGATTCCGCTTCGCAGCGGCACGGTCAACGCCGAGGGCGATCTCGATTTCCGCGGCACGCTCGGCGTCGCCAAGGAGGTGCCCGTGGGCTTCCGCGCGATCCGGCTAAGCTTCGACCTCGACACCGACGCGAGTCCGGACCAGCTCGCAACGCTCCTGAAGCTGACCGAGCGCTATTGCGTAGTCTTCCAGACCATCAACAGCAAACCCGCACTCACGGTCGAGCACCGCATCACGAGGGCCTGAGGTCTCCGCTGCGATGGCGGGGCGCCGGCGGGTCAGCGAGATCGGGCGCGAGGGTGTCGGCCGCTATCGGGCCGCGAGCGAACAGGTCGCGTCCTCATATACGCCGGCACCCATCTCCTCCTTGGGAAAGATGCGATGCTGCGCGATCCACTCGAAGGATTCCTCGAAGACCTCTTTGGTATAGGGCTCGAAGACGATGCGCTCGCCCGGACCCCAGCGCCGCGTGTCCATCTCCTGGCGGAAGCGCTCCGGGAATTCCTTCTTGTAGTGGTGCGTGTAGCGCTCCGGCCGAAGGTCGATCGCGCGCTGGGCCTCGCGGAGTGCGCGGAAATATTTGCGCACGTCCTCGGGATCGGGATCGCCCGTCAGCATCGAGGTCATCATGAAGGTGGTGTCGATGATCTTGCGGAAGCCGAGCTGCTCCATGAAGTAATAAGGCCCGCTGAAGAGCGCCGCCGCCGGAACCTTGCGGTCGATCAGAAGCTCCATGCGCCGGAAGAGCAGTCCGTCGGCGAAGGAGAGATTGATGTCCTCGAGCTTCATGTACTGCTCGAGCGACTGGATCGTCGAATAGTGGCTCCCGGATTGATAACCCACGGAGATCGGAACGCCCGCAAGCTGAGACGGGTGCTCAATCGCGGATTCCTTCGGTACGAAGACGCCAGCGGGCGCCACCGAGTAGGCGTCTGCGTAGAGCTTGCCATGCCCCTTTGAGGCCGCGACGTTGACTGTCCAGTGGCAGGCGCAGCTCACATCGGTGGTGCGTCCCTGCTCGAAGGTTTGGAAGGCCCCGACCTTGACGCCGAGATCGTGCTTCCGGCCATCCTTGGAGACGAGCTCGTCTCGGAACTCGTAGTCGAGGCCTTCGGCCCGAAAATATCCTTTCTCCTCCGCGACCCATTCGTGAAGCCGCATGTGCGGCGCGATCGAGAATTTGGCCATGCGCTCCTCCCGCAGTCCTGGGGCGGACGGTAGGAGCCGCGGCAAAAGGCGTCAATTCAATTGGCGATGTGGCGTCGGGAGCGCGGCTGCGCCAATATCGCGGGAGCGAGGCACCCTTGGTCACGATGCCGCATTCTCACGGCCACCACCATCACGCGCCGCACGCGCAGCGCGACTACGGCCTCGCTTTTGCCGTGGGGACCGCGCTCAATTTGGGCTTCGTGCTGGTCGAGGGCGGCTTCGGCCTCGTCAACGGCTCCATGGCGCTCGTCGCGGATGCCGGACACAATCTCAGCGACGTCGTGACGTTGGTCTTCGCCTGGGCCGCGAGCGCGATGGGCCGCCGGCAGCCGACTGCGCGCTACACCTACGGGCTCCGGCGCTCCTCGATCCTCGCGGCGCTCTTCAATGCGGCGCTGCTGCTGATCGCCGTGGGCGCGATCGGCGTCGAATCCGTGCGCCGCCTGATCGAGCCCGCTCCCGTTCCGGGCGCCACTATTATTGCGGTGGCGGCGGTCGGCATCGTCATCAACGGCGTCACCGCACTCTTTTTTCTGCGGGGCTCCGCGGGCGACCTCAATATCCGGAGCGCCTTCCTCCATATGGTCGCGGACACGCTGGTCTCCCTCGGCGTGGTGATCGCGGCGGCCGCCATGATGGCGACCGGGTGGCTCTGGCTCGATCCCGTCGTCGGCATCGCCATCGTCGTGGCGATCGCCGCGAGCATGTGGGACCTGCTGCGGCAATCGCTCCGTCTCGCGCTTGACGCCGTGCCGAATTCGATCGATCCCGAGGCCGTGCGCGCCTATATCGCGGGCCTGCCTGGCGTTGCTGCCCTCCACGACCTCCACGTCTGGCCCATGAGCACGACCGAGACCGCGCTCACCTGCCATCTCGTCATGCCCGCGGGACATCCCGGAGACGCCGTTCTCGCGGACATCGCCGAGGAGCTCGCGCACCGCTTCGGCATCGGCCATGCGACACTCCAGGTCGAGATCGGAGATCCCGCCCACGCCTGCATCCTCGCACCCGACCACGTCGTCTGAGAACGGAGCCACGCGCATGTCCCCACTCCCCAGCCGTCCGCAGGAGGGCATCGATCACGCGGTGATCGCCGTCCGCGATCTCGATCGGGCGGAGGCGCAGTACCGTCGGCTCGGCTTCGACCTGACACCGCGCGGCCATCACACGCGGCTCGGCTCCTACAATCACTGCGCCATGTTCTCGGAGGACTATCTCGAGCTGATCGCGTCGGGAACGGTGAGCCGGCCCTTCCTCGAGCGATTCCTCAAGCTGCGCGAGGGACTCTCGGGGATCGCGTTCCGTACACGGGATGCGCGCGCGACCAACGCGAAGCTCCGCGCCGAGGGCTTCAATCCGGCCGATCCCGTGGAGTTCGGCCGGCCAGTCAAAACAGCAACCCGGAGCGGCAACGCCCATTTCGTCACCACCGAGGTGGACACGAACCTCGTCCACGGCACGCGTGTCTTCTTCTGCCAGCACGACACGCCGGAGCTGGTGTGGCTGCCGGAATACCAGCGCCATGCGAATGGGGTGCAGGCGCTCCGCGCGATCACTTTGATCGACGAGAGCGGCGAGGTCGCCGCAACTTATCGGCGCCTCCTCGGCAGGCCCATGGAGCCCATCGCAGACGGCCAGGCAATCGTCATGGGAGCGCAGCGTCTCGAATTCCTGACTCGCGCCACCGCCGAGCGGCGCTATCCCGGCGAGCCGCTCCTTGCCTTCCCGCCGCCCTTTGCGGCGGGTCTCCGCTTCGCCGTCGCCGATCGCGCCGCGACGGCGCGACGCCTGCGCGAAGCGGGGATCGAGCTCTCAGAGGGCGCAGATGGCGCGCTCTTCGTGCGCTCGCTCGACGCCGTCGGCGCCGTTCTCGAATTCGAGTGAACTGGCAGGCTCCAGGAGTGTACATGACCGAACGACCCCGCCTCGGCTTCATCGGCATCGGCATCATGGGCGAGGCGATGACGCTGCGGCTCCTCGAGCGCGGCTGGAAAGTCCGGATCTGGAACCTCACGCCCGACCGTTACGCGAAGGTGCTCCCCGCAGGCGCGATCGAGATGTCCTCGCCTGCCGCGGTTGCGGCGGCAAGCGACATCGTCCTGATGTGCGTGCTCGACGCCAATGCCGTCCGGAATTGCGTCTTCGGCGAGCAGGGCCTCGCGAGCGCCTCCGGGAGCGGCGCCATCGTCATCGATCACTCCACCATCAATCCCGACGTGACGCGCGAGGTCGCGGGGAAATTGCGCGCGGCGAACGGCATGCGCTGGATCGATGCGCCGGTCTCCGGCGGGCCGCTCTTCGCGCGCGACGGCACGCTCACGGTGATGGCGGGCGGAGATAGTGCTGATATCGCAGCGATCGCGTCGGTGATGACGGACCTCGCGGGCAGCTTCACGCATGTGGGGTCCTTGGGTGCGGGACAGACTGCGAAAATCCTGAACCAGGCCATCGTCGGCACCGGCTACGTCCTCATGGCCGAGGCGCTGGCTCTCGCGGAAGCAGCCGGGCTCGAAGCGGCGAAGGTCCCGCAATGCCTTTCCGGCGGCTTCGCCGACAGCATGCTGCTGCAGAAGATCTATCCGCAGATGGCGGCGCGCGACTTCGAGCCGCCCCGCGGCTATGCGCGCCAGCTTCTCAAGGACATGAAGAACGTGAAAGGCTTCGCGCATGCCGCGGGCCTGGAGTTGCCGCTCCTCGAGACCGCGGTCGAGCGATACGCACGCTACGTCGAGTCCGGCAACGAGATGGCGGATGCCGCGTCGATCTCGCGGCTCTACGAGAGGAAGCGGATGCCATGATCGAGCTGGAGGTCGTCGACGCGCACCAGCATTTCTGGGACCCCCAGCGCAATCCCTATCCCTGGCTGCGCGTGGAGCCGCCGCCGCCCTTCCGCTACGGCGACACCCGTGCGCTGCGCCACGCCTATCTGCCGGAGCAGTACCGGGCGGATTGCGCCCGGCATCGCGTCGTCAAGACCGTGCATGTCGAGGCCGAGTGGGATCCCGCCGATCCCGTGGGCGAGACACGCTGGCTCGCGGGGCTGCGCGAGCGCGACGGGCTACCGACCGTCGCCGTTGCGGCGGCACGGCTCGACCGCGCGGATGTGGCGGAGGTGCTCGCGGCGCAAGCGGGCTTCGCCTTCGTACGGGGCATCCGGCAGAAGCCCACAGCCGCCGCGAACCCCTCCGAGGTGCGGCGCGGCTTGCCCGGCTCGATGGACGATCTGCGCTGGCGCGCGGGCTTCGCGCTCCTGAGCCGCCATCGCCTCTCCTTCGATCTGCAGATACCGTGGTGGCACCTCGCCGAGGCGGCCGATCTCGCGCGAAACTTCCCGTGGATTCAAATCGTGATCAATCACGCGGGGCTTCCAGCGGACCGCAGCCCCGAGGGCCTGAGGAGTTGGCGCGCCGCGATCGAGATCGCCGCGGCCGAGCCCAACATCGCGATCAAGATCTCGGGCCTCGGCATCCGCGGGCAGCCCTGGAGCCTCGCCGCCAACGCGCCGGTGATCCGCGACGCGATCCGCATCTTCGGCATCGAGCGCGCGATGTTCGCGAGCAATTTTCCGGTCGACGGGCTCGTCGGCACCTTCGATGCGATCTACACGGGCTTCAAGGCCGCCGTCGCCGACCTGCCGCCCGAGGACCAACGCCGGCTCTTCCACGATAATGCCGTGCGCATCTACCGGATTTCCGATTAAATCGGCGACGGCATGAGTATCGAAACGCATCGCAGCATGGTGAAGGCCTGGGAGTGCGACAGTTTCGGGCACTTCACGGTCGCCTATTACTTCGACCGCTTCGCCGACGCATCCGTGACGCTGCGGGAGATCCTGGGCATCGAGGCCGCGCGTCCCGTCCATTATCTCGCGCGCTTCATCGCTGAATTGCGCGCGGGAGAGGCCTTCCATCTCGAGAGCGGGATCGTCGCAGCGCCGGAGGGCTCGCTGCATTTCGGCCATCGCCTCGTCAACTCCGCGACCGGAAAGCTCTGCACCGCCGTCGAGGAGCGAGTGGTGCTGCCATCGGGCATGCCCCGCCCTGAGGGCCCCGCAATCGAATGGGATCGCGCGAAGGACGACCCCGGTTTTGCCGACGAGATGGGCGCGGGCCTCGTCGCAAGCTCCCGCGACCGCGTGCGCCCGAGCGAGGTCGACGTCGCGGGCGGCCTCTCGCTCGCGAGCTACGTCCATCGGAGCTCGATCGGTAGCATCCAGCTCCTCGCCGCGATGGGGCTCACGCCGGACTATCTGCGCGAGGCGCGGCGGGGCTTCTCGACCTTCGAGCTGGCGCTTCGGCTAGACCTGCCGCGGCCAGGGGCCGGCGATCCGCTCGCCGTCACGAGCGGATTGATGCAGCTCGGCAGCTCCTCGATCCGCATGGTCCACCGCATCGCGGAAGCCCGGAGCGGACGGCGCGTGGCGACGCTCCGGCAATCGGGTGTGCATTTCGATCTGGAAGCGCGACGCTCCGCCGCGATTCCGCAGGAGCTTCGCGCCAAGGCCGCCGCGCTCGTCATGCGCGCGGAGTGAGTGAAGGAGAAGGATCATGCCGACGTTGACCCTCGATCCCGCGACCTCGCTTCCCGCCGACGGTACCGCCGGCACGCTCGTCGCCCGCGTTTGGCTTCCGGGCGCCGATGCCGGGCCCGCTGTCGCGGTTCTGCGCGAGGATGGTGTTTACGCGCTCGGCCGCGAGGCGCCGACCTCCGCCGATCTCATGGAGGCAGCGGACCCGGCGGCGCTCGCGCGCGGCGCCGGCGGGAAGCGCGTCGGCGGCCTCGCGGAGGTCCTCACCAACAGCGTCCTCGGGCCGCGCGATCCCGCGCGTCCGCATTTCCTCGCTCCCGTCGATCTCCAGGCGATCAAGGCCGCGGGCGTCACCTTCATGCGAAGCCTCCTCGAGCGCGTGATCGAGGAGCAGGCGAAGGGCGACCCGACCGCGGCCGCCGGCGTGCGCGCAACGCTCGCGCGCGAGATCGGCGCCGACCTCACGAGCGTAAAGCCCGGCTCTGAATCGGCGATGCGACTCAAATCGGCGCTGCAGGCGCGCGGGCTGTGGTCGCAGTATCTCGAGGTCGGGATCGGGCCCGACGCCGAGATCTTCACGAAGGCGCAGCCGATGTCCGCGGTCGGTACCGGCGCCGAGATCGGTCTCCATCCGGCCTCGATCTGGAACAATCCCGAGCCCGAAGTCGTGCTGGTCGTGAACAGCCGCGGCGCGATCGTGGGTGCCACGCTCGGGAACGACGTCAATCTCCGCGATGTCGAGGGACGGAGCGCGCTCCTCCTCAGCAAAGCCAAGGACAACAACGGCTCCGCCGCGATCGGGCCCTTCATTCGGCTCTTCGATCGGAGCTTCGGGCTCGAGCAGGTCCGGCGCACGACCGTGAGCCTCCGCGTCGAGGGCGAGGACGGATTCGTGCTCCGCGGCGCGAGCTCCATGAGCGAGATCAGCCGCGATCCCGCGGAACTCGTCGCCGAGATGCTGGGCGAGGTGCACCAGTATCCAGATGGCGCGGTGCTCTATTGCGGCACCATGTTCGCGCCCACGGAGGATCGCGGCAAGAAGGGCGAAGGCTTCACGCACAAGCCCGGCGACATCGTCACCATCTCCGCGCCGGAGCTCGGTGCTCTCGTCAATCGCGTGGGACGCAGCGACCGCATCCCGCCCTGGCACTTCGGCACGCGCGCGCTGATGGAGAACCTCGCGAAGCGCGGGATGCTGCGAAGCTAGCCGCCCTACTCGGCCCCGCCCTCGACCCTCAGCATCACCGGCGCCTCGCGCATGGCCGGGACGACCGGCACGGGTCGATCGGCACCTGCGGTCGGCAAGCGCTCGGGGAATGCGGCGCCGTGGCGGGCGAGCAACTCTGAGCGGGAGATCCAGAATCCGCGACGTGTCCGGTCGAATTGGCGGCCCCTGAGAGCCCGCGGATTGTGAGCCCAAGTGAGGAGCCAAAGCCAGGCGTTCTCCAGGAAGCGGTAGAGCCGGCCGGGACCCGGCGCCACGGGCGGGATCGGCTCGAACCCGACTTTCGGCAGCATGCGCTCGATCGCGCCCGCCGGTCTCTTGCGCTCGATCGCGGGCTGCATATGGATCGCGCGCACCGCCGCGAGGTTCGGATCGCGTTGCAGGTGGATTGCAAGGCGATGCAGGCTGGCGAGAAAGTGCTGGCGAAAGCGCACTGCCCAGCCGAGCTCCGAGCGCTCGGAGGGAACGGGCTCGAGCTTCTCGTTCCAGAGATGGAGCTCCAGCACCGCGTCGCCGCGCCTGACGCGCGTTCCGTCGGAGAGGAGAATCTCGCGCTCCGCCGATCCGAGCTTGATCCGGAAGACGCTCTCCGTCTCGGCCTCGATCTCGGTGATCGCGAGAACGCGCCGTAACGCCGCGTCGATCACATGCACCAGAAATCTGAGCGGTCGGCTCCCGACCGATTTGAGCATGAGGCCCATGCGCGAAATCATACCAAATCGGGTAATACGGAACCCGGAGATTCCGCCGAGCCGAAATCCGCAGCGTGCGCGATCGACCGAAACCACACGGAATTGAGCGATCGGGCGCGAGGAATTGGCTTGCCTGACGCGGGACACCCAGGTCGCCATCATGAATCCCGCCAGGGCCGGCAAGATGGCGAGACCGTAATAGCCCGAGGTTACAGTCGTGCTACGTCCGGCGACCGCGTCGACCGCGATCAGCAGGCCATACCGGCAGCGATGAAATTGAATGCATGGCGGACGCCGCCGGTTACCCGAGGAAGCATATGACGGAGCATCGAACATCGTTTCATTGGCGTCCTATTTCGCCCAACGATTGTGAAAGCGGGCGCGGCCTCGATCTTCGACCCCCGCTGGGCTTTTCCTCCCCACGCCTGTGGGCTATGGTCCCGTCGATCAACGAAAAGAACTCTCTTGGCGGCCCGCCGGGGATGAGCCCGATTTCGACCACTGCGATGGAGATGCGTAGTACCGCATAGGCTCTTCCGCCGCGGTGCGCCGACAGCGCGCTCGAGCGGATCACCAGCGCGCAACCCGCGAGCGAAGCGCGTTACATCGGTCGGATCTCTTGGGAGCCATCCGCGCATGCCGTCAGCGCAAGAGTGGATTCTGATCGCCTATTTCGCGATCGTCGGCGTGCTGTCCTTTTACGGGTGGCATCTCACCTACGTCATCTACCTCTACTACCGTCATCGCCACAGGGTGCCCCGTGCCGGCGGCGCGCTCGCGACCCTGCCGAGCGTTACCGTGCAGCTGCCGATTTATAACGAGATGTACGTGGTGGAGCGGCTCCTCGAGGCCGTCGCCCGTCTCGATTACCCGAGCGCGCTTCTCGAGATTCAGGTGCTCGACGATTCCACCGACGAGACCGTGGAGATCGCAGAGAATGCCGTGAGGCGCCTTGCGGCGCGCGGGATCGACATCAAGTATCTCCACCGCACCGACCGCCAGGGGTTCAAGGCCGGCGCGCTCCAGGCCGGCCTCGCCACGGCCAAAGGCGAGTTTATTGCGATATTCGACGCGGATTTCGTGCCGTCGCCCGATTTCCTGAAGCGCCTGCTGCCGCAATTCGCCGATCCGAAAGTCGGGATGGTGCAGTCGCGCTGGGGACATCTCAACGGACAGTACTCGCTGCTGACGAAGCTTCAGGCGCTGATGCTCGACGCGCACTTCATCTTCGAGCACGGCGCGCGCAGTCGCTCCGGCTGCTTCTTTCACTTCAACGGAACCGCGGGTATCTGGCGGCGCGATGCGATCGTCTCGGCCGGTGGCTGGCAATTCGACACGCTCACCGAGGATCTAGACCTGAGCTATCGCGCGCAGCTCGAGGGCTGGCGCTTCGTCTATCTGCCGGACGTGGTCTCGCCCGCGGAGGTGCCGATCGAGATCAACGGCTTCAAGGCGCAGCAGCGCCGTTGGACCAAGGGCACCGCGCAGACTTGCTTCAAGATCTTGCCGCGCGTGCTGCGCGCCCCGCTTCCGATTCGCGTCAAGGTGGAAGCCTTCTTCCATCTGACCGCCTCATTCTGCCATCCCCTCGTCCTGATGCTCGCGGTCCTCACTGTGCCCGCGATGCCCTTTCTCATCCGTATCGGCTCGCTTCCGTGGTACGAAGCGCTCTTCGTCAATCTGCTGTTGATCTCCTCGACCCTCTCGGCGCTGTGCTTCTACTCCCTCTCGCAGCGCCAGCTTCACGGCGATTGGAAGCGCCGGCTCCGGCACATTCCCGTTCTCTTCGCCGTCGGCATCGGGCTTTCCGTCAACAACACTCGAGCGGTGCTGGAGGCGCTGCTGCGCAAGACCGACACCTTTGTGCGCACGCCCAAATACGGCACGCTCGAGGGCTCGAGCGCCAGCGACTGGAGCGGCAAGAGATACGCCCAGCGCACCTCGATCCAGCCCTTGATCGAGCTCGGCCTCGCCGCCTATTTCGCGGCGGGAGAGGTCTATCTTATCGCAGAGCGGCTCTATCCGGCGCTGCCGTCGCTCCTGATGTTCCAGTGCGGATTTCTCTTCATGGGCGTGCTTTCGCTGCAGCAGCAGCGCGCCCCCAAGGCAAAACGCCGCGAGCTCGGCGCAGAGCGGACGGAGGCAGGCTCCATCACCTGAGGGCGAAAACGCCGCCGATTCCGGAAGGGATCACAACCAATAGAAGTATATACACAATTACAGCGTGGACTTCGGTGACGCTTCGGACGCCCTCGGGCGCGCCAATTGCCAAGAAAGGTTCGCCTTCACCGCCGGCCATTCCGCCGCGAGGATGCTGTAGACGCAGGTGTCGCGGAGCGTTCCATTGGCCATGATCATGTGATGGCGCAGGATGCCGTCGAGCTTGGCGCCGAGGCGCTCGATGCCGCGCCGGCTTTGCTGATTCATGAAGTGCGTGCGGAACTCGACGGCGATGCACTCTTTCGCCTCGAAGGCGTGAGCAAGCAAGAGGAGCTTGCACTCCGTATTGAGAGCCGTCCGCTGCGCTGCCGCCCGGTACCAGGTGCCACCGATCTCCACGCGGCGGTTCGGCGCGTCGATGTTGAGATAGCTCGTGACCCCGACCGCCTCTCCGCTATCGCCGGAGATCACAGCGAAAGGCATTGCCGCGCCCTTCGCGCGCAGCGCGAGGCGCCGGTCGATGTCGGCGCGCATCTCCTGCGGTGTTGGCACGATGGTGTACCAGAGATTCCAGAGCTCGCCGTCGCGCACCGCCTCCGTGAGTTCCTCGCAATGCTCCTGTCCGAGCGGGACCAGCGAGACGTGCGAACCCCGGAGCGTGACGGGCTCGATGAATTGCGTCATGAGGTCATTCTAGCTGCCCCGCGCTCGGAATAGGAGGCCGATACGCGCGGGATTGGCAGGGGATCGTCGCGGTGCGACGATAGCGCCGGGCAGAAGGGGAGCCCACTAGGACGCATGGCACCGCAAACGGATTCGTCGCCGCCGGTCTTCGCACCGGACTTCAAGGAGACGCCTTATTGGTGGGACGCGGCACCGCCGACCAAGCCCGAGCTGCGCATGCCGCCGGAGCGCGCCGATGTCGCGATCGTGGGGGCCGGGATCACCGGGCTCAATGCGGCGCTGGTCCTCGCCCGAGCGGGTCGAAGCGTCGTCGTCTTCGATGCCAGCGACCTCGGCCACGGCGCCAGCACCCGCAATGCCGGCTATGTCGGCCGTTCGCTCAAGCACAGCTTCAGGGATCTGATGCGCCGGCACGGTGCCGACTATGCCGTTGCCGTCTACCGGGAGATGCAGGCGGCCTTCGACGCGGTGGTCGAACGTGTGCGCGAGGAGCAGATCGACTGCGGCTTCAAGATTTGCGGCCGTCTCGTCCTGACGAAGGCCAAGCGCCAATACGACGACCTCGAGCGGGAGCTGGCGCTCCGCGAGAAGCATCTCGGCGCTCAATTTTCCATGCTGCCGCGCGCGCGGATACGCGAGGAGATCGCGAGCGATCTCTTTTACGGCGCAGCCTTGATCCCCGATCTCGGCTCGATCCATCCCGGCCTCTATCACCGTGGTCTCCTCGATCGCGCCCGTGCCGCAGGCGTGGAGCTCATTGGGGGAGCGCAGGTGGAGCGCGTGGCACCCCTCGATGGCGGAGGCTTCGAGCTGCAGACGGCGCTGGGGACGACGCGCGCCCGCGACGCGCTCGTCGCGACCAACGGCTATACCGGCGCCCTGCTGCCCTGGCTGCAGCGGCGGCTCATCCCCTTCGACGCCTATATGATTGCGACCGAGCCCTTGGCGCCGGACGCGATGCGCCGTCTGCTTCCGACCGATCGCACTTACATCGACCACGTCCACGACATCATCTCGATGCGGCGCTCGCCGGACGGGACGCGGATTCTCTTCCTTTGGCGCACGGGCACGCGGCCGACGAACGCACGGACGAAGGGCGCCCAGCTCCGCGAGGATGCCGCGCGCATCGTTCCGGGGATCGCGGGACTCAAGCTGACGCATTCCTGGACCGGCCGCTGCGCCGCCACCTTCGATCTCTGGCCCCACCTCCTCACACGCGACGGCATGCATTTCGCGGGCGGGTACAACTTCGCGGGCGTCCCCATGGGGACATATCTCGGCCAAAAGGCCGCGCACCGCATCCTCGGCTCCGCCGAGGGCAAGACAGTCTTTGCAGAGCGCGCCTTCCCGACCGTGCCGTTCTACACCGGCAATCCCTGGTTCGTGCCGCAGGTGATGAAGTGGTACGGATTGCAAGACCGCTGGGCGAGCCGCTGAGCGGCTGGAACCCTTTCTAGCGGTCGGGCTCTGGCCAACGCGCGAGGCGGTAGCGCGTATCCATGTGGCGGAGCCGCCGCGAGAGCACGCGCATCACCGTCACTGCAAAGCTCGGATTGCGCGCGACGAGCGCGAAGAAGCGAGGCTCGTCGATGATGATGAGCTCGGCGGGCGAGAGCGCGTAGACCGTAGCGCTCCGGGGCATGTGCTGGTCGACGAGCGCCATCTCGCCGACGATGCCGCCGGGCGAGACGTCCTCGAAGACGACGCTGCCGCTGCGGATCCGCAGCGTTCCCGACCGCAGCACGTATAGGCAAGCGCCGGGATCGCCTTCCTTGAAAAGCACCTCGCCAGGCTGCAGCACGAGGCCCGAGGGCTCGTCGCGGAAAAGCTCGATCAGATCGGTGTCGCCCCAGCGGCTCGCAGGGATGCCCTCGGGCGGCCGGACGGGCTCCATCTCCCGCTTCCCGCGGGACGGATCGAATTGCTGGCTTTTCTGGTCCGGCACCGTGTCTTGGCCGCTTCCGCCGCGCATGAACGGCACTCTCAACTAAGCTCGCCTATATGAGGAAAGTAGTGCGTGATTATGGAGTCGCAACGGCGAGCCGCAGCTAAAAGATCGTTTTCGCGCCAAGGTTTCGGTGATTTTGCGGCATCGCGGAGGGTTCAGGCGACCGCCCAGGCAGCCCTGCGCCAGCGCTCCGATGGAAGATGGAGACGGATCACGGTTCCGCGACCGGGCGTGCTCACGATCGTGAGCGTGCCGCCGTGGAGCTCCACCAGCGCCTTGCTGAGAGGAAGACCGAGCCCGGTTCCCTGAGCAAGCCCGCCTGCGGCATGCTGGACCTGGCCGAAGGGCTCGAGGGCGATCGCGAGATGCTCGGGCGCGATGCCGATCCCGGTATCGGAGACGGTAATGAAGTAGCCGCGGCCCTCCGCAGGCTCCGCGCTCACCGTGACCGCCCCGCCTTCCGGCGTGAACTTGAGGGCGTTGCCCACGAGATTGAGGAGCACCTGCTTCAGCTTCCGCTCGTCCGCCAGGAGCAACGGCATCTCCGAGGGCAGCTCGGCCGTCAGCACGACCTTGCCGCGCCGCGCCGCGTCACGCAGCAGCACCAGGCAGCTCTCGACCAGTCGGGGGAACTCCAACAGCTCCTCCGAGAGATCCATCTTGCCGGCCTCGATCTTGGAGAGATCGAGGAGGTCGTTGATGAGGCTGAGGAGATGCATGCTGCCCGCGTTGATGTCGTCGGCGTAAGCGCGGTAGCGCGTCGAGCCCACGGGGCCCAGCGCCTCCGACCGCATCATCTCCGAGAAGCCGACGATCGCATTGAGGGGCGTGCGCAGCTCGTGGCTCATGTTGGCGAGGAAGCGCGATTTGGCGGCGCTCGCGCGCTCCGCGCGCCGGCGCTCGGCATCGTTCGCCTGCGCGAGCTTCGCGAGATTCTTAGCCTGCTGCACGAGGCGCCGACGCGACCATTGCAGCTCGCCGACATTGCGCTTGAGGACGCGGTTTGCCGCTTCCATCCGCCGCAGGAGAGTCTCGTTGCCGAGACGCAGGCGCACGCTCTCGACGAAGGCGGAATGCCCATTGTGCGTGAAGCCCAGCAGCACGAGCGTGTAGACCGCAAGCATCTCCGTCATGAGCCCGTGGAGCGGGTCGCCGGCGCCGGCGAAGCGCAACACCAGCGGACAGAGGCTCGCGAGGATGTAGGCGGCGCTTGCGGCGGGGAGGCACTGCAGGCTCACCAGCGAGGTCGCGGCGATGCTGCCGACGGCGAGCGCCAGCAGTACCTGATGCGGCAGGGAATGCTCGGGAAAGATCGCCGCCGCGAAGACGCCCCAGAGGAGTCCCGCCGCGCCTGAAGCCAGAATCACGTTACGGATCGCGGAGACCTCGACCTGCTGCGGCCGCGGGCGGAGTCGAGCGCGGCGCCAGAGAAGGCCCACGCCCGCGCACAGCGCCAGCATGAGCGCCAGCCAGCCGCCGAGAAGGGCGGGAGCGGCGAGACCGTGAAAGAACGCGATCGTCAGGATGGCGTTCGTGATATTGGCGAGGACCGCAATCGGGAGGTTGCGGACGACGAGGCCGAGTTGATCGATGCGAATCTCGCGCCGCTCGATCTCGAGCGGGTCGATCGATGCGGGCGCAGCCGGGCTCGCCGTATCGGCGCCGGGCTCGACCGCCATCTCCATGGTTTCCTGCATGACCGATTGCTCGCTCTGCGTTGGAGCAAGCGTGCGCGCTCGGCCTTAAGCGAAGATTAAGAATAAAATGTATTGGAGGTTATTCCTGATTCCCCGATCCCGAGGCGCGCGGCGAGGGAGACGACGGCTCGACACTGTCGAGACGGTGCCGCTCCGGACGCTTGCGCGCTTTGGCCGCCCTGCAAGCCGACCGTGCGCGCACCCCTCCCTTCGGGTGCAATCCGTTGTCGGAAGGATCGGTTGATCTACGTCAGTGCCCAAAGTCACAAGTGTGAGCAATCTAGGTCGCGGTTTGCCGCGAAGGGAGGACTTCTATGGAAACCAAAGGCAGCTCTTGGGGTACGGCGCCGTTCTCGGGATTCGCGGACGCACCGGCCTATTGGCAATCCGCGATGAAGCCCAACATGGCGGCATTCGAGGATATGCAAGCAGCCGCGCAGAACTGGATGCAGCACCGGATGGAGGACTTTCAGCGCGCACTCGAAGCGTCGCGCCAGATGGCGGAGTGCAAGGATTTCGGGCAGGCGGCTGCGATCCAGCAGAAATGGCTCGCGGACTGCACGGAGCGGCTGGTTGCGGATTGGACGGCGCTCTTTGCCTCCGCCGCTCGCAGGCCCACGCGCTGAGCGCGGGAAGACATCGACGCAATCAATCAGGGGAGATTTGCGATGCGATTGGTTTCGATGCTCGGCATGGCCGCGATTGCGCTATGGCCGAGCCTCGCTCAGGCGACAACCGCCGCGGACTTCACGCTGAAGTCGACGCAGGATCTCTATCTGGTCTGCACGACACCCCAGAGCGATCCGCTTTACCGGGAGGCCGTGAACTTTTGCGAGGGCTATCTGCTGGGCATCGTCAGCTATCACGATGCGATCGTGACCCGCGAGAACCTGCAGCGCCTCATCTGCTACCCCCAGGGCGTTACGCGGGACGAAGGAATTCGCGCCTTCACCGACTGGGCGGCGAAGCACCAGGGCGACCAGAAATTCATGAGCGACCCACCCGTGGTCGGCGCGGTCCGGGGGCTGGCGTCGAAATGGCCCTGCAAGTAGCGCGGCGGAAAGAAGGAATGCGTACCATGCGACTGATGGCACTCACTTTGGCGATGGTCACGGGATTGGCGCTCGCGGGCTGCGGCGATACCACGGCCTCGCGGTCGCTGAGCGGCGGCGCAATGGGCGCGGCCGGGGGCGCCGCGCTGGGCGCGATCGGCGGCAACGCCGCCTTGGGCGCCGCCGTCGGTGCCGGCGCCGGATTGGTCGGCGGCTATCTCTACGACCAGCACAAGAAGGGCAACATCGACTGGTAGCAGCGCCGTTGCAGAGGCGCTACCCCCGCCGCCGGGCTTGAGGTTCTGCACGGCCCATCGCTAGACTGCCCCTGGGGCGCTGGCGAGGGGGCGGGGCATGAGGGCGATTACGCGCGTCTCGTTTGCGGGGCTGCTGCTGGCGCTGCTGTGGATTTCGGCCGCCGGAGCGCAAAGCCGCGACCAGCAATGGCGCTGGTGCGGCGGGCAGGACGGCGCCTCGCCCGATCTCCAGATCGGCGGCTGTACCGCCATCATCACTTCGGGCCAGGAGAAGACGGAGGATCTTGCCCTCGCCTTCTACAATCGCGGCCTCGCCTACCGCACCAAAGGCCAGCTCGAGCGCGCGATCGACGACTTCGATCAGTCGATCCGGCTCAACCCCGGCTACTCCGACGCCTTCGTCAGCCGCGGCATCGCCTATAGCGACCAAGGCAAGCTCGACCGCGCGATCGAGGATTTCGATCAAGCGATCAAGCTCAAGCCCGAGGACGCACGCGCCTTCGACAATCGCGGCAACGTCTACAGCCGCAAGCGCGACTACGACAAAGCGCTCGTGGACTACTCGCACGCGATCGAGCTCGACCCGCAGAACCCGATCCCGCGCTACAACCGCGCGCTTGCCTATGAGCGCACCGGCGATTTCAAGAATGCGATCGCGGATTATGGCGAGGTGCTAAAGCTCGATCCCGGCGACGCCGACAGCTGGGGCCGCCGCGGTTGGGACCGCGCGATCCTGGGCCAACTCCCCGACGCTCTCCTGGATTGCGAGAAGGCGCTCTCGCTCCGCCCCAACGACAGCTTCGCGCTGACGGCGCGCGGCTTCATCCACCTGAAGCAAGGCGAGTTCCAATCCGCCCTCGAGGATTTCGACCGCTCGCTCTCGCTCGCCTCCAACCAAGCGAGCGCCCTCTTCGGCCGCGGCGTCGCCAAGCGGCGCCTCGGCAAGACCACCGAAGGCGACGCCGACATCGCCGCCGCAAAACAAATTGAGCCAGGTGTGGTCGAGCGCTTCGCGAGCTATGGGGTGGCGCTGTAGGCGCTTATTCCGCACGCGCGGCGCCGGACTGCGGACACGCCCTGCGTCCTTCGACGCGCTCCCTTCGTCGCGTCGTCTTCCCTGAAATACACGAATACGCCCACCCGTCGTATCCCAGTTGCTTGCTGCGCCCGCGCGGCCACCGGCCACGCCGCCGCCCCACCGAGAAGCGCAATGAACGCCCGCCGTCGCAATCGGTCGAATTGCTTTTGGCCCACCACAAGCCCGATTGCAGGATACCGAATTGACGAGGACCAGTCAGGGGGTGCGAGAATACGTAGGCGCGGCTCCGCCTCATCGGAGGTCGGCCGCGGGTCAAAGGCGGCGATGGCAACACATCAGCGGCATAGCCGCTTTTAACTGCGGACCAATCCATCCTTGTCGCGGCACCGCGGCGTCGTGGCAAACACAGAATTCTAGCCGGGTGCAGTGCGAGGCGAAGATGCAGCTAACGTTTTCTGCAGGGTCGATCGCTCGATTTTTCCTGTCGCGGTTCTCGGGATATGCGAGAGCCTGACCACGTGGAATAATCCGAGAGGCCAATGCCGAGTCGCATCATAAATCCGCTGCATTAGAATATCGTCCGTAATCTCGGCACCCGAGACCGCGATCCACAATTCCCCAACTCCATCAGCATTGACGAGGGCGCAAACGGCGACCTCGGAGACGGCCGTGTGCGCGGCGATATAGGCCTCCACCTCCGTTGCCTGAACCTTTGTGCCACCAATGTTCAGCAGTTCATCCTCCCGTCCGGTGACGGCCAGCCGCCTCGGCGCTCGCAAGGCTCCGAGGTCGCCTGGATAAAACCAGCCGTCGCGAAACATCCCTTTCGTAGCCTGAGGATTTCCGAGGTAGCCTCCGACCATGGTATCGGATTTGAGCCTTATTCGGCCGATCTGTCCGATCTCGACGGATCGGTCGTGCTCATCGACTATCTCAACTTGGACCCCAGGAAAGATGGCGCCTCCACGAATACCACCATCACCGGCTGTGGAGCAGACGAAGCCGATCTCATTGCAGCCGTAAGTTTCGTAGACTTGGTTTGCCAATCGCGTCGTGGCTCTCGCTCTGAGCGCGGGGGATAGGGCACTGCCTAAGGTCGTAATGGTCAGGCTTCTCGGCTTTATGTAATCGGACGGCAGCCGATCGAGGATGCGCTTAAGCTGAAGCGGGAATAGCGTGACCTGGGAGATCCCATGACGCGTCAGCAGTTCGCCAACATCCTCACTCGAACTTTCGAGAACGGCCGTCCCACCCGCGCGAATGCACGCCGTGGCATGATGGTAAGCGCCCTCGACGGTGAACGGTATCGTAATGAGATACCGTGCCTCCGATGATAGACCGCAGCGCCAGACCCATTTATTGATGTGGCCTTCGAACGCGCGCCGGGAGTACGCGACTGCCTTCAGAGCACCGGTCGTGCCCGAAGTGAAGCCGATACGCAGCCGATCTTCGTCCGCTTGCACGATCTCACCCGGCATGCGCTCGTTGTCTGCAGAGAGGAGAGATTTGATCCAGGCGGCGGTAATCGTATGGTGGCGTCGCAATAACTCCCCAGCCGGTGGGTGCTGCGAGACGATGAAGTCGAAGAGCGGAAAGAACTGACCGTACCTTTCAGCGCCATTCGGACCGAGCGAGGCAGTACCGACACCCAACCGCTCGAACGCGAGCAGCAGCAGCCAATGCGCGTAGAGATCCTCGCACTCGATCGCCGCAATTCCCCCGCGAGGCAGACCGAACTCCCGCAAGCCGGCGGCGACGTTCGCGATATGGCGGTCGAACTCGCGGTATGTGACCTCGCGGCCACTGTCGATGACAGCGACGGCGTTCGGCCGCTCGGCCGCGTGAAATGCAATATAGTCGGGAGTCATTGACGAGAGCACAATCTACTCGGAAAGCGACGTCGCTTCCTTGAAAGACGCGATAGATCGCAAATCTATATAGCGAACCGGCCAAATCTTGAAAAGCAGTCGCAAGCTCGCAACCGACAATCCCAACCGAGCTTCGCTTGGATAGACGCCACCAACAGTCAATTTGGGTGCCATCGCTCGCATCGCCGCTTAATAGCCCTAGAGCGTAGAACCGCCCTCGAGAAAAAGCTCAATAGGGGATCGCGCCGCGCCGCGCTCTACCGAGAACGAAATCGCATCGAGCGGTTCTTCAACAGGATCAAGCATTGCCGCCGTGTCGCCACGCGTTATGAAAAGCACGCCTCCAACTTCCTCGGCATGCTCAAGCTCGCCGCCGTCCGCCTCTGGCCCAGGCATTATGGGTCCATGACCCAGGACATTCCGGCAGGAAAACTCCTCATCCTGAGCAAGCGACCGAAGGGAGCGCGTCGGAGGGCGCACGGCGCATTGTCCCGCCCCTTCGTGGGACAAGCCCGGGCATGACGACATCTGAGAGTGGAGCGCGCTCGGAAAATGGTGGGCACGACAGGGATTGAACCTGTGACCCCCGCCATGTCAAGGCGGTGCTCTCCCGCTGAGCTACGTGCCCCCGAAGGGAACGGCGATGTAACGCAAATTGCCGGGACTGGCAAGCCTGAGCGCCCTTCACGCCGCGAGGATGCGGTCGACTTCCTCGACGAGCTGGCGGAGGTGGAATGGCTTGGCGAGGACCTTGGCGGCGCGGCGGCCGATCTCGCGCTCGCGGAGCGCAACCGCGGCGAAACCCGTGATGAACATGACGCGGAGATTTGGCCAGCGCTCGCTCGCGCGGCGCGCGAGCTCGATGCCGTCCAGGCCGGGCATCACCACGTCTGCCAGTAGGAGGTCGATGGGCTCCGCGAGGACGAGGGCAAGCGCCTGCTCTCCGTCGGCGGCAGAAAGCACGGTGTGGCCAGCGCGCACGAGGCCGCGGCCGAGGAATCGCCGGAGGTTGTCGTCGTCCTCCGCCAGCAAGATGCGCGCCATGGTTATGCGTAGCCCTTCGAGGCCGCCCGAGCCATACCCCGAAAAGCACAAACAGAAAGTTAATGCTCGCATACACGGCAACAGGGCTCGTGACAGGCGCCGTCGCTTCCCCGTAATCTCCTTGCCATGGAAGGGCGATTCGAGACGAGTGCGGCGGTCGAGCCGCCGATTGCGGTGGCCGCACCCGCGGAGCAGCAGGCACCCCTCGTCTGCGCCTCGCCCCATAGCGGCAGCGAGTACCCGGCGGAGTTCCTGGCGGCCTCCCGCCTCGACCCCCTGACGCTTCGCCGCTCCGAGGACAGCTTCGTCGACGAGATTTTCGGGGGGTGCCTCGAGCTCGGCGCGCCGCTCCTCAGCGCGCGCTTCCCGCGCGCCTATCTCGATCCCAACCGCGAGCCTTTCGAGCTCGATCCCCTGATGTTCGAGGACGCGCTGCCGGACTACGTCAACAGCCGCTCGCCCCGCGTCCAAGTCGGACTCGGCACCATCGCGCGCGTCGTCGCAACCGGCGACGAGATCTACGCGCGGAAGCTCTCCGTCGCCGACGCGCTACAGCGGATCGAGAGGCTCTATCGGCCCTATCATCAGGCGCTGCGTCAGCTCCTGACGGCGACCCGCGAGCGCTTCGGAGGCTATCTCCTGGTGGACTGCCATTCCATGCCCTCGACCGCCGGGCCGGGCGAGCGCGAATTCCGGCGGAGCGGCATCGACATCGTGCTCGGGGACTGCCACGGAACCGCTTGTCACCCCGCGGTGACGGAGACCGCGCAGCGGGTACTCGCGGCCAAGGGCTATCGCGTCGCGCGGAACGCGCCCTATGCCGGCGGCTTCACCACTGTCCATTACGGCGCGCCGCAGAGCGGCCGGCACTGCCTCCAGATCGAGCTCAATCGCGCGCTCTACATGGACGAGCGCAGCATGGAGCGGAAGCCCTTCCTGCGCCAGCTCGCGGCCGACATGCGCGACGTGCTCGCGGCCCTGACCGCGCTCGAGCCGCGTCAGCTCAAGGCGGCATGATCGCAGTCGCGGTTCGCGACTCCCGCCCCTCCGACATGGCTGCGATCGCGGCCATATACGCTCATCACGTCCGTCATGGCTTCGGCTCCTTCGAGGAGGAGGCGCCGGATGCCCAGGAGCTCGAGCGCCGGCGCCAGGAGATCCTCGCGAAAGGCCTCCCCTATCTGGTCGCCGAGGACGCCGCGGGGGCGGTCCTGGGCTATGCCTATGCCTCGCCTTACCGCACGCGCTCGGCCTATCGCTTCACGCTGGAGAACTCGATCTATGTCGCGCCCGAGCAAGCCCGCGGCGGCATTGGCCGCGCGCTTCTGGCCGCGCTCATCGAGCGCTGCACCGCACTTGGCTATCGCCAGATGATTGCGGTCATCGGTGACACCGGCAATGACGCCTCCATCGGCCTGCACGCAGCGCTGGGCTTCGCCCGCGCGGGCGTGCTGCGCTCGGTCGGCTATAAGCGCGGACGATGGATCGATTGCGTCCTCATGCAGCGCCCACTCGGCGGGGGCGACGCAGGACGGCCCGAGGAGCATCGGCGCCCCCGCGTGCCTTGAATCCGCGTTTCCGCAGCCAACGTCATTTCCATGACACCGGACGAATCAGCGGAGACTCGGCACCGCGGCCGGTCCTCCCGTGCGGATTTCACGATCGACCAGGATTGGAGCGCCTATAACGCGGAGGAGCACGCGATCTGGCGGACGCTGTTCCGCCGCCAGGAGACGCTCCTCAGGGGCCGCGCCTGCGACGAGTTTCTCGCGGGCGTTGCGGCGCTCGGCG
This sequence comes from Allostellaceae bacterium, assembly GCA_035581425.1. Lineage (GTDB taxonomy): Bacteria > Pseudomonadota > Alphaproteobacteria > ATCC43930 > CGMCC-115725 > DASZHJ01. The sequence goes on along the minus strand of DATJVP010000123.1, from coordinate 53,768 downwards.
TCGCCGCCGACGCGATTCCGGACTTTCGCATGCTGAACTCCGTGCTCGAGCGGCGGACGCGCTGGTCGATCGTCGCGGTGCCGGGGCTCGTCCCGGATGCGATCTTCTTCGAGCATCTCGCAAACCGCCGCTTTCCCTCGACCTGCTTCATCCGCCGCCGCGATCAGCTCGACTATTTGCAGGAGCCTGACGTTTTCCACGACCTCTTCGGTCACGTGCCCATGCTGACAAATCCGGTCTTCGCGGATTACATGCAGGCCTACGGCGAGGGCGGCCTCAAGGCGCTGCGCCTCGGTGCGCTCGAGCGATTGGCGCGCCTCTATTGGTACACCGTCGAGTTCGGCCTCATCGAGACCACGGCCGGAATGCGCATCTATGGCTCCGGCATCGTCTCGTCCAAGGGCGAATCCGTCTATTGCCTGGAGGACCCGCGTCCCAACCGGTTGGGCTTCGATCTCCTGCGGATCATGCGGACGCGCTACCGCATCGACGATTTCCAGGAGACCTATTTCGTGATCCGCGGCTTCGAGGAACTCTTCGAGGCAACGCGGCCGGACTTCACCCCCTATTACCGGGCGCTCCAGCGTTTGCGGGATCTGCAGCCCAGCCAGATCGAGGCCGGGGACCGAGTGCTCCACCGCGGCAGTCCGGGCTGAGCCGACAAAAAAAGAGGGCCGCGCTTGCGCACGGCCCAAGTTTAGGGAGGAAACGCCTAGAAGACGTACGGCAGGACAACGTCCATGCCGCACTGCACAATATGGATATCGGGTCTCCCCCTGGCAAGTCCAAAGTTGCGGTTTTGCACAGGAATTGGGGCCGTGACAATTTTGCCACTCTGGTTTTCCAAAGCCCTTGATATCGCAGTGCGAAACGTAATGGGGGAACTTGAAGAATCAACCCCAGAGCGTTGGTTTCGCCGGGAAAAGCACGCTTCCTTCGTAGCGGAGCCCGGGTTGGCGGTCGCGTGCGAGCAAAAGAGGTGCGTCGAGATCGACAAACTCCGCACCTTGCGCCACCAGAATCGCAGGAGCCATCGCGAGCGAGGTCCCGACCATGCAGCCCACCATGAGGCCAAAGCCCTGGGTGCGCGCCGCCGACGCGAGCGCCAGCGCCTCCGTGAGCCCGCCTGTCTTGTCCAGTTTCACGTTGACGACTTCGTAGCGCCCAACGAGAGGCGGAAGGTCATCGGTTGTGTGGCAACTCTCGTCTGCGCAGACCGGTACCGGGTGCGGAAGGCTCGCGAGTGCCTCGTCGCGGCCGGCGGGAAGCGGCTGCTCGATGAGCGCGACGCCGAGCTCCGCGAGCACGGGGGCATAGCGCTCGAACTGCTCGGCGCTCCAGGCCTCGTTGGCATCGACGATGAGCCGCGCGTTCGGCGCCGCGGTCCGCACGGCACGCACGCGCTCGAGATCGCCCTCGCCGGTGAGCTTGAGCTTGAGGAGCGGCCGCGTCGCGTGCTCGGCGGCTGCCCGGCCCATCGCCTCCGGTAGGTCGAGGCTCAGCGTATAGGCTGTCGTTACCGGGCCTGGAGGATCGAGACCTGCGAGCCGCGCGACAGGTTTCCCCGAGATCTTCGCCTCGAGATCCCAGAGTGCGGCATCGAGCGCGTTCCGCGCGGCGCCCGCCTGCATCTCCCCTTGCAGCGCCGCCCGGTCGAGCCCTTCCACGATGCGAGGCGCCATCGCCTCCAACGCCGCGACGACGCCCGCGACGGTCTCGCCGTAACGCGCATAGGGAACGCCCTCGCCGCGCCCGCGATGCGAGCCCTCACCGATCTCCGCGGTCACGACTTCCGCGCTCGTGCGGCTGCCGCGCGAGATCGTGAAGGCTTGAGCGAGCGGAAAGGACTCCTGGCGGACCGTGAGTCGGCGCACGGGAGCGCTCAGAGCCTGTCGACGATCGCCGCCACGCCCGTGCGCACGGGATCGACGCAGGGAAGGCCGAACGAGTCGGCGGTCTGCTTCAAGACGCTGTCTGCGGCGGAGGCGTCGAGTGCCGAGGTGTTGATCGCGATCCCGACGCAGCCGACCGCCGGACAGGTGAGCCGCGCCGCGCGCAGATTGGCCTCGATGCAATCGCGGAGGCTCGGCAGGGGGTAGTGCGGCAGGCCCCGCATGTGCGTGCGCGTGGGCTCGTGGCACATGACGAGCGCCTGCGGTTGCGCGCCATGCAGGAGACCCAGACTCACCCCGGCATAGGAGGCGTGGAAGAGCGAGCCCTGGCCCTCGATCAGGTCCCAGTGATCGTCGGCATTGGCGGGCGAGAGCCACTCGACCGCACCCGAGACGAAATCCGAGACCACGGCGTCGATCGAGACGCCGTCGCCTGCGATCAGAATTCCGGTCTGCCCGGTCGCGCGAAAGTCGGCCTTCATGCCGCGCCGGTGCATCTCCTTCTCGAGCGCCAGGGCCGTGAACATCTTGCCGATCGAGCAGTCCGTCCCAACCGTGAGGAGGCGCTTCCCCGAGCGGCGCTTGCCGTTCGCGACCTCGAAGCCGCGCGTCGGATGCCGCACGTCCGCGAGGAGACGGCCGTGCCGCTCCGCTGCGGCGCGGAGCGCCGGGACCTCCGAGAGGCGCACATGAAGACCGCTCGCGAGATCGAGGCCGAGCTCGAGCGCCCGCGTCAGCACGGGGATCCAGTTCTCGTTGATGACGCCGCCGCGGTTCGCGACGCCGACCACCACCGTCTTGCAGCCGGCATCGGCAGCCGCCTCGACCGTCATATCCTTGAGATGCAGGTCGGCCTTGCAGCCGGGAAGACGCAATTGCCCGAGACACCATTCCGGCCGCCAATGCGCGACGCCGGCGGCGGTCTTGGCGGCGAGCGCATCGTGCGCGTCGCCAAGGAACAGCAGGTAGGGCGTCCTCAACTTCGACATGGCGTCCGTCCTCGTTCTTCCGGGCGCCCCCGCGGATATGCCGGCGCCCCCACGGCTTTGCATACTTGAGCGTGGGAGCGCGGGGTTTTCAAGTCCGCGCTCGTCGAAGGCGCTGCGCCGGCATGGAGCCCGCGAGGAGCTTCGCGCGCGCGGCCTCGTATTCGCGCTCGAGCCGCGCCACCAGCTCGGCCACGCTGACGATCGCCTGGACCGCGCCGATCCCCTGGCCCGCGCCCCAGATGTCGCGCCAGGCCTTGGGCCTGCTGGTGCCGTCGGCGAAGCTCATCTTGCCGGCATCCGACTGCGGTAGCGCCTCCGGGTCGAGGCCGGCGCGCGCGATCGAAGGCTTCAGATAATTGCCGTGCACGCCGCTGAAGAAATTCGTGTAGACGATGTCCGAAGCGCTGGAATCTACGATCATCTGCTTGTAGGCAGGCGCGGCGTTGCTCTCCTGCGTTGCGATGAAGGCTGAGCCGACATAGGCGAGATCGGCACCGAGGGCCTGCGCCGCTAGCACTGCGCGGCCCGTCGCGATCGCGCCGGAGAGGACGAGCGTGCCGCCCCACCAGGCCCTGATCTCCTCGACGAGCGCCAATGGCGAGATCGTGCCGGCATGGCCGCCGGCGCCCGCTGAGACTGCGATGAGGCCGTCCGCGCCCTTCTCGACCGCTTTCCGCGCGAAGACGTCGTGGATGACGTCGTGGAGCACGATTCCGCCATAGGCATGGACCGCGCTGTTCACCTCCTCGCGCGCGCCGAGCGACGTGATGATGATGGGGACACGATGCCTCACGCAGAGCTCAAGATCGTGCTCGAGCCGGACGTTCGTGCGGTGGACGATCAGGTTCACCGCGAAGGGCGCGGCGGGACGCTCCGGGTAGCGCGCGTCGTGCGCATCGAGCTCGCGTCGGATGCGGAGGAGCCACTCGTCGAGCGCCTCGGCCGGACGCGCGTTGAGCGCCGGAAAGCTTCCGACGATCCCGGCTTTGCACTGCGCGATAACGAGCTCGGGCACGGAGACCGTGAACATCGGCGCGCCGATCACCGGGAGCGCGAGCCGCTCCTCCAGAATCGCCGGCAGCGTCATTGTCGCACCGCATTGCCGCGCACACGCAATCCGCCGGGCATTTCCAGGTCCCCCACGAACATTTTCGCACTTTAGTGGGGAAGCCTCCTCGCGGGAAAGAGCGGAGCGAAACGACACCGGCTGTGTTAAGGTCTTGCCGTCGGCCGCGCGGCCGATGGAGGCCGAAAGAACGTTGCGGGAGGGGGCGATGGTGGGTTTCGTCGCGGCATCGACGCTGGTGCTAGTCGACCTACAAGCGGCGCTCATGCCCGCGATCGAGGATGGCGAGGCCGTGATCGGGCGTTGCAAGCTGCTCGCCGAGGCGGCACGGCTCTTGGAAATTCCGATCTTTGGGACCGAGCAGAACCCGCAGGGGCTCGGCGCTACGGTCCCCGCGATCGCGCCGTTCCTCGACAAAGTCTTCGCGAAGCTCTCCTTCGACGCGACCGCGGATTCCGAACTCGTTCCAGCGCTGGGCTCCGCGCGGCGCTCGGTGACGATCGCGGGTTGCGAGGCGCATGTCTGCCTGATGCAGACCGCGCTCGGGCTCCGGCGCCTCGGCTTCGGCGTGAGCGCAGCCGCAGACGCTATCGGCTCGCGCCGTGCCTCCGACAAGGCGGTGGCGCTTGACCGGCTCGGCCGCGCGGGCGTCGAGATCGTGACCGCGGAGATGGCGATCTTCGAGTGGCTCGCCCGCAGCGATCATCCACGCTTCAAGGAAATCCTCGCGCTCCTGCGCTGAAGGCTTCCCTCGCTGAAGGCGAATTCAATCAATGATTGCAAGCGCTTGGGGTCCGCGAAGAATCCGCCCTAATCTTGCTGCAATCGGGTGTAGGGTAGTCTGCGGTAGGGTCTGCCCCCTCAGGCGGGGCAAAGCAGTGGCGAGGCGGTCATGCTGAAATCGGCGATGCAGGCGGCGATCATCGGGGCAATGCTGGTCACGACGGCGACCGGCGCCTACGCTTTCTCGATCACCCCCGGCGAAACCAATTCGGACGGGAGCGCCAAGATCACGGACCCGGACCAGCTCCGGCACCGCTTCTCCGATCAGTCGCAGACCGACACCACCGGCAACTCGCTCAAGTTCGGGAGCACGACGCTGCAATTCAGCTCGCCCTCGACCCTGAACAATGCGCCCTCGCCCTTCATCCGCGATCAGTTCCTCGACAACCCCGCCGCGCGCACGGTCCCGTCGCAGGGGCGCTGAACCGGCGCCTGTCTCTGCGTCGCGAAACAGCGGCGCGCTAATCGATCACTTCGTCGGCGCGAGCGAGAAAGGCGGGCGGAAGCGCTAGGCCGAGCGCGGTCGCGGCCTTTTGGTTCACGATCAGGTGGAATGTCGTCGCCTGATAGATCGGGATTTCCTGTGGGCGCGCACCGTCCAGCACTCGACGCACCTGCCCAGCAAGATGACGCGCCAGCTCCGGGAGGTCGGGTGCATAGGCCATGAGACCGCCACCGTCGACGTAGTCGCGATAAGGATACATGGCCGGCAGCCGGCTGCTGGCGGCGAGCGCTGCGATTGGGAGACGGTTTGCCAGGTACTCGCCCGCCGCGCTCACGGTCACCGCGTCAAGCCGCTCCTGCACCATTCTCTGAAATGCGCGCTCCAGCTCCGGTTGGGTGACCTCGCCGAGGGGCGCGCCCACGACCTCGAGCCCGAGACGCCGCCCGGCGTCTCTCGCCGCTTTTCCAAAGACCCCGTCGAATTGCGTATGCGAGCCGAGATAGGCGACCCTCGACGCGCCCGGCAGCGCCTCCTTCAGAATCTCCAGCCGCTTGCCGTAGAGCTCGATCCCCGCGTCGACTGCCACCCCCGTGATATTGGCCGAGGGCCGCGCAAGGCTGTCGCTCACGCCCTCGCTGATGGGCTCTGCCATGACCGCGAGGATGGGTATCGTCGTCGTGGCCGCGCCGAAGGGCAGCACGAGAGGGCCGTTCGTCACGATCACGGTGGGATTGCGGGCGACGACCGAGCGTGCGAGCTCGGCGGCCCGGTCGATGTGTCCCTCGGCGGAATACCGCTCAACGATGAGATTCCCGCCCTCGACGTAGCCGAGCCGGCGCAGTTCCCCGAAGAACTCATGCAGCCAAGTGACGCCGCCGGTCTCGGTGAGCTTATCGGCGGGAATGCCGCTGTGCACGATCGCCATGCGCCGCGGTGCGGAGCCTTGCGCGCGCACCCCAAGCGACCGCGCCAGCATCGGAATGGCGAGTATCCCCGCGAACTCCCGCCGCCTCATAGGGCTTCCCCCACAACCCGCTCCCGCTCCGGGCTCCTTGCCCTATATCACAAACCCGCGGAAGAGCCACACGACGACCGAAATGCGCACTTGCAACCGATATCGACGGACGGCCGCATAATCGAACTGTCACACTCGGGATTCTAGCCTCGTGCCTGAGGCTGGGCTTGATCTCGGCCTCGGGGCGAACCAAGCTTGATTTGAGGCGCGGCAACGCGCGTCTCGGTCCTGTCCGAGGGAGGAGCGGGTGACCGACATCAAGGAGCCAAGCCGGCTCGCCGATGCAATGCGCGAGGGCGATACGCTGAAGCCCGGCGTCGTCGCCTGCGCCGCCTACAAGGACGGAAAGCGCCTCGAGGATATCGCGATCCAGGAGTGCGGCTCGCACACCTTGCGCGAGGGCTGCTTCCTCTGGGTCGGCCTCTACGAGCCCGACGAGGACTTGATGCGCGTTCTCCAGGAGCAGCTCGGGCTCCATGACCTCATCGTCGAGGATGCGCATCAGGCCCATCAGCGGCCGAAGCTCGACGTTTACGGCGACGTGCTCTTCCTCGTGCTGCGCACGGCGCAACTCATCTCCGGCAAGATCGAATACGGCGAGACCCATGTCATCGCCGGCAAGGGCTTCGTCGTCTCGATCCGCCACGGCGCGTCCTCGTCCTATGCAGAGGTGCGCCGGCGCTGCGAGCGCTCGCCGGAGCTGCTGCGCCTCGGCGAGAGCTTCGTCCTCTATGCGATCCTCGATTTTGTCGCCGACAACTACTTTCCGATCATCGACAAGATCAGCGACGAGCTTGAGACGATCGAGGACGACATCTTCACGGGGACGCCCACCGACGCGGACATCGAGCGCATCTACCGGCTGCGCTCCGGGCTGCAGCGCATGCGCCACGCGGTCGCGCCGATGGTGGAGATCGTGAACCAGCTCGCGCGTCACGACTTCGCGCTGGCGCCGACGGCGATCACGCCCTACCTCAAGGACGTCCGCGATCACGTGCTGCAGGTGACGGAGGCGATCGGCGACCTGCGCGAGCGGCTCGCCGCGGCCTTCGAGGCGAGCCTGCTCTTCGGCTCCGCTCGCCAGAACGAGATCGTGAAGAAACTCGCGGGCTGGGCCGCCATCCTCGCCGTGCCGACGGCGATTGCGGGCATCTACGGCATGAACTTCAAGGTCATGCCCGAACTCGAATGGGAGTTCGGCTACCCCGTGGTGATGACGGGGATAGCCGGCGCCTGCATCTATCTCTTCTACCGTTTCCGGCGCGCGCGCTGGCTCTGAGGCTCAGCGGCTCCGCGCACCTCCGCTGTCGCCGCCGTTGTGACCGCAATAGGGCATGTTCCCCTCGTAGCCCTGCGCATCCTGGAAACGACAGCCAGTCTCGAAGCGATGTTGGTCCGCGGCCTCTTGGGGCGTCAGGGGGCGGCTCTCGCAGGCGGCGAGGCCCGCCAGCAGGCTCACCAGCACCAGGGCAAAGGCTCGCTTACGCATGGGCGATGCTCCTCGCGAAATACGGCCACATGAGATTATACCTAGTGCACCTCGGTCGAGTGCCCAATCACGATGCGGTTATGCGGCGGTGCAGGAGGCGTCCCTCAATAGTCGCCATAGAGGAACACCAGCAGCACGAAGCGGCGGCCGGCGCGCACCTCCAATGCCTCGTGAAGGATCGATGAGGAGAACACGATCGCAGCGCCCGTCTCCGGCCGGTAACGCTGATCGCCGTATTCGGGAAAGCGCAGTTCGCCGCCCTCGAACTCCTCGGTGTTGAGGTTGATCGAGCAGGCGAAGCGGCGATGCGCGGAGATGATCTCGGTGTTGTCGCGATGCCCGTGCAGCTCGCCGCCGCGCGAGCCGGTGTAGCAGCCTATCCGCATGCGCTCCCGCCGGGTCACCGGATACTGGAATGCCCTACGGATCTCCGGGAAGAGACGTCCCGAAAGTCGGCCGTCGATGAAGCCCATCGTGTCCTTCTCGACGATCCAATGATCGATGCGATCGCCACGGCCGTATTCCGGAATCCGCATCTTGTAATCGAGGGTCATGGCGTCCTCGCCGTGACCGGGCTCGATGAAGGTCTTGCCGCGAGTCTCGTAGATCTGGATGAGCCGGCGGCAATCCTCGGGGCTCAGCACCTCCGGCAGCACGAGGATCGGCGGGTGCGGCGTCGGCACGAGCGTCTTGCGCTCCTCGACCACCGCGCGGACTGCGGCGAGGGCGCCCTCGGCCTGCGCCGCAGGGTCGCCCTTGAGGATCGCGGTCACGTGCCCGTTCTGCCGCAGCACCACCGTCGTCGGCTGCTCGCGCGTTCCCGCGCTCCAGGCTGCGAAGGCCTTGCCGTCGCGATCGAGCAGCACCGGCATCGGAAGCCGTTGCTCCGCGGCATCGCGCGGCTGCGCGAGCGTCACCGCGAAGAGGCGCGCGCCGAGCGCGCTCAGCGCGGGCAGCGCCGCCGTCATCGATGCGACCGCCGACGCCACCGGCGCCGCATCGAAGCGCGGCCAGAACGCCACCACCATCGGATTTCCGACGACCGCATCGGCGCCGAGATCGACGCTCTCGCCCGCGGCAGTCTTGAGCGTGAGGGGCGGAGCGAGGTCGCCCGCGGCGAGCGGCGGGCGGAACATCGGTCGGTCGCGGGGCGCGGTGGGCGCGGTCATCGAGGCCTCGCCCCTACCTAACAGATCGCGAGGGGGTGCGGCAATCGAGCGGGCTTCGGGGCGTGCACGCAATCACACGAAAATGCCGACGAAATCGAGGACGGCCGAAATCACCGTCAGCACCTGCCACGCGAGCGCGGCCATGCGCACGAGCGAATGAGGCCGCCACCCGAAGCGTCGTGCCAGCGCCGAGCGAATGCAGCCGATCCCCGGAAATGCCGCGACGCCTACGGCAATGCCGACCCACAGTGAACGGAAGTAGACACCAGCGGAGATAGCGGCCCCGGCCGCGACGGCTAGCACGAGGGCCTCGACCACCCAGGAGCCACGCGGAGTGGCGACGGGAACCGCGGGGCTGTGCGATGACATAAGCTTGCCCTCGGAAAGCTAAGGTGCGGCGAATTCAACGCGGCGATTGTGGCGCAAGCATGGTTTGCGCGATCGACCCCTTGCCAAGCCACTGTCGCCTATGATTGATGGCGCAGTCTTTGACTGGTGCGGGGGTATCCTTGGACCGACTCGACGAGCTCGAGGCGCAATCGATTTACATCCTACGCGAGGCGATGAACCGCCTGCAGCCCCTGGGCATGCTGTGGTCGATCGGTAAGGATTCGAATTGTCTGTTGTGGCTCGCGCGCAAGGCTTTCTTCGGGCGCGTCCCCTTCCCCGTGATCTTGCTCGACACCGGGAACGAGTTTCCGGAGGTCTATGCCTTCCGCGATCGAATCATCGAGGAGTGGAATCTCTCCTACATCGATGCACCCTGTCCCGGTGTCGAGGAGACCGACGATTCGCTCCCACCGAAGGCGCGGGCCGCGGCGCGGAAGACGCTGGGCCTGAAGCGCGTGATCGAGCAGCACGGCTTTCGCGGAGTCATCCTCGGCATCCGCCGCGACGAGCAGGCGATCCGCAGCAAGGAGCGCGTCTTCAGCCCGCGCGACATGACCGGCGCCTGGAACTTCCGGCAACAGCCGCCGGAGTTCTGGGACCAGTTCAACGCCGCGCCACCCGCGGGCGGCCATCTGCGCGTGCATCCGCTGCTGCATTGGACCGAGATCGACGTCTGGCGTTATGTCGAGCGCGAAGGCATGCCCGTCGTGCCGCTCTATTTCGCGCGGAACGGCATGCGCTTCCGCTCTCTCGGCGAGAAGGACATCACCTTCCCCGTGCCTTCCAACGCCCGCACTATTGCGGAGATCATCGCGGAGCTCGAGGCATCGCGCGAGCCCGAGCGCGCAGGACGCGCCATGGACCACGAGAGCGAGGACGCCTTCGAGCGCCTGCGCGCTCAGGGCTACATGTGACGAGGCGGCCTCGATGACGACACCGCCGCTGAAGTTGGTCGTGGTCGGCCACGTCGATCACGGAAAATCCACCTTGATCGGACGCCTCCTCCACGAGATGGAGGCGCTTCCCGTGGGCAAGGCGGAAGAGCTGAAGCGCGTGAGCGAGCGCCGCGGCGTTCCCATCGAGTGGTCCTTCGCCCTCGACGCCTTCCAGGCCGAGCGCGACCAAGCCGTCACCATCGACACGACGCGCTTCTGGCTCCGCCTTCCCAGGCGCGACGTCGTCATCATCGATGCGCCGGGACACCGCGAGTTCCTCGCGAACATGGTGAGCGGCGCGGCCGGCGCCGAGGCGGCGCTTCTCGTGGTCGACGCGAGCGAGGGCATGCAGGAGCAGACGCGGCGCCACGCCTATCTGCTGCGCCTCCTCGGCCTGCAGCAGGTGGCGGTCGTCGTCAACAAGCTCGATCTCGTGGCCTTCTCCGAGACGCGCTTTCGCGCGCTCGAGCGCGAGGCCAGCGATTTCCTGCGCGAGATCGGCATTGTGCCGCGGCTGGTGCTACCGGTCTGCGCACGGCACGGCGACAATCTCAGGGTGCCCTCGCCGAGCATGTCCTGGCATCGCGGCCCGACGCTGATCGAGGCCCTCCAGGCCTTCGAGGGCGGCATTTCCGGTGAGGCCTTGCCGCTGCGTCTCCCGATCCAGGATGTCTATCGCCAAGACGAGAAGCGAATTCTCGTGGGCCGCATCGAGACCGGACGGCTCGCGGTCGGCGACCGGCTGCTCTTCTCGCCCTCGAACAAGCTCGCGCGCATCAAGGCGATCGAGGCATGGCCCGGGCCGGAGCCTACACATGGCACAGCCGGCCAATCCGTCGGCATCACACTCGACCGCCCGCTCTTCGTCGAGCGCGGCGAGATCGCGAGCCATCCCGAGGACGCGCCGCCGCTCAGCAACGTATTCCACGCGACCCTGTTCTGGCTCGGTGCCGAGCCGCTCGCGCCCGGCAGGACCTATCGCCTCCACATCGCGACCGCCGAGGCGCCGGTGATGGTGGAGCGCATCGAGCGCGTCATCGACACCGACACCCTCGCGCCGAGCAGTTCCGAGACGGTGCAGCGCGATCAGGTCGCCGAAGTGATTCTGCGGAGCCGCGCGCTGCTCGCTATCGACGAGCACGGCAGGCTCCCGCGGACGAGCCGCTTCGTGCTGCGCGCCAATGGCGAAACCCTCGCCGGCGGCCTCGCCTCTCTGCGCAACTATCCCGACCAGCGCCGCTCCATCACCGTCAAGTCCGAGAATGTCACGCCCGTCAGCCACAAGGTGACGGCGGACGCGCGCGCGGAGCGCATCGGGCATCACGGCGGGGTGTTGTGGTTCACCGGCCTCTCCGGCGCCGGCAAATCGACGCTCGCCATGGCCGTCGAGCAGCATCTCTTCCGCAAGGGCTACAGCGTCTACGTGCTCGACGGCGACAACATCCGCAGCGGGCTCAACGCCAATCTCGGCTTTGCGCCCGAGGACCGCGTCGAGAACATCCGCCGCGTCGGCGAGGTGGCTGCGCTCTTCGCGGATGCGGGCATCCTCTGCATCACCGCGTTCATCTCGCCCTATCGCGCGGATCGCGCGCGGGCGCGGGCGGCGGCGAAGGAGGCCTTCCACGAGATCTACATCAAGGCCGATCTCGAGACCTGCGAGCAGCGCGATCCCAAGGGCCTCTACCGCCGCGCGCGCGCCGGCGAGATCGCGGAATTCACAGGCATCTCGGCGCCCTACGAGACGCCGCAGGGCGCCGAGCTCGTCGTCGACACCGCGGCTCAGCCGATAGAGGCCTGCGTCGAGCAGATCCTCGGCTATGTCGAGGCGGCCTTCGCCCTCGCCCCGCGCCGGTAAGGCGAGCTGCGAACCAGGAGGTTGCATAGCGCAAGCGCTTGCTTGCCGCCCTTTCGAATACCATGTCAGTCTGGAAGGAGGGCATCATGCAACTTCCGCTACAGATAACCTTTCGCAATCTCGATGCGTCCGAGGCGGTGGAGGCGAAGATTCGCGTTCGCGCCGAGGAGCTTGAGCAGCATTTCGACCGCATTACCGGCTGCCGCGTTGCGGTCGAGGCCGTGAACCGGCGCAACCGCAAGGGCAAGCTCTATAAGGTGCGCGTCGATCTGACCGTGCCCGGCGCCGAGCTCGTGGTCAATCACGCTCCCGCCGAGGATCACTCGCACGAGGACATATACGTCGCCGTGCGCGATGCCTTCGATGCAGTGCGCCGCCGGCTCGAGGACTACGTCCGCAAGCGCCGCGGCGACATCAAGACGCACGGGTCGCCCTGAGGTCGGCGCTCAGCCTCTGCGCCCGAAGAGAAGACAGCCGATCGCCATGAGCTGCAATCCCGCCGCCGCCGCGAAGACCAGGGGCACCGCGCTGCCCTCCGCCGGCGTGAGCGCGCGGATCGCGCCGAAGGCCGCGGGGGCGAAGGCATAGCTCGCCTGCGCGATCGCGACGATGAGGGCGATCGCGCGCAGCACGTCCTCACGCGCGAACTCCACTTGCGCGATCAAGGGCGGCAGCGAAGTCGCATTGCCGATTCCGAGACCGAAGCAGGCGACGCCCAGCAGGAGGAGCGGCACGTCGCTCCCGGCGGCGAGGATGAGGAGCAGCGAGCCCCCGACCTGCACGAGATAACTGACTGAGGCGATCAGGCGGCGGTCAGCACCCGCGGGCATCAGCAGATTGACGAGGCTCCGTCCGCCGATCGCGGCCGCCGTGGCACCTCCCATTGCAAGCCCTGCGCCTTGCTCGCCGAGCGCCGGCACCAGCAGCGAGAAGAGATGAGCGATGAGCCCGATCTGCGCGAAGAGCCCGAGCGCCATACCGGCCGCTAGGGTGAGGAAGCGCGGGCTCCGCCAAAGCGCGCGCCCTGGCAACACAGGAGCGTTCATGCCCGCGGATTTCGGCACGGTTAGTTGGGTGGCGCCGTCGGGCTGCTGTCCGAGCCGCTCCGGCGTCAGTGCGAAGATGCCGCGAGAGAGTGCTCCCACGACGACAACCATCACAACGCCCACCGCGGCGGCAGCGGTGGCGAAGCCGAGTTCCTCGATGAGGAGTACCCAGAGCGGCGAGAAGACGACGCCGCCGATGCTTGCGCCGTTGTAGGCCATGGCGAGCGCCGCCGGCCGCTTTGCGACGAACCAGGGAGCGACGATCGCGTTGACGGCCGCCGCCCCCATCGCGACCCAGCCGGCACCGCTCGGGAGCGTCGCCAGGAGAAGCTGCCAGGGCTCGTGCGCAAGCGCCCAGCCGAGAACGCCCAGCGCGAGGGCCACCGCGCCCGCCGCCGTGACGAGTGGGACACCAAAGCGGCGATGGAGCGCCGGCAGATTGGCGACCACCACCGCACCGATCAGGAAATGCAGCGTGACGGCGGCGGAGACGAATCCCAGCGACCAATGCGTGCGCGAGATCACCGCGTGCAGATAGATGGGCGGCCCATAGAAGCCCGCGCCCCAGCCGAAGATCGCGAGGACGAAGGCGGCCGATACGATGCGCCAGCCGAAGAAGCGCGGCGCGACGGATTGCTCGGAAATCGGGATGGTCGTCATGGGTGGGAGCATCGACCGCGGTACCGCTGCGATGCTACGATCGCCATCGAAGCATAGCAGGCCCGCTGCCGCTAGGCTCCGGGTCCGGGAGTTGCACCATGACGAGCGTCAACGAAATCGCGGGAATTGCAGCACTCGTGGGCGAGCCCGCGCGCGCGGCGATGCTGGGCGTGCTGCTGGATGGCCGCGCGCTCACCGCGGCGGAGCTTGCCTCGGCTGCGGGTGTCACGCCGCAGACCGCGAGCAGCCATCTCGCGCGTCTCACCACCGCGGGACTCCTCTCGGTCGAAGCGCAGGGCCGGCATCGCTATCACCGGCTCGCCCATCCCGAAGTCGCGCGACTGCTCGAGGGCATCATGCAGGTGGCGGCGGCGATCCGTCCCGCCCCCGTCGTGGGCCCGCGCGACCAGGCGCTGCGCACCGCGCGCACCTGCTACGACCATCTCGCCGGTCGGCTCGGCGTCGCGCTCGCGGACGCGCTTGCCGAGGCGGGCCACGTCGAACTCTCGCGCGACGGCGGCATCGTCACGGAAAGCGGGCGCGCCGAGCTCGCGCGCCTAGGCGTCGCTGTGGAGCCCGAGAACCGCAGGAGCAAGCGTATCCTCTGCCGTCCCTGCCTCGATTGGAGCGAACGCCGCGCCCACATCGCCGGCGCCGTCGGCGCCGCGCTCTGCGCCCGCGCTTTCGACGCCGGCTGGATCCGCCGCCTCCCCAACACCCGCGCCGTCGCAATCACTCCGAAGGGCACGCGCGCCTTCCGCGAAGCGTTCGGCGTGAGTCTGACGTAAATGCCGACCTACTCCCCCCTCAAGGGGGGCGGCTATTCAGGGAGCTGCACGATACCTGCGCCTGCGAGCTCATCGATCTCGGAGGCCGTGAAACCGAGCTCGCTGAGGATCGAGCGTGAATCCGCGCCCGCCGCAGGCGGGTCCTCGCGGACCGTGAAGCTTGCGCCGTCGATCTCGATGGGCAAGCGCGGCACCGGGATCACTTTGCCGTCGGGCATGCGGCTCGCGCGCAGGTGCCCGTCGGCGGTCAGGTGAGGATCGTCGAAGAGGTCGGTCGGCGTGTTGACGGGGGCGAAGGCGAGCTCGGCCTCCTCGCATTTGGCGATGAGGTCCACGGTGCCGAAGCGCTTGAAGAATTCCGTGAGCAAGGGCACGAGCCGCGGCCGCGCAGCGACGCGGCTCGTGTTGGAGCGGAACTCCGGCTCCTCCAGCAGGTCTTGGCGCTCGAAGACCGCGCAGAAACGCCGCCACTGCGTGTCCGTGACGATGCCGATGAAGATCGGCTTCCCCTCGCGGCTCTCGAAGATGTCGTAGACGCCCCAGGCGCTGTTGCGGATCGACATCGGCTGCAGCGGGCCCGGCAGGTAGACCGCGTTCACCATGTGCTGGCCCATGAGGAAGGCCGCGGCCTCGAAGAGGCCGGCCGTGACCGTGCCGCCCTTCCCGGTGCGGTCGCGCTCGCGCAGAGCCGCGAGAATGCCGATCACCGCACCGAACCCGCCCATCACGTCGATCACCGAGGCGCCCGCGCGGAGCGGCCGTCCCGGCGGCCCCGTCATATAGGCGAGCCCGCTCATCATCTGCACGACCTCGTCGAGCGCGCGGCGGCGCTCGTAGGGGCCGGAGAGAAACCCCTTGAGCGAGGCATAGACGAGGCGCGGGTTGAGCGCGGCGACGGCGGCTTGACCTAGCCCCAGCCGCTCCATGGTGCCGGCCGCGAAATTCTCGATGAGCACATCGCTCCGCCGGATCAACGCCTCGATCACGGGACGCGCGCGCGGCGATTTCAAGTCGATCGCGAGGCTTTTCTTGTTGCGATTGTAGAAGCCGAAGAATCCCACGCCCGAACCCGTGAGGCGCCGCGTCGGATCGCCTTCGGGCGCGGGCTCGACCTTGATCACCTCGGCGCCGAGATCGGCGAGCACCATCCCCGCCGAGGGTCCCATGATCGCATGCGAGAACTCCGCAACGCGGAGGCCCGCGAGGGGCAGGCTCGGCCGCGCCTCATCCTCTCGGGCCATGCTGGCGTCTCGCCTCCTCAGGGATCGGCACGCGCGGTATCGTCGCCATCGCTTCCCGCGAGGGCAACAGAAATCTCGCTTGCCTCAGTGAGCGCGTGTCACTTCCTGCGCGAGGGTGAACTGGTCGAGCCGGGACACATAGGCTAGATCCTTGCGGAAGGCCCAGGTGCTTCCCTCGAGATACAGCGGCACCACCGCCGCGTCCTCCATGGCCATCTCCATCGCTTCCGCCAGGAGCGCGGACCGTGCGCCGTCCGCGGGGGTGGCGACCGCTCTGCGCAGCAGTTCATCGAAGTCGGGATTGGAGTAGCGGCCACGATTGGCGACGCCCCAGCCCCGCGTGGCGTCGCGGGTCGCGACGATGGCGCGCAGCGAGTTCGAGGCCTCCGCGGATTCCGAGTACCAGCCCTGCAGGAAGAAACTGAACTCGAACTTCGCGGCGCGCGACTTGTAGATGCTCTCGGGCATGGCATCGACGCGCGTCTCGATGCCGATCCGCGACAACATCTGCCCGATGGCGATGCCGACCTTCTCCGCGCTGACGTAGCGGTCGTTCGGAACCTGCAAGGTGATGGCGAAGCCGCTGGGATATCCCGCCGCCGCCAGCAAGGCACGCGCGCCCTCGGGGTCGTAGGGCTCGGGCCGGAGCTTCGTGCTCGCGCCGAAATAGGTGTCGGGGACGAGCTGCCCCGCGCTCTCTGCCGCCCCCTGCATGATCTTCTCGACGATCGCCTGCCGGTCGACCGCCTTCGAGATCGCCAAGCGGACGCGCCGGTCGCGCAGCGGATTGCCGGGGAGCGCATCGCCGTGCGCGTCGAAGGCAAAGGGGGTCTGCTCCCGGTAGCTGTCGAAGGTGAGGTAAATCACCCGCGCGGAAATCCCCGCGACGAGACGGAACGCCGGGTTGGACTTGATGCCATCCATCGCGCTCGGCGGCACCATCTCGATGAAATCGACGTCGCCCGCGAGCAGCGCCGCGATTCGCGCGCTGTCGTTCGGGATGAAGTTGATGACGACGCGCTCCCAAGCGGGCTTGCGGCCCCAGTAGTCGGGATTTCGCTCCAGCACCAGCCGCTCGCCCCGTACCCACTGCACGAGACGGAACGGTCCGGTGCCGATCACGGCCTTGCCGGTGTTGAACGCCTCCGTCGGCTCTCTCGCCACCTTGTGCGAGACGATCCAGACCGGGCTCAAGTCGAAGGGCATGGACGGATAGGGCGTGGCGGTGTGGAGGCGGATCGTGTAGTCGTCGACGATCTCCGCTCGTGTCACCTGGCGCGTGTAGATGCCGTAGCCGCCGATCGAGTTCTGCAGCCCCGCGGCGCGCTCGAGGCTCGCCGCCACGTCCTGCGCGGTGAAGAGCGAGCCGTCCGAGAAGCGTACGCCCTGACGCAGCTTGAACTCCCAGGTCGTGTCGTCCACCGTGCGCCAGCTCAGCGCTAGTCCCGGCGTGAGGTGCTGGTGCTCGTCTTGCAGCACGAGCGGATCGAAGAAGTGGCGTGCGATCTGCTCGTCGGGCCCGACCAGGCGGAAGAGCGGATCGAGCGAGGTCGGCTCGGTCACGACCGCGATGCGCAATTCCTCGGCTGCCGCTTGCGGTACCGGCGATGCAACGAGGAAGAATGACGCCGCAAACAGCGCGAGGCTAAGCAGGAATCTCCGACATGAAGTCGAAATATTTGCCGCTCGGCGCGCGCGCGATCTCATCGTGATAGGTGAACACGACAGAGAGATGGTCGCCAAGCGATTTCTTGACCTCGGCGCGGAGCATCGCCTCCTCTTCCGGCCCGAGGCTTCGGCGCGTCACCAGCTTCATCTCGATGTCGTAGAGTGTCTTCTGCACGACCTGGAACTGCACGATCCCCGGTATCTGCTGCAGCGTCTTCGTCTCGATCCGTGCGTAGCGCCGGGTGCCTGAGGGCAGCGCCAGCGTGTCGCGCGCCCGGCCGAGGATGCGTCGCAGCACCGGGAGACCGCGCCCGCAAGCGCAGGGCGCTCCCACCTCCGCGAGATCGCCGAGCGCGTAGCGGAGCATCGGCATCGCGAAGTTGTGGATCGGCGTCACCACGATCGTTCCGACCTCGCCGGGCGCACACGGCCGGCCCTCGCCGTCCAGCACCTCCACCAGTGACGATTCCGACTGCACGTGAAATTGCTCCGCGTCCGGGCATTGTAGGGCGACGTACCCGACCTCGTTGGCGCTGTACATGTCGGCGACCTCGACGCCGAAGGCGCGCCGGCAGAGCTCGCGCAACTCCGTCTCTACCGGCTCGCCTCGCGTGTTCACACCCCTGAGGCCCGTGTAGGAGATGCCGCGCTCGAGAAGATCCCGCGCGAGGTCGCGGATCAGGCTCGGGAATCCCACGAGATAGGCGGGCCGCTCCTGGAGGAGCCAGGCCGCGCGCTCTGCCGTCGTGCAGCGGCTGTCGAGCAACGTCGCAGGCCCGGTCTCGTAGACCGCGGCGAAGGGGGCGGCCCAGTCCGGATAGGCGCGGCCCGCCGGCGCAAAGGCGAGACCTTCGGGATCGCGCTTGAGGGCGCCGAGCTTCAGGCGAAAATCGCGGCGGTGCCAAAGCGCCTCGCGGAGCGTGATCGCGCTCCAGATCGTCTGCACATGATCGCTCTTGGCGATCCGCAGCGGCACGCCGGTCGAGCCCGAGGTCGAATCCGCGATGAGGCTGCCGTGATCCTTCGGCAGATCCGGCGCGATGGCGGCGTCGCCCAGCGCCTGCAGCTCGCGCCGCGTCACGACGGGAATGCGCGCCCAAAGCTCTGTCGTCACCTCCATGCCGGGCCGGTAGCCTGCGGAAGCGAGGCGCTCCCGGTTGAACGGCACGCGTTCGAAGGCGTAATTGAGCAGCACGCCGAGCTGGCGGAACTGAAGCTGCGCGTGACGCTCGGGCGGCCACCACTGCGACTGCTCGAACTGCTGCAGCAGCGCCAGCATCTGGGCCGCAAAGCCCGTGGGAAGCGCCGGCCACGCGGCTTTGGCGAAAGCGGAGCGCGGGATGCTCGGTGGAGACACGGCGGGGTCAGCCCGGCGCGGGCACTTCGAGCTCGGAGCGGAAGACGAAGTACTTGCCGCCGGGCGCGCGCGGAATATCCCTGCGGTAGACGAAACGGAAGCGGAAGTCGTAGCCGAGATTGGCGACGACGGCGCGGCGGAAGGCATCTTCCTCCTCGGGCGTCAGCTTCCGCGTCGCAACCAGCCGGACCTCGAGCTCGTCGAGCGCGACCTGCGCGACCTGATAGCG
The DNA here is from genome assembly GCA_035581425.1 of Allostellaceae bacterium. Taxonomy (GTDB): domain Bacteria; phylum Pseudomonadota; class Alphaproteobacteria; order ATCC43930; family CGMCC-115725; genus DASZHJ01. The sequence goes on along the minus strand of DATJVP010000123.1, from coordinate 34,751 downwards.
CAGGATCGGCTCGATCTCCGCGAGCTTCTTCGGGCTCTGCCAGGCGTAGCGCTTCTCGCCGTTGGGAAGGCGTACTTGATCGCGCGCGCGGCCCACCATGCGCGTCAGCACCTCGAGCCCGCGTCCGCACGGACAGGGGCCGCCAACTTCCGCCACGTCGCCGAGCTCGTAGCGCAAAAGCGGCATGGCGTAGTTGTGGAGCGTCGTGACCACGACGCGCCCGGTCTTCCCGGGTGCGCAGGAGGCGCCGCTCTCGTCCAGCACTTCCACAAGCGAGCCCTCCATCTGCACGTGATAGCCTTCGGCTTCCGGACATTGGAAGGCGAGATAGCCCGCCTCCTCGCACGAGTAGATGTCGGTGATGCCGGCGCCCCAGACCTCGCGGCAGAGGCGGCGGGTCTCGGGCTCGATCACCTCGCCCACCGTGCGCACTTCGCGCAGACGCGGCAACCGCCAGCCCCGCGCGCGGAACTCCTCGCAGAGGAAGACGACGTTGGTGCCGAAGGTCAGGAGATAGTCGGGGTCCTCGCGCCGCAGCCATTCCGCCTGCCGCACCACGTCGCTCCTGATCTCGAAGGCGGAGACGGGGCCGGTCGCGAAGATGCCTGCGAGCGGCGAGCCCCAATTCGGCATGTGCTGGCCCGTCGTTGCATTGCCGGAGGCACGGATCACCGCGACCTTCGCGTGCCAGTCGCGGCGATGCCAGAGTTCCTCGCGGAGCGCGAGCGAGGACCATACGAGCTGCTCCGCTTCGGTCTTCGGCACCTTGATCGGCGTGCCGGTCGAGCCCGAGGTGTCGGTCTCGGCGATCTTGCCGTGCGCTCTGGGGACGTCGGTGCTGCGAATCGCGGCTCCCGCCTTGCGCAGGTCGAGCCGCGTGAGCAGCGGCAGGCGTCGCCAGAACTCCTCGTCGATTTCCTGCCCGGGCCGGTAGCCGGCGGAGGCGAGATGGGCGGCGTAGAAGGGGACGGTGCGGGAGGCATGCTCGAAAAGAGGGCGGAGTTGGCGGAATTGCCAGTCGCGCAGCTGTGTGCGCGGCCACCATTGCGATTGGCCGAGCTGTTGCTGAATCGCGAGCATGTGCGCGGAATGTGGCGTCGGAATCGCGGGCCAGCCCATGCCCTCGAGGTTCGAGAGCGGGACCGCCGCGAGGCTCGCGCGCATTGCCGTCACCGCGCCTCCGGCGGCGGCGGGAACGTCTCGGCTGCGCCGAGGACGCGGCCGAGGTCGAAGCGGCGCCAGGTGTCGCCCCGCCAAAGCTGGCGCGTGAAGTCCGCGAGGAATTCGTCTTTCCCCGGCCGATCCGCCGGCCAGGCGGCCTCGAGCAGCGCGCGCGCGGAGGCGGCGTTCCCCGAATAGATCATCTCGAGCATTCCAGCCCAGAGCACGGGATCGAGATCGCCGGGGCGGAGCCCGTCATAGACCTTGCGGATCTCCTGCGCGCGCAGATCCAAGATTACCGCGTCGGGCGGCGTCTGCCGCATCGCCGCGGCGTCGGCGACATACTCGCCCTTGCGCGGATCGTAGCTCAGGATCACCGGCGGCGCCGGGCTGTCTGTGAAGGTGGCATTCCATTCCGCGAAGGCGAAATCGAAGAAGTGGAGCTGCGGTACGTTCGAGATCGGCACCACTTTAAGCTCGGAATCCCGGAGCTCGATCTCCTGGTGATGCAAGCGGCCCTCGATCCAGATGAGATGCGCGGTGTAGCAGCAATGCACTCCACCGCTGAAGCCCACGAAGATTGCATTGGGCCCCGCGCCGCCCCCGACCTGCAGGTTTCGCATGGTGAAGCTTCCGTCGGCGAGCGTGATCGAGGGCTCTCCCGACTTGCCGATGACGAGAAATTCGTAGGCGTCGCCCGTGCCGGGCCGGCGCTTGAAATCCTGGATCTCCACGTCGTTGAGGCGGATCATCGAGGGATGCGCGCCAGCGGCGACGCGCGCCGCGAGCTCCTTCTCCTGTGCCTGATTGAGTCCCATCGCCCACCCTTCCGTCGCGGCGAGGGACAGCATTCCCGCCGCCGTGACCGCCGCCAAGACCTCGCTCATCGCCAACCTCCTCATTGCGGGAGCATAGCCGAGGAGCCGCGATTGCACACCGGCCTCGGCGGGTGCTTAAATCCTCCCGCCCAGATCAGGGGAGACCCGCATGACCGCATCGAGGCGCCTCCGCGAGCTCATTGATAAGGATTCCATGCTCCTCGCGCCCGGCGCCTATGACGGGATTACCGCGAAGCTCATCGAGCAGGCGGGATTCGCAGCGGTCTACATGACCGGCGCCGGCACCGCCGCGACGCACGGCTATCCCGACTACGGTCTCGTCACCATGACGGAAATGGTCGAGAACGCGGGCCGCATCGCGACGGCGGTGGAACTCCCGGTCATCGCCGACGCCGATACCGGCTATGGCAACGAGCTCAACGTCGTCCGCACCGTCCGCGAGTACGAGCGCCGCGGCGTGGCCGGCATCCACATCGAGGATCAGGGCTTCCCGAAGAAATGCGGCCACCTCGACGACAAGGTGATCGTGCCGCTCGACGACTATCTCGCGAAGATCCGCGCGGCGGCCTCGGCCAAGCGTGATCCCGATTTCCTCCTGATCGCGCGGACCGACAGCCGCGCGGGACATGGCTTCGAGGAGGCGGTGCGGCGCATGAATGCCGCTCTCGCCGCGGGCGCCGACATGGCCTTCCTCGAGGCGCCGCAGACCCTCGAGGAAGTGAAGGCAGTGCCGCGGCTCGTCAAAGGCCCCTGCCTCCTCAACGTCGTCTGGGGCGGGAAGACCCCGATGGTCGATTTCGCAGACGCCCAGCGCATGGGCTTCAAGCTCGCGATCGTGCCGGGCCTTCTCTTCAAGACCGTGATCGGCGCTTGCGATGCCGCGCTCAAGGAGTTGCGCGAGGAGGGCCGGCATCCCGTCCCCATCGGCAACATGACAGTGCGCGATGCCTTCCGCCGCATGGGGGCCGAGGAATGGGACCGGGTCCGCGAGGCCTACCGCGAGCCCAAGCCCAAAGCGGCCGAGTAGCCATGGCCGCACCTCGCACACTCTTCGAGAAGATCTGGGACCGCCACGTCGTCCACCAGCGCGAGGATGGGCACACGCTCCTCTACGTCGATCGTCACTTGATCCATGACGGCTCGCGCCGCGCCTTCGAGGTCCTGGGCGAGCGCGGGCTCCGAGTGCGGCGGCCCGATCGCACCTTCGGCACGCCCGATCACTACGTCCCCACAACGAGCCGCAGCATGGACGGGGTCGACGATCCCGACCGGCGCCTCATGGTGGAGTCCGTCACCAAGAACGCCCGCGAGCACGGCGTCACCGTCTTCGGGCTCGACGACCCGCGCCAGGGCATCATCCATGTCGTGGGTCCGGAACAGGGCCTGACGCTGCCGGGCATGACGCTCGTCTGCGGCGACAGCCACACCTCGACACACGGCGCGTTGGGCGCGCTCGCCTTCGGCATCGGAGCGAGCGAGGTCGCGCACGTCCTGGCGACGCAGACGCTCTGGCAGCGCCGGCCCAAGACGATGCGAATTTCCGTCGAGGGCCGGCTCGGTCCGGGGATCGGCGGCAAGGACGTGATCCTCGCGATCATCGCGAAGATCGGCGCCGCCGGTGCCGTCGGCCACGCGATCGAATATGCGGGAAGCGCGATCCGCACCCTCTCCATGGAGGGCAGGCTTACGGTCTGCAACATGTCGATCGAGGCGGGCGGGCGCGCGGGCATGATCGCGCCGGACGAGACGACCTTTGCCTATGTCGAGGGCCGACCCTTCGCGCCGAAGGGCGCGGCCTGGGAGAAAGCGCTCGCTTTTTGGCGCACGCTCCCGAGCGACCCCGAGGCGCGCTTCGATCGCGAGGTCGCGCTCGATGGAGCCGAGATCGCACCGATGGTGACTTGGGGCACGAGTCCCGAGAATGCCGCGCCCATCACGGGACGCGTGCCCGATCCCGCAGGGATCGACGACGCCGAGCGCCGCACAGCGATGTTGAAGGCGCTCGACTATATGGGCCTCGAGCCGGGCACGGCGATCTCGGGTATTCCCGTGCAACGCGTCTTCATCGGCTCCTGCACCAACAGCCGCATCGAGGACCTCCGCCTCGCTGCGCGGGTCGCGAAAGGCCGCAAGGTTGCGGCAAGTGTCCACGCGATGGTCGTGCCGGGCTCGGGCCTCATCAAGCGAGAGGCCGAGTCCGAGGGGCTCGACCGCATCTTCAAGGACGCGGGCTTCGAGTGGCGTGAGGCCGGCTGCTCCATGTGCGTGGGGATGAACGGCGACCTCGTGGCGGCGGGGGACCGCTGCGCCTCGACCTCGAACCGGAATTTCCAGGGCCGCCAGGGCAAGGGTGCGCGCACGCATCTCGTGAGCCCTGCGATGGCCGCGGCCGCGGCGGTGACAGGCCACTTCACCGACGTGCGTTCGCTGCTTCAGGGCTGAGGGGAGAGATGGAAGCCTTCGCGCGCCTCGACGCCATCGCCGTCCCGATGTCGGTGCCGAACGTCGACACCGACCAGATCATCCCCGCGCGCTTCCTCCGGAAGCCGCGGAAGGACGGCTTTGGGCAATATCTCTTCAACGACCTCCGCTTCGACGATGCCGGCAAGGAGCATCCGCATTTTGTGTTGAACGAGCACGCCTATCGCGGCGCCCGCGTCATCGTCGCGGACAAGAATTTCGGCTGCGGCTCCTCACGCGAGCACGCGGTCTATGCGCTCTGGGACTGGGGCTTCCGCGCGGCGATCGCGCCGAGCTTCGGCGATATCTTCTACGGCAACAGCCTGAAGAACGGCTTTTTGCCGATCGTGCTCTCCGCCGAGGAGGTCGCGAGCTTGTTGACCCAACTTCGCGCGCGGCCGGGCGCACACATCGTGGTCGACCTCGCGCGTCAGGAGGTGATCGGCCCCGACGGCAAGCCGCACCCTTTCGAGATCGACGCCTTCCGCCGGGATTGTCTCTTGCAAGGCGTCGACGAGCTCGATTTCACGCTGGGCTTTCGCGCGGAGATCGAGGGATTCGAGAAACGGCAGGCCGAAGAGGTGGGCTGGATCTGACCCTACCTCTTCCCCTTCTCGATTGTATCCCACTCGTTCTTCTTCACGATCCGCTGCCGCTCCTCGAAGCTCGCGAGCCGGTTCGAGACGCGCGCGAGCGAGCCGTCGTCGCGGAGCGCCCCAAGCACCTCCTGCATCGCCAGCACCGAGGCCTGCAGCGCCGCATTGGCATAAAGCACGAGCGAGAACCCCATCCCCGCGAGCTCCTTCTGGCTGAGGACCGGCGTCTTCCCCCCGAAGACCATGTTCGCGACCTGCGGCACCTTGAGACGCCGCGGGATCGCCGCGAGTTCCTCTGCGGTTTCCGGCGCCTCGACGAAGGTCACATCCGCCCCCGCCTCGACGTAACGCCCCGCCCGCTCGATTGCGGCGTCGAGCCCGTCAACTGCGCGCGCATCCGTGCGCGCGATCAGCAGGAAATCCGCGGAATGCCGCGCGTCGGCCGCCGCCTTGATCTTCGCGACGGCCTCCGCCGCTGGGATTACAGCCTTCCCCTCGAAATGACCGCATTTCTTCGGGAAGACCTGATCCTCGAGCTGAACCGCCGCGGCCCCCGCGCGCTCGAGCGCGCGCACGGTCCGCGTGACGTTGAGCTCGTTCCCGAAGCCGGTATCGCCATCGACGATGAGCGGCAGTGACGTCACCGCGGAGATCGCCGCCGTCGCCTGCACCAGCTCCGTCATCGTCGTGAGCCCGACGTCGGGGACGCCGAAGCTCGTATTGGCGAGGCCCGCGCCCGTGAGGTAGATGGCCTCGAAACCGAGGTCCTCGACGATGCGCGCGGTGAGCGCGTTGGCAGCGCCCGGCACCAGCAGCGCCCGGCGCTCCGCGAGTTTCTGCTTGAGGTGCGTGGCCGGCACCTATTTGCCCCTCGGCATCGTATCGAGCCTGACCGCAACCCCTTCGAGCCCGGGCTGCACGACGGGATATGTCGCGAGCACCGCTGGGTCGTGGCCGGGGATGATGTGGTCGGGGCTCTCCGCGAGCGCGTCGAGCATCTCCCAACCCGCGATGTAATCGGGAACGTCCACGAGGATCGCGAAGGGAATGCCCTGTTGCTTGTTGGCAAAGAAGTGGAGCGCGTCGGAAGCGACGACGACCTGGCCGCGGCGCGTCTCCACTGTTGCGATCTGCAGGCCCGGCGTGTGGCCGCCGACGAGGCGGAGCCCGAGTCCCGGCGCCAGCTCCTCGTCGCCATCGTGGAAGGCGACGCGGCCGCCATAGGCCGCGCGCAGCATCGAGCAGACGTAGTCGACGTCGTAGGGCCGGCGCATATAGGCGTTCCCCATGCAGGCACCTGTCGCATGCGCGACCTCGCGCCGCTGCACGTGGAAGCGCGCCTTCGGGAATTTCTCGAAATTGCCGGCGTGATCCCAGTGCAAATGCGTGGTGACGACGTCGGAGATCTCGTTGGGATCGATGCCCACGAGCTTCAGCCCCTCGCTCGGACAGCGCAGGAAGGTATTGTTGCGCGCGGCGCAGGCGCTGGCGTCGGCGCCGCTGTCGATGAGGATCGTCCGCTTGTCGCTCTTCGCAACCCAGACAAAGAAATCGATCGGCATCGGACGGTCGTGCGGATCGTCTGTCGGGAAGGGCATGAAATTCTCGCCGCGCCGGCGGTTTGCATTCGTCGCATAGCGGATGGCGTAGAGATCGTAGACTTCGGTCATTCCTCTTCTCCCCTCTGGAGGCCGCGACTCTAGCGCGGCCAAGCCTGCTTGTCCTATAAGGAACCGCCCCAGTCGGAGAGCTCTCGCCCATGACCGTAGACGCGCCCCGGAAGACGCCGGTAGTGCCGGTTCCCGCCGCCACCTTGATGCTGTTGCGCGACGTCAGGGATGGGCTTGAGGTGCTCATGACCGTGCGCCACGACGCCGCCGGATTCGCCGCGGGCGCCATGGTGTTTCCGGGCGGCAAGACCGCGCCCGAGGATCTGCTGCTCGTCGACGCCGCGGCCAACCCCGCGGGGCTCGAGATGGGCCCTCTCGTCTCCCGCATCGCCGCGATCCGCGAGACCTTCGAGGAAGGGACCGTGCTGCTCGCGCGCGCGCATGGCGAGCAATCGATCCTCTCGCAGGCGGCGCTCGCGAAATTGCTCGCGCGCATTCCCGACCGCAGGGATTTCGGCGCCTTCGTCGCGCGCGCGGGGATCGTGCTTGGAACCGACCTGCTGGTGCCCTTCGCGCATTGGATCACGCCCGTCGACCAGCCCAAGCGCTTCGACACGCAATTCTATCTCGCGCCCGCGCCTGCGGATCAGGTGGCGCTGCACGACGGGCGCGAGGCCGTCGAGGTACGCTGGCTCGCGCCCGCTGCCGCGGTCGCCGCCGCCGATCGCGGCGAGATCAAACTCGTCTTCGCGACGCGCGCGAACCTCTTGCGTCTGGCACGCTCGCGGACAGTCGCGGAGGCGTTTGACGCCGCGCGCGCCGCGCGCATCGTCACCGTCGAGCCCATGCTCGTGGAGACGCCGGCGGGCGCGGTCTTTCGCATTCCCGCGGACGCCGGCTACGAGGTGACGGAGACGCCGGTGCGCCGGGTGACGCGCGCCTGAAGGCAGCCCATGACGATCCCATTCCGGCGCGAGCTCAAATTCGAATACGGCGTCCTCGAGCAGGTGACGCCGCTCATTCGCCGCATCGTCGCGCGCAATCCGAGCGCGTTCACAGCGGACGGCACCGGCACCTATGTCGTGGGAAGGGGCCACGTCGCCGTCATCGATCCCGGGCCGAGACTCCCGGAGCACGTCGAGGCGCTGCTGCAGGCGCTTCGCGGCGAGAGCGTCACGCACATTCTCGTGACGCACACACATGTCGATCATTCGCCGGCCTCGGCCGCGCTGAAGCGCGCGACCGGCGCGCCCACCTACGGCTTCGGCCCGCATGCGGCGGCGCTGGGCCCCGCGGTCGAGGAAGGCGGCGACCGCGACTTCATACCGGACCGTGTCATGCGCGAGGGCGATGCGGTCGACGGCCCGGGCTGGCGGCTCGAGGCGGTCCACACGCCCGGCCATACCTCGAACCATCTTTGCTTCGCGTTGCCGCAGGAGCGCGTGCTCTTCTCCGGCGACCACGTGATGGGCTGGTCCACCAGCGTGATCGCGCCGCCCGACGGCAATATGGGCGACTACATGCGCTCGCTCGCAAAGCTGCTGCCGCGGACCGATGCCGCCTATTTTCCGACGCACGGCCCCGCGATTCCGGATCCTCAAGCTTTCGTGCAGGGGTTCATCGATCACCGGCGCGAGCGTGAGGCCGCGATCCTGCACCGGCTTGCGCAAGGCGACTCCGAGATTCCGGCGATCGTGCGCGCGGTTTACGTAGGCCTTCCCAAAGGACTGGAACGCGCCGCCGGCCGCTCGGTGCTGGCGCATCTGATCGAGCTGGTGGCGGAGGGGCGTGTCCTCTGCGAGGGCGAGCCGAGCGTGGAGTCGCGCTATCGCCTTGCTGGCCGCTGACCTTCCCCCTCCAATGGCTCCGCCATGGGTGAGGGCGTCGCCGCGAGAAATCCTTTAAGATCGGCGCGGGAATCCGCTGGAGCTCCGACATGACCGAGACCCCAAAGAAACCCCCGAAACCACAGGCGAACGCCATGTGGGGTGGGCGGTTTGCCGAGTCGGTGGACGCCCTCATGGAGGCGATCAACGAGTCCATCAGCGTCGACCAGCGCATGGCGGCCGAGGACATCGCGGGCTCGCGCGCGCACAGCGACATGCTCGCGGCCAAGGGGATTATCGCGCCGGCCGACCGCGACGCCATCCATCGCGGCCTCGAGCAAGTGCGGAAGGAGATCGAGAGCGGCGCCTTCCCCTTCTCGACGGCGCTCGAAGACATCCACATGAACGTGGAGTCGCGCCTCGCGACCGCCATCGGCGCACCCGCGGGGCGTCTGCACACGGCGCGGAGTCGCAACGATCAGGTCGCGCTGGATGTGCGGCTCTGGGTGCGCGCAGCGCACGAGCGCATGGAGACGCAGATCACTCAGCTCATGACCGCGCTCCTGGACCAGGCGGAACGGCACGCCGAGACGATCATGCCGGGTTTCACGCATCTGCAAAGCGCGCAGCCCGTGACCTTCGGGCATCACCTCATGGCTTATGTCGAGATGCTCGGCCGCGACCGCGCGCGCGTCCGGGATTCGCGGAAGCGGCTCAACGAGTCGCCACTCGGCGCAGGGGCGCTCGCGGGCACCTCCTTCCCGATCGACCGCGAGATGACCGCGAAGGCGCTCGGCTTCGACCGGCCCATGCGGAACTCGCTCGATGCCGTCTCCGACCGAGACTTCGCGCTCGAGTTCCTGGCGATTTCGGCGATTTCCGCGACGCACCTTTCGCGGCTCGCGGAGGAGATCGTGCTCTGGATGACGCCGCAATTCGGCTTCGTGCGGCTCTCCGACCGCTGGACCACCGGCTCCTCGATCATGCCGCAAAAGCGCAACCCCGATGCCGCCGAGCTCGTGCGCGGCAAGAGCGGCCGCGTCTTCGGCGCGCTCATGGCGCTCCTCACGGTGATGAAGGGGCTGCCGCTCACCTACGGCAAGGACATGCAGGAGGACAAGGAGCAGATCTTCGATGCCGCCGACACGATGGAGCTAACGCTCGCGGCGATGGCCGGCATGATCGCCGATCTCAACCCCGTCCCCGCGCGCATGGCGGCCGCGGCGGGCGCCGGCTACTCGACCGCGACCGACCTCGCGGACTGGCTCGTACGGACGCTCGGCATCCCCTTCCGCGAAGCGCATCACCTGACGGGCCGCATCGTCGCGGAGGCCGAGCGGCGCGGCGTTCCGCTGGAGCAAGTCCCGCTGGAAGCGATGCAGGCAATCGAGCCGCGTGTCACCAAAGCGGTCTACGACGTGCTCGGGGTTGAGAATTCCGTGCGCTCGCGCAGGAGTTTCGGCGGCACTGCGCCAGAGCGCGTCGCCGAGCAGATCGCGTGGTGGCGAAAGAACCTTTGAATTCCTCGCGAATCTGTCATCCAGGCGTCATTCGCGTGTAATACCGAATGCTTATGCTCCAAGTGTTCGGTCAACTCAGCACTGAGTTGTCAGCAGTTCCGAGTTGAATAGTCCCCGCGACTTTAAGGCCGCTGGCTCCCTCGAAGCGCAGCGGCCTTTTTTTCTTTCAAGCGCCCAGCGGGAAGCGACGGAGGACTCGGAAACGCTCGAGCGGCTGTGGCTCGACGCAGAGCACGAGATCCTCGATCGCGAGGGGATCGCTCAGTACCGCCTCGAGCGGCGCGAGCAGGGCCTCGCCGACGCGGGCGCGCAGGGGTCCGTCGAGCGAGCCCGTCAGCGTCATGTGAAAGCGGAACTCGTCCATGACGTAGGGGTAACCCCAACGCAGGAGCATCGCCTCCTGGCCTGAGCTCAGCCCGCCTCGCCGCCGCCGGGCCAGCTCGGCCGCCTCCGGTGGCGCGCGAAAGCCGTCGAAGGCCGCGACGCAATCCGCCGCAAGCTGGTTGAGCTCGGCGTCGGAGTCGCGCGGAGCGAGCGCCAAGAACGAGCCCAGGGCACGAAGGCTCAATGGCAAGGGCGGGAGCGGCCGGTGCTCGCGCGCAAAACGCTCGACGGCTTCCACCAGCCCGGCCTCGCTGCCGCCATTGGCGAGCGCGAAGGGCGGCTTGAGCGTGCCGTGAAATCCATAGCGCCGGGGCTCCGCCGTCACCGCGGTGTGGAGTGCCGGCGGAAGCCCCATCCCCCTGGTCGATTCGGCGGCCCGGGCGGCCTCGACGTCCCAGCCGAGCCAGCTCGCGCCGAAGCGCGCGAGCACCGTCTGCGGCCGAGGAACCGCATAGAGCGCGTAGCGCGGCGCCGGCATCGTCGAGGCCTCAGCGCTCGAGACAGGCGTCGATATAGGGCCGGAAATGCGCGAGATCCGGCGTCACTCGGCCGAGCTCCTTCGCGGCCTCGTCCCAGCGGCGCAGGCGCACCGCTTCCACCGCATGCGGCTGAGCGAGGAAGGCCGCAGCAGCCGCGGGATCGAAAGGTCCGCCCTGGAGCTCGAGGCTTCGTACGGAGGCTGAGGAGAGCGATTCGAAATAGCCGGGCTCGGCCGCGCAGAGATAGCGTTTGGCCGCCACGTGCAACCGCACGGGCTCGCTGACCGCGGCCCCGAACCAGCGACGGAGCCATTCGGCGCCCCCCTCCTCGTGCTTGTCGTCGATGCCGCGCGCCGCCGGGCGCGGGCCGAGATCGTGCACGAGATGGCCAACGTCGTGCAGCAAGGCCGCGAGGACGAGCGGCACAGGCGCCCCCTCGCGCTCGGCCGACGCCGCGCATTGCAGCGCGTGAGCGAGCTGCGTCACCTGCTCACCGCCGTACTTCCGTCCGCTCGCGCCCTCGAAGAGCTCCATGATCTCGTCGACCGCGCTCACCCCGCCGCCTCCTGCCGTCACACGATCCGGATGCCGCCGCGCCAGACCTGCCGCACCACCGGCAGGCCCGCGACCGCCCGCGCGCGCAGGAGATCGGCCCGCCGCCCCGGTGCGATCTCGCCGCGATCGGCGAGGCCGAGCGCGCGCGCAGGCGTCGCCGAGACCATCGCAATCGTCTCGGGAAGCGCCATTCCCTGCTGCTCGTGCAGCAGGAAGGCGGAGTGCAGCAGGCTCGAGGGCACGTAGTCCGAGGAGAGGATGTCGAGGGTCCCGGCCGCCGCCAGCGCCCGCGCGGAGACGTTCCCGGAGTGCGAACCGCCGCGGACGACGTTGGGCCCGCCCATGATGACGGCCATGCCGAGATCGTGCGCGAGGCGCGCGGCCTCGGTAGTGGTCGGGAATTCCGAGAGGGTCATGCCGAGCGCGTGCGACTCCTCGACATGCCCCGCGGTCGCGTCGTCGTGACTCGCGAGCGGCAAGCCGCGCTCGTGGCAGACCTCCGCGAGACGGCGCCGGTTGGCATCGGAATAGAGCGCTTGATCGGCTTGGCGCTTCTCGATGAGCTCGGTCATCTCTTCGTCGTTGTATCCGAATTTGCCCTGGTAGTAGACGTAATACTGATCGAGGCTCGTGAATTGCCGCTGGCCCGGCGTATGGTCCATGAGCGAGACCAGCCGCAGCAGAGGGTTCTCGATCAGCGCCTCGACGTCGCGGAGGGCGGCGCCGTAGCTCACCTCGCAGCGCAGGTGAATGAAATGATCGGCGCGCAGGAGTTTTGCTTCACGCGCGTCCGCGATCGCCGCGGTCGCGTCCGCAAGCATGGTGCCGCGGACCGGGCTGTCACCGCGGTCGACGACGGCGAGCGCGTCGAGCACGGTCGTGATCCCCGCGGCCGCGATCTGCGCGTCGTGCGCGAGGAGTGCCGCGTCCATCGGCCAGCGCACCTTGGGCCGCGGCGCCACGTGATGCTCGAGATTGTCGGTATGGAGCTCGACGAGACCCGGCAGCAGCAGGTCGCCCTCGAAATCGATGCCGGGCGCCGCGGTCGGACCCGAGCCCACCTCCGCGATCGCGCCGTCGCGGCAGACAACGTGCCCACGAAGGACACGTTCCGGCAGCACCACCGTCGCATTGTGCAGGACGAGCTCGGTGCTCATGCCGCCTTCTCTGCGGCGAGATCGATGGTACGGGTGGCGACGGCGTCGCGTACCTCCCGGTCGTGAAAGACCCCGACGACCGTCGCCCCCCGTCCGCGCGCCTCGCGCAAAAGCTCGATCACCGCCGCGCGGTTCTCGGCGTCGAGCGAGGCCGTGGGCTCGTCGAGCAGCAGGATCGGCTGCTGTCCCACGAGGCCGCGGGCGATGTTGATCCGCTGTTGCTCGCCGCCCGAGAAGGTCGCGGGCGGCAGGTCCCAGAGCTTCGGAGGGATGTTGAGGCGGAAGAGCAGCGCTGCCGCGCGCTCGCGCGCCTCTGCCTCGGTCGCGCCGCGCTCGAGCGCGGGCTCCATGACGAGCGCAATCGCCGGCACGCGCGGGACGACGCGCAGGAACTGGCTCACATAGCCGAGCGCCATGCGCCGCAGCGCCAGGATTTCCCGCGGCTTCGCCGCCGCCACGTCGACGATGCCGGCACCCATGCGAACGAAGATCCGCCCCGCATCGGGCCGATAATTACCGTAGATGCAACGGAGCACCGTGCTTTTCCCCGCGCCCGACGCCCCCCGCAGGACGAGACACTCGCCAGCCTCGACCGTGAGGTTCAATCCGCGGAGCACGCCGAGCCGCGTCCCCGCGCGAAGATGGAGGATGAAGCTCTTCTCGAGCCCGAGGATCTCGATCGCCGCGCTCATGCGATCACCGAGGCCACGAGAAGCTGGGTATAGGCGTCGTGCGGATCGTCGAGGACCTGGTCGGTGAGCCCTTCCTCCACGACCTCGCCGCGGCGCATCACCATCAGCCGATCCGTGAGGAGCCGTGCGACGCCGAGATCGTGTGTGACGATCACCGCCGCGAGGTCGAGGTCGCGCGCGAGGCGGCGGAGCATGTCGAGGAGCCGCGCCTGGACCGAGACGTCGAGCCCGCCGGTGGGCTCGTCGAGGAAAACGAGGCGCGGCCGGCTCACGAGGATGCGTGCGATCTGGAGGCGCTGCTGCATGCCGCCCGAGAACAGCAACGGCAGATCGTCGATCCGCACGGGGTCCAGCTCGACGCAGTCGAGCCAGGCGACGGCCTCGGCGCGGATGCGCCCGTAGTGGCGCTCGCCCGCCGCCATGAGCCGCTCCCCGACATTGCCCCCGGCGCTGACGCGCATGCGCAGCCCGTCGCGAGGATTTTGATGAACGATGCCCCATTGGGTCCGCTGCAGGAAGCGGCGCCGCGCCTCGCTCATGCGGTGGACGTCCTCGAGCTCGCCCTCGACATTGCGGAATTCGACGCTGCCCTCGTCGGGCTCGAGCTCGGCCGCGAGGCAACGCAGCAGCGTCGTCTTGCCGGAACCGGATTCGCCGACGATCCCCAGCACCTCGCCCGGGAAGAGCTCGAAGTTTACGCCGTGGCAGGCGCGGAGCCGGCCGAAGGTCTTGGCCAAGCCAGTGACGCGCAGGAGCGGCAACTCAATCATCGGCCGCCTTCGGCGTCTTGCCGCCGCGCCGGGTCTCGCAGTAGTCGCTGTCGGAGCAAACGAACATGCGGTTTCCCTGGTCGTCGGTCACGACCTCGTCGAGAAAGCTGTCGCGCGCGCCGCAGAGCTCGCAGGCGCGGTCCCAGCGCTGCACCGAGAAGGGATGGTCCTCGAAATCGAGGCTCTTCACCCGCGTGTGCGGGGGGATCGCGTAGATACGCTTCTCGCGTCCCGCGCCGAAGAGCAGGAGCGCGGGGCTGCGATCGAGCTTGGGATTGTCGAATTTCGGAATCGGTGACGGGCTCGATACGTAGCGATCGTGGACGAGCGCGGGATAGTCGTAGGAGCGGGCGATCCGCCCGTGCGTCGCGATGTCCTCGTAGAGGTGGACGTGCATGAGCCCGTAATCCGCGAGTGCGTGCAGCTTCAAGGTCTCGCTCTCGCGCGGCTCGAGCCAGCGCAGCGGCTCCGGGATCGGCACCTGGAACACCAGGATCTGGTTCTCGGTGAGCGGGCGCTCGGGAATGCGGTGGCGCGTCTGGATCACCGTCGCCTCGGCGGTATGCGTCGTTGTCTTGACGCCCGCGGTCTTCGCGAAAAGGCGGCGGATGTTGACGGCATTGGTGGTGTCGTCCGCTCCCTGGTCGATCACCTTGAGCACGTCGCTGCGACCGAGGATCGCGGCCGTCACTTGGATCCCGCCCGTGCCCCAGCCATAAGGAAGCGGCATCTCGCGGCTCGCGAAGGGCACCTGATGGCCGGGGACCGCGACCGCCTTCAGGATCGCGCGTCGGATCATTTTCTTCGTCTGCTCGTCGAGATAGGCGAAGTTGTAGGAGCGTCCGGGAAGGCGCGGCGTGCGTGCGGGGCTCATTCCGCGGCCTTCGTCGCGAGCGTCCGCTCGGCGATCTGGTCGCGCGTGCGCTCCCAGTCCGCCCGCATCTCCCGCACCATGTGCAGCTCCGCCTGGAAATCGACGTAGTGCGGCAGCTTCAGGTGCTGCACGAAGCCCGAGGATTCGAGACTGTCGCTGTGCGAGAGCACGAATTCCTCGTCCTGTGCCGGCGATCCCGCGGCCTCGCCGAGCTCGCGCGCGCGGAGTGCCCGGTCGACCAGCGCCATCGACATGGCCTTGCGTTCTGCGTGGCCGAAGACGAGGCCGTAGCCTCGCGTGAATTGCGGCGGCGATTCCGCCGAGCCCTTGAACTGGTTGACGAGATCGGCCTCGGTCACCGCGATCTCCGCGATCTCGATCGGAAATCCCAGCTCCGGCGGCTCGTATTCGACCGCGACGATCCCCATGCGGATTTCGCCGGCGAAGGGATGCGTGCTGCCCCAGCCGCGCTGCGTCGAGTATCCCAGCGCGAGGAGGAATCCTTCGTCGCCCCGCGCGAGGTTCTGGAGCCTGAGCTCGCGCGGCGCCGGGAAGGCGAGCGGCGCCTGCGTCAAATCCGGGACCGGCCCCTCTCCCGCCGCCGGTGCAGGCTCGATCAAGCCTTCGCGCCCCAGGAGATCGGCAACGCGCGGCACCGAGCTGGCCGGCGAGATCGGCGCCGTCTCCGCCGTCGCGCGCAGCATCCCCTCCTCCGCGAGGTCGAAATCGAGGAGGCGATGGGTGTAGTCGAATGTGGGACCCAGCACCTGCCCGCCCGGCAGGTCCTTGAAGGCTGCGGAGATGCGGCGCATCAGCAGCATCTTCGCGGTGTCCACCGGGAGCGCCTCGCCGAAGCGCGGGAGCGTCGTACGGTAGGCGCGCAGCAGGAAGATCGCCTCGATCATGTCGCCGCGCGCCTGCTTTATCGCGAGCGCCGCGAGCGTGCGGTCGTAGAGCGCGCCCTCCGTCATGACGCGATCGACCGCGAGCGAGAGCTGCTCCTCGATCTGGGCGAGGCTCAGTTCCGGCACCGCGGGATCGCCGCGGCGCGTCTCCGCGAGCAGCCGCTCGGCGTTCGCGATCGCGCGCTCGCCGCCCTTCACTGCGACGTACATGTCAGGTCTCCACTCGGACGGACCGCGGCAGCGCAACTACGGCCTCAGGCGCGGCAAACACGAGATCGACGCCGCAGGGATAGAGCGCGGCGTTCTCGCGCCACTGCCGCCAGAGCGCGGCGTCGATGCCGGCGACCTTGAGCGCGGTCGACTTCTTGATGCCGGGGCCGGTGAGGCGAACGGCGTCCGCGCCCTCGAAACCCTCGACCTGCACGATCACCGTCGCGGAGCGCTCGGGCCGCTCCGCCTCGCCCTGCGCGAAGACCGTGAGATCGAGCCCGGTTGGGTCGCCGATGAGCGCGAAGCCCGCAGCCGCGGGCAAGGAGGCGATCGGCGCTCCCGTGTGGAAACGGAAATAGGAGAGGATCGGCTCCCGCGCCAAGGCCGCATCGAGGAAGAGCGGCGTCGAATGATCGAGGAGCGCTAAGCCGAGCGCCGCGGCGCTCGGCCACAGTCCCGGCGGCGGCGAGAGGGAGGCGGGCACGGCTACGACGCGTCCGGGATGCGCGAAGGCGTCGAGCAGGCGACGGAAGACCTGCTGTGTGTCGTCCACGGGATCGGCGAAACCCGGCGCTGCCGCGCTCTCGGAGACGCTCACTCGCCGCCTTCCCGCGCCACGGTGAAGAACTCGACGCGCGTCGCCGCGGCGCGCGCCGCCTTGCGCTGGCGGCCCTCGGCGTGAGCGGCGGCAAGCGGTCCGACGACCGCCTCCTCGATCGCATCGCGGTGGGCCGTCCCTTGCAGGAGCGCGTCGCAAAGCGCCATCAGCTCCGCATGCCGCACGTCGCACCCACCGACATAGCCGTGTCCGACGGTGCCGTCCTCGAGCACCAGGGAGCAGCGCGTCACGGTCATCTCGCCGACATTGAAGGGACCACCGGAACCGCCGATGCGTCCCCGCAGCATGACGAGGCCCGTCTCCGGTGGCCGCAGATGCCGATAGGCGGGCGCGAGGCCGAGCGCAAGCCAGCGCCGCTCCAGCTCCTCCGCATCCGCCTTGGCGAGCACGCTGAGGGCGCGCCGCCGATCCTCGACTGAAATTGCCATGGATCTCGACACTTAACCTGACGTGAGGTTCGGGCCCGCGAACCGCCGGTTGGTCAAGTTATCCCCAGGACGGCGACGCGACTGTTTCGGATCGATGACGGTTTTGTGTAGTGCGCCGGCCCTAGATCCGATTCGGGAATGCCGCCCGTAAGGCAGTGACGAATTTCCCCGCGATGTCCTGAAAGCCGGTAGGGAAGGGGTGGAGCTCATTCGCCCAATCCGAGGCCGCGAGTGTTCCCTGCGTGTCGACGAGCGTGAATTGGTTTTGGGCGTCGGCGGCGAGGCCGGCCAGCATGGCCTTGAAGCCGAGGAGCGCGCGGCGGACGATGTCCGTGCCCTGCGACACGTCGGTCCAGCCTGCGAAGGTGAGCGAGGGCTGGAGCCAGGGGCCTGCGCAAATCGGGTGGACGCCGTTCGGGATCGGAAAGTCGTAGCAATGCGCGAAGATCGGCACGTCCGTCGCGTGCCGGTCGCGAAAATCGAAGAGATCGAGAAAGCTCGCCTTGACCATGCCGAGCACGCCCGAGAAGCGCGCCGCATCGAGACCGTCGCTGCCGGGGCCTGCCTGATCGAGGAAGATGCAGAACTGGTCGCCGGCCATGTCGTTCCCGCCGCAGGAGATGAGGATCGCATCGGGCTTGTGCGAAGGGCCCCAGTTCTTGGGGTCTTGCAGTGCCTGTATCAACCGCTGCTGCTTCGGCAGCGACATCTCGTCCGTGCTGGCGTCGCCGTGATGGGAGATGTTGAGGATGATCGGATTGACCGCGCCCATCGATCCCAGCTGATGGATCACGTCGGTCGTCCCGAAGGTCGGCCCGTTTCCGTCCAGCGGATAGTCGAACCAGGAATCGCCGTGTGCGAGCATCACCAGCGGCGAGCCCGGTGCGGTGGCCGCCAAACCCGCTCGACCGACCGCGAGCCGCGCCATGCGCGCCTGATGGTCCGCTGTGCGTTGCGCGATCTCGTCATCGATCGACTGACGGAGCTGCCGTCGTAGCATCAGACTTTCGGTCATCGATCCCCTCCCCTAGCGAGAAGATTGACTCTAGAAAGTCCGCGATGTCTTTCAACCCCAAGCTGACGTCTCGATTACCGCGCCCGCGCCCTTATTCCAGATATTTAGAGGGCGGGTAGTCGCGCGAAAAGACCGGCGCCTCCATGAGCTCCTCCGCCGCGAGCGCGCGCAAAGGAAGGAGGCCCGCGGCGGCGCCGCCGATCGGCGCACGGCGCGAGATAGCGCCCGTGCCGCGATGAGACGTCATTGAAGTTCCCCCTGCTACAGCAATTTTTTCTTACTCGCGCCCGTCGATGCGAGGCACGAGCATCCTAGCGGGCGCGAGAATCGCGTGCGACCGGAGAGGAGCAGGCAGAGGGGGCCGCTCCTCCCCGTCGGTCTCGGGCTAGAGCGACTTCAGCGCCGCCTGCGTCGGCTTATCCAGCTTGCCCGTCACGGTGAGGCCGTGAGCGGTCTGGAAGCTCTTGAGGGCGTCGCGAGTCTTCGGGCCCATGTGGCCGTCGACGCTGAGATTTGCGCCCTGCTTGTTGAGCGCGGCCTGCGCCGCCTTCACTTGGGCGGACGAAGATGCGGGCTTCTTGTGATGCAGCGACGAACCCTGCGGGGCGGACGTAGCCGCAACCGCCGTCAGGGGCAGGGCAAGCACCGAGCCCGCGAAAAGGACCGCCGCGATACGGGTGAACGAGGAACGCGTCATCGATTGCTCCTAAACTCCGGAAAGAGGATCGCTTATTGCAGTCTAAGACAACTATCGTGGCGCGCGAGTGGCGTGGAAGTGAATTTAATTTCAGAATCGGCACAGACTCAAAATTGACTCGCGGCGCTGCGTGCAGTTTCGAGCGCAAGAACTCGAGTCCGGCTTCGTCGCCGAGGACGACGGCGAATTGCAAAATCATGAGGAGGTCAACCCCTCAGTAAAGCCGAATTAGATGACAATCTCGTTGCTCAAGGCCCGGAAATCGCAGGAAAAATGCGTTGTTCCTCCTTAGGGCTATATACATGATGCGCGCGCGGCCGACCGCCTGGCTCGGGGGAGCGGGTGGACCACCGGTTCGCGTGTGGAGGGGAAGCTGCTACTCACATTCGCTCGCTCGCCGGCGCGAGGCGCCGCCGCGCTCGCCCTGGCGTTGCTAACGAGCTGCCAGTCGCTCTCGCAGGGAAGACTCGTACCGGAGGATTTGCCGCAGCAATCGCTGCCGGCAGAGACCGCCTTTTCCCCTTCCTCGCCGCCCCCGCGCCGAGTGGAACAGCCGCCGTCGGAAAATCCCGCGCCGCCGGCGCGGCCGCGCCTTTACCCCGGGACCGGCGTCTTCATCCGCACCCCCACGGAACCTGCGGTGCCGGGCACGCGACCCGAGGGCGACATCACGCTGAACTTCGTCGACGCCGATGTGCGCGAGGTCGTGCGCTCCGTCGTCGGCGATGTCCTGCATATGAACTTCTCGATCGATCCCCGCGTCCAGGGGACGGTGACGGTGCAGACGAGCCGGCCGCTCCGGCGCGAGGATGTGCTGCCGACCCTCGTCGAGGTGCTGCGCGCGAGCGGGCTGGCGCTCGTGCAGCGCGACGGCATCTACAGGCTCGTACCGCTCGACGAGGCCGCGCGCGGCGCGGGCCCGCCGGGTACGACCCCGACCGGGCGCCCGCAAGCAGGCTACGCGATCCAGGTGGTGCCGCTCCGCTACGTCTCCGCGGGCGAGCTCGCGCACATGCTCGAGCCCTACGTTCCGAAGGGGGCGAGCATCCAGGTCGATGCCGCGCGCAACATGCTGATCGTCTCCGGCACCGGCGCCGACCTCCAAGCGCTCTCCGAGCTCATCGCGACCTTCGACGTGGATTTTCTCGCGGGCATGTCTTTCGGCATCTTTCCGCTGCAAAACGGCACGGCGAAGTCGATCGCGAGCGATCTCGGCACGGTCTTCGGTTCCGGGAGCGGCTCCGCGCTCGGCGGTGCGCTGCGCTTCGTGCCGCTCGAGCGCATCAACTCGATCCTCGTGATCTCGCCGCAGCAGTCCTATCTGCGCCAGGCCGGGAGCTGGATCGAGCGGCTCGACCGCGGCGATGAGAACACGCCGCGGATCTTCGAGTACCGCGTGCAGAACAGCCGCGCCGCCGATTTGGCGCACGTGCTCTCGCAGCTCTTCTCGACGGGTCAGGTCCATGTCGTCAACGCCGATGTCGCGCCGGGCCAGACGCCGCTGCAGATCGCGAGCACGGGGCAAACCGCAAATGGAGGAGCGCCGGCCTCCGCGCCGCAACCCGCGGCGGCGCCGTTTCCGCAGCAGCAGCCTCAGCCGGGGCAGCAGCCGGCGGATCAGCCGGGAGCGCCGCAGGGTCCGCAATCCTCGCAGCAGGGCGATGCGGGCTTTCCGTCTTCGGGACGCGGCGACGATGAGCTCGCGCCGCCTCGCGCCCGCATCGTCGCGGACGAGAAGAACAACGCGCTCGTCATCTACGCGAAGCCACGGGACTATCGGATGATCGAGGACGCCATCAAGCGCCTCGACGTGGTGCCGCTTCAGGTGCTGATCGAGGCGACGATCGCGGAGGTCACGCTCAACCACGACCTGCAATACGGCGTGCAGTATTTCCTCAAGGGCGGAACCAGCAGCGCTACCTTCTCGAACATCGATACCGGCGTGGTCGCCGCGGTGTTTCCTGGGTTCAACTACCTGCTGAAGCAAAGCAACGTCAATCTCGTTCTGAACGCGTTGAGCGCCGTCACCAACGTCAACGTGGTCTCCTCGCCGCAGCTTCTGGTCCTCGACCATCACGTGGCGACGCTGCAGGTGGGCGATCAGGTGCCGATCCCGGTGCAGCAGGCGCAGAGCACTCTGGTCTCCGGCGCGCCCCTCATCAACACGGTCGAATACCGCGACACCGGCGTCATCCTTCGGGTCTCGCCGCGGGTCAATTCGAACGGGCTTATCACGCTCGACATCGCGCAGGAGGTGAGCGATGTGACGAAAACCACGACCTCCACCATCGACGCTCCCACGATCCAGCAGCGCCGCGTCCAGAGCACCGTCACGGTGCAGGACGGCGAGACCATCGCGCTCGGCGGCCTCATCCGCGAGACCCGCACGGACAGCCGGAACGGCATCCCCGGCCTCTCGCGCATTCCGGTGCTGGGCGCGCTCTTCGGCTCGACCGATGACAGCCGCGACCGGACGGAGCTGCTGATCTTGCTGTCGCCGCGGGTGGTGCATGACGCGCTCGAGGCGCGGACGCTCACGGAGGAGCTGCGCGGGCGTCTGCACGCCCTCGATCCGCTTGCGATCCGTGTGCGCTGAGGACGGCTCGCACGAAGCGCGGAGCCGCGAGCGCGGCATCGCTCTCCTGCTGGTGGTCTGGGTAATGGCGCTCGCCGCGGTACTCGCCACGGGATTTGCGGCGGACACCAGGAGCGAGGCACGCCGGGCGCGCGGTCTCGCGCAGGAGGCACGCGCCCGCGCCGCTGCCGAAGCCGGCGTCATGCTGGCGGTTGCGGGGCTCCTCGATCCCAGGCCCGAGAGCCCGTGGCCGCGGGACGGCGGGAGCCGCACCCTCGCCTTTGCCGGCGCCACACTCACCGTCTTCGTGCAGGACGAGTCCGGCAAGGTCGATCTCAACATGGCCGCTCCGGAATTCGTGACGGGCCTCTTCGCTGCCCTCGGCCTCGACGATGCCTCCGCCGCGGCGCTCGCCGATGCCGTGACGGCACGACGGCGGGCGATCGACGCCGAGCGTCGGCGCGGCGGCGCCCAACCCTCCGACGACCCGCAGGCGCAGCCCTTCCGCTCGCTCGAGGAGCTCGCGGCCATACCCGGCGTCTCGCGCGCGGCGATCAATCGACTTGCGGCTTTCGTCACGGTCTATTCAGGAAGCCCACGCGTCGATCCCAGGACGGCGCCGCCGGAGGTCTTGCTCGCGGTCCCCGGCGTCGAACCCCAGCAGGTCGCCGATCTTCTGGCCGCGCGGGCGACGGACCGCGCGGGGCGCGCGCTGCCGCATCTCACAGGGGTCGACGCCTATGTGGGTTCGAGCAGCTTCGTTGCCGCAAGCGTGACGGCAGTGGCGGCACTGCCCGGCGGCGCCCTCTTCGAGCGCCGCGCCATCATCGGCATAACCGCCGATCCCGATCATCCCTATCGCATTCTCACCTGGCGGCAGGGCGCGGGGGACTCGGAGCGCTGACGCCCGCCCTCAGGGGCGCGGCAGCGTCACCGGGGCGGGGTTGGGCACGGGCGGTTTCAGGTTTGGGCGGCGATCCTTCAGGGGAAGCACGGCCTCCGTGGTGCCGCTTCGGAGCACGACGCGGTCCGCATCGATCTCCGCGAGGACCCAGCCCTCGATCTCGTCACCGATGGCGACGCGGCGCGCGCCGGGCAGGTTCGCTCGCGCGATGAGCGCGGCCTTGCCGCTCTCGGCGAGGATCACGCCCACGAGGATGAGCGACCGCGCATCGACGCGATCGACCGTCGCAGCCTGCACCGGCGCGGGCCTGCGGGTCGGAAAGAAGAGCGGCCGCGCCGTCACCTCGGCGTAGGCTTCGAGAGGCGGCATCGCGAAGGAGGCGTTCGTTGGCGCCGCAGCGCCTTCGGCTGGGGCCGGCAGCGAAGCCGCGGCCGGAAGGATCGGCGGCGCCGTCAGCTCGCCGTAGATGGTCGAGCCCAAGACGGCGCAAGCCGCGAGCAAGCCCGCAGCCAGTATCCGGCGGCTCCGTGACCATTTCTGCACGGTCGTTGGCTCTCCTAAAAAATCCGCCGCCGACTCCGGGAGTCGGCGGCGGTGCCAGTCAATCCCAAGCTATGCGATCAGGGGACCAATACCGCCCCGCTCGTCGCATCGAGCGTCATCCGGCGGATCTTCGGGTGCGTGAAGTCGAAGAGGTTGAGGAGCGAGCCCGCGAGGCGGTCGTAGGAGACCTTTCCGGGATTGGCTTGCGCGAAGGCGTCCGTGTCGATCCGGGTGCCGTTGAGCCAATTGTCCTCGATGAACTTCACGACCGAGGACTGGTCCGTCACGGTGTGATCGACGTAGTTGGCTTTGGAGAAGGGCGAGATCACCAGCAGCGGCACGCGGGGACCGTGGCCGCAGCGGCCGCTGTAGCCATTGGCGCTCGGGAAGGCGCCGAAGGCGGGCGTGCCGCACATCCCCGAGGCGGTCGAGGAGGTCGGCGTCGCGCCGGAGAGCGCGTCGACCGGGCTCGTCGCCCCCGAGGTGTTGGAGCGTATGACGATCGGGCCCATGACGTGATCGTACCAACCGTCGGAATCGTCATAGGTGATGATGATCGCCGTGCTCGCCCATTCCGGGCTCTGCATGACCGTGTTGATGAGCGTCACGATGAAGGCCTGCTCGTCGAGCGGCGTCGAGTTCGCGGGGTGTGCGTCCTGGAAGGTCTTCGCCTTGATGTAGGTGACCGCCGGAAGGTTGTGCGTCGAGAGCGCCGTGAAGAAGTCCTGGAGATCGTAGATGTGATTGGCCTGGTCGCCCTGGACGCCGATCATCGCCGTGCTCGTGGGCGAGAGGTGATGCGGGTTCGAGGTCGAGGCGTAGTACATGAAGGACTGATGGTGCGGCACGTAGTCCGGGATCGGGGTCGTGTGAAGGTCGAGCTTCAGGGGGTTGTTGATGACGGGGTTCGGAGTCGACGCGGGGAAGAAGCTGAAGGCGCCGCAAACCGCCGCGCTCGTGAATCCGCCCTTGCCGTCGGAGGCCGCCTGCACCGTCGGGCGAAAGCCGCCGCCGAACCAGCCCCAGCTCACGGGCGTCGCGTTCGCGTTGAGGAGGTCCCCGATGTTCTTGTTGCTGGGACTCATCTGCACGACTTGCTTCGGGCTCTGCGCGTTGCCGAAATTGGCGCAGTCGTCCAGCAGCGGATCGGGATCGCTCACGACGCTGCCGAGCCCGTCCTGATCTACGAAGGTGCTGGCGACGCCGGTACCGGGCGTCATGGTGACGGGAACCGGCGCGCCGAGCGCGGTGCCGCCCGTGCGCGTGAACACCTGCGCGCCGTGGGTCTGGCCGGAGACCACGTTGATCGCGCCCGGCGTCGAGGGGCCGAAGGTCGTATTGAAGAAGTTATCGCTCATCGCGAAGTTCTGCGCGTAGTTCCATATCGCCGTCACGGTGTTGCCGTCGTAGTAGCCCATGTCGGTCGAGCCGTCCGTGGCGCAGCCGAGACCGCTCGGCGCGCCGTTACCGGTGGTGCTCACGAACTCCACGAACTTGTCCATGAGGCCGTTGTTGAAGGCCTTCTGCTCGCCGGTGTAGCTGTGGTTCTCGTCGCAGGTGAAGACGTCCGTGTGGCGTAACCGCACCGGCTGCTTCGAGTTCGGATTGTTGGTGAGCAACCCGCCGCCCAGGAGATTGTTCGGCACCGGCGTGTCCGGGAGCGCCGTGAAGGTCGTGCCGTCGACGTTCGCCGCCTGCGGATAAGTTCCGAAATAGTGATCGAAGGAGACGTTCTCCTGGAAGATCACGATGAGGTGCTTGATGGGCGTCGCGGTCAGGAGCGCCTGCGCCCGATCGCTCGCAGCGAAGCTCGGCGCGCCAAAACCGCTGGAGAGAATAGTCCCGACGGCCAGCGCGGCCATCGACCGCGCCAGGCTCTTAAGCTTTCCGACTTTCACGATTGTGTCCCCCTTGGATTCGATCGCGTTCCGGCGCCCCGGCAACCGCATGGGATCGCGCAGACCCTGGCATCCCGCAGCGCGGAATCACCCTAAGGGGTAATGATTGCTATGATTTGGCGATATTGAGACAGTTCGGTTTCACGTCCGGTGTGCCGACGAGTCGCACGGGAAAAAGGAGGCCGCCGCCGGCGATGGGCCGGCGGCGGCTCGAAGGAGTCGCGGGCGCGCGTGCCCGCGATTACGAAGGCGCCCCTTACTGAACGGTCACGGCGCCGGACATGCTGTCGAGCGTCATGCGGCGGATCTTCTGGTGCGTGAAATCGAACATGCCGAGGATCGAGCCAGCCTTCACGTCGAAGGACTGCTGCGCCGGGTTGGTGATTCCCGTGACGTCGTCGATGTGCGTCGCGACCGTGCAGGTGTTATTGGCCCCCGGCGTCTTGCAGAGCCAGTTGTCCTCGATGAACTTCAGGATCGAGGTCTGGTCGGTCACGGTGTGATCGACGAAGTTCTGCTTCGAGAAGGGCGAGATCACCAGGAACGGGAAGCGAGGTCCGTACCCGCAGCGACCGTTGAATGCGCCCGTCGCGGGAACACCGCACGTGCCGTTGAGCGTGGTGGGGCTGGCGGTCGGCGTCCCGCCGGCAAGCGCGTCGAACCCCGCCGCATTCGAGGGATTGACGATCGGTCCGACCGCATGGTCGTACCAGCCGTCGGAGTCGTCCCACTCGATGACGATCGCCGTCGAGCTCCACTCCGGGCTTTGCATGACCGCGTTGATGACGCCGACGATGAAGGTCTGCTCGCTCAGCGGATCGGAATTGCCGGGATGACCGTCGCCCTCATTCGTGGCCTTGAGATAGGTCACCGCCGGAAGGTTGTGCGCGGTGAGTGCCGCCGTGAAGTCGATTAGATCGTAGTTATGATTGCCCTGATCGGCGTCGGTTCCGATCGCCGCCGTGGACGTCGGCGCCAGGTGGTGCGGGTTCGACGTAGAGGCATAGTAGAGGAACGGCTCGTGGTGAGCATTGTATGCCGTCTGTGTCGGCTGCGCGGCGGTGCCACTGAGAATATCGGCTTGGACGTGTTGACCGGCCTGGGCACCGCACACTGCAGGGCTTGTGCCGGGAACGGCAGCGGTCGTGGGGCGGAAGCCGCCCTGGAACCATCCCCATGTGATGTGCTGGGCGCTCAGGAGATTACCGACATTGATGCTCTTGAACGGAAAGGCCGTGCCACCCGTGGGTCCGGTCGGGCTCACGACATTGGTCTGCGGCGCGGTGCCGCTATTGGCCATGGCAACGGCATTATTGGTGCCGGAACTGCCACAATCGTCAAAGGCAGGATCGGTGTCGCCGGTCTGTGTGCCGAGGCCGTCGCCATCGACGAAGAAGCTCTGGCCGTTATTGGCCTGTGGGCTCTGCAGCGCGAGCGCGCCCGTAGCCGTGTTGCGCGTCGCGCGTAGCACGCCGTGCGTCTGTCCGGAGATCAGATTGAGTGCGCCCGGCGTCGACGGCCCAAACGTCGTGCCGAAGTGGTTGTCGCTCATCGCGAAGTTCTGCGCGTAGTTCCAGAGCGCCGTGACCGTGTTGCCATCGAAGTAGCCGACGTTCTGGCAGCCAGCGGGCGCCGGCGGCGGGCAGAAGTTCGTGCCCGACCCAACCTTGGTGAAGTTGTTCATAAGCCCGTTGTTGTAGGCCTGCTGCTCGGAGCCGTAATTGTGATTCTGGCTGTTCGTCACGGCCTGCTTTTGCAGGAACCGGAAGGGATTTACGAACCCGTTGACGAAGTTCGGGTTCTGGGTCAGCAGCTCCTTGTTGAACCCGTTCACCGTGGGCGTGCCGGCGACGGGCGTGAAGGACGTGCCGTCGGTGTTCGTCGCGTTCGGGTAGGTGCCGAAGTAGTGATCGAAGGAGGAGTTCTCCTGGAAGATCACGATCAGGTGCTTGATCGGCGTGGTGGTGGCGAAGGCTTGCGCGGGATCGTTCGCGGCGAAGCTCGGCGCGAGCGGGCCGCTGCAGAGGATGGCGCCCAAGGCGAGCGCCGAGAGCGACCTCGCTAGTGAGCCGGTGTGCTTCTGTTTCACGGTTCAAACCCCCTTTGAGAGATCGCGGTTGGATTCCGCGGCACCGAAGCCGAGTCCGGCCATTGACACGCCGCCGACGGCTGCGCCCACCTGACCACCCGCACCCCAATGCCACGCTGCGCACACCCCTCCGCCCGATCCCAAAGCGCCCTCACTCCGCGCCTAAATTTACTCAAGGAATCGTCGTACCCGGTGGCGTCAACGCACCCTATCGGAGAATTGTTACCAGTTTCAGGAGAATCCGAGACTCTTCGGTTGCACTATTGTGGCAACTCTGACCCGGGTTGCACGGGGCGGTTCTTGGGCAGATAGCCGTAGAGGTCGAGGCGCACGTCGAGGATCGGATCGAGTCCCTGCCCGCGATAGGCCTCCTCGGCAAGGTCCGCGTGGATCGAGAGGTTGTCCACGAAGAGGAAGGGCGTGCCGGCTTCGAGCGCATAGATGATCCGCTGTACTGCCGCGAGCGTTCCCGTGAGTTCGCCGCGGACGGCGATGCGCCGAGCGCCTGCCTCGTCCTCGGCCGGCAATACCTGCGTACTCTTGAGGTCGCCGCCGGCGTCGCCGACGACGCTGCGCAACCGGTTCTGGAGCCCTGCCGCCACCACCTGCTCGTTCCCGCCTGCGAGGAACCCCGCTCCCACGGCTCGACGCTGTCGCAGCGCCGCGAGCTCCGCCTGCCGTTGCGGCAGCTCAGCGGCCGCGCGCCGGTAACGCTCGAGCTCGAGGCTGCGCTGCTCGATCGCATCGAGATTCTCCTCGTAATCCGAAAGAAGCGGCATCACGAGAACGGCGTAAATTCCGGCCGCGGCTCCCGCGAGAATCGCGAGCGCGACGAGCCGGCTTGCGAGCCGCAGCAGCCGCGGCATCAGCGCCCTTCCATCGGCGCGATCCGCGCGCCGATGTTGAAGCGCTCGCGCTGCAGCCGCTGATCGCGCGTGAGCGAGGCGCGGAAGCCTGCATCGGTGAACCGCCGGGAGCGATCGAGGAGGCCGATCAAATCCGAGGCCGACGCCGCGACCCCCAGAAGCTGGAGGTCGCCGCCGGAAATCCGCAGCTCGCTGAGCCAGGCGTCGTCCGGAAGCAGCCGCGTCAGCACGAAGAGCGTCTCGGAGACCGTGGGCTGCCGCCGCTTGCGCTCGGCCAGCATCGATTCCTCCTGCCGCGCGATCTCGATCTCCTTCTGCACGGATGCGGTGGCGGCAGCGGCGCGCCTTGCTTCCGCCACCTCCGCGGCGAGCGCCGCCTCACTTTCGTGCGCGCGATAGAGCGGCAGTCCCGCCGCAACCGCACCCAGCAGCAGCGCCGAGGCCGCGAGCGCCGCCAGCAGGAAGCCGCCGCTCCTTCGCCGCGCGGGTCGCTCCTGCGGCGGCAGGAGATCGTAGGGCAAGGACCCCGCGCCATCCTCCGAGCGGAGCAGCACGCGCTCGACCGAGAGTCCGAGCTCGCGTGCGCGGGCGAGCGCCTCGTCGACCCATTCGCGCGCGACCACCACGAGGTCGACTTGCAGCATTCCCGCCCGCGCGTCCAGGGCCGCGATGTAGCAGTCGAAATAGACATCCGCGCTCCTGAAGGGCGTGCGCCGGTCGAGATCGAAGGAGAGCACCTCGCGCAAGTTTCCCGCCGCCGCGCGCGGCAGCGTCGTTCGCGTGCGGAGCGCAAGCGATGCCGGCAGCTCGATCGCGGCCGACGCGGCAACGCGGCGCCGCCAACGCGGTTCCTGCAAGGTGCGCCGGAGCGCGGCCGCGGCGGCTTGCGAACCATCGAGCGCACCGAGCGTCTCGCGCCGGCCGCCGCTTGCGTAAGTCGCCTGCATCGACCCCTTCGAGTCGACCACAAGCACGAGACCCCCTCCAAATCCGGAGAGCGGGCGACGCAGGCCATTGGGCACCATGCTCGAGAGTTCGCGGAACCACCAGGAGAGGGCGGCGGTGGGGAGGCGTCGAAGCGCGCTCATCGCCCTGGCCCCGTGCCGCGGCTGAGCCGCGGCGCCACCAGAATGTCGGGAGGTCTGCTGCCGTCGCTGAAGGTCAATCGGAACCGCACCAGCAGAGGAAGGCTCGGCGCGTGCGCCCAACGCTCGTGCCATTGCGGGCGCTCGTAAGCGTCGAGCCCGCCGAAATAGGCGAGGTCGATGCGATGGACGCGCTCCAGCAGCAGGGTCGGCGCCGGCGGCGTCGCCACCTCGCTCGCCCCAATCGTTTCCCAACGCAGCATGAGACGGTCGCCGCTCTCGATATCGAGGCGGAGCCAGTAAAGGCCGGGCGGCGCCAGATAGGCCGGCGGCACGCTCGCGAAGCCGAGCGCCTCGCGCTCACCCTCGAAGGCGACGCTCGCGCCGCCATCGCTCTCCGCGCGCGGCGCCGGCTCCGCTCCCGTGAGCGCCCGGCGCAAAAACCCCGCCGCGAGCGAGAGCTCGGCGCTCCGCTCGAGCCTTGCGTCGCCGCTCGCGACCGCACGGCCCGCGAAGCGGAGCCCGCCGAAAAGCAGCGTCGCGAGGACCGCGAAGAGCGTGAGCGCGACCAGGAGCTCCACGAGGGTGAAGCCTGCCTCTCCACGCTCAGCGCGCATTAGCGGGGCCCAGCCGGATCGAATTCAGGACGAGCAAGCGCTCCCGCCCACCCTCGCGCCAGCGCACGGTGACGGCAATATCGTAGGGTGCGCGCGGCGCGGCGGTGGTGGGAAGATCCGTCCGATAGAGTCGAACCGCGGTCGAGACCTGGAACTTTCCCTCGCTCCAGTCGCGCTCGGCACCGTCGCGAAGCGGCTCGGCGCCTGCGGCATCGAGCGCGGATTCCGCGACAACAACGGCCGCGCTCTCGCTCTCGGAGTCCGCGACGCTCGCGAGCCCGTCTCCGAAGGCGCGCAGCAATGCCACGAGCATCGTCGCGGCGATACTGAACGCCACCAGCACCTCGAGCAACGTGAAGCCCCGTACCGACCCCGCCTCTCCTCCGGGCAGCGGGGCGGCGTGAGGAGGCATCGGGCGCGAGCGATGGGGTGCGTGTCCGCTCATTCCTGTAGCGCGATCCGTCCGGTGAGCCAGTCGATGGCGATCTCGATGCGGCGGCCGTCGCGCGCGAGCGTTACGCGCCCGCCGGTGGAGCTGCCGTCGGGGAAAAACCGGATACCCGCGGCCGCGGCGCCGATGCGCTCGCCAGCGGCAGTGACAAGCGCGCTTTGCACGCCTGGCGGCAAGGATTGCGTGCCTTTCTCGCCGGCTCCGCGGTAGAGGCCCTTCGCGAGATCGAGCGCGAAGACCTGAGCCCGTCCCTGCGTCATCGCGAGCGCGCGCGTCTCGCGGAGACCGGCGACGATCGCGCGCGCGGAGGCCTCGAGCTCCGCGCGCGCCCGGCTTCCGCCGAGGAGAGGCGGCACGAGCGCCAGCACCAGCGCCAGCACCGCCAGCACCACCACCATTTCCATGAGCGTGAAGCCGCGCTCGCGCATCCTGCTACCAGTTCGCCGCCAGCGGCTTCTGCCCGTTCGCATCGGCGCTGCCGTCGGGCCCGAGCGAATAGAGGTCGTATTCCCCGTGCGCGCCGGGAATACGGTAGACGTAGGGATGGCCCCAGGGATCGACCGGCGCCTCCTTCTTGCGGAGATAGGGGCCGTTCCAGCCGGCTGCACCCGGCGGCGCCTCGACGAGCGCCTTCAGCCCCTCCTGCTGCGTCGGATAGTGCTGCAGGTCGAGCTTATAGAGGTCGAGCGCGGCGCCGAGGTTCTGCACTTCGATCCGCGCGGTATCGACCTTGGCGCGCGCGAGGTATTTGAGCACCTGCGGTGTCACGACGCCGACGAGGAGAGCCAGGATCGCGAGCACCACCAGGAGCTCGACCAAGGTAAAACCCCGCTCCCGCCGGCGCTGGGCGGCTGGGCTCGCGATGCGGATCAAGGCCTGCACGGTGCGGTTCCCTTCTAAAGTGCGAGCTCGTAGGCGCTGAGAACGGCGGAGAGGATCGAGCCCACGACGAGCGCCACGACGAGGCCCAAGAGCACCGTGATCCCCGGCACCAGCAGCGCGAGGAGGCGCTCGATGCCGCGGCGCGAATCCTCCTCGTAGATCTCGGCGATCTTCAGCAACATCTCCTCGAGCCGGGCGGTCTCCTCGCCGACGCGGACGAGATGTACCGCGAGCGGCGGGACGACGCCGGATTGCGCGAGCGGCTCAGCGAGGCCCTTCCCCTCCTTGACGTGTTCGGCGACGTCCTCGAGCGCCGCTGCGAAAACGCTGTTGCGGCTGGTCTCGCGCGCGATCGCGAGCGCGCCCAGGGGCGGAACGCCGTTCTCGAGAAGGGTGCCCAGCGTCCGCGCGAGACGCGCCATCTCGAGCTTGGTCGCGAGCGGCCCCAAGACGGGAAGCCCGAGGATGCGGCGGTCCCAGCCTGCGCGCCGCGCGGGATCGCCGAGCCATGCCACGCCGCCGAGCGCGGCGGCCGCGAGTGCCACCAGGAGCCACCAACCCCAGGCCGCGAGAAAATCGGCGATCCCCAGGACGATCTCCGCCGGGAGCGGCAGCGCGCCGCCGGCTTGCTCGAAGAGCGGACGAAAGCGCGGCACCACGAAACCGAAAAGGAGCGCCACCGAGGCGCTTCCCGCCGCCAGCACGATCGCGGGATAGATGAGCGCGGAGCGGATCTGCTCGCGGACGGCATGGCTTCGCTCGAGGAAGGCACCGAGGTGGCGGAGCGTGCGGTCGAGCGAGGCCCCTGCCTCGCCCGCACGCACCATGCCGACATAGAATTTCGGCACCATGCCCGGCTGCGCCGCGATCGCGTCCGCCAAGCTGCTGCCGCCGCGCACGCGGGCGAGCACGTCGCGGAGGCGCTCGCGGTCCGGCGCGCGGTCGAGCACGGTCTCCGCAATCTCGAGCGCGCGGTCGACGCCGAGACCTGCTTGCAACAGCGTCGCGAGTTGTTGCGTGAGCAGGGCGAGATCGCGTGCGGGCAATCTGCGGCGTCCGAAGAGATCGCGGCGGAACCGGCGCGCGATACCCGAGACGGCGGCGGTGTCCGCGCGGATCGGGAGATGGCCGAGGCCTTGGAGGCGCTCCACGACCTCCGCCTTGCTTCCGGCTTCCATCTCGCCCCGAACGAGCTCGCCGGAAGCCGCGACGGCCTCGAAGCGATAGAGCGTCATGACCCGACGTCCCGCGTGACACGCAGGACCTCCTCCAGCGAGGTCAGGCCCGCGAGCGCCTTTAGGACGCCGTCGTCGTACATGGAGCGCATGCCCGCGCGCACGCCGGCGCGATGGATATCATGCGCCTCGGCGCGGCTCAGGACGAGGCGCCGGACCTCGTCATTGAAGACGAGGAGCTCGGTGATCGCGACGCGGCCGAGATAGCCGCTGTCCCTGCAATGCTCGCAGCCGCGCCCGCGGTAGAGTCGGAGCGGCCCCTCGCCGGGAAGCCCGAGCTCGCGGATCAATTCCGGCAGCGCCTCATAGGGCTCGCGGCAATGCTCGCAGAGCTTCCGCACCAAACGTTGCGCGAGGACGCCGTTGAGCGTCGCGGTGACGAGATAATCCTCGACGCCCATGTCGACGAGCCGCGTCACAGTCGCTGCGGCACCGTTCGTGTGGAGCGTCGATAGCACGAGATGGCCCGTGAGCGCGGCTTGGATCGCGATCTGCGCGGTATCGAGATCGCGCATCTCGCCGATCATGACGATGTCGGGGTCCTGGCGCAGGATCGCGCGCAGCACCTGCGGAAAGTCGAGACCGATCTGCGGCCTCACTTGGATCTGATTGACGCCTTCGAGCTGGTACTCGATCGGGTCCTCGACGGTGAAGAGCTTCCGCTCCGGCAAATTGAGGCGCATGAGGCTCGCGTAGAGCGTCGTGGTCTTGCCGCTCCCGGTGGGTCCGGTCACCAGGAGGATGCCCTGCGGCTGCGCGAGGACGCGGAGGTAGGGCTCGAGCGCGTCCTCCGCGAATCCGAGCGTGCGGAGATCGCCGACGAGGCTGCCGCGGTCGAGGATGCGGATCGCCACGCCCTCGCCGTGCAAGGTCGGCACCACGGAGACGCGAAGATCGAAGTCGCGGCCGTGGATCGCCGTGCGGATGCGTCCGTCCTGCGGCAGGCGTCGCTCGGCGATATTGAGCTTCGCCATGATCTTGATGCGCGAGACGATCGCGGATTTGAGCCGGCTCGGCGGCGCCGGCACCTCCGCGAGAGCGCCGTCGACGCGATAGCGAACGGCGATGCGGTTCTGGAAGGGCTCGATGTGGATGTCGGAGGCGCGGCTCTCGACGGCGCGCGCGATGAGTTGACTCACGAGGCGGATCACCGGTCCCTCGCTTGCGAGGTCGCGGAGCCGGTTCACGTCCTCCGAGAGCTCCTCGTCGGCACCGCTCTCAATGCGCTCGACGATCCCTGCGCCGGGCTCCGCCTCGAAGAGACGCTGCTGCGCCGCCTCGAGCTCGGAGGGAAGCGCCACGCGGCGCAGCACCGGAAGCCCCGCCGCCATCTCGAGCGCGCGGGTCGCGAAGAGATCGACCGGATCGACCATTGCGACCGCGAGCCCTTCCACCGTCTCCTCGAGCGGCAGCGCCCCCACTTGGCGGAGGAACTTCCGGCTGATCCGCTCCTCGAGGACGGGGGCGTCGGGGTAGTCGGCGGCGGCGGCGATCGGAAGGCCGAGCTCCCGCGCCAGCGCCTCCGCAACGTCGCGCTCGCTCGCGAGGCCGAGCTTCACCAGCAGCGCTTCGAGCCGCTCTTCGCTCTGGGCGCGCAGGCGCAGCGCCCGGTCCAGAACGGAGGGATCGAGCTTGCCGGCCTCGATGAGGCGGTCGGCGAGCGACCGCTCGAAATCGCGGCGGTCCATTCCGTTCGTCGCCATTCGCCCCGCCAAGCCGATCCCCCCGCCGCAAACCCGCGGGGATTGTCTGGCGGTATTATGACACTCTTGTGAAGAGAATCGCTATTGCAGGGCGCCGTAGAGCCAGACGAGCCAGAATCCCAGGCAAAGCGCTGGGCCAAAGGGCAATTTCGTGTCGTAGGCGATCCTGCGGCCGGCCAAGCCGGAAGCGAGCGCCGTGGAGAGGCCCGCGATCGCCGCGACCAGCACGACGCTCGGCAACGCCTCCCAGCCGAGCCAGGCGCCCGCGGCAGCGAGGAGCTTGGCGTCGCCGAGGCCCAGCCCGTCGCGATGGCGGAGTCCTCTATATAAGAGTGCGACCGACCAGAAGACCGCGAATCCCGCGACTGCACCGATAGCACGCGCGAGGAGCGCGTCGGGCTCGAGCCATTGAGCCGCGGCAAGGCCCGCGAGAACGAGTGGCAACGTCAGGAAATCCGGAAGCAACCCCTCGCGCGCGTCGATGCTTGCGAGCGCGAGCAGCACCCAGCCGAGGCCGCAACTCACCCAGAGCAGCGTGCCCGTGGCGAGCGTCGCAGCCCAAAGGGCAATTGCGACCGCTGCGAGCTCGATCCCGGGATAGAAGAGCCCGATCCTCGCGCGGCAATATCGACAGCGATTGCGCAGCGCCACCCAACTCAAGACCGGCACGAGATCGCGCGCACCGAGCCGGTGTCCGCATATTCCGCAGGCCGACCCTCCCGAGATGACCGTGCGGTGCTGCGGCAAGCGCATCACGAGCACGCCGAGAAAACTCCCGACGAATGGCGCCGCCGCGAGCGGCCAAAGCCAATCAGGGACGGTCATGGAAGAGCAGTGCCGCCCCCGGCGCAGCGGCCGTTCATCCGCTGGATGGTCCCTCGACCCCTCACCCCGGCTCGATGAAGGGATAGGGGCCGTCGAATTTGCCGACTTGGGCGGTGTGGGAGACGATGCCGCAGCCGGATGTCCAGACGTGGAGCTGATAGCCCGGGGGCTCGAGCGCGAAGGCGCCGTCGGCGCCAGGGCGGAGGTCGAGCACGACCTGATGCGCGGTGCTGGGCGCGGTCGCCGCGAGGGTGCCGCGCCAGCGCACTTGGATCGGCCGG
>DATJVP010000122.1:0-23835 GCA_035581425.1 Allostellaceae bacterium | reverse complement strand
CCCTTCGCGCGCCGCACGAGTCCGCGACCGTACAAGGCCTCGAGATCTTTCGGCCTCTGGCGGAGTTCCGTATCGAAGGCGGCGAATGCCTGATCGAGTTTCTTCTGGCGAAAATAGATGAAGCCCATCGTCACCTGCACCGCCTGGAAATCGGGTTTCATCGCCTGCACCTTTTGGCAGTCGCTGAACGCCGCCTGCAGGCGGCCAGGCTTTCGTCACGCGCGGCTGCCGGCGCGGCAAAGAGCAGCGGTGCAAGCACCACTGCATAACCGATCATTCGTGACATCGATCCCCCATGTAACGGTGGGCGATCATAAGACCTCCCCGCACTTGCTTATAGGTTGAATCGCCGGGATATTCATGTAAGGAGTACTCCTTCGGGATGACGGTCCTGGCACCCGGGACGGTACGATAGGGGGAGAGATGGCGGAGGCAAAAGGGGCGGCGTCGCCAATGCGGAGGCGCCGCGGGTTATCGGTCGTCGTGCTCTGCGGAGCGCTGATGGTGGCGGGTTGTGATGGGAGCCTATCGGAGGCCCAACTCGCCTATAACGCATGTACCGACGCCAACAATGAGACGTTCCGTTTCCTGCCCGGCAACAAGGCGATCGTCTCGGGCGTCACCGGCGGCACCGAGCAGTGCTTTTGGTCTTGGAACGCGAACAGCGTCGAAGATGCGCAGAACCAGGCCATGGCAAATTGCCAGGAAAAGATGGAGCGGTGCTTCGTCTTCGCTACCAACAACGGCTTCAGCGGTTGGGTGCAAAGAATCTCCGACAACGGCGGACGAGACCCAGGTAATGGCGGCGGCGGGAGCGACGGCGGAAGCGATTTGAGCTTCGGCGATTTTCTCGGCGTCACGAGCGCCATCTTGGGCGGAGTTGCCGGTGCGGCGGGCGGCGGCGGGTTTCGCGGCGGTGGCGGCAGCGGCATCCGGTCGAGCGGAGCGAATACCGCGCAATGCCAGCAATACCTCAATCTCGCGGAACAATGCCGGCAGCGTCAGCAGAACATGGGCTCTCTCGGCTCGAGCGGCCTCGGTACCTCGGGCCAAGCGGGCTCTTTCAACGATTGCTACAACCTGTACATGAATGCCTACAACGCCTCCTGCCGCTAGCCTCGCTCGCGCCGCCGTTCTGTTCATCGCGCTCGTGGCGGGGATGCAAGCCAGTAGAGCCGATACCGTCGTCGACCGGAGCGGCGAGGCTTTCTGCCGAGATCAGATGAACAAGGCGGTGGCGGTCTGCATTGCCAAGGGCGACCCCTACCATGGCGGCAGGAGCGTCGGACAAGGGGATTTCAGCTACATCGCGCGCTGCAAGGCAGAGCACCAGAAGGACTACGACAGCTGCCTCGCGGACATGAGGCCCGGTGCCTGCGGTCCGAGGGCACAGCAGGAGGCACAAACCAACATCGATTGGGTGCTGCAAAAGGACGCGGGCGCGCAAGCTCAGTATCGGCGATTCCGCGCCAACGGTCAGGCGCCGGTCGACGCCGTAATCTCCGCGCAAGCGCACAATCCGCATGCGCAACAGACGATCCGGCAGTGCCGCGACTGGGCGGCGCGCTACATCGCGGGACTGCCGCAACCGGCGGCACCCGCGCCGCCGCCCTCTCCGATGTCGAAGCGACAGCTGACGCGCGCCGATTGCGCCTGCATCAGCGTTCTTCCGACCGGCAATCCCGATGCCGCGGGA
Source organism: Allostellaceae bacterium (assembly GCA_035581425.1). Taxonomy (GTDB): domain Bacteria; phylum Pseudomonadota; class Alphaproteobacteria; order ATCC43930; family CGMCC-115725; genus DASZHJ01. The sequence continues at coordinate 22,139 of DATJVP010000122.1, read as the reverse complement.
CGGCCCGGTTACCGCGTCTCGAACCGGTGCGACCTGATGCTGGTGGCGGTGCTGTTCAAAGGCACGATTGGCGCAACCGCCGGGGATCTCGGCCTCTCCTACGCGGCAGATCCGGTGGCGGTTGGAGATGGCGGCGGCTCCGTCGTGCAGGCGCCGGCCTGGAGTCTCATCTCGATCGCGGGCTACACGCTCCGGAACAGCGGCTCCAGCTTCTCCTGTCCGACGAATTGAGCGGGATCGCGCTAAGGTTTTCTCACCTCGCGGAAAGCTCAATGCGCCGTTTCATTTCGATGACGCCGCGCGAATTTGCCCGGCGCCGTTGCGGGCGCAGAGCGATGCTGATAAGACTTGCGACGGGGAGAGTTACGCGGGTTTCTCGGCCCTGCGAGTTTGCCGAGATGCCCATCGTGCTGCGGCTCCGGCAGGGGTGCCGCAAGGGGTCGAACGGATGGCACTTTTCTCGCGAGCCAAGGAAAACGCCGCCGATGGCGAGCCGCTGCCGGAAAGCGGCGCCACGGGGCCGTCCTCCTCGCGCACGCGCAGCGTAGGCGCCGTGCTGCGCGAAGCGCGCCAAGGATTCGGGCGCGATCTGCGTCAGGTCGGGAGCGCGCTTCGCATCCGCTCTTCGTATCTGGAAGCGATCGAGGAAGGGCATTGGGACGAGCTTCCGGGCGCGCCCTATGCGATCGGCTTCATCCGCACCTACGCTGACTACCTCGGGCTCGACGGCGCGGAGATGGTGCGGCGCTTCAAGCAGGAGACCGAGGGCCTCGAGCTCAAGCGCGACCTCAATTTTCCGGTGCCGCTCACGGAGCGGAACATCCCCGGCGGAACCATCCTGCTGGTGGCGGTGATCCTCGCGATCTGCGGCTACGGCATCTGGTATTACCTCTCTTCGACGGATCGCAGCCGGCCCGAGCGCGTGGGTGCGGTGCCTTCGACGCTACTCGCGCCGCCGAGCGACACCGTCTACGCGCCACCGACGCCGCCGGAGCCGCCGCGTCCGATCGATGCGGCGGCGGCCCCGGCGCCGACACCGCGCGCCACGCCCGAGCCCCCTGCGGCGCTTCCGTCGCCAGCCTCTCCCGCAGCACCTCCTCCGCAGGCCGCAGCGTCACCGGTACCCACGCCCGCTCCGGCGCCGACCGTCGTCGCGAGCCTGCCGCCGGTCCCGGAAGTGCCGTCGGTCCCGGTTGATCCCGCGCACGTCTTCGGCGCGACGACCGGCCCCGTGCGGATCGTGCTGCGCGCAACCTCGGATACCTGGATCCAGGTGCGCGACGGCAACGACACCATGGTCTTCACCCGCTTGATGCGCGCGGGCGATGTCTATCGCGTTCCCGACAAGCCCGGCCTCGTCATGCGCACCGGCAATGCCGGCGGCCTCGACGTCACGATCGATGGCAATCCCGCGCCCTCCCTCGGCGGCTTCGGCATCCTCCGCCGCTCCGTCCAACTCGACCCGCAGAAACTCGCCGCCGGCGAGGCGGTGACGGAGTAGGTCCCGTCCGGATCGGCGGTTTTGCCGCCCGCGTGGAAACGCGCTATAAGGCCGCCCATATCTTGACCCATCGGGACGATCCGGACGGGCGTCCGGCAAGGAGCCACCCCCCATGACCGTGCGGGCCTATCGCGAGATTCAGCGGCGCAAGAGCCGCCAGATCCATGTGGGGAAGGTCCCAGTGGGCGGCGACGCGCCGATCACCGTGCAGTCCATGACGAACACCCGCACGCCCGACGTCGAGGGAACGGTGGCGCAGATTGCGGCGCTGACGCGCGCTGGCGCAGATATCGTCCGCGTCTCCTGCCCCGACGAAGACTCGACCGCGGCGCTTGCGGAGATCGTGCGGCGCTCCGAAGTGCCGATCGTTGCGGATATCCACTTCCACTACAAGCGCGCGATCGAGGCTGCGAAGGCAGGTGCGGCGTGCCTGCGGATCAATCCCGGCAACATCGGCTCGGCCCAGCGCGTGCGCGAGGTCGTGCAGGCCGCGAAGGATCACAACTGCTCCATGCGCATCGGCGTCAACGCGGGCTCGCTCGAGAAGGACCTTCTCGAGCGTTACGGCGAGCCCTGCCCCGAGGCGATGGTGGAGAGCGCGCTCAATCACGCGAAGATTCTCGAGGACAACGACTTCCTCGAGTTCAAGATCTCCTGCAAGGCATCCGACGTTTTCCTCGCCGTCGCCGCCTATCAGCAGCTTGCGGAAGCCTGCGACTACCCGCTCCATCTCGGCATCACCGAGGCGGGCGGCCTCGTCGGCGGCACCGTCAAGTCCTCGGTCGGGATCGGCATGCTGCTCTGGTCGGGGATCGGCGACACCATCCGCGTCTCGCTCTCCGCCGATCCCGTCGAGGAGATCAAGGTCGGCTACGAGATCCTGAAGTCGCTGCAGCTCCGTCGCCGCGGCGTCACCGTGATCGCCTGCCCCTCCTGCGCACGCCAGCAGTTCGACGTAATCAAGACCGTGGCCGCGCTCGAGGAGAGGCTCGCGCACATCACGACGCCGATCACGCTCTCGGTCATCGGCTGCGTCGTCAACGGGCCCGGCGAGGCGCGCGAAACCGATGTGGGCTTCACCGGCGGCGGCAACAACATGCATCAGGTCTACGTCGCGGGCGTGCCGGATCATCGCCTCAAGGATGCCGACATCGTCGAGCACCTCGCGCATCTCGTCGAGGAGAAGGTAAAGGCGATCGAGGCGCAGAAGGCTGCGGCCGAGCCGGCTCCGCAGGCGGCGCAATAACGCCCGCATGGCCTCGCTGCAGCCGGTTCGTGGAACCCAGGACCTTCTTCCCGCCGATCAAAGCCGTCATCGCCATGTGATCGAGACGGCGCGCACGATCGCCGCGCGCTTCGGCTATCAGGAGATCGCGACGCCGATCTTCGAGTTCACGGAGGTCTTCTCCCGCCCGATCGGCGAGACCACGGACATCGTGGTCAAGGAGATGTACACCTTCCGCGACCGCAGCGGCGACGAGATCACGCTCCGTCCGGAATATACGGCGGGGATCATCCGCGCGATTATCTCGAACGGCCTCACCCAGAATCTGCCGCTCAAGTTCTTCGCCAGCGGCCCGATGTTCCGCCATGAGCGCCCGCAGAAAGGCCGCTTCCGGCAATTCCACCAGATCGATCTCGAGCTCATTGGCGTACCGCAGCCGCAGGCGGACGTCGAGGTGATCGAGGCGGGTGCCGAAATCCTCGATGCCCTCGGCATCCTCCCGCGCACGGTGCTCGAGCTCAACACGCTCGGCGACACCGCGAGCCGGCGCGCCTATCGCGCCGCGCTCATCGATTACTTCGGCAAGTACAGGAGCGAGCTCTCCGAGGACAGCCAGCGCCGGCTCGAGGTCAATCCGCTGCGCATCCTCGATTCCAAGGAGGAGACCGACCGGCGCATCTCCCAGGGCGCGCCGAGCTTCGATCAATACTTGAACGACGAGAGCCGCAAGTTCTTCGCCGGCGTCCGCGCCGGTCTCGACCGGCTGGGCATCCGCTACGAGCTGAGCCCGCGTCTTGTGCGCGGCCTCGACTATTACTGCCACACCGCCTTCGAGTTCGTGACCGAGCATTTGGGCTCGCAGGGCACGGTGATGGGCGGCGGGCGCTACGACGGGCTGATGGCGCTGATGGGCGGACCCGATACGCCCGGCGTTGGCTGGGCCGCGGGGATCGAGCGGCTCGCCATGCTGATCGCCGAGCCGCCGGCGGAGCCTCGGCCCATCGCCGTCATTCCCGTCGGCGAGAAAGGCGAGGCCGAGGCGCCGAGGGTCGCGCGGGAGCTCCGCCGCGCCGGTTTCCACGTCGAGCTCGGTTATTCCGGCAACGTCGGCCGCAGGATGAAGCGCGCCAACAAAATCAATGCTCGTGCGGCCGTGATCCTCGGCGAGGACGAGCTCGCGCGCCAGACCGCGATGCTCCGCGACCTTGACGCCGGCACGCAGTCGGAAGTGCCGCTTTCGGAGCTCGCGCAGCGCCTGGCACCGTTCCGTTAATCCCCCGCCGGGGTGAGGGCAGGGGTGAGGGGCGCCGGGCTCCGCCATGACAGAATTCTTTCTCCGGCCTTCCGGCCGTATCGCCTCTCGCCTAACCTCTCCCGGTGGGGAGAGTGAACGCAAATGCAGATGATTTGTCGTCGCTGAAAGAACTGCTCGTCATCGGCGTCAGCCATCGCACCGGCCCGCCTGCCTGGCGCCAGCATTTCGCGCGCGTCGAGGCAAGCCTCGGCGCCGAGCTCGACCGGCTGCCGGCGCTGGGGTTCCAGGAGGCCGTGCTGATCGCGACCTGCGACCGCCTCGAGGTTCTCGCCGCCGGCCCGAGCGCGGAGGCGTTGCGGGACGCATTCCAGCGCCACCTCGCCGAGAGCTTGGGCGTGAGCGCGGAGGAGGTCGGGCGGGCGCTCTACCTCCACCGCGGCGCGGCGGCGCTTCGGCACCTCTTTGCAGTGGCGAGCGCGCTCGACAGTCTCGTGATCGGCGAGCCGCATGTGCTGGGCCAGCTTCGCGCGGCGCATCGGATCGCCGCCGAAGCGGGGCTTGCAGGCGCGACAGTCGAGGCGGCACTCCAAGGCGCCTATGCCGCCGCGCGCCGCGTCCGGCGCGAGACCCGCATCTCAGAGCGCCCGGCCTCGCTCGCCGCCGCCGCGCTCGAAGTCGCCCGAGAGATCCATGGCGAGCTTGGCCGCGCCTCGGTGCTGCTGCTCGGCACCGGTGAGATGGGCGAGCTCATCGCGGAGCAATTCCGGGCCGCGGGGACCGCACGCCTGCTGGTCGCGGGAGCCGATGCCACGGCCGAGCGTCTCGCGGCGAGGCTCAGCGCGAGCTTCGTGCCGCTCGCCAGCATCGAAGACGCGCTGGTGGAAGCGGAGATCGCAGTGACGGCGTTCGGCACCGGCCGGCGGGTGCTTGCCGCGGCGACGGTCGAGGCAGTGCTCCGACGCCGGCGGCGGCGCCCCGTCTTCCTGGTTGACGCTTCGATCCCCGGCGACATCGAGCCCGCCGCGAACGATCTCGACGGCGCCTTCCTCTATACTCTCGAGGATCTCGAGCGGGTGGCGCTCAGCGGGCGCGCCGCGCGCGAGAAGGCTGCTGCGGAGGCTTGGGCGGTGCTGGAGGCCTCGCTCGCGGAGTTCGAGCGTCGACGCGCCGAGCGAGCGGCGGTGCCGGCGGTGACCGCGCTCCGTGCGCATTTCGAGGCGATGCGGCAGGAGGTGCTGCGGGAAGCGCCGGGGCTTGACGCGGAGGCCGCGACACGGCTTCTCGTCAATCGGCTGCTGCATGCACCCTCGGAGACGCTGCGCGCGCTCGGCGTCGAGGCCGGAGAGGCGGAGGCGCTGCTCAGAATGATGTTTCGCCTGGAGAGCGGGGAAGGAGAGGGGAAGTGACGACCGGATCGCTCGATGCGAAGCTCGACCGCGTGGTGCGGCGCCACTCGGAGCTCGGCGACACGCTCGCGCGGCCGGACGCCAACCCCGCGGAGTTCGGCAAGCTCTCCAAGGAGTACAGCGATCTCACGCCCATGGTCGAGGCGATCGCGGAGCTCCGCAACGCCGAACGCGAGCTCAAGGATCTGGAAGCGCTGCAATCGCCGGAGAGCGATCCCGAGCTGCGCGAGCTCGCGCAGGCCGAAATCCCTGCGCTCAAGCGCCGCATCCCAGAGATCGAGCGGCATATCAAGATGCTGCTGCTGCCGAAGGACGAGGCGGATGAGCGCAATGCGATCCTCGAGGTGCGCGCGGGCACAGGCGGCGAGGAGGCCGCGCTCTTCGCGGCCGTCCTCTTCCGCATGTACCAGCGCTACGCGGGGATCCGCGGCTGGCGCTTCGAGGTGCTCGACGTCTCCGAGACCGGACTCGGCGGGCTCAAGGAGGCGAGCGCCGCGATCTCCGGCCGCAACGTCTTCGAGCGCTTGAAGTTCGAGTCCGGCGTCCATCGCGTGCAGCGCGTCCCGGAGACGGAGGGGTCGGGGCGCATCCATACCTCGGCCGCCACGGTCGCGGTGCTGCCGGAGGCCGAGGAGGTCGATGTCCACATCGAGGAGAAGGACCTCCGCATCGACGTCTTCCGCTCGAGCGGCCCCGGCGGCCAGTCCGTCAACACGACCGACAGTGCAGTCCGCATCACGCATCTGCCGACGGGCATCGTCGTGAGTCAGCAGGACGAGAAGTCCCAGCACAAGAACAAGGCGAAAGCGTTGAAGGTGCTGCGTGCGCGGCTCTACGAGCGCGAGCGTCAGGCGCGCGAGGCCGCGCGGGCGGCCGAGCGCAAGAGCCAGGTTGGGACGGGCGATCGTTCCGAGCGCATCCGCACCTACAATTTCCCGCAGGGGCGCGTCACCGACCATCGCATCAACCTTACGCTGTACAAGATCGACAAGGTCGTGAACGGCGAAGCCCTCGACGAAATCATCGACTCTCTCCTCGCGGAGGATCAGGCGGCAAAGTTGGCGGAGGTGGAGTAAGGAGGGTCGATGACCGAAAATGCACGACGTAGGAACCGCTCTCACCACAGCCACCTCCCGCCTCGCTTCCGCCGGCATTAGCGACGCGCGCCGTGAGGCGCGGCTGCTGCTGGCGACGGTACTCGGTTGGGATGCGGCGCGCGTGCTCGCCTACCCGGAGGCTCTCCTCAATGCCGAGGCCGAGATGCGGCTTGAGGCACTGCTCGCGCGCCGCGCTCGTCGCGAGCCGATCTCGCGCATCCTTGGCCATCGCGAGTTCTGGAGCCTCCGCTTCGAGCTCGCGCCGAGCACCCTCGATCCGCGGCCCGATAGCGAGGTCCTGATCGAGGCAGCGCTCGCGGCCTTGCCGGAGCGCCGCCGGCCCTATCGTGTCCTCGATCTCGGCACTGGCACGGGCTGCCTCTTGCTCGCGCTGCTCTCGGAACTGCCGGAGGCCTGGGGCGTCGGTATCGACCGCTCGGCCGAGGCAGCCGCTACCGCGCGGCGGAACGCCGCAGCGCTGGGCCTTTCGCAGCGGGCTCGATTCGCCGTGGGTGATTGGGCCACGTCAATCGCGGGGGACTGGCATGCAATTCTCGTAAATCCGCCTTATATCGCGAGTGCGGGCATCGCCGGCCTCATGCCGGAGGTCGCTCGGCACGACCCTCGCCTCGCCCTAGATGGGGGAGGCGATGGTCTGGAGGCCTATCGTGCGCTCGTCCCGCAAATCGTAGGACTCCTTGCACCTCAGGGGGTTGCGGCTATCGAACTGGGCGTGGGTCAGGCCGCAGACGTAGCCGGGATTGCCACCGCGGCAGGGCTTGTAATTCAAGGGATACGACACGATCTTGGTGGCATCGAGCGGTGCATGATCGTGGGGCGTGCGGGCCTTTAAGGCCTTGTCCCTTGAAAAAGTTGTTGGAATGTTTACCGCTCCCGTCTAGTTTTGAACCATGACAGTGGAGCCTGGGGGCTCCCAGCGCCGAGGGCGCAGGACAGAACTCCTCTTCGATGAGACCAAGCGCAGTGTCGTGCGAATGCAGACAGGCGCTCAGTACGGCCGCGCGTGGGGTGCGGCTCTCCAACCAGGCGGGGGATGATGTCGTATCAAGATTATAAGGGCATGATGAGACAGGGTCAGGGCAAGCGGCATCGCGGCCGGAACGGCGGCGGTGGCGGTGGTGGCGGCGGTGGTGGTGGCGGGCATCCGCAGCAGCAAGGCAATCGCCCGCGCCCACCGCACCGGATGCAGGTGTTCGAGAGCAACGGCCCCACCGGCAAGATCCGCGGCAACGCCTACCAGGTCTTCGAGCGCTATGTCGCCATGGCGCGTGAAGCCGCTTCCGCCGGCGACCGCATCGCCGCCGAGAATCTCTACCAGCACGCCGAGCACTACTACCGCATCATGAATGCCGACGGCCAAGGGCAGGCGGGGCAGATGGTGCCCCGTCCGACGACCTCGGCCGACACGGAGATGGCGCAGCCCGAGCCGATGGAGGCCGAGGCCGCTCAGTCTCAACCGCAACCTCTCGTCACGCCCTCCGAGCCGGAGCAGCAGCCGCCGACGGCTTAAGGGCCGTTTAGCTCGACGCTTAATCGTCGTTTTCAGGCGCCGGCATGGCCGGGCTTGTCCCGGTCACGCATGGGGGCGACCGGACGCGCCCGAACCCTTGCACGCCTGCGGTTTAACCCCATATCGAACTTGAAAGCGGAGCCCGTTGCCGCCTAGCGGGACGGGGGCCGGCGGTTCATCGTGGCGGGGTAAAATGGATTTCGAGAAATACACCGAGCGCGCCAAGGGATTCATCCAGGCGGCGCAAGGGCTCGCGCAACGGCGCGGGCATCAACGCATCACGCCTGAGCATCTGCTGAAGGCGCTGCTCGAGGACAAGGAAGGTCTCTGCGCAAATTTGATCCGCGCGGCCGGCGGCGATCCGACCGCGGCGGCGACTGCCGTCGATGCGGCGCTCGCGAAGCAGCCGCGCGTCGAAGGCTCGGGTGCGGGCCAGGTTTTCATGGCGCCGGAGACCGCGCGCCTCTTCGAGCAGGCCGAGAAGATCGCGGAGAAAGCCGGCGACAGCTACGTCACGGTCGAGCGGCTTCTCCTCGCGATGACGATGGCGCGCGACAGCGAGGCCGCTCAGGCCTTGGCACGCGCGGGCGTCACCGCGCAGAGCCTGAATGCAGCGATCGAGCAAATCCGAAAGGGCCGCAAGGCTGACAGCGCTTCCGCAGAGGAAGGCTACGACGCGCTCAAGAAATACGCCCGCGACCTCACAGAGGCGGCGCGCGACGGCAAGCTCGATCCCGTAATCGGCCGCGACGAGGAGATCCGGCGCACGGTGCAGGTGCTCTCGCGCCGGACCAAGAACAATCCCGTCCTCATTGGCGAGCCCGGCGTCGGCAAGACCGCGATCGTCGAGGGCTTGGCACTTCGGATCGTCCACGGCGACGTTCCCGAGAGCCTCAAGGAGAAGAAGCTCCTCGCGCTCGATCTCGGCGCGCTCGTCGCCGGCGCCAAGTTTCGCGGCGAGTTCGAGGAGCGACTTAAAGCGGTGCTCCAGGAGATTACCGCGGCCCAGGGCGAGATCATCGTCTTCATCGACGAGCTCCACACTCTCGTGGGCGCTGGTAAAGCAGAAGGCGCGATGGACGCCTCCAACATGCTGAAGCCCGCGCTCGCGCGCGGCGAATTGCACTGCGTCGGCGCTACCACCCTCGACGAGTACCGCAAGCACATCGAGAAGGATGCGGCGCTCGCGCGGCGCTTCCAGCCGGTCTTCGTCTCCGAGCCTACCGTCGAGGACACGATCTCGATCCTCCGAGGCATCAAGGAAAAGTACGAGCTCCATCACGGCGTGCGCATCACCGACGGCGCGATCGTGGCGGCGGCGACGCTCTCGAACCGCTACATCACGGACCGCTTTCTCCCGGACAAGGCGATCGACCTCATGGACGAGGCCGCCTCGCGTCTGCGCATGGAAGTGGAGTCGAAGCCCGAGGAGGTGGACGAGCTCGACCGCCGGATCATGCAGCTCAAGATCGAGCGCGAGGCGCTCAAGAAGGAGACCGATCGCGCTTCCAAGGACCGGCTCGAGAAGCTCGAGAAAGAGCTTGCCGACCTCGAGAAGAAATCGGCGGAACTCACGGCGGAGTGGCGCGCGGAGAAGGAGAAGCTCGCGGGCGCGCAGAAGCTCAAGGACCAGCTCGACAAGGCCCGCGCCGAGCTCGATCGCGTGCAGCGCCAGGGCGACTGGACGCGTGCGGGCGAGCTCACTTACTCGATCATTCCGGGCCTCGAGAAGAAGCTCAAGGAGGCTGAGGCCGCCGAGAGCCATCGCATGATCGAGGAGGCCGTCACCGACGCGCACATCGCGAGCGTGGTCTCGCGGTGGACCGGCGTTCCCGTCGAGAAGATGCTCGAGGGCGAGCGCGCGAAGCTCCTGAGGATGGAGGAGAACATCAAGCGCCGCGTCGTGGGCCAGGACGAGGCCGTGGTCGCGGTCTCGAACGCGATTCGCCGCGCACGGGCGGGGCTGCAGGATCCCAATCGTCCGATCGGCTCGTTCCTATTCCTCGGACCGACGGGCGTCGGGAAGACCGAGCTTGCGAAGGCGCTCGCGGAATTCCTCTTCGACGATGACGGCGCAATGCTCCGCGTCGACATGTCCGAATACATGGAAAAGCACGCGGTCGCGCGTCTCATCGGTGCGCCTCCAGGCTATGTCGGGTACGAGGAGGGTGGCGCGCTCACCGAGGCGGTGCGGCGCCGGCCTTATCAAGTGATCCTCTTCGACGAGGTCGAAAAGGCGCACCCCGACGTCTTCAACGTGCTGCTGCAGGTTCTCGACGACGGGCGCCTGACCGACGGGCAAGGCCGCACGGTCGACTTCCGCAACACGCTCATCGTGCTCACTTCTAACCTCGGCAGCCAGATCCTGGCGAACCTGCCCGAGGGCAAGGAGACCTCGTCGGCGCGCGATGCTGTCATGGAGATCGTGCGTGGGGCGTTCCGGCCGGAGTTCCTGAATCGCCTCGACGAGATCCTGCTTTTCCGGCGGCTCACGCGGAAGGACATGACGGGGATCGTCGAGATCCAGCTCCGCCACCTGCAGAAGCTGCTGGCGGACCGGAAGATCGCGCTCAAAGTCGAGGCGAGCGCAAAGCGCTGGCTCGCGGAGCAGGGATACGATCCCGTCTACGGTGCGCGCCCCTTGAAGCGCGTGATCCAGCGCGAGCTGCAGAACCCGCTCGCGGGCCTCATTCTCGAGGGCCGTATCGTCGACGGCGAGACCGTCACCATCGCCGCCGGCGAAGGCGGGCTCGCAATCGGCGGCAAGGTGCCGAAGGCGGCGGAGTAGCGGCTGAAGAATATCAGGCCGAGGGTCTCCGCCGAGATTCTCGGCATCCGACGGCCGAATCCGCTCAAAGATTTGGCATTGCCGGAGCGTCTGCTCCGGAATCGCACATCCTTATTCCTGGCACATCGCTTGCACCCTTTGGCGGGAAGGCCAGAAGAAGGGGGCGGGGATGTCGGTGGGCAAGGAAGGGCGCTGCGCATGCGGCCAGCATGCGAGCATCGAGGCGCATGATGCCGAGCGCCTCACGGAGCATATGGTCGAAGAGAGCCTGCTCCGCGCGCTGATGCCGCATGCGCAGACGCGCCGCGCGGTCCTCGGCGTGGTGGGGGCGGGGGCGCTGCTCTCTGCGCTCGGCGACATACTGCCGCTGGGCGCGGTCAAGGCGCTGGCGCAGGGCGCGCCCGGGCCGCTCGAGAAGAAGGCGCTCAAGATCGGCTTCATCCCGATTACTTGCGCGACGCCGATCATCATGGCGGAGCCGCTCGGCTTCTACGCGAAGCAGGGGCTCGAGGTGCAGGTGATCAAGACCGCGGGCTGGGCGGTCATCCGCGACAAGGCCATAAACGGCGAATACGACGCGGCGCACATGCTCTCGCCGATGCCGCTCGCGATCACGCTCGGCGCCGGTGCGCAACCCATGCCCTGGACCATGCCCGCGATCGAGAATATCAACGGCCAAGCGATCACGCTCGCGATGAAGCACAAGGAGAAGCGCGATCCGCGCGAATGGAAGGGCATGCGCTTTGCGGTGCCCTTCGACTACTCCATGCACAACTATCTCCTCCGCTATTACGTGGCCGAGCACGGGATCGATCCCGACAAGGACATCCAGATCCGCGCAGTGCCGCCGCCGGAGATGGTGGCCAATCTCCGCGCGGACAACATCGACGGCTATCTCGGTCCCGACCCCTTCAATCAGCGAGCGGTCTACGACGGCGTAGGCTTCATCCATCTGCTGACGAAGGAGCTCTGGGACGGGCATCCCTGTTGCGCCTTCGCCGCAAGCCGCGCCTTCGTCAAGGAGAACCCAAATACCTTCCACGCGCTCCTGCGCGCGATCGTCGATGCCACGAGCTACGCGGCGAAGGCCGAGAACCGCAAGGAGATCGCGGCGGCGATCGCGCCCACCAACTACCTCAACCAGCCCGAGGTCGTGGTGGAGCAGGTATTGACCGGGAAGTTCGCGGACGGGCTCGGCGCGATCAAGGACGTGCCGGACCGCATCTCCTTCGCGCCATTCCCGTGGCGCTCGATGGCGATCTGGATCCTCACGCAAATGCAGCGTTGGGGGCAGGTGAAGGGCGACCTCGACTACCGCGCGGTTGCGGAGCAGGTCTTCCTGGCGACCGAGGCCGGCGCCGTCATGCGCGAAATGGGTCTTGCCGTTCCGTCCGGCGACAGCGAGGGGTTCGACGTCATGGGCAAGGCCTTCGATCCCGCGGATCCCGCGAAGTACCTCGCGAGCTTTGCCATCAAGCACGCCTGAGACCGGACATGCGCGCCACGCTCGCGCTCCGTGCCTCGGTGCTCTCGGCGTTGCTTTTGGCGGGGTTCATCCTCGTCTGGTACGCGGCGACACTGCCGAAATCGGCGGGTCCCGCGGTCGATCCCGCTTATGCACGCCTCATGGGCGCCGCCACCTCGCCGCAGGGGAACGGTCTCCCAAGCCCCGCGGCGGTAGGCGGCGTGCTCCTCGACCATCTGCGCCACCCCTTCTTCGACAAGGGCCCGAACGACAAGGGGCTCGGCATCCAGCTTGCCTATTCGCTCGCGCGGGTGATGCTTGGCTTTCTTCTCGCGGCCATCGTCGCGGTGCCCGCGGGGTTCCTTGTGGGGATGTCGCCGTTGCTGCGGCGGGCACTCGATCCCTTCATCCAGGTGCTGAAGCCGATCTCGCCCCTCGCGTGGATGCCGCTCGCGCTCTACACGATCAAGGACTCCGCGATCTCCTCGATCTTCGTCATCTTCGTCTGCTCGATCTGGCCAATGCTCATCAACACGGCCTTCGGCGTCGCCGCGACCCGGCGCGAGTGGCTCGATGTCGCGCGCACGCTCGAAGTAAGTCTCTGGCGCCGCATCTTCCTGGTGGTGCTGCCGGCGGCGGCGCCGACGATCCTCACGGGGATGCGTATTTCTATCGGCATCGCCTGGCTCGTGATCGTCGCCGCGGAGATGCTGGTCGGCGGAACAGGCATTGGCTACTTCGTCTGGAACGAGTGGAACAATCTGTCGCTCAGCAACGTCATCGTCGCGATCCTCGTGATCGGCGTCGTCGGCATGCTGCTCGACCGGATGCTCGCGCTTTGCGCCCGGCTCGTGGCCTACGCCGAATGAGCGCGCTCATCGAAGTCGAGGGACTAGCCAAGACCTATCCCGCGCCGGGCGGTGCGAGCGCCGCCGTCTTCCGCGATTTCTGGTTAGCAATCGAGGAGGGCGAATTCGTCTGCCTCGTCGGCCATTCCGGCTGCGGCAAGACGACGGTGCTCAACATCCTCGCGGGACTCGACCGTCCGAGCGAGGGGGCGGTGCTGCTCGGCGGGCGCGAGATCGAGGGGCCGAGCCTCGACCGTGCAGTGATCTTTCAGAGCCACGCGCTGCTGCCCTGGATGACCGTCGGCGGCAACGTCGCTTTCGCGCTGCGCTCGCGCTGGCCGCGGATGAGCGGCGCCGAGGAGCGCGAGCGAGCGGAGCGCGCCATCGCGCTGGTGGGGCTCGAGGGGAGCGAGACGAAGCGTCCAGCGCAGCTCTCGGGCGGCATGAAGCAGCGCGTGGGGATCGCGCGCGCGCTCGCGATAGAGCCCCGAATCCTTCTCATGGACGAGCCCTTCAGCGCGCTCGACGCGTTGACCCGGGGGACCCTTCAGGAGGAGGTCGCGCGGCTTTGTGCGTCCACCCGGCAGACCGTCTTCATGATCACCCACGACGTCGACGAGGCGATCCTGCTCGCGGACCGGATCGTGCTGATGACCAATGGGCCCGAGGCGCGCGTGGCAGAGATCGTCGCCAATCCGCTGCCACGGCCTCGGGTTCGCCAGGACGCGCACCGGCATCCCGACTATTACGCGGTCCGCAATCACATCGTCGATTTCCTGATCGAGCGCTCGCGCCGGTTGGCGCTCTCAGGAGGCCCCGCGGACCCCCGCCATCCGCCGGTCGTCCGCCCGCGCGCGCGACCGGCATCGGCTACCGACCTCGGCAACAGGAGAGGCTACGCATGACCAGAGACCAACTCACCGAGAAGATCGCGGCCATCAGGCGCAAGAAGCAGCTCACCTGGAAGCAGATCGCGGCGGAGATCGGGCCGGGCTCCGCGATCTACTACACGGCGGCGCTCCACGGGCAAATGAAGCTCTCGCGCTCGGAGGCCGAGAACGCCGCTCGCATCCTCGGCCTCGACGAGGAAGAGACGCTGCTCCTGCAGGAGATTCCCTATCGCGGCTCGTTGCCCACGGCGGTGCCGACCGACCCACTGATCTACCGCTTCTATGAGCTCATCCAGGTATACGGCACGACGTGGAAGGCGCTCATCCAAGAGGAATTCGGCGACGGCATCATGAGCGCCATCGATTTCGACATGAAGCTGGAGCGCCAGCCCGATCAGAAGGGAGACCGCGTCCGCGTCACCATGAGTGGGAAGTTCCTGCCATATAAGCAGTACTGAGAACGGCGCACCTCACCCTCGCGAACGGTGGGAGAGGGGCTATAGTGTCCCTCTTCCCGAAGTGGGAGAGGGCCGAGGCGCGTCATGACCGCCGACTACGTCGCCTTCCATGCGGCCGAGCGGCCCGATGCGGTCGCGCTGGTCGACCGCGGGCGCGAGATCTCCTACGCGCAATTCCATCGCGACCTCTGCAGCGCCGCTCATGCGGTCAACGAGTTCGGTCTTGCGCGCGGAAGCTCGGCGGCGATCGCCTGGGGCGAACTCTATCCGCATTGGCTGCTGCTTCTCGCTTGCGAGTGGCTCGGCGTCGCGACCGCGACCTTTGTCGCGAATGAAGGCGATGCAAGTGCGGGCCTTCTCGAGAGCGTCGATGTCGTGCTTTCGGAGACGCGGCCGTCGAGCGTTCCAGCCGAGCGACATCGCGCGGCGACCTCCGGTTGGCTCGCGGAGGCGCTCGCGCGCGGCGATGTTCCAATGCCCGCGGAAGCGCCGAAATCTCCGAGCGATCCCTTCCGTATCCTCCGCACCTCCGGCACCACCGGCGTGCCCAAGCGCATCTTGCTGCGGCGGCACATGTTCGAGGCGTTTGTCGAGCGCTGGGCCTGGGTCCTGGGCATCACGCGGGAATCCAAGAGCCTCGTTAATACGCCCTTCTCCGCGAACGGGAGCTACACGCTCTCGACGGCCGTTATCCGCGCGGGCGGAACGGTGCTCTGCCCGGGATTCGGGATTGGCACCGCGGCTGCCCTCTCTGGTCCCGCGCGCGAGACCACTCACATTCGCATTGCGCCGCTCGAGCTGAAGCTCGTCCTCGACGAGCTCCCGCGAAATTTCATCAAGCCCAAGGACCTCTTGGTCTGCACCGTCGGCGCGCCGCTCCCGGCGGTGCTTCGCGAGCAAACTCTGGCGCGGCTGGCGAGCGAGGTCCTCGTCTCCTACGCCTGCAACGAGATGCCGTTCGTCGCGGTGTTGCGCGACAGCGGCAGCGAAGGCGTCGGTACCGTCGTCCCCTGGGTAGAGGCGGAGGTCGTCAACGACCGAGACCTACCGGTACCATCCGGTACGGCGGGGATGCTTCGCATCCGCGATCCTGCGATGGCTGAGGGATATCTCGACGATCCCGAGACCACCGCGAGGAAATTTCGGAAGGGCTGGTTCTATCCCGGCGATATCGCCGTCTCCGAGGGGCCGCGGCGGTTGCGCGTCGTGGGGCGCGAGGACGAGATCTTGAACGTGGGCGGCCTCAAGATCGCCGCAAGCAGGCTCGAGGCCTGGGTACTCCGCCACGCGACGGTCGGCGATATCGGCGTCTGCACGCTCGCCGGACCCGGCGGTGTCGACGAGATCTGTGTCGCCGTCGCTGACCCCGCGCACGATGATGTGGAGCTACTTGCACGCGTGACGGAAGCCTTCCGCCGCAATTACGTCGGTCGCTTCCACATCGTCAAGCTCGCACGCATTCCCCGCAACGCCAACGGCAAGATCGAGCGCCACCGGCTCAAGGAGGCGATGGCGCACAACCTCGGAAGGTGACGCGGCCGGCGCGGGTCTGTAGTCTCGGGGCGAGGCAGGACATGACCGCAGGCTACATCGCATTCCACGCGGCTGCGCGTCCCGATGCTGTCGCTATCGTCGACCGCGGTCGCGAGATCACCTACGCGCAACTCCATTCCGATCTCGGCCGCTTTTTGCGCGCGGTGGCCGAGCTCGGATTGACACGCGGCAGCTCGGTGGCGGTCGCTTGGGGTGAGTTCTATCCGCACTGGCTGCTCCTGATCGCCTGCGAGGAGCTAGGGCTCGCGGCCGCCACTTTCATTGCGGGCGAGGGGAGCGCGGGCGCGCGTCTTCTGGAGACGGTCGATGTCGTGCTCTCGGAGTCTCGATCCGCGGAAGTGGCGCCCGAGCGGCATCGCGCGCTGACGCCGCAGTGGCTCGCGGGCGCCTTCGCGCGCGCGGACCTAGGCATGCCCCCGCTCCCGGCCTGGAACCCCGACGACCCCCTCCGGATCGTCCGCACGTCCGGCACGACCGGCGTACCGAAACGCCTGCTGCTGACGCGTCGGATGTTCGAGGCCTATGTCGAGCGCAAGGCGTGGTCCTTGGGGGTGACGCGCGCCACCCGCACGCTCGTCACCATGCCCTTCACTTCGACCGGCGGCTACACGCTTTGCACGGCCGCGATCCGTGCGGGCGGAACGGTCATATTCGTAGGCTTCGAGACCGGCACGGCTGCGGCGCTCGTGGGACCCGCGCGCAATCTCACTCATCTGCGCGTGACGCCGCTGGAGCTCAAGCTCATCCTGGACAATCTGCCACCGAACTTCGCGAAGCCGACTGGCCTCAAGGTCTGCACCATGGGTGCCGCGCTCGCGGCGCCGTTGCGCGAGAGGGCCTTGGCGCGTCTCGCGACCGAGGTGATCAGCTCCTACGCGAGCAATGAGATGCCCTTCGTCACGCTCATGGGCGACGACGGCAAGGACGGCATCGGTACCGTCGTGCCTTGGATCGAGGCGGAGATCGTCGACGAGCGGGATTCGCGGCTGCCGCTAGGACGCGCGGGGAGACTTCGGCTGCGCGATCCCGTGATGGCGCCGGGTTACCTCGACGAGCCCCAAGGTTCAGCAGGGAAATTCCGCGACGGCTGGTTTTATCCCGGCGATGTCGGAATCCTCCACGGTCCGCGACGACTTCAGATCGTCGGGCGCGAGGACGAGCTCATCAACCTCGGCGGCCTCAAGATACCGCCGAGCGAGCTCGAGGCATTGGTACTGCGTCACGCGACCGTCGGAGATATCGGCGTCTGCGTGGTCGCCAATGCCGAGGGCGTCGCGGAAATCTGCATCGGCGTCGCCAATGCCGCGCATAACGACGCCGAGCTCCTCGCGCGCGTCGGCGAAGCCTTTCGCCACCACCACGTCGGCCGGTTCCACATCGTCAAGGTCGCGCGCATTCCCCGCAACGCCAACGGCAAGATCGAGCGCGGTAAGCTCCGGGAGACGATCACACGTGGGCTGGGGCGCGCCTAGCGAAACTCACATTCTGAATTGATGCGCGTAGACCGCGTAGATGTGGTCGTAGCGCTTCTCGAGCCGTGCTGCCTCTTCGGCAAGGCCCAGGAACTTTGCGATGTCGATCGCGCTCAAGAGCGCGCCCAGCGCATCGTCGCGGAGCTCTTTCGCGTGATAGCGGTCCTTGGGATCGTACATGGCGTCGTAGGCGGCCTCGGCCACGGCTTCATAGCGGGCCATGTCGTCGCGCGTAGGCGGCGATGTTTCTTTCCACCACGTCGGCAGAGTCATGGAAGCATCGTATCATGGCGCTCGGTTGCGCGCCCAACACGCATTGTCCATGATGTTGTCCGCACGGCAAATGCGAAGGAGACTATCGTGCTCGCAGGAAAGATCGCGTGGGTGACGGGCGGCGGCAGCGGCATCGGCGAGGCCGGCGCCATCGAGCTCGCGGCGGCGGGGGCGACGGTGGTGGTGAGCGGCCGCCGGCCGGATGAGCTCGAGAAGGTTCGGGCGGCGGTCGCAGGTAAGGGTGGCAAGGCGGAGACGGCGCCGCTCGACGTCACGGACAAGGCTGCGACCGCAAAGGTGGGTGCGGGCATCGTCGCTCGTCACGGCCAGGTCGACATCCTCGTCAACAGCGCCGGCATGAACGTGCCGAAGCGGTTCTTCAAGAACATGACGCCCGAGGGTTTCGAGACCGTGCTGCAGGCCAATCTCCAGGGCACGCTCAACACGATCCATGCGGTACTGCCGCGGATGCGCGAGCGCAAGGACGGGGTCGTCATCAACATCTCCTCCTGGGCGGGGCGCTTCGATCCCTATCTGACGGGCGCCGCTTACAACGCCGCGAAGCACGGTGTCGTGGCCCTCACTCTCTCGCTCAACATGGAAGAGTGCGTGAACGGCATCCGCGCCTGCGTCATCTGCCCCGGCGAGGTGGCGACGCCGATCCTCAGGACCCGCCCGGTCCCGCCTTCCGCGGCGGAGCAGGAGCGCATGCTGCAGGCGGAGGATTTGGGGCGCACCATTCGCTTCGTCGCGGAGATGCCGCCGCGCGTCTGCATGAACGAGATCGTCATCAGCCCCACTTGGAACCGCATGTGGCTCGGCGGCGAGGACATCAATCCGAAGCGCTGAAGCGTTCTCTCGATTTCATAAGGACAAGGCGCATGCACCGAACCGTTCGCACGCCAAAACTCGAAATCGCCTATCTCGAAAGCGGCCCCGCAACGGGTCCGGCCGTCATTCTCATGCATGGCTGGCCCTCGGACGTGCACGATTGGGATACGGTCGCGAAGCGTCTCTCGCGCGAGGGGTTCCGCGTGCTGGTGCCGTATATCCGGGGTTTCGGACCCACGCGCTTTGTCGATGCAGCGACGCCGCGCTCGGGGCAGCAAGCCGCGATCGGCGCCGATCTCCACGAGTTCATGGACGCGCTCGGCATCGACCGCGCAGTGCTCGGCGGGTACGACTGGGGCGGGCGGGCGGCAAACGTCGTCGCGGCGCTTTGGCCGGAGCGCGTGCGCGGCCTTCTCACCATCGGCGGCTATCAGATCCAGAACATCGCCGCAGCCGGGCGCAAGCCCGCTGACGCCGCACAGGAGCACCGCTATTGGTATCAGTGGTATTTCCACACTCCGCGGGGACGTGCGGGATTGACGCATAACCGCCACGAGATAGCGCGGCTTCTCTGGAAGCTCTGGTCGCCCCATTGGAACTTCGACGAGGCGACCTTCGCCGCGACCGCCGCGAGCTTCGACAATCCCGACTACATCGACGTCACCGTCAATTCCTATTGCCACCGCTACGGCAATGCGCCGGGCGATCCCGCCTATGACGAGCTCGAACGCGAGCTCGCCGCGCAACCCAAGATCGGCGTTCCCACGATCGTGCTGCACGGCGAGGCCGATGGCGTGAGCCCGCCAGAGCACTCGCACGGCAACGCCAAGTTCTTCACCGCGCGCTACGAGCGGCGTGTGATCCCCGTCGCGGGACACTTCCTCTCGCGCGAGACGCCGGAGGCGGCGGCGGAGGCGATCCGCGAGCTCGCGGGTGCATAGGCCCTACCCGCTCGCGCGCCTTGCGAAAAATATGCTCGCGAGAACGATGGCGCCGCCGGTTCCTTGCTCGACCGTGATCGGCTCGCCGAGCAGCGCCCATCCCAGGACCACGGAGATTGCTGGCAGCGAGAGCAGGGCCACCGAGGAAAAGGCCGCACTCACATAGGCGAGCGCGGAAGTGAGTAGCCCTTGGCCTACCGCGTAGGAGACAACCGCGAGGCCGATGAGCGCGCCCCAGCCCGGAAGCGACTGCGCCAGCAAGGGCTCGTGCCGGATGAGCGCACCCAGGAGCGGCCCCAGAGAGCTCAACGCTCCGATCCAGACCATGATCACCGCTGCGACGAGCCGCTGCCTAAGCCGCGCGACGATGATGAGGTAGCCGCCGAAGACCAGTGCCGAAGCTGCCGCGAGGGCATCGCCGAGGAGGGCGCCTCCGTCGAGGCGCCCGCCGCTGCTGAGGAGGAAAACGCCAGCGATCGCCGCGAGCATCGCCACGATGAAGACACGGCTCGGCCGCTCGCCGAAGAGGAAGAAACTCAGAAGCGAGACGAAGATCGGTGCGAGATTGCCGATGATGCTGGCGTTTGCGACCGAGGTGAATCTCAGCGCCCAGGCGTAGGCAAGGATGTTGCCGCCGAAGAGGGCGGAGGCCAGGAGAAGCTCCGCGCCCTCGCGGCGCCATGAGACCGAAAAGCGGAGCCCTGCCTCGGAGCCGCGAACGCGCTCGAGGCGGAGCCACATCATAAAGACCGGGACCGCGAGGAGAGTTCGGAAGAACGCCGTTGCGGAGGGCCCGAGCTCGGAGACGCGGAAGAGAATCGGCGTCGAAGAGAGCGCGCCGATCGCGAATGCTAGTTGGAGTGCCGCCAAGTGAGCGGGGACGCGAGGCGCGCGATCCCGCGGGTCTGGCATCGCCTCTAGAGCGACACGCTGTAGCTGATCGGGTGGGGCTCGGTCGTCACGGAAACGCGATACGAGGCGACACTGTCACTGATGCGGCGCCGCACCGTTGCCGGTCGATGCCACCAGGTTCATGTCCTGGCGCAGGATGAGGAGTTGGCGATCGACCTCGTCGGTAGCGCCGTGGTAGGCGCGAAGCTCGTTCCCCGCGAGGTTGCGGCCGGGCGCCATCTTCACCGAGAGCGGATTGACCTGCGTGCCGCTGATCCGGACTTCGTAGTGAAGGTGCGGACCGGTCGCGAGCCCGGTCATCCCGACATAGCCGATGATCTGGCCTTGGCGGACGTGCGCGCCGGGGCGGATGCCCGAGCCGAAGCGGCTCATATGCGCATAGGCCGTCTCGTAGTTGCCGTTGTGGCGCAGCAGGACGAAGTTGCCGTAGCCGCGGTCGGGGCCGGCCTTTTCCACGACGCCGTCGCCTGCCGCCATGATCGGCGTTCCCTGCACGGCGCCGAAATCGACGCCGCGATGCATGCGCGTATATCCCAGGATCGGATGCATGCGCTGGCCGAAGCCCGAGGTGAGCCGCGCACCGTCGATGGGCGTGCGCAGCAGCGCCTTCTTGACGCTCTGTCCCGCGGGATTGAAGTAGTCGGCAAAGCCGTCCTCGGGCTGGAAGCGGTAGACTCGGAGCGTGTGCCCCGAGAGCGTCATCGAAGCGTAGATGACGGCGCCGTTCGCGATCACTTCGCCGCGCTTGTCCACGATATTCTCGAACATCAGCTCGAAGGTGTCGCCGGGCTGCACCTCGCGCTGGAAGTCGACGTCGTAGCTGAAGGCGCGCGCCATCTCCTGCAGCACGGGCTGTGGCACGCCTGCGATGACGGCGGCATCGTAGAGGCTGGTCTTGATCACGCCGACGGAAAGACGCGGCACGCGCGCGAGGTTGCGTGGGAGGGTCGTCGGCGAGAAATGCCCATCGGCGTTGCGCTGCGCCCTGACGGCGTGATCGAGATTGGCATCGATCTCGATGGTCTCGAGGCCGGCGGGGCCGAATTTGAGCGCTACTTCCTGGCCGATCCTGAGCTCGCGCGGATTCCAGATCGGACGGAGCGCGCTCGCCACGTCCTGCGCCTCCGTGGGCGTCGCGCCCCAATGGGCGAGAAGGGTGCTGAGGGTGTCGCCACGCTTGACGCGGACGATCTGGCGGTCGTTCTCACGGCTTGAAGCGTCGGCCAAGGCTTGGCTCGCTCCGCCCATGAGCATGAGCGCGAGTGCCAGATACGACGCGATGACGCGAAAGGCGGAATCCCCCCTCACCCAATCGCTGGCGGCCATGAACGGTCCCCTGTCTCACCGTTTACCATGCGCGGTGTTGGGATCACTTCTGGCAGATGCGGTATCGGGGTGTCAACGCAAACCTTGCGATTCGCGGACGAATCCTATTGCGAATCCAGGCCTTTGGGGGTTTTTAACGGTTTCTGCATTTTAAGTTTGACAGGGAACCGGGCGAAGCCTATAAGCGCGCCTCCCTCGGCGGCCCCTGGGGCGGCTGAGCGGTGTTCTTTGACAAGTAGATAAGAGGGAAGGGATGTGCAGGCGGTGGCGCTTGATATGCGTCACGTAGGTCTGTGCATCTAGTTTGGAATGTCAATTCCGGACCTGATGCGGCGATTTGTGTGATGCCAGAACCTGGCCTTGTCT
>DATJVP010000121.1:0-47390 GCA_035581425.1 Allostellaceae bacterium | reverse complement strand
TCTCCGCCACGACCTCGGCGTGCTCGGAGCGCGCTTCGGCGCGGGCTTCGAGCAGGTCTGCCATCGCCTCACGACCTTGCAGCGGCCCGGCGCCGGCGGCGTGCCGTTCTTCATGATCCGGATCGACGCCGCCGGGAACGTCTCCAAGCGCTTCAGCGCCAACAGCCTGCACTTCGCCCGCTTCGGCGGGGCCTGCCCGGTCTGGAACGTGCACCACGCCTTCCAGATGCCGGGCCAGATCCTGACACAGCTCGCGGAGATGCCCGACGGCAGCCGCTATCTCTCGATCGCGCGCACGGTCTCGAAGCCGTGGCACCGCGGTCCCCTGCGCGCGGCGCAATACGCATTGGCGCTCGGATGCGAGGCGCAGCACGCACACCATCTCGTCTATGCCGATGGGCTCGGGATCGGCGAGGCGGACCGCGCCGATCCAATCGGGGTCACCTGCCGGACCTGTCCGCGAAGAGACTGCTCGCACCGCGCCTACCCGGCAGCGCACCAAGCATTGCCGCGGACCGACTTCATCCGTACCGACCCGCTCTTCACGGGTGTTTAGGGGCGCTGCGCTCTCAGGTCTGTCCGCTATCGGCCCGTGAAGCGCGGCGGGCGCTTCGCGATGAAGGCCGCGACGCCCTCGGCGAAATCCTCGGTGCCGGCGCAAGCGGCGAAGCTCTCGGCTTCCGCCTGGAGCTGACTCTCGAGCGGGTTGCCGAGGGAGCGCGAGAGGAGGCGCTTCGTTCCGGCATAGGCTTGCGCGGGGCCGGCGGCGAGGCGCTTGGCCAAAGCCGCTGTGCGCTCTGCGAGCTCGGCGCCCGGCACCACCCAATTGACGAGGCCCCATTCGAGCGCGGTCTTGGAATCGAACCGCTCGCCCAGCAATGCCACCTGCATCGCGCGCTTCATCCCGAGTGTGCGCGGCAAGAAGAACGTCGACCCACCATCGGGGCTGACGCCGAGATGGACGTAGGCGAGCGTGTACATGCTGTCGTCGGCGGCGATCGCGAGATCAGAGGCCATCAGGAAGCTCATGCCGATACCCGCGACCGGCCCGTGCACGCTCGCGACGATCGGCGCCCTGAGGCGCCGCATCCGGACGATCAGGGGGTGCACGTGATGAATGAAGGTCTCGAAACGGCGCGTGCGGTCGCGGGGCGCGAGCGGCGTCAGCTCCGTAAAGTACTTGATATCGCCACCTGCCATGAAGCCGCCGCCGGAGCCGCGCAACACGACGACGCGGACGCCGTCATCGCTCTCGACGCGATCCAGCGCCGCCTCGAACGCCTCGCGAAGCGAGGTGTCCAGCGCGTTCAGGACCTTCGGACGATTGAAGGTGAGCGTGGCGACGCCGCCCTCCTGCTCGTAAAGCATCGCGTCGGTCATCGAAACCCCCCGGTCAGAATGCCTCGGCCTCGAGTGCCATCAGCGTCTTGGCGCCGGCGCCGATATTGGCTGCGAGCGCCGAGCTCTCCGGCAACAGGCGGGCCATGAAGAAGCGCGCTGTCGCGAGCTTGCCCTTGTAGAAGACCGCGTCCTCGCCTTCGGTCTTGCCAAGTGCGATCTCCGCCATGCGCGCCCACATGTAAGCGAAGGCGACGAGGCCGAAGAGGCGGAGATAGTCGGTCGCGGCGGCAGCGGCCTCCTCGGGATCGGCGAGGCCCTTCTGTGCGATGAGCGCCGATGACTGCTGCAAGCGGCCAAAGGCCTTGGCGAGCGGCAGCACGAATTCAGCGAGCTCCGGCTTTTCCAGCCGCTCGCGGACATAGGCATCGACGGGATGGAAGAACGTCCGCAGCAGCCGGCCCAGATGCATCGGGAGTTTGCGTCCGATGAGGTCGAGCGCCTGAATCCCGTTCGTCCCTTCGTAGATGAGGGTGATGCGACCGTCGCGCGCGAGCTGCTCCATCCCCCATTCGCGGATGTAGCCGTGGCCGCCCATCACCTGCATGCCGATATTGCAGGTGGCGAAGCCGTTGTCGGTGAACATCGCCTTGACGATCGGCGTCATCAGCGAGACGAAATCGTCGGCCTCCTGCCGAACCGCGGCGTCCGGATGTTTCGCCGCGCGATCGAGCTCGATTGCGACCCAGGCCGCGAGCGCGCGAGCGCCCTCGTTCCAGGCGCGCATAGTGAGCAACATGCGCCGGACGTCCGGATGGACGATGATGGGATCGGCGGGCTTATCCGGGAACTTGTCGCCGGCGACCGAGCGGCCCTGGAGCCGCTCGGACGCGTAGGTCCGCGCAGTCTGATAGGCGATCTCGCCGACGCCCAGGCCCTGCAGCCCCACGCCGAGGCGCGCGCCGTTCATCATCGTGAACATCGCGCGCATGCCCTTATGCGCCTCGCCCACGAGATACCCCTCGGCGCCGTCGAAATTCATGACGCAGGTCGAGGAGGCCTTAATCCCCATCTTGTGCTCGATCGAGCCGCAGCGGAGACCGTTGCGCGCGCCAAGGCTCCCGTCATCTTTCGCGAGGAACTTCGGCACCACGAAAAGGCTGATGCCGCGCGTTCCCGCAGGCCCGCCGGGAATCTTCGCGAGTACGAGATGGATAATGTTCTCCGTGAGATCGTGCTCGCCCGCGGAGATGAAGATCTTCGTTCCCGTGATCTTGTAAGTGCCGTTCCCCGCAGGCTCCGCCTTGGTGCGGATCTGGCCGAGATCAGTGCCGCAATGCGGCTCGGTCAGGCACATGGTGCCGCTCCAGGTGCCGTCCGCAAGCTTCGGCAGGAAGCGCTTACGCAGCTCCTCGTCAGCATGTTCCTTGATCGCGTTGTAGGCGCCATAGGAGAGGCCGGGATACATGCCGAAGGCGAGATTGCTCGCGCAGATCATCTCCTCCACGAAGAAATGGAGTGTGCGTGGCAGCCCTTGCCCGCCATAGGCGGGATCGCAACCGAGCGCGGTCCAACCGCCCTCGCGGAAGGTGTTGTAGGCTTCCTTGAAGCCCTTGGGCGTACGCACGACGCCGTTCTCGAAGGTGCAGCCCTCCTCGTCCCCGTTGCGATTGATCGGCAGCAGCACCTCCTCACAGAGCTTCGCCCCCTCCTCGAGCACGCTCGCGAAGAGGTCCGGCGTCGCCTCCTCATAGCCCGGAAGCTTCGCGAGCTCGCCTACATCGAAGAGCTCGGTCAGCACGAAGCGGTAGTCGCGCAGCGGGGCCTTATATTGGGTCATGCTCGCTCTCCTTCGCGCCTCAGTTCCTGAGCGGCTTGCCGGTGTCGAGCATGTGCTCGATCCGCGCGAGGGTGCGCGGCTCTCGGATCAGCGCCTGGAAGGCCTCGCGCTCGAGGCCCAGCAATTTGTCCTCGGTGATCTCGTCGGTGATGTCGGTGTCGCCGCCGCTGAGCACGCGCGCGAGCTTTCCCGCGACCACCATGTCGTAGTCTGTCGCCTTCCCCTGCAGATGCAGGTCATGGAGCGCGAGCCCCAGCGCCGCGGCACCCGTCGGGCCCGGCAGGTGGATCGGCTCGTCCTTCGGTGGATGATACTCCTTGGCGAGTGCCAGTGCCTTCGCCTTGGCGTCCGCGAGCAGGCGGTCGCGGTTCATGGTGATGCCGTCGCTCTCGCGGAGGATCAGCATGTCCCGCGCCTCGGCGGCGGATTTCGCGACCTTGGCAAGACCGATCGTTTCGAAGGCTGCGGAGAGCGCGGGCATCGGCCCGCTCGCGCGCTTCTTGTTGAGGACGTGGCGCATGATCAGCTCCTTGGAGCCGCCCCAGCCCGGCACCAGACCCACACCGACCTCGACGAGGCCTGCATAGGTCTCGGCATGTGCCTGCACGGCGCCCGAGTGCAGGAGAATCTCGCAGCCGCCGCCCAGCGCCATGCCCGAGGGCGCCGCCACCACGGGGAAGGCAGCGTATTTCATCTTCTTGAAGATGTTCTGCCCCTTCGTCTCCAGCTCCTCGATCGCAGGCCAGAGCGCGAGGTTCGCGGCGAAGAGCGCCAAGCCGACATTGGCGCCGACAGAGAAGTTCGTGCCCTCGTTGTAAATGACGAGCGCCTTCCCGGAGCGCTTTACCGTATCGAGCGCCTTCGCCAGGAGGTCCAGGATGTCCCCATCGAGGGCATTCATCTTGCTCCGGAACTCCAGGCAGTAGACGCCGTCGCCAATGTCCCAGAGATTGGCGGAGCCGTTGCGCGCGACGGGTTTCGACTTCCGCTTGATGTCCTCGAGCAGCAATACGCCTGGTCTGCGGACAACAGGCCGATACTGGCCATCGACGCCCAGGAATTCGAGCTGGCCGTCGGTGGTGCGATAGAAGGTGCGGCCTCTGGCCTTCGCAAGCAGCGGCGGCACCGCAAGCTTCTGCCGCTCGAGCCCCGCGATGAAGGCATCGACGCCGATCTTGTCCAGAAGCTCGAAGGGCCCCCATTTCCAGGCGTAGCCGAGCCGCATCGCCTCGTCGACGGCGACGATGTCGTCGGCGATCTCCGGCACCAAAGCCGCGGCATAGGTGAGGGTGAGCGCCGCGACGCGCCGGCCGTACTCGCCGCCGCGATCGGGATGCGCGAGGAGCGCGCGGAGATCGCGCTTGCCCGCGCGGATGCTCTCGAGCTCCGGCGTCATGGGCTTGCGGTAAGCGCCGGTCTTGAGGTCGAGCGATTCCTTGCTGCGTCCCTCCGCCGACTTGACCATGCGGTAGAACCCGCCCTTGCCTTTGCGCCCGGTGTAGCCCTCCGCGATCATCTTGCGGATGAGCTCGGGGTCGCGAAGATTGCGGATGTAGAGATCGTCGGGCGGCAACGTGCGCTGCATGCTCGCCGCGATGTGCGGCATCAAGTCGATGCCCACGAGGTCGAGGAGCCCGAAGACGCCCGTCCGCGGAAATCCGAAGGGCCGGCCCATAATGGCGTCGGCCTCCTCGACGGTGAGGCCCAGATCCATGGCAGCGCCGAGCGCCGACTGGATCCACATGCCACCAATGCGGTTCGCGATGAAGCCCGGCGTGTCCTTGCAGTGGACGACGCCCTTGCCGAGGTTCACGTCGCAGAATTCCTCGACGGCGGCGACGGCGTCGGCACGCGTCTTGGTTCCGCGCACGATCTCCAGGAGCCGCATGTAGCGCGGGGGATTGAAGAAATGCGTGATCAGGAAATCGCGTTGGAAGCGCTCGGGCATGCCCTCGACGAGATCGCCCAAGGGAATGGTCGACGTGTTCGAGGAGACGATCGAGCCCTCCTTGCGATGCTTCTCGATCTTCTCGTAGGTCGCGTGCTTCACCGCGACATCCTCGAGCACGGCCTCGACGATCCAGTCGCATTCGCTGAGGAGCGGCAGGTGATCCTCGAGATTGCCGGGGGTCACGAGCTGCGCGGCCTTCGGATGCATGAAGGCTGCGGGATCGGATTTCTTGAGTCGGTCGAGTGCCGCCTCCGCGATTTGGTTTCGGTTGTTCGCGTTCTTGGGGACGATGTCCAGGAGGACTACGTGCACGCCGGCATTGGCGATGTGCGCGGCAATGCCGCCACCCATCACGCCCGAGCCCAGCACCGCCGCCTTGCGGATCGCCGTCATGACAGTGCCTCCCGTCTCAGAGCCGCTCGAGGATGGTGGCAATACCTTGCCCGCCGCCGATGCACTGGGTCGCGAGCGCGTAGCGCTTGCCCTCGCGTTGCAGGAGCTGCGCGGCCTTGCCGGTGATGCGGGCGCCGGTGGCACCAAGCGGGTGGCCGATCGCGATGGCGCCGCCGTCGAGATTCACCTTGGCCTCGTCGAGGCCGAGCTCGCGCATGCAGGCGATCGCCTGCGAGGCGAAGGCTTCGTTGAGCTCGATCACGTCGAGGTCCTTGGCTTGGATCCCCGCCCGCTTCAGCGCCTTCTTGGTCGCATCGACGGGGCCGATTCCCATGATCTCCGGCGGACAGCCTGCGACCGCGATCGATTTAACGCGCGCGAGCGGCTCGAGCTTGTTGCGCTTGGCATAGTCCTCCGTGCAGACGAGGATCGCCGAGGCGCCGTCGGTGAGCGGCGAGGAGCTGCCCGCGGTCACCGTGCCCTCCTTCTCGAAGGCCGGCTGCAGCCCCGCCAGAATCTCCGGCGTCGTGTCGGGCCGGATGCAGCCATCCTTGTCGACGGCGCCGGTCTTCGACTTGATCGGCACGATCTCCGCCGCGAGCTTCCCCGCGGATTGCGCGGCGGCGGCCTTGCGGTGGCTCCGCGCGGAGAAGGCGTCCTGGTCGGTGCGCGTCACCTGGTATTTGCGAGCGACGTTCTCCGCGGTCTCACCCATGGACATGTAGGCGGCAGGGAAGGTCGCGACGAGGTCGCGGTTGGGCGAGGGATTGAACCCCCCCATCGGTATCCGCGTCATCGACTCGATGCCCGCGCAGATGAAGGCGTCGCCGGCGTCGAGCTGAATCGCGCCCGCGGCCATGTGGACGGATTGCATCGAGGAGCCGCAGAAGCGGTTCACCGTCGTCCCCGCGACGGTGATCGGGAGATGCGCGAGGAACGAGGCGAGCCGGGCAATGTTGAGGCCCTGCTCGCCCTCGGGCATGGCGCAGCCGACGATCACGTCCTCGAGCGTCGCGGGATCGATCTTCGCGCGCTCGACGAGACCCGCGATCACCTGGGCGCACATGTCGTCGGGCCGCACGCGGGTGAGTGCGCCCTTCTTGGCGAAATGGAACGGCGAGCGGGCATAGCCCGCGATGACCACGCTCTTCACGATGGGTCTCCTTCCTTGCGCTTGCGGGAGCCGCGCTCCCGCTCACGGATCATGCTGAGGACGATGCTTTCGATTTCGCGCAACTCCGCAAGCGTCGCGTCGATCTCGGAGCGCTGGCGCTCGAGCTCGGCGATGCGCGCGCGGCCCTTGTCGAGGGTGACACGGAGCTGCTCCAGGTGGTCGGAGTCGACATCATAGAGATCGAGCATCTCCTTGATGTCGGCAAGGCTGAAGCCGAGGCGCTTGCCCCTGAGAATCAGCACGAGCCGTGCACGGTCGCCGTGGGTATAGGCTCGATTGGCGCCGACGCGCTGCGGCTTCAGCAGACCCCGGTCCTCGTAAAAGCGGATCGCGCGCTGCGAAACCTCGAGTTCCGCCGCGAGATCGCCGATGGAGTAGAGGCGAGCCGGCCCATCGCCGTTCGCCGCTCTGGCCTCGAGGGCTCCGATCATGACCTTACGTTCGCGTTAGGTCTCTGACGCAGACGTTAGGGCACGTTGAGTGCGCCGTCAAGCCCCGCTCTTGTCAGCCTGTTTCGCACGCGCCGCCCGGGCCTCCTCCTCGGCGAGCAGCGCCTGCTTCGAAGGCTTTCCGATCAATGTCTTAGGCAGACTTTCCCGAAATTCCACCAGCTTCGGCATTTCGATGGGCGAGAGCTTGTCCTTGAGAAAGGCGATGAGTTCCGCCTCGTCGAGGTGCTGGCCTGGGTGGAGCGCAACGAAGGCCTTGATGGTCTGGCCGCGATAGCGATCGGGAACCCCGATCACGATGCATTCCTTGACCTTGGGGTTGGAGTAGATCGCTTCTTCGATCATGCGAGGATAGACGTTGTAGCCACCGGCCTTGATCATGTCCTTGATGCGGTCGACCAGGAACAGGTAACCGTCGCGGTCGAGGAAGCCGACATCGCCAGTGTGCAGCCGACCGCTGCGAAGAACCTGCGCGGTCGCCTCGGGGTTCTTCCAATAGCCCAGCATCACCTGCGGTCCGCGCACGGCCACCTCCCCGCGCTCGCCGGTCGGGAGCACGCGATCGCTCCCGTCGAGGGCGACGATTTCGACGACGGTGCCCGGGAGCGGCATGCCGACCGAGCCCGGCTTGTTGACGCCGCTGAGCGGGTTGCAGGCAACCACCGGCGAGGTCTCGCTCAAGCCGTAGCCCTCGACGAGAGTGCAGCTCGTCAAGGCCTCGAACTGCGCCTTGAGCTCGACCGGCAGCGGCGCGCCGCCGGAGATGCAGGAGCGGATCGAGGTGAGGTCGTAGCGCTTGAGATGCTTCGCGCTCAGCATCGCCGTGAAGAGCGTCGGCACACCCGCGAAGGTCGTCGGGCGCTTGCGATGGATGGTCTTCAGCAGTTGGTTCAGCTCGAAGCGCGGCAGCAGCACGATCTCTTCGCCGATCGAGATCGGCAGGTTGAGCTGCACCGTCATCGCGAAAACGTGGAAGAAGGGCAGCACCGCAACCGTGCGTTCCGCGCCCGGCGTGAAATGCGGGAACCAGGCGCGGCACTGCTCCATGTTCGCGACGAGATTGGCGTGGCTCAGCATCGCTCCCTTGGGAATGCCGGTGGTGCCGCCGGTGTATTGCAGGACCGCCACGTCGCGCTTGGGGTCGATTATCCGCGCCGGCATGCTTCCGTCGTTGTCGACGAGCGCGCCGAACCAGACATGGCCCTTGCGCTGCATGGGATGCGCGCTTTGCCGCCGGCGGAAGGCGCGGTAGAGCAGGCTCTTCGCGAAGGGAAGAATCTCCGCCATCGGGCAGGTCACCACCGTCTTGAGCGTGGTCCGGCCGCGCAAGCGCTCCAGCACGTCCCAGATCGGACGGAGGTCGAGAGTGAGCACGACCTCGGCGCCGGAGTCCTCGATGAGATGGTGCAGCTCGCGCTCGGCATAGAGCGGATTGATGTTGACGACGGTTCCGCCCGCACGCAGCACCGCGAAATAGCCGATCACGTAATAAGGGGTGTTCGGCAGCATCAACCCGACGCGCGTTCCCGACCCGACGCCGAGTGCGGCCAGCCCTTGTGCTGCTCGCCGCACGAGGTCGCCGACCTCGCGGTAACTGTAGCCCTTGCCCAGGAAATCGAGGCAGGGCCGGTCCGGAAATTGCGCGACGCTGTCGTCGAAATAGGCCAGCAGGGAGCGCTCGGCGAATCCTGTATCCCAGGCGACATCCGCAGGATAGGAGCCAAGCCAAGGCCATGCCTGTGTGTCTATCGCCATGTGGCCGTCCTTACCTCTGCAAACGGTAGCGGCCCCGAAACCCCCATGGCAATGGGGGCCGGGGCCGCCGGTCCGAAAGAGACCGGGTCAGAAGCGGAAGCGCGTCTGCAGCGAGATCAGGTCGACGTGCGAGGAATAGTTCCCGCGGATCTGATCGACGAAAGGCGAAGGCGCAAAGGTCAGATTGCTGTTGACGCTGGAATTGAGGCTGGCGTCGCCGGGAATGAAGATATGCGCGTAGCCGACATCGACCGAGAAGCCCTCGCTGAACTTGTAGCCGACCCCCAATGCGATCCAGAAGCGGTCGGCATCGGGGAGCGCCACCGTGCGATAAGCGTCCGTGACCGGGCTCTGGTCGTAGGCGACGCCCGCGCGGAAGGTCCAGGTATCCTGGAAAATGTAGGTGGCACCGACGGATGCGAAGAGTGTGTCGCGGAAGTGCTCCGGCACCGAGGTCACGACGGGGCCGCTGGTGCGGACGACCGAGAGGCCTTGGATCTGCGACCAGTTCGTCCACTGCACATCTGCGGCGATGCGGAGGTTCTCGGTGATCTTCTGGGTGACGCTGAAGTCGAGGTTACCCGGAAGATTGAGCGAGACGAGGCTCGAGGAGCTCGCAAGCCGGGGATCGAGGCAGAACGGGAGCTGCCGCGAGCACGGAACATTGGAGAAATCCGCGTCGCCCTCGAGCTTGTGGACGACGCGCGAGCGATAGGCGACGCCGAAGTTCGTGTCCGCGCTCGGCTTCAAGAGCACGCCGAAATTGAACCCGAAACCCCAATCGTCGCCCTTGAAGCGGAAACTCGCGTCGGGGATCGTGCCCGGCAAATTGCCACTGGCGGCGTTCAAATCGATCGCCCGCGTCAGCTCCGCATTGAGGTAATTCGCGGACACCCCGCCGCCGATCGAAAGCCAGTCGTTCACGCGATAAGCGATGTTCGGGTTGATATCGAAGTTCTCGATCGAGGACTTGATGCCGAAATATCGCCCGACCCAGTCGCTCTGATATTCGGTCTTGAGACCGAAAGGCACCGTGAGCGCGATGCCGACCTTAAGGTCGGGGCTGAAGCTGTGCAGCGCATAGCCCGCGGGCACGAAGCCGGGCTTGCCGGCATCGCCGCCGTTTCCGCCGGAAATCGGGAAGGACGGGCCAAACGGAATCGTGGAATTCGCGGTTCCGGAGAATTTCTCCGACGGCATGATCACGCTCGCGCTGACCTGCGCGCGATCGCCCGTGAACTCGGTCATGCCCGCGGGATTGTTGAATACCGTCGAGAGGAAGGTGGCCGAGGAGGCATTGCCGGCGAAGGCGGTGCCGAGCGCCTCGGCGCTATTCTCGCGGAGCGCAAATCCAGAGGCGTCGGCGTCCCCTGCGCCCGCACAAACGGACAGCGCCGCGGCTATGGCGGCGGTTGCTGCAAACGAACGTCTCATAGGCATTCCCCCGAAAAGAGAAGGCGGACGGTCTCGCCTCCGACGGCCGGACATCGCAAGCGTGTCACAGCCTTGTTGTTGACTCGTTAACTCACACTCTAGCTGTCGCCGCGGCGCGGAGGCAATGGCCGCCGCGTCCATCAATGCGCCAACACCACCGGAATCGTCGCCTCCATGATGATGTGACGAGTCGCGCCGCCGAATATCAACTGGCGGAGCCTGCTCTGGGTGTAGGCGCCCTTGATCAGGAGATCCGCGCTGAAGTTCTTGGCTTCCTCGAGGAAGGCCTGGCCCGGCGTCCGCCCCCGCCCCTGCACGTGACGCGCGCTCACCTGAATGCCGTGGAGGGCGAGCGAGCGCGCGAGCTCGTCGCCGGAGGGGCCGGGCGTCATGCCTTCCTCGACCGTGATCACCTCGATCTGCTTCGCCTGCTTGAGGAAGGGCATGGCGAAGGCGACGGTGCGCGCGGTCTCCGTGCTGCCGTTCCATGCGACCGAGACGCGCTCGCCGACTGTCGTGGGCGCGGTGGGCGGCGTCATCAGCACCGGCCGTCCGCTCTCGAAGAGCGCGTCCTCGAGGGTCGCCTCCGCAAGCGAGGCGAGCTTCTCCGGCCGTTCCACCACGATGAGATCGAAGATACGGCCGAAGCTGCCGGCAACCGCGTTCTGCCGTCCCGTCTCCTCGCGCCATTCCGCGCTAAGCTCGCCGGGCCCGGCCGGCCCCACGGGAACCCCGTGCTCGCGCATGAAGGCCGAGAAGAGTGCGCGAGCCGCCTCGCGCCGCTCCTGGCCCTCGCGCTCGAGGGTGCGGTCGACCTCGGAGGAGATCGAGAAGCCCATCTCGCCGCCAAAGACGACGGCATACTCGGTCGTGAGCGTATTGAGGCCGACGATCCGGCCATTGAACCGCTTTGCAACGAGAAGAGCGGTTTCCAGCAACGCCCGCCCTGTCCCATCTCCCACCACCGCCAGGATCGATTTCATTGGTCGCTCCTTGCGTGAATTCCCTGTTGCGTGAAGTCCCTGATATTTTGGTGCCAGTATACTCTTTAACTGCCCCCCGCCCAAGCAGTCCGAGCGCGGGCGTCTCAGCGGATTGACAGGCGGCGGCCCATCGCCGATAGCTCAGAACCAATGCCGGCCCCGCGAGTCGCCGCGGCAGGACCGGCAAAAGGAGGAGGCTCGATGACGGCACCCGTCGGGTTGAGGCGCGGCCTCACCCATTACGGCGATCGCGATTTCGCCCTCTATCTGCGCCGCTCCTTCGCGCGCTCCATGGGCTACTCGACGGCGATGCTGGAGAAGCCCGTGGTCGGCATTGCAAACACCGCGAGCGGATTCAACAACTGCCACCGCCTGGTGCCGGAGCTTATCCAGGCGGTGAAGCGCGGAGTGCTCGCGGCGGGGGCGCTGCCGTTGGAGTTCCCGACGATCTCGCTGGGCGAGCCCTTCCTCAACCCCACGAGCCTCATGTTCCGCAACCTCATGTCGATCGACACGGAGGAGATGATCCGCGCCCAGCCCATGGACGCGGTCGTGCTGGTGGGTGGCTGCGACAAGACGGTGCCGGCGCAGCTCATGGGCGCGCTCTCGGCGGATGTCCCCGCGATCCAGCTCGTGACCGGCCCCATGATGACGGGACGGATGCGCGGCGAGCGACTCGGGGCCTGCACGGATTGCCGGCGCTTCTGGGCGCGTTTCCGTGCAGGCGAGGTGAGCCGGGCGGAAATCGACACGATCGAAGGCGGCCTCGCCACCACGGCCGGCACCTGCGCTGTCATGGGCACGGCGAGCACCATGGCCTCGATCGCCGAGGCGTTGGGCATGATGCTGCCGGGAACGGCGGCGATTCCTGCCGTGCACGCCGACCGGCTTCGCGCGGCGGAGGCGACGGGTGCTGCCGCGGTCGAGCTCGCGCGCAGCAAGATCAGGCCCAGCGACGTCGTCACCGCGAAATCCGTTGAGAACGCGCTCCGCGTCCTCCTCGCGATCGGGGGGTCGACCAACGCGATCCTGCACCTCACGGCGATCGCCGGCCGGGTCGGCGTCGAGATCCCGCTCGGCCGGCTCAACGAGCTCAGCGACGGCACGCCCGTCATCGTCGACCTGAAGCCGACCGGCCCTCATTACATGGAGGATCTCTTCGCAGCGGGCGGTATCGGCGCCGTGCTGCGCGAGCTCCGCCCGCTCCTCCACCTCGACTGCCGCACCGTCACCGGGGAGACGCTTGGCGAGCGGCTCGATGCCGACAAGGATCCCTTCGTCGACCGCGCCGTCGTGCGCGCGCTGGCGGACCCGCTACAGGCAGAGGGCGGGCTCGTCGCGCTTTTCGGCTCGCTCGCTCCCAAGGGCGCAATCCTGAAGCGCGCCGCCGCCGATCCCCGTCTCTTCGAGCGTGAGGCCCGCGCCGTCGTCTTCACCTCCCTCGACGATCTCGCGGACCGCATCGATTCGCCCGATCTCGACGTGACGCCCGACGATTTCCTGGTGCTGCAAAACGCCGGCCCCGCCAGCGAGTCCGGCATGCCCGAGGCGGGCTATCTGCCGATGCCAGGAAAGCTCGCGCGCAAGGGGGTCAAGGACATGGTGCGGATTTCCGATGCGCGCATGAGCGGGACGGCCTACGGCACCGTGGTGCTGCACGTGGCGCCGGACTCCGCAAGCGGGGGGCCGCTCGCAAAGGTGCGCAACGGCGATCGCATCCGGCTCTCGGTGAAGGACCGTCGGATCGATCTCCTCGTCGATCCCGCGGAGCTCGCCCGCCGCCCGGCGCCGCCGTCCCCAGTGCCTGAGCGCGGCTACCGCCGCCTCTACCGAGAGCAGATATTGCAGGCCGATCAAGGCTGCGATTTCGACTTCCTGCGCGCCCGCCCCTCGCACGCACCATCCGCACCTTGAGTGAGGAGAGCGCCACTTGACCGCGCGCCGGATCCTCGTCCTGCCCCTGCTTCTCGCGGCGCTCGCCGCCCTTCCCGCGCGCGCGGACGAGATTCGCATCCCGGTCCTGGTGCCGCTCACGGGTTTCCTCGCCCTCGAGGGAACGAGCCAGCGGAACGGTGCGGTGTTGGCGCTCTCGCATCCGCCGCCGGGCCTCACGGTCCGTCAGGAGGTCGCAGACACCGGCACCGCGCCGGAGCTCGCGGTGAACGCGCTCGAGAAGGCACTCGATCGGGGTCCTGCGGTCGCCGTGGTCGCCTCGATGCTGGGCCAGCAGATCCTCGCGATGCTCCCGGTCGGCGCGGAGCACAAGGTGCCGCTCATCACGATCTCGGGCTCCGTGCAGGTGACCGAGCAAAACAATCCCTGGGTCTTCCGCTTTTTTCCGAGCGACGCCGTCGTCAAGGTCGCGCAAGCGCGCTACGTCGTCGAGGCCCTGCACAAGAAGCGGCCCGCGATCGTCTATCAGACGACGGCCTACGGGCAGGGCGGCTTTTCCGTGCTGGAGGCCACATTCAAGAAGCTCGGCGCGGCGCCAGTCTTCTCCGAGGGTGTCGACACCTCGGTCAAGGACCTGCTTCCAGTGCTGACACGGGTCCAGGCAGCGCATCCGGACGTGCTGGTGATCCAGCTCCATGCGCCCTCGACCGCTCTCATCATCGGCCAGGCAGGGTCGCTGGGCCTCGGATTACCCATCGTCTCGGGCTCTGCGATCGGCCAGCCCGCAACCGCCGCGCTCTTGAGCCCGGAGCAGCTCAAGGGAGTCTGCGCCGAGAACGCCTCCTCGCCGATCTCCGGCGGCTCGCCGGGGATCGAGAGCTTCGTCGGGGAATATCGCAAAGCCTATGACACCGCGCCCGATTCCTACGCGCTCGCGCAATATGACGGCGTGCAAATGCTGCTGGCGGCAGCGGCGGCCGGCGCCACCACATCCGAGAAGATGCGCGCGGCGCTCGCCACCATGAGCTACAGCGGTCTCGCCATGACCTACAAATCCGACGGCAAGGGCAACATGGCGCATTCCGCGATCATTCTCTGCTACGACGGCAAGACGCGCGTGCCCGAGATCGCCGCACGCTACGACAACATCGACGCCTCAATGTAGGTGCGGCTGCGCCGCGGTCACGCTCCGGTCGCCTCCTTCGCGATGGCCGCCAAGCCGTCCGCCATCGCCGCGAGGGCGCGCTCGTGCCCCTCGGCAGCCCCGTGGCGGGCCGCAAGCCAGGCCGGTTCGTTGTAGGCGAGCCAGGTTGCGCCCTCGGCGTCCTGCCAGACCAAAGTCCGGAGCGGCAGGTCGATGCCGATTGTCTGGACCGCCTGCATGAGCGGCGTTCCCGCGCGCGGATTGCCGAAGATCAGCACTGCGGTCGGCCGCAACTCCATGCCGACCTTGCTCGCGGCACCGGCGTGATCGACGCGCGCCAGAACGGAGATACCGCGCTGCATCACCGCAGCCTCGAGCCTGCTCATCGTCTCTGCGGGATCGAAGCGGCTGCGATAGGACGTCATTCCCTGGGGCATCATGGCATTCGCTCCTCTCGGCGACCAGAGAGCACCTGCCGCTCATGCGGGTGCTTCCTCGAGCGAGCGCAACCCGAAGGCAGAGCGCCGCCCTGCGAGAAAAATATGTTACCCATGTCCCCGGAAAAGTCGCGGGGCTCGATGACCGCTTTCATGCAACTGGCCTTCAACGGCCTCGCGCTCGGCGCGGCCTATGCGCTGGTGGCGCTCGGATTCGTGCTCGTGCTCAACGCGACGAGCGCGGTCAACTTCGCCCAAGGCGATCTCGTGATGGTCGGCGGTTACGGCGCAGCGGCGCTTGCGGCGGTGCTGCCGCTGCCGGGTATCGCGCTGCTACCGATGGTGATGGCGGCGATGGCGCTGCTGGGTCTCGCGGTGGCAGCGCTCGCCTATTTCCCCCTGATGCGCCGTCCCGCGAGCGCCGTCTTCATCAGCACCATCGCCGTGGGACTTCTGTTGCAGAACGGGGCGCTGCACATTTTCGGACCCGAGCCACGCGCGGCGCCGCCGGTTCTGAGCGGGGGCCAGCTTCATCTCGGTCATGTCGTACTCCCCTACCAGTCGCTCGCGATCGTCGCGGTCGCGGCGGTGCTGGTGCTGGGGCAGCGCTGGCTCTTCGCGCACACGCAGCTCGGGCGTCGGATGCGCGCGACGGCGCAAGACCGCGAGATGGCGGCGGCGCTCGGTATTCCCGTCCGCGGGATGATCGCCCTCACCTTCGCGCTCGCGGCAGCGCTTGCGGGCGCCTCGGGCGCGCTTCTCTCAAACCAATTCTTCGTGACGCCGACCGAGGGGGGCGCGCTCATCCTCAAAGCCTATATCGCGGTGGTGATCGGCGGCTGGGGCTCGCTCGAGGGTGCGGTCCTGGGAGCGCTGCTGATCGGCGAGTTCGAGACGCTGGTCGCGGCGTGGTTCGGCTATACCGTCGCGAGCGCGCTGCTCTATGGGGCGCTCCTCGCTATCCTCATGGCGCGGCCGCAGGGCTTTTACGGCGAGGCCGCGGAGCGGCGCGCATGAGCTCGGCGGCACTCGCGCCAACCTTGCGCGGCCTCGGCGACCGCGCGCCCTGGGTCCTCGCAGCACTCTGCTTGGCTGCCTATGCGGCCACGGCCTCGCCCTACGGCCTCCGCGTCCTCGCGCTTGCGGGCGCGCAGGTCGTCCTCGTGCTGGGATACCAATTCATCTTCGGCCACGCCGGCGCGCTCTCGCTCGCGCAAGGCGCCTTCTTCGGGATCGGCGCCTATGTCACCGCGATCCTCGGCGGCCGATACGGGCTCGGCTTCCTCGCGAGCTTCCCGGTCTCGATCCTGGCGCCGTCGCTGCTTGCGGCGGCCATCGCGGCTCC
Organism: Allostellaceae bacterium; assembly: GCA_035581425.1. Taxonomy (GTDB): domain Bacteria; phylum Pseudomonadota; class Alphaproteobacteria; order ATCC43930; family CGMCC-115725; genus DASZHJ01. The sequence goes on along the minus strand of DATJVP010000121.1, from coordinate 31,254 downwards.
GGTCCTGCGCCTTGCCACGCATTATTTCGCGCTCGCGACGCTGGGACTTGCGCAAGTGGCCTTGCTGGCCGCGGTCAATGGCGGTGCCTTCACGGGCGGCGCACTCGGCATCACCGGCGTTCCCGGCATCGTTTTCTTCGGTTGGGCGGTGCCGCGGGGCCTCGGGCTCGTTGCCGCAGTGTGGCTCGTCGTTGCAGCAGCATCCTGGCTCTCAGTGCATCTGACGCGCGGCCTCACGGGGCGCGCCTATGCCGTGCTCCGCGGCAATCCGCTCGCGGCCTCCGCGATCGGCCTTTCCGAGCAACGGCTTCGGCTTGCAGCCTTTCTGCTGAGCGCGGGATATGCTGGTGCAGCGGGCGCGCTTCACGCGCACATCCTCGGCGTCGTCTCCTCCGAGAGCATGGCCTTCTCGGTCATGGTCGCCTGTCTCGCCATGACCGTGATCGGTGGGAGCACGCGGCTCGCCGGCGCTTTCATCGGCGCGCTTCTCCTGACCTACCTGCCGGAGTGGCTGCGCTCGCTAGAGGGCTATTCGCTCTTGGCGTTTGGCGCAGCGCTGCTCGCGGCGATCGTGGCGGCGCCCACAGGTATCGCCGGGGCGCTTGCCAAGGCCGTCGCGGCGTTAGGGCGTACGGAACGCCCGATCCTCCCGACGCCCGCCGAGCTTCCGGTGCCGCAAGGACCCTCGGGATTGTCGCTCCTTGTGGTGCGCGGGCTGGCAAAGCGCTTCGGCGGCATCGAGGCGCTCAAAGGCCTCGATCTCACCATCGATCGCGGCGAGATACTGGGTGTCATCGGCCCAAACGGCTCCGGCAAGACCACGCTCGCGAATCTCGTAACGGGATTCGCTCCAACCGGCGGCGGAACTGTCATTCTCGAGGGTCGCAACATAACCGCGCTCGGCGCCAGCGAGATCGCACGCGCAGGCGTCGGGCGCAGCTTCCAAAACCCGGCGCTCCCGCCGGAGCTCACGGTCCTCGAGATCGTGACGCTCGCGCGCGCAAGCCTCGAGGACGACCTCGGATTTCGTGCGGCGCTCGCGGGGCGCGACCGCAGCGACCGGCGCGAGCGTCACGAGGCGGAGGCCATGTACTTCCTGCGCAGCCTTGGCGCCGACGGCTATGCGCACGCCCTCTGCGCCTCGCTTCCCTACCGCGCGGCCTGGCGCGTCGAGATCGCCCGCATCCTCGCGCTCGAGCCGAAGCTCGTCATCCTCGACGAGCCTGCCTCCGGCCTCACGGAGGCCGAGCAGGGCGAGCTCGCGCGCACGCTCCGCCGCCTCGCAAGGCTCGGCCTCGGGCTTCTCGTCATCGAGCACAACATGCCCTTCCTCCTTCCCGTCGCCGACCGCATCCTGGTGCTCGACGAGGGTCGCGCCATCGCGAGCGGCAAACCCGAGGAGGTGCGCCAGAATCCCGCGGTAATCTCGGCCTATCTCGGCCGCAAGGTCGGGCTCGCATGAACGAGCGCCTGCTCGAAATCGATGTCCCCGGCGCGGCACTCGAGAGCAGCTCTCTCGTCGTTGCGGCGGGCGAGGTGGTGGCGCTGCTCGGCGCCAACGGCTCCGGCAAGTCAACGCTGCTGCGCTCGATCATGGGCCTCTACCCCGCGCGCGGCGCCGTGCGGCTCGCGGGCGAGGAGATCGGCGCGCTCTCGCCCGCTGGGCGCGCGCGACGCGGCATCGGCTATGTACCGGAGGGGCGGCGGCTCTTTCCGGGCATGAACGTGCGCGACACTCTGCTGGTCGGCGCGCACGGGAGCGCCGCCGCCGCGGGGCCGCGGCTGCGCACGGTACTCGAGCTCTTTCCGATGCTCGAGGAGCGGCTGGAGACGCCGGCTTGGCAGCTCTCGGGCGGGCAACAGCAGATGCTGGCAATCGGCCGTGCGCTCATGAGCGAGCCCAGGCTGCTGCTCCTCGACGAGCCCTCGCTCGGCCTCGCGCCGGTCGTCGTCGACGAGCTGATGCTCCGGCTGCGCGGCATCGCGGCGCAGGGCACAGCGGTGCTGCTGGCAGAGCAGAGCGTCGCGCGCACGCTCGAGATCGCCGACCGAGTCTACGCCCTTGCCATGGGCCGCGTGGTCGCCGAAGGTACACCCGCAGCGGTGCACGCGAGCGGTGTCCTTGAGCGCGCGTTCCTCGGCGCCGACGTGGTCACACCCATCCGAAATTCATCCCGAGCGGAGGAGCAGCCATGAAGATCCACAATCCCGCCAGCGTCTTTCCGGGCTCCACCTACAGCCACGGTATCGAGATTCCCGCGAACGCGCGCTGGCTCTACGTTTCGGGCCAGGTCGGCGTTGCCAAGGACGGCACGCCGCGAGAGGGGATCGAGGCGCAGACCGATCAGGTCTGGCAGAACCTCAAATCCGTGCTCGCGAGCGCGGGCATGGGGATGGAGAACGTCGTCAAGATCACGACCTATCTCGTCGACGAGAACCACATCGACGGCTATCGCAAGGGGCGCGCCAAGCACCTCGGCGATTTCCGCCCGGCCTCGACGCTCGTCATCGCGAAGCGCCTCGCCATGCCGGGCTGGCTCGTCGAGGTCGAGGCGGTGGCGGCGAAGGCCTGATCCTTCGGTCTCAGCGGCGGAGCAGAAAGTTCTCCTGCGCGCGCCGGCGCTCCCAGCCCTGCCGCTCGAGCGCCGGCGTGTCGTCGGTTTCCGCGGGATAGCCGAGGCAGAGATAGGCCACCAGCGACCAGTCCGCCGGCACATCGAGCGTGCGCGCGATCTCCATCGGGTCGAGGATTGAGACCCAGCCCATGCCCACGTCATGAGCGCGCGCGACGAGCCAGAGCGTGTGGATCGCAATCACCGCGGAGTATTCGATCGTCTCCGGCATGGTCTGCCGGCCGAGCCCACGGCCCTGGGCGGTAGAGCGGTCGGCGAAAGCAGCCAGATGAACCGGCGCCTCCGCGAGGCCCGCGAGCTTCAACCGCGCATAGTGTGCGGCCTCGTCTCCCACATAGGCCGCGAGCGCCGCCGCGTTCGCGCGCTCGAAATTCGCGCGCACCGCGGCGCGGCGCCCGGCGTCCTCGACGAGCACGAAGCGCCAGGGCTGGCTCAGGCCGACGGAAGGTGCCAGAGCGGCACCCTCTAGCAGACGCTCGACGAGGCCCTCCGGAAGCGGCTCTCGGCGAAACCGGCGGACGTCGCGCCGCCACGTCAAGAGCTCGACGAGGCCAGCTCGGAAGGCGTCGTCGAAGTCGGGCATGATCTCCGGCCTCAGCGCTTGCCGCGAGCGTCCACCGGCCAGATCTCGACGAGGGTGTCGCCGCGGACGCAGTGATAGAAATCGTGCAGATTGACCGTCGGATCGCAATGCGGTGTCACGCATTCGACGCGCGTACCGAGTGCAGGCTTCGCGGCGCCCTCCGGCAGGATCAACCTGCCGTGTTCGTCGCCGAACCAGGTGTAGGTAGAGCCATCGGGCGCGCCGCTCGCGATCTCCGGCTTGAAGTTCTCGGTCGCGAAGCATTTGAGGCCGCCGTCGCAGGTGACATAGCCCTGGGCATTGTTGCTGACCACGGCCACCTGAACGAAGAGCGCGGTCTCGAAGGGCGGCGTGTTACGCCCGTCCTTCAGTGCGCGCTGGTAATCGACGTCCATGAAGAGATAGGAACCGACCTGCAGCTCCGTGAAGACGCGCGCCTCGGGATCGAGATCGAAGGTGCCGGTGCCGGCGCCGGTGACGACGGGAACCGGAATGCCTTCGGCGCGCAGCATCTCCACGATCGCGCGCACGCGCTTCAACATTTCCAGGGTCTTGCCGCGCCGCTCCTCGCGCGAGGCGATGTGCTGGAGGTTCCCGCCATAGGCTTGGATCCCCCGCATGCGCAGCGCCGGCGAGGCCGCGACGGACTTGGCGAGAGCGATCGCGTCGGCTTCGGAGGCCGCGCCGGTGCGGCCGTGATTGGCATAGAAATCCACGATCACGTCGAGCTGCTTCCCGCCCTCGCGCGCGGCTCGATCGATCGCAGCGAGATTCCCGGGATCATCGACGACAACCGAGAGGCCGCGATGGTCCTCGGCGTTGAGCGCCAGGAGCCGAGCGATCTTCGTGCGCGTCACCTGCGGCGAGGTGATGTGGACGCCGGGAATACCGCCTTTCACCATCACCTCGGCCTCGCCCATGGTGGCGCAGCAGTTGCCGAGCGCGCCCGCCTCGACCTGAAGGCGCGCGATCCGCAAGGATTTGTGGGTCTTGGCGTGCGGTCGGAGCGAGACGCCAACCGCGCGCGCATGCGCGGCCATCGCCGCGATGTTTCGCTCCATCGCATCGAGGTCGACCAGCAGGGCAGGCGTGTCGAGCTCCGCGCGCGAGCCCTTGATACCGATAAGCGCTTCGTTGGGGCCGAAGCCAGTCATGCGGGAAGTCTCCTCACTGCGGCGGAACCGCGCCTTTGCGCTCGACGATCATGCGATAGGTCTCGGGCTGCCGGTGCTTCTCGAAATTGAAGATCGTGGTCTTGTAGGAGCGCGTCGCGTCGAGATCGCAGCGGGCGACCACGAGCTCATCATCGAGGCTCGTCGCCTGCGCCGCGATCTCGCCGGAAGGCGCGATGATCGCGCTCTGCCCGATCTGCATGACACCTTCCTCGACCCCGCATTTAGCGACGCCCACGACCCAGGTGCCGTTCTGATAGGCGCCCGATTGCATGACGAGATGATTGTGGAAGTTGGAGAGCGCGTCGTGCTCGGGCGCGGGCGGATTGTGCATCGGTGTATTGTAGCCCACGAGGACGAGCTCCACCCCCTGCAATCCCATGACGCGATAGACTTCGGGCCAGCGTCGATCGTTGCAGATGCACATCCCGACGAGCCCATTCATGGCGCGGTGAACCGGAAATCCGAGATTGCCGATCTCGAAATAGCGCTTCTCCAGATGCTGGAAGGCTCGCCAAGGCTCGTGCTCGGCGTGACCCGGAAGATGGACCTTGCGATACTTGCCGACGATCTTTCCGGTTTTATCGACGAGTACCGCCGTGTTGAACCGGCGCGTGCGGCCCTCCTCTCGCGCGAGCTCCGCGAAGCCGAGATAGAAGCCGATGCCGAGCTTCGCCGCCGCCTCGAAAAGCGGCTTCGTTTCCGGGCCAGGCATCTCGCGCTCGAAGAACGAGTCGATCTCCGTCTGATCCGCCATATACCAGCGCGGGAAGAAGGTCGTGAGCGTGAGCTCGGGAAAGACCACGAGGTCGCAACCCATGGCATGCGCGCGCTGCATGAGATCGAGGAGCCGCCGCACCACTTGGGCACGCGAGTGGTTTCGATTGATCGGCCCCATCTGGGCCGCGCCGACGGTGACGATGCGGGTCATCTCAGAGACTCCCTGGCGCGGGTCAGCTCGCGAGCTTCAGCAGCGTATGCAACAGCACATTCGCCCCCGCTTCCAGATCCTTCGCTTCGGTGTGCTCCGCGGGATTATGGCTGATGCCCTTGACGCTGGGGACAAAGATCATAGCGGCGGGACAGACCCGGGCGAGCATTTGCGCATCATGCCCCGCGCCTGAGGTCATGCGGCGATGCCGGAAGCCGAGCTCGCCAGCGGTCGTCTCGATCGTCTCGACGATGTCGGGGTCGAACGCGACGGGCTCGAAACGAGCGAGGCGGCGCGCCTCGATCGCGACGCTCTCGCTCTCGGCGAGCCTCTCCAGAAAGCGCGCCAGGCGCCGCTCCGCCTCTTGCAACATGGGCTCGTCGGTATTGCGGAGATCGACGGTGAGCTTGGCACGCGCGGCAATTACGTTGATGAGGTTCGGGTGCAGCTCGATCGCACCGACAGTGCCTACCTGTGCGCCGCCGAGCTCGCGTGCGAGCTCGCGCACGAACTGCGCGACGGCCGCCGCGGCGTAGCCGGCATCGCGGCGGAGCCGCATCGGCGTGGTGCCCGCGTGGTTCGATTGCCCCGTGATCCTCAGCTCCTGCCAGGAAATCCCCTGCAGGTCCTCGACCGCGCCGATGGTGATGCCCTCCGCGTCCAGGACGGGCCCCTGCTCGATGTGCAGCTCCACGAATGCATGCGGCGTCCGAGCGCCAGGCTCGGTATCGCCGGCATAGCCGATGCGCTGGAGCTCGTCGCCGAGCCGAGCACCGTCGATCGCGCGGGCGTCGAGCGCCTCGGAAAGCGGCAGGCCGCCGGCGTAGACGAGGGAGCCCAGCATATCCGGCTGGAAGCGTGCGCCCTCCTCATTGGTGAAGATGCCGATGGCGAGCGGGCGCCGAGTAACCACGCCGGCCTCGTCGAGCGTCTGCACCACCTCGAGCGCGCCGAGCACGCCGTAATTGCCGTCATAGCGTCCACCGGTGCGCACGGTGTCGATATGCGACCCGCTCATCACCGGCGGCAATTCCTTGCCTCCGCCGCGCTGCGCGACGATGTTGCCGATTGCGTCGATCCGCACCTCGAGTCCGAGCTCGCGCATCCAGCCGAGAACAAGATCGCGTCCGGCCTTGTCGTCGTCGGTGAGCGCGAGACGACAACAGGCGCCGTTCTCGCCCTTGCCGATCTCCGCGAGACGGTCGAGCCGCCCCCTAAGGCGTGGCCAGTTTATTCGGAGATTGCCGACACTCATGATCTTCTTCCCCGCGGGACCTTACGCCATTCCGGTGCGCCTGCAATACCGCGCGTCGAACATCCGCGATCGCGTCAGCGCGCAATTGCGGCGCGCGGTTCTTTGCCCGAGAATGGCTCGTCGTAAATTCGAGGACCGATTTCCCATGAGCAGCGCATCCACCGACCGCGAGCTGTCGTTTCTCTCCGCGAGCCGATTGATCGCCGACTATCGCAGCAAGACGCTCTCGCCGGTCGAGGCGACCGCGGCGATCCTGCGGCGGATCGAGCATCTGGAGCCAAAGCTCAACGCCTTCGTGCTGACCGATCCCGAGGGAGCGCTAGCGGCGGCGCGCGCCTCCGAGGCGCGCTGGCAGAAGGGCGCGCCGATGGGGCTCCTCGACGGCGTCCCCGCGACCATCAAGGATCTCTTTCTGACCCGCGGTTGGCCCACCCTGCGCGGCTCGACGCTGACCAAGCGCGACCAGGCCTGGGACGAGGACTCGCCGCCGGTCGCGCGGCTGCGCGAGGCCAACGCGGTCATCCTCGGCAAGACGACGATGCCGGAATTCGGCTGGAAAGCGCTCGGCGACAGTCCGCTCACGGGCATCACCCGCAATCCCTTCAATCTCGCGCGCACGCCCGGGGGCAGTAGCAGCGGCGCGGCGGCGGCGCTCGCGGCGGGACTCGGGCCGCTCGCGCTCGGCACCGATGGCGGCGGGTCGATCCGCATTCCCTGCCATTTCTGCGGCATCCCCGGCCTCAAACCCACCTTCGGCCGCGTGCCCGCCTATCCTCCAAGCCCCTTCGGCATGCTCGCCCACACGGGCCCGATGGCGCGGACGGTCGAGGATTGCGCGCTGTTGCTCACCGTCCTCGCTGGTGAGGACCTCCGCGATCCCCTTGCCCTGCCGCGCGACGGCAGGGATTACCGCGTGGGACTTGAGGACGGGGTGAAGGGCCTCCGCATCGCCTTCAGCCCGACGCTCGGCTACGCCACGCACGTCCATCCGGAGGTCGCGGAAGCCGTGGCGCGCGCCGCCCGAACCTTCAAGGAATTGGGCGCCGAGGTCGAGACGGTCGACAAGCTCTTTCCCGATCCGCGCTTGGCTTGGTTCACCCTCTGGTACGCGGGCGCTGCCAAGGTGATGGCGCCCTTCGGTCCGGAGGAGCGTAAGCGCCTCGATCCCGGCCTCAAGGTGCATGTGGAGCGCGGCGAGACGCTCTCGGCAGTCGACTACGTCAACGCCGACGTCGCCCGCACCGACCTCAGCCGGCAGATGCTGGCCTTCCATCGCCGCTATGACCTGCTGCTCACGCCGACAGTCGCCGTGCCCGCGATGGCGGTCGGCCAGGACCTGAGCGATCCCGCGCGCGAAAGTGAATGGATCGATTGGACGCCCTTCAGCTATCCCTTCAACCTCACGCGCCAGCCGGCTGGGAGCGTGCCCTGCGGCCTCACTCGCGATGGTCTGCCGATCGGATTGCAAATCGTGGGACCGCTTTATGCGGACGGGCTGGTCTTGCGCGCGATGCGGGCCTTCGAGAAGAGCCATCCCGCGCCGCGCCCGCCGCTCGCGGCGGAATGAGGCTGAAGCGCCGTGCTAGTGACGCTCCTCGGCACGGGATGCCCGCAATGCGATCCCGACCGCCTTGGCCCCGCGAGCCTCGTGCGCGCGGGCAAGCGGCAGCTCCTCATCGACGTGGGCTCCGGCGCGACCCAGCGGCTCATATCCGCCGGAAGCAGCGGACGCAGCCTCGATGCGGTGCTGCTGACGCACCTCCACTCCGACCACATCGTCGATCTCTTCCAGCTCGTGATTTCGAGCTGGCATCAGGGCCGCAACCGCCCGCAGCAGGTTTTTGGGCCCAAGGGCGCGCGACGGTTCGTCGAAGGGCTGATGACGCTTTGGCGCCCGGAGCTAGAGCAGCGCATCGCACATGAGATGCGGCCCTCGATCGCGGCGCTCGAGGTCGAGGTCACGGAGATCGAGCCCGGCGAAATCTTGCGCCTCGACGAACTTGTCGTGCGCGCCGTGGCGGTCGATCACTTCCCGGTGCGCGAGGCGTTCGGCTTCGTCATCGAGACAGGCAGCCTGCGGGCGGTATTCAGCGGCGACACCGCACCCTGCCCCGCGCTCGTCGAGGCCGCAAAGGGCGCCGAGCTCCTCGTCCACGAATGTTTCGTCCACGGGGCTATGAAGCCCGAGCCCGGCATCAGGACCCAGGAAGGCATCGACAACGTCGCGCGCTACCACACCGCCTCGGTCGATGTGGGCGAGATCGCCGCCAAAGCCGGTATCCGCTGCTTGATGCTCAATCACTTCGTCCCCACTCGCTTCGACAAGGACCGGGTGCTCGCGGAGGTGCGACGTGCCTATGCGGGTCCGGTGCTGGTGGGTGAGGACCTCATGAGCATCGATCTCGAGCGGCGCGTCGTAAGCCATGCGGGAACGCGGATTGGGCTCGGCGCTTGACCGGTCGGCGGCTCAGCCGCCAAACTATGCAACTGCATAGAACAAGGAGTTGCGGCATGGAACGCAGCTTTGCCAAGGAAGTCGAGCTGCTGCGCCGGGGCGACGGCGAGGTGTTCGAAGGGGAAGGCATCCTCGCGATCACCAAGGGGCTGCTGCAGGCGGGTGTGAGCTATGTCGGGGGATATCAGGGAGCGCCGGTCTCGCACCTGATCGACGTGCTCAACGACGCCAAAGGTCTCCTCGACGAGCTCGGCGTCCATTTCGAGCCCGCGCCCAACGAGGCGGCGGCGGCGGCGATGCTCGCGGCCTCGATCAATTACCCACTCCGCGGTGCCGCAGTCTGGAAATCCGTCGTCGGCACCAACGTCGCCTCGGATGCGCTTTCGAACCTCGCCTCCGCGGGCGTCAAGGGCGGGGCGCTCATCATCGTCGGCGAGGATTATGGCGAGGGCGCCTCGATCATCCAGGAGCGCACCCATGCCTTCGCCATGAAATCCTCGATGTGGCTCATGGATCCGCGGCCTGACCAGGCGCGCGTTGTTGAGCTGATCGAGCGCGCCTTCGAGCTGTCGGAGGCCTCGAACACGCCGGTCATCATGGAGTTCCGAATTCGCGCCTGCCATGTGCACGGCCGCTTCGCGACCAAGAGCAACAAGGCGCCGGCGATCTCGCCCCGCAATCCCCTGACCAAGCCCGATTTCGACTACAACCGTATCTGCTTGCCGCCTGCGACCTACCTCCAGGAAAAGCACAAGGTGCAGCACCGCTTCCCGGCGGCGCTCGACTTCATCCGCAGCCAGAAGCTCAACGAGGTCTTCGCGGGCGTTCACGACGAGGTCGGGATCATCGTGCAGGGCGGCATTTTCAACACGCTGCTGCGCGCGCTCGAACAGCTCGGGCTCGCCGACAGTTTCGGCAATCCCTCGATTCCGATCCTCTGCCTCAACGTGACATATCCGTTGGTGCCGGAGGAGGTCACGGGCTTCTGCGCGGGGAAGCGCGCAGTGCTCATGGTCGAGGAAGGCAATCCCGACTATCTCGAAGAGGCCGTGAACGCGCTCCTGCGCAAGGCCGATCTCAACACGACGATCATCGGCAAGAAGGTGCTCCCGATGGCCGGCGAGTACACGGCCGATGTCGTGCTCGAGGGCGTCGCGAAATTCGTCGAGGGTGCGGTGCCCAAAGGTGTCGAACTCGCCCGGGTCGGCCGGACGATCGCGCGTGTCGCCGATCTCAAGCGCCAGGCGAAGGAGACGATGGGCGCGCCGGTCCCGAAGCGGCCCCCGGGCTTTTGCGTGGGCTGCCCCGAGCGTCCCATCTTCAGCGCGATCAAGCTGCTCGAGCGCGAAGTCGGCCCCATCCACATCGCGGCCGATATCGGATGCCACACCTTCTCGACGCTGCCACCCTTCAATCTCGGGAATTCCGTACTCGGCTACGGGCTCGGCCTCGCCTCGGCGACGGGCGTGGCGCCGGCCTTCGGCGAGAAGCGCGTCATGAGCATCATGGGCGACGGTGGCTTCTGGCATAACGGGCTCACCAGCGGCGTCATGGGCGCGCTCTTCAACGGCTATGACGGCGTGCTCCTGGTCGTGAACAATGGCTACACCTCCGCGACGGGACAACAGCTCATCCCCTCCTCCGCCGCGAGTCCGCGACACAAGCTCTCGATCGAGAAGGCGCTGACTGCGCTCGGGGTCTCCTGGATCAAGACCGTCCGCTCATACAGCGTCGGCACCATGCTCGCGACGCTACGCCGCGCGATGACGAGCCCGGAGAAGGGCCTCAAGGTCGTGATAGCCGAAGGCGAGTGCCAGCTCGCGCGCCAGCGCCGCTTCCGTCCATGGTTCCGCGCGCAGCTCGAGGCGGGAAAGCGCACCGTGCGCACGCGCTTCGGGGTCGACGAGAGCGTCTGCACGGGCGACCATTCCTGCATCCGCCTGTCCGGCTGCCCCTCGCTCACCGTGAAACCCGCGAGCGATCCGCTGAAGATCGATCCCGTCGCGCACGTCAACAACGACTGCGTGGGCTGTGGCCTCTGCGGGGAGGTCGCGGAGGCGGCGGCGCTCTGTCCGTCGTTCTATCGCGCGGAGGTCGTGCACAATCCCGGCTTCTGGGATCGTCTGGTCTGGCGGCTGCGCGAAGCGGCGATCGGCGCGCTCCAGCGCCTCGCCGCGTGACCGGCATCATGGCGACGCGGCCTCTCTCCGTCCTCATCGGCGCGCTCGGCGGCGAAGGCGGCGGCGTGCTCACGGATTGGCTCGTCGCAGCAGCAAGCGCGGCCGACCTTCCGGTGCAGAGCACCTCGATCCCCGGCGTCGCACAGCGCACGGGCGCCACCACCTACTATGTTGAGATCCATCCCGAAACCAACGCCGCGCTCGCCGGCAAGCGGCCGCTGATGGCGCTCTACCCCTGCCCCGGTGACGTCGACATGGTCGTCGTCACCGAACTCGTCGAGGCTGGACGCGCGCTCGAGAACGGCTATGTGTCGCCGGACAAGACGACGCTGATCGCGGCCACGCACCGCGTCTACGCCGTCGTCGAGAAGGCCGCAATGGGCGACGGACGCATCAAGAGCGAGCCCATCCTCACGGCGGCCCGCGCGCTCGCGAAGCGGGCGATCCTCTTCGATGCCAGCCACGACAAATCCTTCCGGGGACAGCCGCTCAACGCCGTGCTGCTCGGTGCGATTGCAGGGTCGGGCGTGTTGCCGATTCCGCATGCCCTCTTCGAAGAAGCGATCCGCGTTTCCGGCATTGCGGTCGAGGCGAATCTCCGGGGCTTCGCCGCGGGGGTGGAACTCGCGAAGAACCCACCCCCGGAGGCGGCGACGGAACCGCCGCACGCGTCAGGCGCGCCGACCGTCACGACCGAGGCCGTGGCTGGCCTTCCCGCGGCCGCACGGCCCATCGCAGCGGAGGGCGTGCGCCGCCTCGCAGAGTATCAGAGCGAAACCTATGCCCGACTCTATCTCGACCGGCTCGCGCGCATCGCCGAGGTCGCACCGGTCCTGGCGCCGGAGGTCGCGCGCCAGCTCGCGCTCTGGATGGCCTATGAGGACGTGATCCGCGTGGCGCAGCTCAAGACCGCGCGGGCACGCATCGAAACGGTGCGTGCGGAGGTTCGTGCGAGGCCGGCTGAGCCCGTTCACGTCACGGAATTCCTGAAGCCCGGCATCGAGGAGATCGCGGCGATCCTGCCGCGCGGGCTTGGCGCGGCGCTGCTGCGCTGGGGCGAGCGCAAGAACCGCCTCGACCGGCTGCGCATGCCGATGGAGCTGCGCACCACGACGATCTGGGGCTTCTCCCGCCTGTGGCTCCTCGCGCGGATGCGGGGCCTTCGGCCGAGGAGCCTGCGCTATGCGATGGAGCAGGCGACGATCGAGCGCTGGCTCGAGGCGATCGAGCGTGCCGCCGCCCGCGACGAGGGGCTCGCGCGCGAGATCGTCGCGACCGCGCGGCTTCTCAAGGGCTATGGCGATACACACCGGCGGGGACGTGCAAACTTTGAGCGGCTCTTCGCAGAGGCGATCGAGCCCGCGATCGCCGCACCGGGTCCGGAAGCGACGGCGCGGGTCAAGCGTGCCCGCGAGGCAGCGCTGCAAGATCCCGAAGGTCGGGCGCTCGACGCGGCGCTTGCGGCCGAGGGATCGAGGATCACGAAGGCAGCCGCGGAATGAGCGTCTCCCGCGCTCTCGCCCACGACGTCGAGCCGCTGCCGCTTCTCGACGATCTGCTGCCCTATCTCATGAATCGCCTGGTAAGCCGGCTCAATCGCAACCTCGACGCCAAGCTTCGCCGCCGGCGCCTCACCTTCGAGCATTGGCGCGTGCTCGCGGTGCTCACGGCACACGATCGCTCGACCGTGAGCGTGCTCGCGGAGCTCGCGGTGATCCCGCAGGCGACGCTGAGCCGGCTCCTCGCGCGCATGGGCGAGCGCGGCCTCGTGCGCCGGAGCATGTCGCGCCGGGATTCGCGCCTCGTCGAGGTGCGCCTCACCCCGAAAGGCCGCTCCCTCTACGAGGAGATCGTCCCGCTCGCGGTCGAGGAATACCGGGCGGCGGTCGTGGGTCTTCGGCCGCAGGAGATCGAGTGGCTCATGGCGGCGATGCGACGGATGCAAGACAATGTCGGGCTCGGCGGATCCGGTCCGTCCTGAGCGACGCGGCACGCTCATCCTCGTCGTGGGCCCGAGCGGCTCCGGCAAGGACACGCTCATCGAGGGCGCGCGGGAGGCGCTCGCCGGCGATCCCCGCTTCGTCTTTCCTCGCCGTGTCATCACCCGCGCAGCCGAGGCCGGCGGCGAGGAGCACGAGGCGACGACTCCCGCAAAATTCGCCGCCTCGGAAGCCGCCGGCGCCTTCGCGCTCTCTTGGGACGCGCATGGGCTTCGCTACGGGATCGCCGCGGGGATCGACGCGGAGCTGTCGCAGGGTCGCCACGTCGTCGTCAATGCCTCGCGCTCGATCCTCGCGGAAGCGCGGACGCGCTATCGGCCACTTGCGATCGTGGAGGTGACGGCGCCGATCGAGGTGCTTGCGCAGCGTCTCGCCGCGCGGGGACGCGAGGACGCCGCAGACATCGCGGCGCGGCTCGCGCGCTCGGGCGCGGTCGCAGTCACCGGCGTCAACGTGATACGGATCGAGACGACGGGGACCGTCGAGGAGAGTTTGCGGAAATTCCTCGCCGCACTTGCGGCGATCGTCGGCTAGGCCGCGGCGGCGGCCTTGCGCTGGGCCGCGCGCTCGATGCGGCGCTTCAGGCGCCGGGCCTCTTCGGGAAGCTTCGCGTTCGAGGTCGTCAGGAGATAGGCATCGATCCCGCCATTGGCCTCGATCGTCCGGATCGCATAGGCGGTGAGGCGCACCCGCACGGCGCTGCCGAGGGCGTCCGAAAGCAGCGAGACCACCTGCAGATTTGGCAAGAACCGGCGCTTGGTCTTGTTGTTGGCGTGGCTCACGTTGTGGCCCACCTGAACACCCCTGCCCGTGATCGCGCACCGTCTAGCCATGGTAACACCCGAATTTAGCGGAATGACGCCCGGGAGGCCCGGGCGCGGAGGGCGCTTTCTAAGCCAAGGGCCCCTAGCCCGTCAAGGACGGCAGGTTGAGCCCCTGCTCCCTGGCGCAGGCGAGGGCGGCCTCATAGCCGGCGTCCGCATGACGCATGACGCCGGAGGCGGGGTCGTTCCACAGGACGCGCCCGATCCGGCGCGCGGCCTCGCGCGTGCCGTCGCAGACGATCACCATGCCCGCGTGCTGGGAATAGCCCATGCCGACGCCGCCGCCATGATGGAGCGAAACCCAGGTGGCACCGCTCGCACAGTTCAGGAGTGCATTGAGGAGCGGCCAATCCGAAACCGCGTCCGAGCCGTCGCGCATCGCCTCGGTCTCGCGGTTAGGGCTCGCAACGGAGCCGGAATCCAGGTGGTCGCGGCCAATGACGATCGGCGCCTTGAGCTCGCCGCTCGCGACCATCTCGTTGAAGGCGAGGCCCACCCGGTGCCGGTCGCCGAGCCCGATCCAGCAGATGCGCGCGGGAAGGCCCTGGAAGGAGATGCGGCTCCTCGCCATGTCAAGCCAGTGATGCAAGTGCGGTTGGTCCGGGAGCAGCTCCTTCACCTTGGCATCGGTGCGATAGATGTCCTCGGGATCGCCGGAAAGGGCGACCCAGCGGAAGGGCCCGATGCCGCGGCAGAAGAGCGGCCGAATATAGGCCGGCACGAATCCCGGGAAGTCGAAAGCGTGCTCGACCCCCATATCGCGCGCCATCTGGCGGATGTTGTTGCCGTAGTCGAGCGTAGGAACGCCCATGGCATGGAAGGCGAGCATGGCCTTCACCTGCTCGGCCATGGAGCGTTTGGCGGCTTCGGCGACGCCCTTGGGATCGCGCGCGCGTCGCTCCTCCCACTCCGCGATGCTCCAGCCTGCGGGCAGGTAGCCGTTGACGGGATCGTGCGCGGAGGTCTGGTCGGTGACGACATCCGGACGAACTCCCCGCCGCACGAGCTCTGGAAAAACCTCCGCGGCATTGCCGAGGAGACCGACGGAGACCGGCTTCCGCGCCTTAGACGCCGCGGACATCATCGCGAGCGCCTCGTCGAGGCTCTCGGCGCGCCGGTCGAGGTAGCGCGTCTTGAGGCGCATCTCGATGCGCGAGGGCTGGCACTCGACCGAGAGCAGCGAGGCGCCCGCCATGGTGGCCGCGAGGGGCTGCGCTCCGCCCATGCCGCCGAGCCCGCCGGTCAAAATCCATTTGCCCGAGAGATCGCCGCCGTAGTGGCGGCGCCCCACTTCGACGAAAGTCTCGTAGGTCCCCTGCACGATCCCCTGGCTCCCGATATAGATCCAGGAACCGGCGGTCATCTGCCCGTACATCATCAAACCCTTGCGGTCGAGCTCGTTGAAGTGGTCCCAGTTCGCCCAGGCCGGCACCAGGTTCGAATTCGCGATGAGGACGCGCGGCGCGTCGGAGTGGGTGCGGAAGATGCCTACGGGCTTGCCCGATTGCACCAGCAGCGTCTCGTCGCCTTCGAGCGTCCGCAGCGAGGCGACAATGCAGTCGAAGCTCGCCCAGTCGCGCGCGGCACGGCCGATTCCGCCGTAGACGACGAGCTCCTGCGGCTTCTCAGCGACCTCGGCGTCGAGGTTGTTCATGATCATCCGGAGCGGCGCTTCCGTGAGCCAGCTCTTGGCGGTGATCTCGGGCCCGCGCGGTGCGCGCACCACGCGTTGATTGGCGGTCGATGGCGCCGCGCTCATATTCCCCTCCCGGCCGACGGATGCCGAGCGTATGCTGAAAAGAGACAACGATCCCCGCAATTCTGATGGGAACGCCTGACGCCATGAAGCGAAATTTCACCTACCCCGAATTCGCCGATCCCATGGTGCGCCCGCGCTATCTCGGGATACCTACCTTCATGCGTGCGCCCTTCGTCGAGGACCTCTCGACGATCGACATCGCGCTCGTCGGCATTCCCTACGACGGCGGCGTCACCAACCGTCCCGGCGCGCGGCACGGTCCCCGGGAGATCCGCAACCAGTCGAGCCTGATGCGCAAGGTGAACCAGGCGACGCGCATCGACCCCTATGCGCTCTGCCGCGTCGGCGATGTCGGCGACGCCTGGGTCGAGAAGCCCTTCGAGCTCACTGGCGCCCTCAACGAGATCGCGGCGTTCTACATGCAGATCGACGACGCCGGCGTGGTGCCGATCTCCGCAGGCGGCGATCACTCCGTGACGCTCGCGGTGATGCGCGGCATCGCCAAGCGGCGCCCCGTGGGCATGGTGCATTTCGATGCGCATTGCGACACCGGCGACGATTATTTGGGCTCGAAATTCCATCACGGCGCGCCCTTCCGCCGCGCGGTCGAGGAGGGATTGCTCGATCCCAAGCGCACGATCCAGATCGGCATCCGCGGTCCGCTCAACGACATCGACGTCTGGAAGTTCAGTCACGACAGCGGCATGCGCGTCGTCTACATGGAGGAATTCTACGAGCGAGGCCCCAAATCCGTAATCGAGGAGGCGCGCCGCATCGTGGGCGACGGGCCCACCTACATCAGCTTCGACGTCGACGGGCTCGACCCCGTCTTCGCGCCCGGCACCGGCACGCCCGAATGCGGCGGCATCACCGTCGTCGAGGCACAGATCATGCTGCGCCAGCTCCGCGGCCTCAACCTCGTCGGCGGCGACGTGGTCGAAGTGGCGCCGCCCTTCGATCCCAGCGGCAATACCGCGCTCGTGGGAGCAACGCTGATGTACGAGATTCTCTGCGTCGTCGCGGAGTCAGTGGCTCGACGAGGGAATCGCTGATCTACGGCAGATAGGCGTTGGTCCAGCCCGTTAGCTTGGGCTCGTCCGTAGTGGCAATTTGTGTGCGCGAAGGTCCATCGCGATCGAGGATCTGGACGCCGACCGGCTTCTCGAGCCTCCGACATTGCGGAGGACCTCCCTCGGCCTTGGGGCTCGCTCCCTCGCTCACCGCAGCCTGATAGCGGACGAGGTCGTCGCGCGACTGGCAGAAAATCGCGCCCGCTTCCAACCGCGGTCCCGGCTTTGCCTCCGGCGCCGACGGCGTTCCCGACTGAGAGGGCTGTTGTGTCGGTTGCTGGGTCTTTTGCCGACCGGCGTGCCCACGCCCGCTCTGTGCATGCGCCGGCGCCGGAGCGCCGATCAGAAAGATCGCTAGCAGCAGTAGCGGCCCCCGACGACACGGCCGCGCAAGAATGCTGGGCACTCGGCTTCCCCGAAGAAGATCCGTTGGCGCGCTTATTCGGATAGTAGGAGAAGCACGGCCGAAGCATCCCCTCCTCTCCCACGCGCCGGAGTACCGGGAAGCCAGGCGCCGGCTCAACCGCAAGTGGCCGAATGCTCGCGGGGATGTCAGGCACAGGTCGCCGCCTATGGCCTTATGGGAGCGGATTTGATGGGGTTCGTCATGGAGCGCCAAATACTGGAGCGATGGCTGCCCGGTATCAGCTTGGCCGTCGGCCTCATCCTTCTCGCGGCGGCGGCATTCGGTCAGGAGTCCCCCGCCTCAGAGCCGAACACGCCAGCATCGGTAACCTCTTCCGATCCCCCATCGAATGGGCCGATGCGACATGGAATGGGCGATTGGCGGCGCCACATGATGGAGCGGTTTGTCCGAACGACCCCGGAGCAGCGCTGCAGGGAGCGCTATGCCCGCGAGGCAGGCTTCCTTGCCTATCTCGGCGCCGAGCTCGACCTCACGGCGCAACAGCAGCCGCTATGGGACGCTTATCAGCGAGCGATGTTGGACGCGGCCGGCAAGCAGCGGCAGGCCTGTGCGGAGAACACCATCGCACCGGGCTCGGACCTGACGGCGCTCCAGCGCCGCGATCGCATCCAAAAACTCCTGCAGACGCGCTTGGACGGCCTCCAGGCGACGCGCCAGCCGTTGGAAACACTCTATCGGTCGCTTACGCCGGAGCAGCGGCGGATGGTCGACCGGCCCTTCGGCGAATCGCCGCGGTCGCGCCGATAAAGCAGAGGCGGCACAACAATCGACGTCGTCGAAAGCCCGACGAAGATCACGCCAATGTGATCAAACGATAAATAAATTTTCCTTTGGATCGCAAAAATATCGATCTGCACGCGCATCGAGCGCGTCGCCGAACGAGAATTGTCGTTTTATGGATTCTCCCGGCGTAGTCGTGCCGGCTCACCGACACTAGTTTGGGGATCGCGAAGCGACAGAGGTCGCCCTCGCGATTTCAAGTGGGAGTGAGAGATGCGTGGGAAAATGAACGGGCACGCGCGATCGAGGACGGCGACGCGAGTGACGACCTTGCGCAGCGCCTCCGCCGTCGCAACCCGCAACGCCGAAAAGTCACCGCCATTTCATTGGTCGCTCCGATATCTCACTGCAGTCCTCGCCAAGCGATTGGGGCTCTTCTGGCGTCGCCTGGCCTCGCGAATCCGACAGCGGCACGCGGAGCGCTATTTCCGGGAGCTACCCGACGAGATTCTCAAGGACATCGGCATGGTCCGCACCGAGGCCCCGCGGATCGCGGCCGACGTCTGCGATGCTCCCGCAACGCCGCGGATTCCGCCGCCGCGCAGAGGAACGCGTCCATGACCGCGGTTCGATATAAGTCGATGGCTGGCTCTGCAGGAGCGGCAAGGGTCACCCCAGCGCCTTCGTCGCCTCCTCGTGGATCGAGTGCATGATGCGGCGCTTGATGCTCATGAATTCGGGGCTGGTGAGGACGTCGACGGTGCGCGGGCGCGGGATGTCGATCTCGACCATCTCCTTGATCCGACCGGGGCGCGCGGTCATGACGTAGACGCGGTCGCCGAGCAGGATCGACTCGTCGATGTCGTGGGTGATGAAGAGCACGGTCTTGCTGGAGCGCTGCCAGATCTCCAGCAGCATCTCCTGCATGAGTGCGCGCGTCTGGCTGTCTAGCGCGCCGAAGGGCTCGTCCATCAATAGAATCTCCGGATCGTTCGCGAGCGCACGCGCGAGCGCCACACGCTGCATCATCCCGCCGGAGAGGTGCTTTGGATAAGCGCGCTCGAATCCCGTGAGACCCACCTGCGCGAGGAAGCGCCGAGATATGTCGCGGCGCTCTTCTGGCGCCAAGCCGGCGATCCGCGGGCCGAACTCGACGTTGTCCTGCACTGTGAGCCAGGGAAAGAGCGTATAGGACTGGAACACCATACCCCGGTCCTTGCCGGGCCCCGTGACCTGGGCATCGTCGAGAAAGATCGCGCCCTCCGTCGGCTTAATGAGACCCGCTACCAGGCGCAGCAGGCTCGTCTTGCCGCAGCCCGAAGGACCGACAATCACGGAGAACTCGTTCTCGCCGACCTCGAGCGAGATGTTGTCGAGAGCCGTCACAGGCGGCCCGCGCTTCGGTTCGAAGCGCAGCGCCACATTGTCGATCACCAGCTTCGCGCGCCGCCCCACCCGCATCTTCCTCAGCGCTGCATCACCCGACCGCTCAGTCCCGCGGCGCCCTTCAGGGATTGCAAGTACTGCTCGCCGGTTCTGAGCATGCGGTCCTCGCGTTGCAGCCTAACGGCCGGCGGCCCAGGGCAAAAGCAGGTTCTTCCCCAGCTTGAAGAGCTGGTCCGTGAGCAGGCCGAGGAGGCCGATCACCATGATCCCCAGGAAGATGCGGTCGGTGAAGAGGCCGCGCATCGAATTCATGATGAAGTAGCCGAGGCCCTTGTCGGCGGAGACGATCTCCGCGACGACGAGATAGGTCCAGGCCCAGCCGAGCGTCACCCGCAGCGTATCCATCACGCCGGGCATGGTCGCGGGAATGAGAACGCGCGTCACGACCGTGCGGCGCGACGCGCCCAGCGTATAGGAGACGTCGAGGAGATCGTGCGACACCAGCCGCGAGACGTCCGCGATCAGGATGAGCTGCTGGAAGAAGGTCCCGATGAAGATCACGGAAATCTTCTCCTCGATCCCGATGCCGACCCAGAGGATGAGGAGCGGGATGAGCGCGCTCACGGGCAGGTAGCGGACGAAGTTGGTCACAGGCTCGATTGCGGCCTCGACCACTTTGAAGCTTCCCATGAGGATGCCGAGCGGCACCGCGACGATCGAGGCGAGGACGAAGCCCGCCATGATCTCGCCGAGGGAGAAGAGCGTGTTGACTTGGAGCGATCCGCTCTCGATGCCCTTGATCGCTGCTTTGACCACCGCGACCGGCGTCGGCAGGAAATCGGGCCGCACGAGCCCGCTATAGGCGAGAGCACACCAGCCCGCGAGGAGCGCGAGCCCCACGAGCGCGCTCACCGTGAGGTAAACGCGCCGTGGGATGTCCTGTTTCGGGGCGCAATACGCCTCGATGAAGGACCGCATCAGCCGGTGACGAACTCGTAGTCGATGAGCATCGCCGGCGTCGTCTTCACCTGCAGTTTGCCGTGCTTGGTCCAGATGTCGATCGCTTGCTGCACCGTGTTGGTGAGCGGGCCTGGCTTGTCCTTGGTACCGAAGAATGTCTTGTTCTCGGCGGCGCCGTAGAACTTGATACCCGTCAGCGTCTCCTTGAACTCCTTGGGATCCTCGAGGAAGCCGCCGACGCCCTTCGCCATGATCGCGATGCTCTCATCGGGATGGGCGTTGTAATAGGCGACTGCCTCGTTCCAGGCCGCGACGATCCCCTTGAGCTCGGTCTTGTGCTTGGCGACCCAATCCTTGTCGGCGATCAGCACGTCCGTGATGAGGCCCGGCGTCTTCGAGCTGTCGATCAGGATCTGGCCGTTCGGGCTCTGCTTCGCCTTGGTGAGATGCGGCTCCCAAGTGACGGCCGCATCGACCTTGCCCGCGATGAAGGCAGTGCCGGCATCGCCCGGCCCCATGTCGATCGCGGTCAGGTCGGACTCGCTGATGCCGGCCTTGTCCAGCAGCACATCGAGATAGAATTGCGAGACCGAGCCCTGCGCGAAGGCGACCTTCTTGCCTTTGAGGTCGGCGACGGTCTTGATGTCCTTAGTGGAGACGATGCCGTCACCCCCGTTGGAATCGTCGATCGCCACGACGTATTGGAACTGGTCTGGCGTCTTCATGTAGATGAGCGCGGTGTCGACCGTGCTCGCGATCAGGTCGATCTTGCCGGCCATCATCGCGGGGAAGCGATCGGTCGGCTTCTCGACCTTGACGAGCTCGACGTCGACGCCATGCGCCTTGAAGAAGCCCTTCTCGCGGGCAATGTAGAGCGGGCCGTAGCCGACCCAGGTCGAATGCCCGATCTTGATCGTGTCCGCCCGTGCCGCGCCCGCATCGAGCGCTGCCAGCACCATGACCCCCAGCAGCAGCGCCCAAAACTTCAACAATCTCGCTTGCATTGATGCCTCCTTTTTTGGCGAGGCCTCCAGCCACCGATGAAGCAGCCTTCGATTGTGCCCCCACGAGGTCGTCCCGCGACCTCCGGACGAGCGGCCTCGGTCGAAACGTCGACGACACTCTAGGCCATGCACGAAAGCCCCGCAATTCGGCTCTGCCGCGTGCTCAACGGCCTCGCTGCAAGAACGCCTCGAGAAGGCGCCGGGCGGCCGCAAGCGCCGTCTCCTCGCCGGCGGCGACGCGCGCCTCGGTCTCTCTGAGCTGCGGAGCGGTCGCCGCATCGGCCCTGAACGCCTCCATGAGTCCCTCGCCGATCTCGCGCCAGAGTGCGGCGCGCGCCTGCTCTGTTCGGCGCCGCAGGCGCTCGCCGCTCGCTTCCATCGCAGCGTGATGCCGCTCCACCATCTCCCAGGCTCCGGCCATTCCCTCGCCCGTGAGCGCGGAGACCGCACGAACCTCGGTCGACCATTGCGGCGATGCCGGGCGCAGCAGATGCAGCGCGTGGCGATACTCCGCGACGGCGCGTGTCGCCGCCGCCTTCAAGTCGCCATCGGCCTTGTTGACGAGGATGAGATCGGCGAGCTCGACGATCCCCTTCTTGAGACCCTGCAACTCGTCGCCCGCGCCCGGCGCCAGCAACAGCAGGAACATGTCCACCATGTCCGCGACCGCCGTCTCGGATTGGCCGACGCCGACAGTCTCGACGAGGACGATGTCGAAGCCCGCCGCCTCGCAAAGCAGGATCGCCTCACGCGTGCGGCGCGCGACGCCACCGAGGACACCGCCCGTGGGCGAAGGCCGGATAAAGCATTCCGCGCGCCGCGCCAGCTCCGCCATCCGCGTCTTGTCGCCGAGGAGCGAGCCCCCGCCTCGCTTCGAGGAGGGATCGACCGCCAGCACCGCGAGCCGGTGTCCCTCCTCGATCACGTGGAGGCCGAGCGCCTCGATGAAGGTGGATTTGCCGACGCCGGGCGCGCCGGAGATGCCGAGCCGGACCGAGCGCTCGCCTGCCCCTTTCGCGAGACCCTCCAGGAGCCGTTCGGCCGCGAGACGGTGATCCCCGCGCGTCGACTCCACGAGCGTAATCGCCCGCGCAAGCGCACGGCGGTCGCCGCGGCGGACCGCGCCAGAGAGTTCCGAAACGTCGATCGCCGCTGCCCCCATGTCCTAGATAATAGCCCCTCGCGGATCGATGAGGTTGTGGGGCGCCCCGCGGGAGCGGCCAAAGTATCCCGCCTGTGGCGCCCCTCTCGCTACCCTCCCACTCGAGGGGGGAGGGGCGATGCGGTCGGCATGGCTCAATCCGCGACCTCCGCGAGCTCGGCGGCGCGGGCCGCCTCCTGCTGGCGCGCCCACATCGAGGCGTAGACTCCGCCTTTCGCCAGCAGTGTTGGATGATCGCCGCGCTCGACCACGCGGCCATGCTCCAGGACGAGGATCTCGTCGGCGTGCACGACGGTCGAGAGCCGGTGCGCGATGATGAGCGTGGTGCGGTCCTGCGAGACCGCCTCGAGGTTGTCCTGGATCTCGCGCTCGGTCTTGGTGTCAAGGGCGGAGGTCGCCTCGTCGAAGACCACGATGCGCGGCGCCTTCAGCACGACGCGAGCGATGGCGACGCGCTGCTTCTCGCCGCCGGAGAGCTTGAGACCGCGCTCGCCCACGGGCGTCTTGTAGCCGTCCGGGAGCTTCGCGATGAAATCGCCGATGTTCGCGAGCCGCGCAGCCTTCTCGATCTCGGTCTGCTCAGCGCCGGGGCGCCCGTAGGCGATGTTGTAGCGGATGCTGTCGTTGAAGAGGACGGTGTCCTGCGGCACCACGCCGATGGCGCGGCGCAAGCTCTCCTGCGTCACGCCGCGGATGTCCTGCCCGTCGATGAGAATGCGCCCCTCGTCCACGTCGTAGAAGCGGAAGAGGAGCCGCGAGATCGTGGATTTGCCTGCGCCGCTCGGCCCCACGATCGCGACGGTGCCGCCCGCGGGCACGCGGAAGGAGACGTCCTCGAGGATAGGTCGTCGCGGATCGTAGCGAAAGGAGACGCGATCGAAGACGACCTCGCCGCGATCGACGTTGAGCGGCGGCGCGCCCGGCACATCCGCAATCTCCGCCTCGACGTCGAGCAGGCGAAACATCGATTCGAGGTCGATGAGCGACTGCTTGATATTGCGGTAGACGACGCCCAGGAAATTGAGCGGCATGTAAAGTTGCACGAGATAGGCGTTCACCAGCACGAAATCGCCGACGGTGAGATGCCCCGCGGCAACGCCTTGGCCCGCCAGGAGCATCACCACGACGAGGCCCGCCGCAATAATGATGCCCTGCCCCACGTTGAGGAAGGCGAGCGTGGTCTGACTCTTCACCGCCGCCTTCTCATAGGCCTGGAGCGCGCCGTCGAAGCGGCGGGCCTCATGCTCCTCGTTGGCAAAATATTTAACGGTCTCGAAGTTGAGGAGGCTGTCGATCGCCTTGGTGTTGGCCTCGCTGTCGCGGTCGTTCATCTCGCGGCGGAACTTCACGCGCCAATCCGTCACCGCAAACGTGAAGATCACGTAGAGCACGACCGTGACGAAGGTGGCGGCGGCAAAATCCCAGTCGTAAAAGTGCCAGAGAATCCCCGCCACCAGCGTGACCTCCAGCACCGTCGGGATCGCGCTGAAGAGCATGTAGGAGAGGAGAAAATCCATGCCGCGGATGCCGCGCTCGATCGCGCGCGAGAGGCCGCCGGTCTGCCGCTCCAGGTGGAAGCGCAGCGAGAGGCCATGCAGATGCCGGAAAGTCCTGAGCGCGATCTGGCGCACCGCGCGCTGTCCGACCTTGGCGAAGACCGCGTCGCGGAGTTCGCCGAACACCTGCGCCAGCACGCGGGCTAGCCCATACCCAACGATGAGCGCCACAGGCACCGCGATGACCGTCGCGACCCCCGGCGTCAGCGCGTCGACCGCGCGCTTGTAGAGGATGGGAACGAAGACATTTATGCCCTTGGCGAGCGCCAAGAAAAGCAGCGCCACGACGACGCGGAGCCTCAAATCGGGCGCGTCTTTCGGCCAAAGATAAGGCGCAAGGCGCGCAAGCGAACGCAGCTCGCTGCGGCTGTCGCCGACACTCGACTGAGGACTCGTGCCGCCCCGGCGCATGTCTCTCACGCGGCGCCTCCCTCCGGCATCGCGGGACGCGCGCGAGGGATGCGCAGCGCGAGCAGCGTCACGCCGACCATGAGCGCAGCGCTCAGGAAATAGGGCGCGTTCCTGCCGAGCGTATCGAAGACCTGTCCCGCGACCGCGGGGCCAACGATGCGGGCGAGGCTCGAGGCGGATTGTCCGACGCCGAGAATACCGCCCTGCTCGTCGGCGGCGGCGTGGAGCGAGAGGAGGCCGTTGATCGAGGGATTGAGGAGGCTCATGCCGATCGCGAGGCATCCCATCGCGACAAGCACCAGCGGCACGCGAAGCGAGAGCGGCACGACGATGAGACCGAGCGCGATGATCCCCGCTCCCGCCGTCACCAGCCGCGCCTCGCCGAAGCGCTCGACCAGCTTGCCGACGAGGCCGCCCTGCATCGCCGCGAGCACGATGCCGACGTAAAAGAATGTGTAGCCGACGGTCTGCGGGCCCCAGCCGAAGGCACGCTCGGCCCAGAGCGCGAAGGTGCTCTCCATCCCCGCGAAGGCCGCGATGGTAACAAAGAGCAGAATGATGAGCTGCCGGAGCGCGGGGCGACGAAAAGCCTCGCGCGCGAGCGCGAGGCGCCTTGGCCGCGAAATGCCGGCGCGCGACTCCGGCGGCAGGCTCTCGGGAAGACGTGCGAGCGTGAGAAGCAGGGCGAGCGCGGAGAGTCCGGCCGCGACGAAGGCGGGTTGCGCGAGCTCGGCGATGCCGGGATGATCGCCGGCGATGAAGCCGCCGATGGCGGGACCGATGGTGAAGCCCAAGCCGAAGGCCGCGCCGATCATGCCCATGCCTTTCGCACGGCGATCCGGCGGCGTCACGTCCGCGATGTAGGCCTGTGCCGCGGTAATGTTGCCGGCGCCCGCGCCCGAGAGCAGCCGCGCCGCGAACAGCATCCAGAGCGCGCTCGCGTTGGCGAGCCAAAGATAGGAGGCAACGGAGAAACCAAGACTCACGAGCAATATCGGCTTTCGTCCGTGACGGTCGGAAAGCCTGCCCCAGACCGGCGCCATCAGAAACTGGCCAAAGGAGTAGGTAGCGAGCAGCAGCGTCACGGTCCCGGGCTCGGCGCGAAACGCCTCGCCGTAAAACGGCAGCAGCGGGATCACCAACCCGAAACCCACGAGGTCGATGAAGACGATGAGAAAGAGGATGGCCATCGGCGGGATAGATAGCGCGGAACGGCCGCCGATGACAGCCCGCGCCCGCTCTGCTGCTATGCGGCCATCCGACGCTTGGCTATGAGGCCGAGGATCTCGCTCGCAGCGAGCGGGATGTTGGTGCCGGGGCCGTAGATGCCGGAGACGCCGGCCTGGAGCAGATACTCGTAGTCCTGCGGCGGGATCACGCCGCCGCAGATCACGAGGATGTCGTCGCCGCCCTCGCGCTTCAGCGCCTGGATAAGCGCCGGAACCAGCGTCTTGTGTCCCGCGGCCTGGGTCGAGACGCCGATGACGTGGACATCGTTCTCGACGGCTTGGCGGGCAGCCTCCTCTGGCGTCTGGAAGAGCGGCCCCACATCGACATCGAAGCCGATATCCGCGAAAGCCGTCGCGATCACCTTGGCGCCGCGATCGTGGCCGTCCTGCCCGAGCTTCACCACGAGAATGCGTGGGCGCCGACCCTCCGCGCGCGCGAAGGCCTCGACCTCGCGCTGTATCCGCTTGAAGCCCTCGTCCCCTTCGTAGAGCGCGCCGTAGACACCGGAGACCGAGCGGACGGTCGCGCGATGCCGAGTGAAGATGGATTCGAGCGAATCCGAGATCTCGCCGACGGTCGCGCGGGCGCGCGAGGCCTCGACCGCGAGCGCGAGCAAGTTCCCCTGCCCACTCGACGCAGCCTTGGTGAGGTGATCGAGGGCAGCCTTGACGCGCGCGGGATCGCGCGCGGCGCGCACGGCCCTGAGCCGCGCGATCTGCTGCTCGCGCACCCGCGTGTTGTCGATGTCGAGGAGCTTTACCGCGGGCGTCTCCTCCGGTTCGTACTTGTTGACGCCGACGATCGTCTCCTCGCCGCGGTCGATCCGTGCCTGGCGCCGCGCCGCTGCCTCCTCGATGCGGAGCTTGGGCATGCCCTGCTCGACGGCCTTCGTCATGCCGTCGAGCGCCTCGACCTCCTTGATCAGGTCCATCGCGGCCGAGGCCACGGAGTGCGTGAGGCTCTCGACGTAGTAGCTGCCGCCGAGAGGGTCGACGACGTGAGTGATGCCGCTTTCCTCGGCGATGATGAGCTGGGTGTTGCGGGCGATCCGCGCGGAGAAGGGCGTCGGCAAGGCGAGCGCCTCGTCGAAGGAATTGGTGTGCAGCGATTGCGTCCCGCCGAGCACGCCCGCCATCGCCTCGATCGTCGTGCGGATGATGTTGTTGTAGGGATCCTGCTCCGTGAGGCTCACGCCCGAGGTCTGGCAGTGCGTGCGGAGCTGCAGGCTCGCGGGGTTCTTCGGGTTGAACTCGCTCATGAGCTTCGCCCAGAGCAGCCGTGCCGCGCGGAGCTTCGCGATCTCCATGAAGAAGTTCATGCCGAGGCAGAAGAAGAACGAGAGCCGGGGGGCGAACTCGTCGATGCCGAGGCCGCGCGAGAGCGCCGCGCGGACGTAGTCCAGCCCGTCCGCGAGGGTGAAGGCGAGCTCCTGCACGCAGGTCGCCCCCGCCTCCTGCATGTGGTAGCCGGAGATCGAGATCGAGTTGAACTTCGGCATCTGCTTCGCGGTGTACTCGATGATATCAGCGACGATCCGCATCGAGGGGCCCGGTGGATAGATGTAGGTGTTGCGGACCATGAACTCCTTGAGGATGTCGTTCTGGATCGTCCCCTGGAGCTTCGCCGCAGGCACACCCTGCTCCTCGGCCGCGACGATGAATCCCGCGAGCACCGGCAGCACAGCGCCGTTCATGGTCATGGAGACGCTCATGCGCTCCAGCGGAATGCCGTCGAAGAGGATCTTCATGTCCTCGACGGTGTCGATCGCGACGCCGGCCTTGCCGACATCGCCGACGACGCGGGGATGGTCGCTGTCGTAGCCGCGGTGCGTCGCGAGATCGAAGGCGACGGAGAGGCCCATCTGCCCCGCCTTCAGATTCTCGCGGTAGAATTTGTTCGACTCCTCCGCCGTCGAGAAGCCCGCGTATTGCCGGATCGTCCACGGCCGATTCGCGTACATTGTCGCGCGCACGCCGCGGAGATAGGGCGCGAAGCCCGGGAGCGTCTCAACGCCTTCGAGCCGCTCAAGATCGGATCGCGTGTAGAGCGGCTTGATCGCGATGCCCTCGGCCGTCTGCCAGACGAGGCTCTCGGGCGCGGTGCCGCCGAGCTCCTTCGCCGCGAGCGCCTGCCAATCCTCGAGGATTTTCCGCGGGAAATCCGCCATTTCTCGTCTCCCGATACCGCCCAGCACTATAGCGCCGGGGCGGGCCCCGCGTCCAATTTACGCCCTTCCGGCCGGCGCAGGTGGTGACGGAGGATAAGGATCGCGGTGAGCAGCGCAACCGCGCCCGCCTGATGCGCGGCCGCAAGTGGAATCGGGACCACCAGCAGCAAGGTCGCGATTCCGAGGCCGAGCTGGATCGTCGCAATGAGCGCGAGCGCGTGAATCGTCCGTCGCGCCCCCGGCGATAGATCGTATCGCCACGATGCGAGCCAGAGTGCTAGCGCGAAGAACCAGGTCAACTCCGCGAGCGCGCGATGGTCGAACTGCGCCGCGCTGGGGTTTTCGAAGGGATTGAGGTACCACGGCGTCAGTGCCGCGTAATCCGGCGGCAGCACCTCTCCGTTCATGAGCGGAAACGTGTTGTAGAGGTAACCCGCCCGCAGCCCCGCCACGAATCCGCCGGCGAGCACGGTGATGAAAGCGAATGCGAGCAGATAGGAGACGCCGCGGCGCAAGCGTGCGATGGGCTGCGAGCGGGTGCGACGCGCTATGAAGACCCATGCGCAGATGATCGCACCCGCGAAAAGAAGCGAGGACCAAAGTTTGAACGGCTCTCCTCGCTGAAGGCCCCCGATAAAGTAGGTCCAGAGGATCGCCTGAAGCCCAAGTTCGAATACCGCCTCGAGCGCTGCGCGAAGTCGCGATCCCCGCGGCTCGGCGGGGCCGCTCGGCCGCGGGCGCAGCAAGCTCAGAGCCACCCAGAGTATGGCGAGGTAAAGGATCAGAGCCGCCGCCAGATGCGCGACGAGCCTGTATTGGCTCACCTCGATGCGCTCGCTGAGGCCGCTCTCGACCATGAACCAGCCGAGCGCGCCCTGAAGGCCGCCGAGCACGAAGATGATCGCGAGCTTCGGCGCGAGCGAGCGCGGCAGCCGGCGTTTCCAGAGGAACCACAGGAATGGCGCCGCGAAGACGACGCCGATCAATCGGCCCCAGAGGCGATGCAGCCATTCCCAGAAGAAGATCGTCTTGAAATCCGCGAGCGTCATGTCCGCGTGAATTGCCTGGTACTGCGGGATCGCCTTGTAACGCTCGAACTCCTGCGCCCATTGCGCCTCGCTCAGCGGCGGGATCACGCCGGAAATCGGCTTCCACTCCGTGATGGAGAGGCCGGATTCTGTGAGGCGCGTAATCCCCCCGATTACCACCATCACGAAGATCATGGCGCAGCATGCAAGGAGCCACACCGCGATTGCGCGATCGGAGGTCGATGGCGCGCTCTCGGAGGCCGAAAGTGGCCGGGAAGAGGTGATCGAGACCATGGGATGGCCGCGACCTTGCGCGCGGCATCATTGCTTGGCAAGAGCCAAGCCGCCGCGGCGCTCAGTGCAGATTGAGCGAGACTTGGGCGTAGCGGAGGCGGCCCGGCGTGATGTGACGCGTCTGCGCGACCTTCACCGAGTGGAGCTTGCCCTCGATGTTGTGGGTCCAGAAATCGAGGAACCGTCGCAGCACCGGGTAGTGCGGTGCCAGATCGAGCTGCTGCCACACGTAGCTCTGCAGCAAAGCCGGATGGTCCGGCAGGTGATAGAGGATCTCCGCGGTCGTCAGGCGGTAACTTTCGAGCTGCAGGCGAAGATGAGACATGGAAGCTCCCTTCGACTCAATAACCCTGACCCCAATCATTCGATCCTGCGCCGGGATTGATCAAGAAAAACTTAACTGAATCAATATCGTAGCAGCAACCCAGCGAGATTGCTAACAATCCTGTCGTCCAAGCCTTGAAAGAAAAACGCATGGCCCCTATCTCGTTGGCACTCACTCAGTGGGAGTGCTAACGCACCCCCCTGGAATTGCATTCCGCCAACAAACGGGAGGGTCATTCATGAAATTCAAGCCTCTACAAGATCGCGTCCTGGTTCGCCGGCTGGAACAGGATGAGAAGACCGCGGGAGGGATCATCATTCCCGATACCGCCAAGGAGAAGCCCATGGAGGGCGAGGTGATCGCGGTGGGGCCCGGCGCCCGCAGCGAGGATGGCAAGCTCCATCCCCTCGACGTGAAGGCCGGCGACCGCATCCTCTTCGGCAAGTGGTCGGGGAGCGAGGTCAAGATCGATGGCGAGGAACTCGTCATCATGAAGGAATCCGACATTCTCGGCATCATCGAGGGCGGCGCTTCCAAGCGCAAAGCCGCCTAAGTCAATCGGGGAAACAGGAAAATGGCAGCAAAAGAAGTCCGATTCAGCGGCGACGCGCGCGAGCGGATGCTCCGCGGCGTCGACATTCTCGCGAACGCGGTTCGTGTGACGCTCGGCCCCAAGGGTCGCAATGTCGTGCTCGACAAGTCGTTCGGCGCGCCTCGGATCACCAAGGACGGCGTCACCGTCGCCAAGGAGATCGAGCTCGCAGACAAGTTCGAGAACATGGGCGCACAGATGGTGAAGGAGGTCGCCTCCAAGACAAGCGACCAGGCCGGTGACGGCACCACCACCGCGACCGTGCTGGCTCAAGCAATCGTCCGCGAGGGTTCCAAAGCCGTTGCCGCCGGCATGAACCCGATGGACCTGAAACGCGGTATCGACCTCGCCGTCGAGGCAGTCGTCGAGGACGTGAAGAAGCGCTCCAAGAAGGTCTCCACCAACGAGGAGATCGCGCAGGTCGGCACCATCTCGGCCAACGGCGACAAAGAGATCGGCGAGATGATCGCGAAGGCGATGCAGAAAGTCGGCAACGAGGGCGTGATCACGGTCGAGGAGGCGAAGAGCCTCGAGACCGAGCTCGACGTCGTCGAGGGCATGCAGTTCGACCGCGGCTATCTCTCGCCCTACTTCGTCACCAACGCCGAGAAGATGATCTGCGAGCTCGAGAGCCCCTTCATCCTCCTCCATGAGAAGAAGCTCTCGGGGCTGCAGGCGATGCTGCCGGTGCTGGAGGCGGTGGTCCAGAGCGGGAAGCCGCTGCTGATCGTGTCCGAGGATGTCGAGGGCGAGGCGCTCGCGACGCTCGTCGTCAACAAGCTCCGCGGCGGCCTCAAGGTCTCCGCCGTCAAGGCGCCGGGCTTCGGGGATCGCCGCAAGGCGATGCTCGAGGACATCGCGGTGCTCACGGGCGGGCAGCTCATCTCCGAGGACTTGGGGATCAAGCTCGAGAACGTGACCTTGGATATGCTCGGCAAGGCGCGCCGGATCCGGATCGACAAGGAGAACACCACGATCATCGACGGCGCCGGCAAGAAGAAGGACATCGAGGGCCGGATCGGCCAGATCAAGGCGCAGATCGAGGAGACCACCTCCGACTACGACCGCGAGAAGCTGCAGGAGCGGCTTGCGAAGCTCGCGGGCGGCGTGGCCGTGATCCGGGTCGGCGG
>DATJVP010000120.1:0-39869 GCA_035581425.1 Allostellaceae bacterium | reverse complement strand
CTCGGCAGCCCGTGCGCCGAGAAGAGCACGCGCGACGTGTCACTCGGCGGCTCCTCCGCGAGTGCCGCGCGCAACAGCTCCGTGAGCGCCGCAACGAAGCCTTCCCCGCGGGGATAGCAGCAGACGATGTCCGTGGGCGCGCGGAGGCCGATCCTCTCCGCGGCCTGGTGCCAAGCCTCGATCGAGGACGCCGTCGTGGTCGTCGAATACTGCGGGTAGAGCGGCAGCAACACCACACGATCCGGCGCCCAACCTTTCACGGCGACTGCGACCTGCTGCGACATCGGATGCCAGTACCGCATCGCCACGAAGACCTTGAAGCCAGGACCGAGCGCGGCCTCGAGCGCCTGCGCTTGCGCGCGCGTGTTCGCGAGGATCGGCGACGCGCCGCCGAGAAAGCGGAACATGTCCTCTGCAACCCTCCGACGTCCGCGCACGATGAGCCGAGCGACCAGCCAACGCAGCGGCTTCGACAAGCGGATGATCGCGGGATCCCGGAAAAGGTTGAGGAGGAAGGGCCGCACCGCCGCGATCGAATCGGGTCCGCCGAGATTGAACAGCACGACCGCAGTGCGACTCATCGCCGGACCAGCTCGACGAGCTGCATCACGTGCTCCGGCGGCGTCTCCGGCACAATTCCGTGCCCGAGATTGAAGACGAAGGGACCGTCTCCCAATGCCGCCCGTATCTCGCGGACCGCGCGCTCCATCGGGGCGCCGCCCGTGACGAGCAGTATCGGATCGAGATTGCCCTGGACGGGAAGTTGCGCCTGCAAGCGCTCGCGGATCCAGCCGAGCGGCAGCGTGGCATCGACACTCACGGCATCGAGGCCGCTCTCGCGCACATAGGCCTCATACATGACACCCGCGCCCCGGGGAAAACCGATAAGCGGAATGCCCGGGTGCCGCGCCTTCAGCGTCTCCGCGATCTGCCGTGTCGGCTGAATGACCCAGCGGCGGAATTCCGGCTCTGGCAGCACGCCCGACCAGCTATCGAAAAGCTGCACCGCCTCGACGCCGGCCTCGATCTGTCCGCTGAGGTAGAGCGTCGTTGCCTCGATCAGCATCTCCACGAGAACGGAGAAGCCTGCGGGGTCGGTGAATGCGCGTCGCTTTACCTGCGCAAAATCTCGGCTGCTCCCGCCCTCGATCATGTAAGTCGCGACCGTCCAGGGAGCTCCTGCAAAGCCAATGAGCGCGATTTCCTTCGGCAGTGCGGCCTTGACCCGGCGCACCGTCTCGAACACGGGCGCCGCCCGCTCCCAAACCGCCGCGAGATGCAACTCGCCGAGCGATCCCAGCACCGGCCCCTCGCCCTCGCGGAAACCAACCTCCTGCCCTAGCGCATGCGGCACGATCAGGATATCCGCAAAGAGAATAGCCGCGTCGAAGCCGAACCGCCGGATCGGCTGCATCGTCGCCTCCGCCGCGAGCTCCGGCGTGAGACAGAACTGCAGAAAGTCCCCAGCCTGCGCCCGCAAGGCACGATACTCCGGCAAGTACCGCCCAGCCTGGCGCATGAGCCAGACCGGTGGCACCGCCGAGACTTCCCCTCGCAAGGCTCGGAGAAACGGCTTCTCGCTCACTCCCACCCCTTTCCGGCAGACCTCCCTTATCTCTTAAATAAGAGAATCTAGAAAGAGGAGGAGGTAGAGGGGAGATACAAAGCTGGGGATTATCGGTAAATGAGAAGTTGCTCAGCCCTTGAGCCGATGGCTACCGCTCCGGCAAGTGCTTGGGGATAAGAGAGAAGGATTTCGGCGGGATTGTCGGAACGCGGCGGCAATGATGTCGGTAGCGAGTGTGTTTCACAGAGAGTGGGAATCGAGGATAGAATACCACTTCCGGCGATGAGACCCCGATTTGCACAGCCCTCCTCGATCGCGATCCACAGCGAAAGAACCTTCCGCAAGGTTTTCGCGTGCGTCTGATGAATTCGACCGCCGCCCTCCTCGGCACCAGGAGTCCACAACTTATCCCGTGAGTGTCATTCGCTTTCATCTCCACCTCGTCTCGGACGCCACCGGCGACACCGTGCACTCCGTTGCGCGCGCCTGCCTCGTGCAGTTCGAGGAGGCGGAAGCGGTCGAGCACATCTGGTCGATGGTGCGCACCAAGACGCAAATGGAGCGCGTGCTCGCGAGCATCGAGGCAAATCGCGGCGTCGTCCTCTTCACTCTTGTCGACGAGACCCTGCGCTCGGTGCTGCAGGAGGGCTGCCGGAAGCTCCAGATCGCCGCGATCCCCGTCCTTGATCCCGTGATCGGCGTTCTCGCCTCGCATCTCCAGCGCAAGAGCCGCGGCTTGCCGGGCCAGCAGCATCTTCTGGACAGCGACTATTTCCGTCGCATCGACGCCATGACCTACGCGCTCGCGCACGATGACGGGCAATCCGCTTGGGGCCTCGACGAGGCCGATGTGATCCTCGTGGGCGTGTCGCGGACATCGAAGACGCCGACCTGCATCTACCTCGCCAATCGCGGCATCAAGGCCGCGAACGTGCCGATCGTGCCGAATGCGCCGCTTCCGCCCGAACTCTTCCAGGCCGAACGCCCCCTCGTCGTCGGCCTGACCAACGATCCCGAGCGGCTGATCCAGCTCCGCCGCAACCGCCTCTCGCTC
Organism: Allostellaceae bacterium; assembly: GCA_035581425.1. Classification (GTDB taxonomy): domain Bacteria; phylum Pseudomonadota; class Alphaproteobacteria; order ATCC43930; family CGMCC-115725; genus DASZHJ01. The sequence goes on along the minus strand of DATJVP010000120.1, from coordinate 37,248 downwards.
TTGCACCAGCAGCCCGACGCCGGGACCGATTACACCGACACCGAGGCCGTGCGTGCGGAGGTGACCCAGGCGCGCCGCCTCTTCGCGGAGCGGCATTGGCCGGTAATCGACGTAACCCGGCGCTCGATCGAGGAGACCGCGGCGGCGATCCTGAAGCTCATTGCGCGCCGTCACGGCGAGGAGGCATGAGCGCTGCGCCCCCGCTCGTGCTCGCTTCCGCGAGCAGCACCCGCCGGCGTCTTCTCGCGGAATCCGGCGTCGTCGTTTGCGTCGATCCCGCGAGCATTCCCGAGACCGAGATGATCGCGGCCTCCCGCGCGAAGGGCGCAAGTGCGGGCGACTGCGCAGTTTTGCTCGCGGAGGCGAAGGCCGCCGAGGTCTCCGCCCGGCATCCCCGCGCTTTCGTGATCGGTGCCGACCAGATGCTCGACTGCGAAGGCGACTGGCTCGAGAAGCCGCTCGACCTCGGCGCCGCCCGGGCGCAGCTCGCGCGCTTGCGCGGCAGGACGCATCGCCTTTTCTCCGCGGTCGCGGTGCTGCGCGACGGGAGGCGGCTCTGGAGCGCGCTCGACCGGGCGGCGCTCACCATGCGCCCGTTCAGCGATGCCTTCCTCGACGACTATCTCGCACGGACGGGCGACGACGCGCTCCACTCCGTCGGCGCCTACCGCCTCGAAGGGCTGGGGGCGCAGCTCTTCGAGCGGATTGAGGGCGACTTCTTCACCATCCTCGGCCTGCCGCTGCTGCCGCTGCTGGGGTTCCTGCGCGAAGAAGGGGCTTTGATCAGATGAGTCATGGCCGGAAGGGGGCTATGCAAACGCAATCGCTGAACCGGACCTCAGCGGGAAAGCCTTGATCGTCCTCGCGCTCACGGGCTCGCTCGGCATGGGCAAGAGCACGGCCGCGGCGATGCTGCGGAGGATGCAGGTTCCTGTCTGGGATGCCGATGCGGAGGTGCATCGGCTTCTCGGTCCCGGCGGCGACGCGGTGGCAGAAGTGGCGCGGGAGTTTCCGGGAGCGCTCCTTGGCGATCGCATCGATCGCAAGCGCCTCGGCGCGCGCGTCTTCGGCGACGCAGTCGCGCTCCGGCGGCTCGAGGCGATCCTGCATCCGAAGGTGCGCGCGGCGGAGCGGCGGTTTCTGCAGGGCTGCCGCCGCCGGCGCGCGCCCATCGTCGTTCTCGACATCCCGCTCCTTTTCGAGACCGGCGGGGAGAAACGCGTCGACGGCGTTATCGTCGTGAGCGCACCCGCGTGGCTGCAGCGTCAGCGCGTGCTGCGCCGCCCCGGCATGAGCGCGGATCGGCTGCGTGCGGTGCTCGCGCAGCAAGTGCCGGACGCGCAGAAACGCCGCCGTGCGGATTGGGTGATCCCGACAGGCCTCGGCAAAGCCGCCACCCGTCGGCGACTCCGCGAGGTCTTACGCGCTGCGCTTGCGGCCGGCCACCGAATTTCAGCCTCCGCGTGCAAGCGCGGCTAGCACGGGAAATGCAGCCGCGCTATATCGTTAGCTGTGATCCCTGAGCTCGCGCGCCACGCGCGCTTCCAGCGCCTTGCAGAATATCTCGCGACGAAAGCGCCGCCGGGGCGGCTTCCGGGCCGCCAGCACATCGATCCCCTGGAAATACCGGACCTGTTGCCCTTCCTGATGCTCCTCGACGTGGTACCGCAGGCGCCGGCTCCCGCGCGCTATCGCATCCGGCTCGTGGGCACCGAGGTCGTGAGCATCCAAGGCGCGGACCACACGGGACGATTCACCGACGAAGTCCTCACTGCCGAGGAAGGCGCGTCGATCGTCGGGAATTACGAGGAGATCCTGCGCAGCCACCGCCCGCAATACCGCCACGGCACCGTCGCGACGCCCGGCCGCGAGCATATCGTCTACGAGCGTGTCGCCTTCCCGCTCGCGGCCGACGGCGAGCATGTGGACATGCTGCTCTTCGTCTTCGTGCGGCTCTCGGGCTGAAAGCACGAGGCGGCGAGCGCTCAGGATAAGGGCTATCGAGCATGCCCTCCTCCATTCTTCCTCATCCTGAGCAAGCGAAGCGCGTCGAAGGACGCACCCTGCCGAATGCAGCGCCCGCTGGCCCAATGAGCGGAGCCGCATAGCGGCCTAGCGCCGCAGAGCCAGGATTGGCTTGCAATCGCTCGCCGCGCGCAGGCAGACTCGCGGCATGCGAGAAATCGTCCTCGATACCGAAACCACGGGACTCGACCCCGTGGCAGGGCATCGCATTATCGAGATCGCCTGCGTCGAGCTCATGAACCACGTCGCGACCGGCCGGGTCTTCCACGCGCTCGTCGATCCCGAGCGCGAAGTGACCGCCGAGGCCTTCGAGGTGCACGGCATCTCCACGGAGTCGCTCAGGGGAAAGCCGCGCTTCATGGAGATTGCCGGCGAGCTCCTGGATTTCATCGCGGGCGATCCGCTGGTGATCCACAATGCCGAGTTCGACCTTGGCTTCGTCAACGCGGAGCTCGCACGCTGCGAGCTGCCGCCGCTCGATCTTCCCTGCGTCGACACGGTGGTGCTCGCGCGCAAGCGCTTTCCGGGCTCCCCCGCGAGCCTCGATGCGCTCTGCCGCCGCTTCGCGATCGACCTCAGCGCACGGCGGAAGCACGGCGCACGTCTCGATGCCGAACTCCTCGCCGCCGTCTACCTCGAGCTCATCGGCGGACGGCAGCCCGGGCTGGAATTCCTCGGGGACGGCGGGGGCCGGGCGGATGGTGGGCGGGGCGAGCGTCAGGCACGGCCGCCGCGCCCGCATGCGCCGAGCGCGGCCGAGCTCGAGCGGCACCTGGCTTTTCTCGCAAAGCTCAGGGCGCCGCTCTGGATGGCGGAGGATTGAGCTGAGCGCGGCGGGGAAAGCGCGATATCGCGGGCTTCTCGGCCCGGTCTTCTTCACCGTCGCCCTCCTCGCCCTCATCGCGCTCTCGCTCCAGGAGCTCGGCTTCTATCTCGGCGTCGTGCTCTTCGGGTCGGTGGCGCTCCTGGTGGCGGCATTCCATGTCGCCTTTCCCGGAAGCCGCTTCTTCAGCTTCGCCTTCGCCAATCTCATCGGCATCTACGCCGTGATCTTCGGCTTCTTCCTGGAAGGGCATTTCCGCGAGGTCGATCGCGCGGTGGTGACTGCGGGCTTCGTGGCGCCGCTCGTGGCCTTCCTTCTCGGCGTGCTCTGGCGACGCCACGCCATCCGCGCGATCGTCTTTTCGACGGAACTGCGCGAGGAGCGTCGCTTCGGCCGCGCGCTAATCTGGCTCGTGCCGGTCTTCATCGTGGGCGCGCTCACCTTCCTCATCCCCGATGCCGGCATGAGCTCCGCAGCCCTCGACGCGATCTTCCTCGCGGCCATGGGGACGATCGCCGCGATCGTTTTGGTCGCAAGCCGTGACGTCGCGGTCTTCCTCCTCGACACAGGCCTCCTGTTCGAGGAATTCTTCGGCCGCGCGGCACGGCTGATCGTGCCCGCTTTCGCCTTCCTCACCTTCTACTCCCTGGTGGTGATCCTCTTTGCGGCGGTGTTCTCCGCGCTCGACCGGCTCACGCAGATCGCGCATTTCCGCATCGACGGCGCGGTGCGGCCCATCACCTTCGCAGAGAGTCTCTACTTCTCCGTAACCACCCTCAGCACCGTCGGCTACGGCGACATCTCACCCGCCACCGGTCTCGCGCGCGTGCTCGTCGGCCTCGAAATCGTGACGGGCGTGCTGCTGCTGATCTTCGGCGTGAACGAGATCCTGAACTACTCGCGCGGCCGGAGGGAGTGAACGGGATGAGCCGTCGGCTATCAGCCGTCAGCCACTGACAGCCCTCTTATGCCGTCCCCGTCGGGCTCTGTAGCGCCGCTTCCTGCTGCTCCTTGAGGGCTTTCTCGTGCTCGCGGCGGAGAAGCTCGGCAAAATCGATGGGATTGACGAGGAGCGGCGGGAAGCCGCCGTCGCGCGTGGCATTGGCGATGATCGCGCGCGCGAAAGGAAAGACGAGCCGCGGCGTCTCCACGAAGACCAGCAGCGGCACCAGCTCCGGCGCCGCATTCTGGATCGTCACCACGGAGCCATAGGAGATCTCGATGAGGAACACCGGCTCCTCGCCCTGCCGCGCCTCGGCGCCGACGGTGAGGATGACCTCGAAGGTATCGGGCCCGAGATTGCGCGCCTTTACGTCGACGCTCAGATTGACCTCGGGCTGCTGCTGTTGCTGGATCAGCAGCGTCTGCGGCGCGCGCGGGCTCTCGAAGGAGAGATCCTTGAGGTATTGCGCGCGGATGATGAGCTGGTGCGCAATGTTCGTGTCGGCGGGCCGCGCTGCCTCGCCCGAATTCGTCTCTGCCATGTGATGCCTGCTCCTTGACCGGCGAGGCTCCTAGCACGGAACCCGCGGAGGGTACAACCTCCGGACCTACCGCGGCGGCGCCGGCATGTGCAGCGGCTCGGGCTCGAGCTCCGGGCGGTGCGGATCGACGCGGATCGCTGCGGCATTGGGGACGGTGAGGCCCGTGAGGCCGCGGATGAAGCCCCAATGCGTCACGACCGCGACCCGCCGCCAATCCGCCTGCGTCGTCATGTGCTCGCGAAAGCGCGCGCAGCGCCGGTGAAGCTGCGGCTCGCTCTCCTCGAAATCGGGCCACCACTGCTCCGGCAGATGCGCGAGGTCGAGGTGCGGCCAGCGCTCGCGAAGCTCTGCGGGCGAGGAGCCGATGTCGCAAGTGAAGGCCGCGCGCTCACCCACCACCGCCTGCACTTCGATCGCGAGCGCGAGCCGCGTCGCCAAGATCTCCGCGGTCTCGAGCGCGCGGCGATAGGGGCTCGCGATGAGCCGCGCGAGGCCGTGCTCGGCAAGCTCTTCCGCGAGCGCCTCGGCCTGGCGGCGGCCTTCCTCCGTAAGTTTCGGATCGCGAATGCCGGGATCGCGGCGCGTTGCGCCGAAGACGACGTTGAACTCCGATTGGCCGTGCCGGATCAGGATCATGCTTGCCCGGATATTGAGCAGAGCCGGCGACGGCCGCAACCCCCTTCGCCTTGCCCTTTCTCGTCAAAGTGCTTATCTAGCTCAACAGCACTAAAGGGATGCTCCGCCATGGGCGGCGAGTTCCAGATCATTTCCATCGTGGTGTCCGCCGCCGTCGCGGTGTTCCTGCTGTTCCGGCTGCGCGGCGTGCTCGGCCGGCGCACGGGGCAGGAGCGCTATCGCGATCCCTTCGCCCGCGGTCCGGGAGCGCCGGTACCGGGAGCGCCGCCGCCGAGCGGGCCCATCATCGATGCGACCGCGACGCCGGCTCCTGCGCCCTCGCAGGCGGCCCCGCTCGCGAGCGGCATTGCCGCTGTCAAGGGAGCCGACCGCAATTTCGACGAGCGTGGGTTCCTGCAGGGCGCGCGCGGCGCCTTCGAGATCATCGTCAATGCCTTTGCGCACGGCGACACCGCCGCGCTCAAGCCGCTGCTCAGCGATGACGTCTACGCGGCCTTCTCGCACGAGATCGAGGAGCGCCAGTCTCGCAAGGAGACGCACGAGACGACCCTCGTGAGCGTCAAGGGCTGCGACCTCACAGAGGCGCGTCTTGAAGGCAGCACTGCGCATGTGACGGTGAGGTTCGTCTCCGATCAGGTGAACGTCACCCGCGCCGCCGACGGGAGCGTCGTCGATGGCGAGCCCGACCGCGTCGTCGAGAAGACGGACCTCTGGACCTTCGCCCGAGACACCCGCTCGCGCGACCCCAACTGGCGCCTCGTCGCGACCCGCAGCGCGTGAGCCGCGTTGCAGAACCGGCACGGCGTCGATCCAACGCATCCATAATCAGCGCCACCCTTCTGTCGGTGGTTGTGCTTTCCGCCTGTGCCGGGAAGCCGCCGCCCCCGAAGCTCGTGTTGACGCCCGCGACCTACGCCGATCTCGCGGGCTGGCAGGCGGACGACCAGGGCGAGGCGCTTTCCGCCCTCGTCAAATCCTGCGCGAGCCGACTCAAATTTGCGGACAACGACCCCGTGGGGCCCGAGGGGGTCGGCGGGAAGGTCTCGGACTGGCGGCAACCCTGCATCGCAGCCGCCGCCGTCGACGCCCGCGATGCGGCGGCCGCGCGGGCCTATTTCCAGACGTGGTTCCAACCCTATCGCGTCGCCGACAATTCGGAGACGGAGGGGCTCTTCACGGGCTATTACGAGCCCGAGCTTCCGGGCGCGCGCAGCAAGGGCGGCGAGTTCCAGACGCCGCTCCTCAAGCGACCTCCCGACCTCGTCATGGCGGAGCTCGGCGACTTCAAGCCGGACCTCCGTGGCGAGCGGATCGCGGGCCGCGTCACGAATGGCCGGCTCCGGCCGTACGAAAAGCGCAAGGAAATCGAGGCCGGCGCGCTCGACGGCATGAATCTCGCCTTCCTTTGGGTCGGCGATCCCGTGGCGGCGTTCTTCCTGCAGATCCAGGGCTCGGGCCGCGTCGTTCTCCCCGACGGCAGCGTCGTGCGCGTCGGCTATGACGGGCAGAACGGCTGGCCCTATGTCGCGATCGGGCGCGTGATGGTGGAGCGCGGGCTCCTTACGAGCGAGGACGCGACCATGCCGGGGATCCGCGCCTGGCTTGCCGCGCATCCCGCAGCGACACCCGAAATTCTCGACGCCAACCCCTCCTACGTCTTCTTCCGCGAGGTCAAGGGCGACGGGCCCGTCGGAAGCGAGGGGGTGGTGCTAACGCCGGGGCGGAGCCTCGCGGTCGACCGCGCCTTCCTGCCGCTGGGCGCGCCATTCTGGGTCGATGCCGATCTCGGAGACGAGCGCCTGCGCCGCCTCCTCGTCGCGCAAGACACCGGCGGCGCGATCCGCGGCCCCGTCCGCGGCGACGTCTTCTGGGGCCACGGGGCCGAGGCCGAGCGCCGCGCGGGAACCATGCGCGCTCGCGGCGGATATTTCCTGCTGCTGCCAAAGACGGTGCCGCCCAAGACTTGAGCAGCCCGCAAGGGTAGGAATTTTGCGCGCCGTGGTTCAAAATCCGTCCGCCGGACCGCTGGAGGGATGCTGAGTCATGAAAGCCGTCGGCTATTACCGCTCGCTGCCGATCGCGGAGGCGGAGTCACTCCTCGATCTCGAGCTGGAGACACCCTCGCCCGCAGGCCGCGATCTCCTCGTCAAGATCGAGGCGATCTCGGTCAATCCCGTCGACACGAAAGTACGCATGCGCGCCGCGGGCGAGCGCGGCAAGCCGAAGATTCTCGGCTATGACGCTGCGGGGACCGTGGCGGCGGTGGGGTCGGAGTGCCAGCTCTTCAGGCCCGGCGATACCGTCTGGTACGCCGGCAGCATTCTCCGCCAGGGCACCAACGCCGAATTCCATCTCGTCGACGAGCGCATCGTCGGCACGAAGCCCAAATCGCTCTCCTTCGCGCAGGCCGCGGCGCTGCCGCTCACGGCGATTACCGCATGGGAGATGCTTTTCGACCGGTTCGGCATCCGGATCGGAAAACCGCCGGAAGCGGGAAGCCTGCTCATCATCGGCGGTGCGGGCGGCGTCGGCTCGATCGCGATCCAGCTCGCGCGACGCCTCACCGGCCTCACGGTGATCGCGACTGCCTCGCGGCCGGAGACGCGGCAATGGTGCCTCGAGCACGGCGCGCACCACGTGATCGATCACCGCGAGGCCTTCGGGCCGCAGCTCGCCGCGATCGGGCTGCCAGGGGTCGACTATGTCTTCGGCGTTACGGAGAGCGGCCGGCATCTGCCGGCGATCGTCGAGGCGATTGCGCCGCAGGGGAAGTTCGGCCTCATCGACGATCCCAAAGCACTCGATGTTCTTCCGTTCAAGCGGAAATGCGTCTCCATCCATTGGGAGGCGATGTTCGCTCGCTCGATGTTCGGCACGCCTGACATGATCCTCCAGCACGTGCTCCTCACGGAGGTCGCATCCCTCGTCGACGAGGGCCTCATTCGCACGACCATGGGCGAAACCCTCGGCCGCATCGACGCCGCAACCCTAAAGACCGCCCACGCCCGCATCGAAAGCGGCCGCACAGTCGGAAAGATCGTGTTGGCGGGGTTTTGAAGAAGCCGACGGCAATCAGCCGTCAGCCCAACGGCGTCATGGCCGACAGGCGTGGCGGAGCACTGTTGACACGCCCTGCGTCCTTCGACGCGCTCCCTTCGGTCGCTTGCTCAGGATGAGGGGGAACGGAGGAAGGCATGCTCAATGGTCCTCATCCTGAGCAAGCGTAGCGCGTCGAAGGACGCAGGGCGCGTTGTCCCGTCCCTATCGAGGTCACTTGCCCTCTGCTTGCCATCCTCCCCTAGCGCGTTCATTCTCAGCCGATTCCCGTGCTTCCAAGGAGATGTCGGGCGATGTCCGAGCAGCCCGTGCGTGTCGGTCTCTTCGTCACCTGCCTCGTCGATCTCTTCCGCCCCACGGTGGGATTCGCGGCGGTGAAGCTCCTGGAGGCGGCGGGGTGCACGGTGGAGGTGCCGCGGCTACAAACCTGCTGCGGCCAGCCCGCCTTCAATTCCGGCGATCGGGAGGACGCGAAGGCGCTCGCGCGTCAGGTGATCGCCGCTTTCGAGGGGTTCGACTATCTCGTCGCGCCGTCGGGCTCCTGCGCGGGCCAGATCCGTCTGCACTATCCCGAGCTCTTCGCGGAGGAGCCCGCTTGGTTCCAGCGCGCGCAGCAGCTCGCGATGCGCAGCTACGAGCTCGTCTCGTTCTTGGTGGATGTCCGCGGCATGAACGAGGTCGCCGCGCGCTACGAGGGAGCGGCCACATATCACGATAGCTGCTCGGGGTTGCGCGAGCTCGGGGTCAAGTCGCAGCCGCGCTGGCTCCTGCGCTCGGTCGCGGGCCTCACACTGAAGGAGTTGCCGGGCGCGGAGATCTGCTGCGGCTTCGGTGGCACCTTCTGCATCAAATATCCGGAAATCTCCGACAAGATGGTGCGCGAGAAGACTGCCGACATCGCCACGACCGGCGCCGACACGTTGCTCGCGGGCGATTTGGGCTGCCTCCTCAACATGGCCGGAAAGCTGCAGCGCCAGGGCTCGCGCATCCGCGTGCGCCACGTCGCCGAGGTGCTCGCGGACATGACGGACGAGGCGGCGCCGATCGGTGCTGCCGCGGAGACGCGCTGATGCTCGCGACCAGCCATGCCTTCAAATCGAACGTGCACGACGCGCTCGTCGACGCGACTCTCCAGAAAGCGCTGGGAACGGTGAAGCGCGGCTTCCAGGCGCGGCGCGCGGAGGCAGTGGCGAAGCTTCCGGAATTCGAGGCGCTGCGCGATGCCGGCCGCGCGATTAAAAACCACACGCTCGCGAACCTGGATTTCTACCTCGAGCGTTTCGAGGCGAAGGTTATGGAGCGCGGCGGCCATGTGCATTGGTGCCGCACGCCCGCAGAGGCGCGCGAGACCATCTTGCAGATCTGCCGCCGCCTCGGTGCCAAGACCGTCACCAAGGGCAAGTCGATGATCGGCGAGGAGATCGAGATAAACGACTATCTCGAGGCGAACGGCATCGTGCCCGTGGAGACCGATCTCGGCGAATACATCATCCAGCTCCGCCATGAGCCGCCAAGCCACATTATCGCCCCCGCTGTGCATCTCGTGAAGGAGCAGGTGGCGGAGACATTCCGCGAGAGTCACAAGCAGCTCGACCCCGCGCGCCAGCTCGAGGACGCGCGCCAGCTCTGCGACGAGGCGCGGGCGGTGCTGCGGCAGAAATTCCTCGCGGCCGATGTCGGCATCACCGGCGCCAATTTCCTCATCGCTGAAACCGGCTCCAGCGTCATCGTGACGAACGAGGGGAACGGCGACCTCACGCAGACGCTGACCCAGGCGCACATCGCGCTCGCGAGCATCGAGAAGGCGGTGCCGACGCTCGAGGACGCCGCCACGATCCTTCGACTTCTCGCGCGCTCCGCGACCGGGCAGGAGTTCTCGACCTACACGACCTTCTCGACCGGTCCGCGCCGGAGCGAGGACACCGACGGGCCCGGCGAGTATCATGTGGTGCTGCTCGACAACGGGCGGAGCGCCATGCTCGGGACCGAGTTCCAGGACATGCTCCGCTGCATCCGCTGCAGCGCCTGCCTCAATCATTGCCCTGTCTATTCCGCGATCGGCGGCCACGCCTATGGCTGGGTTTATCCGGGGCCCATGGGCTCGGTACTGACGCCGAGTCTCATCGGCATCGAGGAGGCCGGCAATCTCCCGAACGCCTCCACCTTCTGCGGGCGCTGCGAGAGCGTCTGCCCCATGAAGATCCCGTTGCCGAAGATGATGCGCCACTGGCGCGAGCGCGAGTTCGAAAAGAAGCTGTCGCCCCCCGCCTACCGCATGGGACTCTCGGTCTGGGCCTTTTTCGCGCGGCGCCCCGCGCTCTATCACGCGCTTTCGGGAATGGCGGCGCGTGTCCTCGGCTGGGCCGGCAAACGCCGCGGCCGTTTCCGCACTTTGCCGCTCGCCGGCGGCTGGACGAGCGTCCGCGACATGCCCGCACCGGAAGGCCGAAGCTTTCAAAGCCTCTGGGCTGAACGTCGTGGGAGAAAACGCTGATGCGCTGGGTTGCAGCCCCGCGTCCTTCGACGCGCTCCCTTCGGTCGCTTGCTCAGGATGAGGACAATTGAGCATGACGTCCTCCATTCTTCCTCATCCTGAGCAAGCGAAGCGCGTCGAAGGACGCGGGATCGCGGTGCGGGCAGCATGACCTCCGGTCGCGAGCAAATCCTCGGGAGCATCCGGCAATCCCTGAAGCGCGGGCCGCTCGATGAGAGCCAGAGCGCGGAGCTGACCGCGCGCGTCGACGCGCATGCGCGTAATCTGATTCCGAAACGCGCGGCGAGTCTCGACCGACGCGGACGGATCGAGCTCTTCGTGCGCATGGCCGAGGAGGTGCAGACCTCGGTGGTGCGTGTGAAATCCGCATCGGAAGTGCCGAGCGCGGTCGCGGACTATCTAGCGGAGAAGAATCTTCCGGCGAAGCTCGTGATGACGCCGGATCCGCGCCTCGACGGGATTCCCTGGAGCGACCGGCCGCTCCTCGACATCCGCCGCGGGCGCGCGGAGGACGGCGACTTGACGGGCGTCACCGCCTGCTTCGCCGCAGTCGCAGAAACCGGCACGCTCATGCTGACCTCGGGGCCGGACTCGCCGACGCGCAACAATTTTCTCCCGGATCATCACCTCGTGGTGCTGCGCGCGGACCAGGTGGTGGCAACTTACGAGGACGGGTTCGACAAGCTGCGCGAGGCGGCCGCGGTGCCGCCGCGCACCATCAATTTCATCACGGGACCCTCTCGCACCGGCGATATCGAGCAGAAGATCGAGCTCGGTGCGCACGGGCCGCGCTGCCTCCACATCGTCCTCATCGACGAGGACGGCACGGGGCGCTGACGCAATGCCGCGTCACCCGAGCCGCGACGAGCGCGACCTCTGGCGCCGCGCGACCGGCGACGTGAAGCCGCTCGCGGCGCGGCCGACGCGCGCCCTTGCGGAGACCGCCGAGGAACCTCCCGCGACAAAGCCCGCGCACCGCACGCCGCCAGCGGCAGCGAAGCCCGTGGCTCATCTGCCGAGCCTCGAGCCCGGGGATTCGCCTGGCCTCGACCGCCGCTCCGCGGAAAGGCTCCGCCGGGGACGGGTGGGGATCGAGGCGCGGCTCGACCTCCACGGCATGACGCAGGAGGAGGCACACCGCGCGCTCGCGCGCTTCATCCGCCACGCGGCGGAGGAGGGCCGGCGCCTCGTTCTCGTCATCACCGGCAAGGGCTCGCTCACGGGCGAGCGCGGGGTGCTCCGGGCAGCGGTGCCGCGTTGGCTCAACGAGGCTGCGCTCCGGCCGAGCATCCTCTCCTTCACCTGGGCGCAGCCCAAGGATGGCGGCAGCGGCGCGCTCTACGTGCTGCTGAGGCGGCGGCGATGACGCCTTTCGGCGTGAAGCTCCGGCAGATCCGCGCGGAACGCGGCATGACCTTGAAGGAGATGGCGGAGTCGCTGGGAGTTTCCTCCGCCTATCTTTCGGCGCTCGAGCATGGCCGGCGCGGCAGGCCCGCGCACCCGATGGTGGTAGCGCTTTGCGCGCAGCTCAACATCATCTGGGACGAGGCGGACGAGCTGGTGGCGCTCGCGCGACGCTCGCATCCCCGCGTCACCGTCGACACCGCGGGCTTGGCACCGCAAGCAACCGAGCTCGCGAACCTCCTTGCCGAGCGCATCCGCAAGCTCTCGCCCGCAGAGATCGAGCGCATGCTCGCGATCCTCCGGGCCGCTCCGGGCATACCGTCGCGCCGTCGGCGCCGCTAACCGCTCCTTAAGCATTCCCGGCGAGGCTCGTCCGATAGCGTGCCGGAGCCCCTCCCCATGTCCAACGACGACCTCCGCCAAGCCGATCTCTCGCATCTCACCGTCCGCGAGATGAGCCCCGCCCAGCGCGCCGAATTGAAGCGCCGCTACGCCATTTTCATTGCCAACTTCGGCCCCGCCAGCGCCAAGCTCCCGCGGGCAAAGCGCACGGGCAAGCCGAAGAAATGGGTGCCGGGCAAGGCCCAGTAGTGTTGCCGCGAGAGGGGTCTATTCCATCCCCTTCAGCAGCCGCTTCGGTGCGGTGAGCTTGTAGCTGCGTCGCACGACCACGTCCACCTCCGGCCATTTGACGCGGCGGTCTAGGTGCATGCCGATCCAACCCTTGTGGCCGACATAGGGCGGGACGAAGAAGCGGGCGGGGTCGGCCTCGACGAGAATGATCTGGCTGCCCGGCGGCGCCTTGCACCAGATGCCGGGACGATCGTCATCGTCGTCAACATACATCGCGAAGATCTTGTCGCGCACGCGGAAGGTCGGGAGCTCCCAGGTCTCGCGCTCCTCGGCTTCTGGAAGCACGAGGCAGATCTTTCTAAGACGGGTCAGTGGGGAGAGGGGCATGGGGTGGGGCTATCCTGCGTCCTTCGACGCGCTTCGCTTGCTCAGGATGAGGAAGAATGGAGGATGGCATGCTCAATGCTCCTCATCCTGAGCAAGCGAAGCGCGTCGAAGGACGCACGGGCACTGCTCCAGCCTCACCCTACAGAATGAACCTCGAGAGATCCGCGTTTCTCGCGAGCGGAGCGACGCGGCTGTTCACGTAATTCCGGTCGATCGCGACGATCGAGCCCTTGGGCTGGTCGGAGGCGGTGAAGCTCACCTCCTCCAGGAGTTTCTCCAGCACGGTGTGCAAGCGCCGCGCGCCGATGTTCTCGACGGAGGTGTTGATCTCCTCGGCGAGGCTCGCGATCTCGTCGATCGCGTCGGGGGTGAAGTCGAGCGTCACACCTTCGGTCTCGATCAGCGCCTTGTACTGCCTGATGAGGCTCGCCTCCGGCTCCGTAAGGATGCGGCGGAAGTCGTCGCGCGTCAGCGGCTTCAGCTCCACGCGGATCGGCAAGCGTCCCTGCAGCTCCGGGAGCAGGTCCGAGGGCTTCGCGAGATGGAAGGCGCCGGAGGCAATGAAGAGGATGTGGTCGGTCTTCACGGGCCCGTGCTTCGTCGGGACGGTCGTTCCCTCGATGAGCGGCAGCAGGTCGCGCTGCACGCCCTCGCGGCTAACGTCGGCGCCGAGGCGCTCGCTCCGCGCGCAGATTTTGTCGATCTCGTCGAGGAACACGATGCCGTTCTGCTCGACGGCGGCGATCGCCTCCTTCGTCACCTTCTCCTGGTCGAGGAGCTTGTCGCTCTCATCGTCGATGAGGACGCGGTGGCTCTCGGCGACCGTCATGCGCCGCGGCTTTGTGCGGCCGCCGAGCGCTTTGCCCAGGACCTCGCCGATGTTGATCATGCCCATTTGCGCGCCGGGCATGCCGGGGATCTCGAAGGTCGGGAGCCCGCCGCTGTCCTGCACCTGGATCTCGATTTCCTTGTCGTCGAGGGAGCCCTCGCGCAGCATCTTGCGGAATTTCTGCCGCGTCTCCTGCGAGGCATTGTTGCCCACGAGCGCGTCGAGGACGCGCTCCTCCGCCGCGAGCTCCGCGCGCGAGGCCACTTCCTTGCGGAGCCGCTCCCGCGTCATCGCGAGCGCGATCTCCAGGAGGTCGCGCGCGATCTGCTCGACGTCGCGGCCGACATAGCCCACCTCCGTGAACTTCGTCGCCTCGACCTTGAGGAAAGGCGCTTGCGCGAGCCGCGCGAGGCGGCGCGCGATCTCGGTCTTGCCGATGCCGGTCGGGCCGATCATCAGGATGTTCTTGGGCAGCACTTCCTCGCGGAGTTCCGCGGGAAGCTGCTGGCGGCGCCAACGGTTGCGCAGCGCGATCGCGACCGCGCGCTTGGCATCGCCTTGGCCCACGATGTGGCGGTCGAGCTCGGAGACGATCTCGCGGGGAGAGAAGGAGGTGCTCATAGGATGTCGAGGGTGATGTTCTCGTTGGTGTAGATGCAGATCTTGGCGGCGATCCCCATCGCCTTCCGCGCGACCGCCTCGGCATCGAGGCCGGGGACATCGATCAGCGCACGCGCCGCGGCGAGCGCATAGGGCCCGCCGGAGCCGATCCCGATGATGCCGTCCTCGGGCTCGAGCACGTCGCCATTGCCGCTGAGGATCAGCGACACCTGCTTGTCCGCCACCGCCATCATCGCCTCGAGGCGGCGGAGATAGCGGTCGGTACGCCAGTCCTTCGCGAGCTCGACGCAGGCGCGCGAGAGATGACCCGGGTGCTGCTCGAGCTTCGCCTCCAGCCGCTCGAAAAGCGTCAGCGCATCGGCGGTTGCGCCCGCAAAGCCCGCGAGCACACTGCCGTTGCCAAGGCGCCGCAGCTTCTTTGCATTCGACTTGAGCACGGTCTGGCCGAGGGAGACCTGGCCGTCGCCGGCGATCACGACCTTGCCGTCCTTGCGCAGGCACAAGATGGTCGTGCCGTGCCAGGATTGCTCGCGTTCAGAGGACATGGGGGCCTTTCGGGAAGGGCAGGCCCCAATGTGGGGAGTGAGGCCGTCCCGATCAAGCCACTCCGTTCATCCCGGCAGGCGGCCCTTTATGGCATTGGCGCGGCCGGCGTAAATGCGCCGTCCCGCGGAATCGACGGGCAGACGCGCGCGAGCGCCCGCTTTGAGCCGCTCCCGCTCGGCATCCGGCATCGCCTTGATCATCGCGCCGGAGCTCGGTGAATCCAGCACCGCTGCCCAGAATTCCTCGAAATCGGCAACGTTCCGCCGCACGCTGATCTCGCGCGTCTCGATCTCGCGGAACCCTGCGTCGGTCCAGAGTTTCCGGAGGTTCTCCATGCGCGCGGCCCCGACGCTCGGCGGCAGCGGCGGCGTCTTGCCCATGCTGCGGAACTCCGCAAGCACGGCGTCGTAGGGAAATCCGCCGCCTTCGATGTCCCAGGCATAGGCAGCCGCTATGCCGCCGGGACGCAGCACGCGCACCATCTCAGCGACCCCCTTCACGGGATCCGGCACGAAGAAGATCACGAGCGCCATGGTCGCGACGTCGAAGGAGCGATCGGCAAAGGTGAGCTTCTGCGCTTCGCCCTGATGGAACTGTGCCAGGCGCGCGGCGGGGCGCTTGCGCGCGAACGCGAGCTGAGCCTCAGAGGGATCGACGCCTTGCACTTCCGCCGGTGCGCAGCGATCGACGATGAGTTCGGTGAAGGCGCCATTGCCGCAGCCGATGTCGATCCATTTCAAACGCGGGCGCGGCGCGATCCAATCGAGGAAGATGTCGCCGGCGAGCCGGCTCCACACTCCCATCATCTGCTCATATGCCGCTCCGTCCTCGAAACGGAATTGCTGCTCGGCCATGTCTGCTCCGATGGTGTTTGGAGAGGTGCGCCGCCGATGGCCCCGGGCTTTAGTTTTTGCCGCGACCGCGACCGGGGCGGCAGAGAGGTCGGTGCCGGATCTCAATTTGGGGCATCGGGCGGGAAGATCAAGTGAAGCCCAGCCAGGGGACGAGCAAGCGCCTGCAAAGACGCGCTTTATGGGCGCTCGGGTGGCGAGCCGCGCGCGGCTCATGCTAGGGTTGAGAGTTGCTCTAGGATAATCCCGGCATGGCAGCGGCGCGGATCCCTTGGTGGTCATGGGCGTGGCCGATATTGGCTTGGCTCGTCCTGCTCGCAAAGTTCGCCGGCGGCGGCGACGGTGTCATTGTGGCGGCCGCTGCGGTGGTTCTGGCGGCGACAGTGTTCGCGGCCGTGCATCACGCCGAGGTGATCGCGCATCGCACCGGCGAGCCGTTCGGCACGCTCGTCCTCGCCGTCGCTGTCACGGTGATCGAGGTCGCGCTCATTATCTCCATCATGATCGGAGCGCCGGCCGAAAATGCGGGGCTCGCACGCGACGCGGTCTTCGCCGCCGTCATGATCGTCTGCAATGGGATCGTCGGTCTCTGCCTGCTCTGGGGCGGCGTCCGCCACCACGAGCAGGGGTTCCAGGTACACGGCGCGAGCGCTGCGCTGGCGGTATTGGCGGCGCTCACCACTCTGACCCTGATCCTGCCGACGGTCGCAACCTCCGCACCCGGCCCGGTATTCAGCACCGCCCAGCTCATTTTCGCCGGGATCGTCTCGCTCGTGCTCTATGGCTCCTTCGTGTTCGTGCAGACCGTGCGGCACCGCGAGCATTTTCTCGCCATCGGCCATGACGAGGAGGCATCCGAGGAGCCGCGGCCCACGGCGCGCTTCGCCGCGCTCAGCTTTCTCCTGCTGCTCGTCGCCCTGGTCGCGATCGTCGGGCTCGCCAAGACGCTCACTCCGACGGTGGAGGAGGGGATCGCCCAGCTCGGCGTGCCGAAGGCCGTGGTCGGCATCGTCATCGCGATGCTGGTGCTGATGCCCGAGAGCTTGGCGGCGGTGAAGGCGGCGCGAGAGAACCGCTTGCAGACCAGCCTGAATCTCGCCTTGGGATCGGCGCTCGCGAGCATCGGCTTGACGATCCCGGCGGTCGCGGTTGTCTCGATCGTCTTGGGACAGCCGCTTGCGCTCGGCCTGGGCGCGAAGGACGAGATCCTGCTGGCGCTCACGCTCTTCGCGGGCGTCATCACCCTGGGTACCGGCCGGACGACGGTGCTCCAGGGCATCGTCCATCTGGTCATCTTCGCGGTCTTCCTGTTCTTTGCCATCGTGCCGTGAGACCCTTGCGCCAACGGAAAGGCGGATCCTATGCCGATCATCGACGTCCAAGTGCACGCCTATGAGCGCGACCATCCGGGACGTCCGTGGAAAGGACATTTGCATGGCCCGGCGGAGGTCACAGGCGACCAGATGGTAAAGGCGATGGATGCCGTGGGCGTCGACGGCGCCATTCTGGTCTCGCCCTACTCGATGTACGGCTACGACGCGGGTTACGCCGTCGAGGTCGGACGTGCGCATCCCGGCCGCTTCGCCCTGGTGAAGCCCGTTGATCCCACGGATGCCGCCATCGCCGATCGGATCGGGGAATGGAAGGCGGTCAAGGGCGCGGTCGGCGTTCGCTTGATGCTGAACCGGCTTCCCGCGGTCGATCCCGCCGATCCCGGGATCAATCGAGTTCTCGCCGCGGCAGCGCGGAACTCGATGCCCGTCAACATTCTCTGCTGGGGGCTCCTCGACAAGGTAGGGCCGCTTGCCGCGCGCAATCCCGATACAGTGATCGTGATCGATCATCTCGGGCTGATGCAGCCCTTCGAGCCGCCGGTGCCGAAGGAACCCTTCGCGGAGCTGCCGAAGGTTCTGGCGCTCGCCAAACACGCCAATCTCCGTATCAAGATCAGCGGCGCTTGCACGCTCTCGCACAATAAATTCCCCTACAGCGACATCTGGGATCCGATCCGCCGCATCCTCGACGCCTGGGGCGTCGACCGCTGCATGTGGGGCACGGACTGGACACGCGCCGTCGCTCTGCTCACCTACAAGCAAGGCGTCGACGCCTTCCTCCATACCAATCGGCTGAACGATGGCGAGCGTACGGCACTCATGGGCGGGACCCTCACGACGGTCTATCGCTGGTCGCCGTCGAAAGGCTGAGGCCCGGACCGCTCCGATGAGCGAGGAGCAGGAGTCGATGACGGAGCCTGAGGCAGTTGCCGCCTGGAATCGCGCGCTCGACCTCCACCGCAAAGGCGAGCTTCGCGAGGCCGAGGCGATCTATCGCCGGCTCCTCCAAAACCTTTATGCCTTCCCCGAGGTTTACTACCATCTCGGACTTGTCGAGCTCGACACCGGGCGGCATGCCGACGCGCTGGCGAGCCTGCTGCGGGCGATCGAGCTCGAGCCGCACAATCCCGATTTCCATCATCGCGCGGGTCGCGCGCATGCGGCGGCCGGCCGTCTCGCGGAGGCGGCGGCAAGCTACGCTCGCGCGATCGAGCTGCGTGTCAGTCATCAGGAGGCGCAGGAGGATTTGACCCGGCTTCAAGCTAGCGGCAGCGCCGGGGAGGAATACAATCTCGTTTCGATCATCACGCCGACGATCGGACGTCCCGAGCTCGCGCGCGCGATCCGGAGCGTCTCCGCGCAGCGCTACCGCAACATCGAGCATCTGGTCGTGGCTGACGGGCCCGAAGTCGAGGCAAGGGTCCGCGAGATCGTCGCCGCCACGGCGCCGACGGTTCCCACGAGTGTCTTGGCACTCCCCTGGAACACCGGGCGCAACGGCTTCCTCGGTCATCGCATCATTGCCGCCACGATCCACTTCGTGAACGGCCGCTTCGTGAGCTTCCTAGATGACGACAACTGGCTCGATGAGGATCACGTCTCCTCGCTCGTGAGCTGCGCGATCGAGTTCGGACTCGAATGGGCCTACTCCCTGCGCAAGATCGTGCGCGCGGACGGCAGCTTTCTCGCCCGCGACGATTGCCACAGCCTCGGCGCCTGGGAATCGATCATCCGCGCGAGCGGGGACGGCGGACAGCATCTCGTCGATACCAGCTGCTATCTGCTGCGCCGGGACGTCGCTATCTCCTACAGCGGGCTCTGGCACCGCCGCTCGGGGGATGCGAGGCGAAGCCCCGATGTCGTATTCTGCGAGGCCCTGCTGGCGCGCAAGACGCGCTTCCGCACCACCGGGAAATACACGCTCAACTATTCGATCGGTCCCGCGCGGCCAACGGGGGAGCGGTTCTTTCTCGACGGAAATGCGGAAATGCGGCGGCGCTACCCAAACGGTTTTCCCTGGGCCAACTGACGCGACCGACCCCAAAACCAACGAGTCGTGCTAGTAGCCGCCGCCACCGCCGCCACCGCCGCCGCCGCTGTGCTCGGAATCGCGTTGGTATTGGGTGCCGCTCGAGGCCGAGGGAGCATTGGTGTTGCATCCCGCGAGCATTGCCACCAGCAGGCTCGCCAGCAGGATCGCTCGGATCCGAAACTGCGGCATGAGATCATGCTCCTTCGCACGGGATGCATCGACTCGCCATGCGAGCTAGAGCCATGCCCCAGCGTGGCAACGCCGCGGTGCTCGCTGGGGCGATCACATCGGATCAAGGCTTCGCGAGGTTGGGAACGGAGACCGGGCGCGGCGGGCCAGCCGCCGCCTTTCGTTTGCGGCGCCAAGTGGCCGGCGGGACACCCGCGAGCTTCTTGAAGGCACGGCTGAAGGCCGCCTCGGACTCGTAGCCGACCTGCTCCGCGATCTCCGCCACGCTCTCGCTGCCGCCGGAGAGCAATCCTGCCGCCAACTGCATTCGCCACTGCGCGAGGTAGTGCATCGGCGGCTCGCCGACGAAGTGGAGAAACCGCTCCGCGAGCGAGGATCGTGCGAGCCCGACCTCGCGCGCGAGCGCATCGAGCGTCCAGGGACGGGCGGGCTCGGCATGAAGCAGCGTGAGCGCGCGGCCTACGAAGCGGTCGCGGAGGCCCGCGAGCCAACCCGTCTGCTCGCTCGGCAGCGCCTCGAGATGGCGACGCACCGCCTCGACGAACATGAGCTCGCTGAGGCGTGCGAGTACGCTCTCGCCACCCGCGCGCTTCTCGAAGGCCTCGGCGACGGCAAGCTCCATGAACTGACCGAGCCAGCCGTGTTTGGCACCCTTGCCGTCGCTCACGACCATGAACTTTGGGAGCGCCGCCAGCAATGGATTGAAGGGGCGCGCGTCGCAGCCGAGGAAGCCACACACAATCCCTAGCCGACCTGGGCCATCCTTGCCGCCGACGATGCGAAAAGGCCATTGCTCCGCCGGCTTCACGCGGCGGATGTCGAACGCTCGCCCCTGCGGCACCGCGGGATCGGTGCACAGGATGTGGGGGTCGCCGGCTGGAAACACGATGACATCGCCGGCCTTGAGCCGCACGGGATCGCCCTGCGGCGGGATCGCCAAGCAACTGCCGGCGGTGACGAGGTGATAGGAGATCAGATGCTGCGCCGCCGGCATGATGATCGGGCGAAGCGTCGCGGCGCTCGGCACCGGCGCCGACCACGGCGGCGCCACGTCCACGGTGACGAAGACCGCGCCGGTCAGCCTGACGGTACGCAGCACGTCGGAAAGCGTGTCGGCTCCCATCGAACCACCCCTTGCGAAACCCCGAGCAAGGAATCCGGACGGCCGAGCAAGCACCTTATCCAATCCGGACGGTCGGGCAAGACTAACGGACGGGCGGACCTTCGCAGCCCCGCCCCGGCGTCTTAGTCTCGACTGCGCATCGTCCCCGCCGGTCGGGGTTGCGATGCACCGTTCCAGGAGGAGCGACCCATGTCAGAGGCAACCCGACTGCTCTATCTGCGCATCGCGCTCGTCGCGATCGGTCTCATCTTCATCTTCGGCGTCTATTCGCTGGGCCAGGTCTGGCCCTCCGGCTGGACCTGGGGTCAGGGACACTCGCATTACTTCCCGATGATCATCGGCGTCTATGCGACGCTCGGCGTCTTCCTCGTCAACGCCGCGCGCAATCCCGATGCGAACCGGAGCCTCATCTGGTTCACGGTATGGTCGAGCGTCGTGCATGCGGGGATCATGGCGGTCCAGTCCTTGAGCGATCCCATGGAACACGGCCACCTCATTGCCGACGTGCCCGCACTCCTCATCATCGCGATCGTACTCGGCGTCTTGATGCCGAGAACCGAGCGCGCGACGCAGACGTCGATGGCCTGAACCGCTCCTTATCCCCTCTCCCGCCTGTGACGGGAGAGGGGTTCTGGTCTCCGGCGCCGCTTCTTGCTAAAAGACCGGCCGCCGGGGCCTGGGGCCCCGACCCCAAAGGAGCAGCCCTTGTCCACGGCCACCCCGCGCCAGGCGACGGTCGAGCGCAATACCAAGGAGACGCGTATCCGCGGTACCGTCGGCCTCGACGGGACCGGCAAATACGACATCAAGACCGGCATCGGATTCCTCGATCACATGCTGGAGCAGCTCTCGCGCCACAGCCTGATCGACATTGCGCTCCGCGCGGAGGGCGACCTCCACATCGACTTCCACCACACGACCGAGGACACGGGATACGTCATCGGCGAGGCGATTTCCAAGGCGCTCGGCGACCGCCGCGGCATCTACCGCTACGGCCATGCGCTGATCCCCATGGATGAGACGCTGACGCGGGTGGCGCTTGACGCCTCGAACCGGCCCTATCTCATCTGGAAGGTCGGCTTCAGCAAGCCCAAGCTCGGCGAGATGGACACCGAGCTCTTCAAGGAGTGGTTCCAGGCTTTCGCGCAGTCCGCGGGCCTCACCCTCCACGTCGAGAACATTTACGGCGACAACAACCACCACATCGTGGAGTCCTGCTACAAAGGTCTGGCACGCGCGCTCAAGGACGCGCTTGCAATCGATCCGCGCCAATCCCATCTCGTGCCCTCGACCAAGGGCACGCTCGCAAAGCCACAGTGAGGCGCCAAGGCCATGGGTGACGACCACCATGTTGACGGCCCTCATCGATTACGGCTCCGGCAATCTGCGCTCGGCCGCTAAGGCGCTGGAGCGCGCGGCGCGCGAGCATGCCATCGCCACCGACGTGGCGGTGACCTCCGATCCCGATCTCGTCCGCAAGGCCGATCGCGTGGTGCTTCCGGGCGTCGGCGCCTTCGCGGATTGCCGGCGCGGGCTTGCGGGGGTCGCGGGCATGGAGCAGGCGCTCACGGAGGCCGTGATCGAGAACGGCCGGCCCTTCCTCGGCATCTGCGTGGGCATGCAGCTCATGGCGGATTGGGGCCGCGAGTTCGAGAGCACCGCGGGGCTCGGCTGGATCCCCGGCGAGGTCGTGGCGCTCGAGCCCAAGGACCCTGCGCTGAAGATCCCGCATATGGGCTGGAACGAGCTCGATCCCAAGGTCGAGCATCCGCTCATCGCGGGGATTGCCAAGGGCGATCACGCCTATTTCGTGCACTCCTACGAGATCCGCTGCGCGAACCCGCGCCACGTGCTCGCGACCACCGAGTATGGCGGGACGATCGCCGCCATGGTCGGGCGCGACAATCTCGCGGGTACGCAATTCCATCCCGAGAAGAGCCAGGCGACGGGCCTTCGGCTTATCGCGAATTTCCTACGGTGGCGGCCATGACCGGAAGTGCCACGCCCACGACCTCCGTCGAGGAGCTGACGGAGTTCCAGGGCACCGACCTCAACGACCTCTGCGACGCCGCGAGCGCTGCGATTTCCGAAGGTGGCGGATTCGGCTGGGTGAGGCGCCCGCCGAGGCACATCATGGAGGCCTATTGGAAAGGCCTGCTGCTGGTGCCGGACCGGAAGCTTTTCGTAGCGCGGATCGACGGCACCATCGCGGGCTCGGCGATCTTCGTGCGCCCGCCGCGCAACAACGAGGCGCAGTCCCTCGCGGCGCAGCTCACAGGCACGTTCATCGCGCCCTGGGCGCGCGGGCACGGCCTCAGCGTCAAGCTCATCGAGCTCGTCGAGGAGACCGCGCGCGGCCTCGGCGTTGAGGTGCTGAACCTAGACGTCCGCGAGACGCAGGCGCGCGCGATTCAGGTCTTCGAATCCCTGGGCTTTCGCCGCTTCGGGACCCACCCCGCTTACGCGCGCGTCGAGGGCAAGCTCATCGCGGGGTATTTCTACTGGAAGCCGCTGACGCCGGAGCTCGAGCGGTGATTCTCTTCCCCGCGATCGACCTCAAGGGCGGGCAATGCGTGCGCCTCCTCAAGGGCGACATGCGGGCCGTTACGGTCTTCAACGACGATCCCGCGGCACAGGCGAAAAGCTTCGCCGCGGCCGGCTTCGAGTGGCTCCATGTCGTCGATCTCGATGGTGCCGTCGCGGGCCTCTCCGTCAACGCGCCAGCGGTCGAGCGCATCCTCGCCGCGGTGGCGCTCCCGATACAGCTCGGCGGCGGCATCAGAGGCCGCCGGCAGGTCGAGGAATGGCTCGACCGCGGCGTCCGGCGCGTCATCCTCGGCACGGCGGCGCTCCGCGATCCCGAGCTCGTCAAATCCGCCTGCCGCGCGCACCCCGATCGCATCGTCGTGGGGATCGACGCGCGTCACGGCAAGGTCGCGGTCGAGGGCTGGGCCAAGACCTCGGAGATGACGGCGGTGGAGCTCTCGCTTCGCTTCGAGGATGCGGGGGTGGCGGCGATCGTCTTCACGGACATCGAGCGCGACGGCGCGCTCGCGGGCGTCAATGTCGAGGCGACGGCGGCGCTGGCGCGGCGCCTCGAGACGCCAGTGATCGCCTCGGGCGGGCTCGCCTCGCTCGACGACATCCGTGCGCTCCGCCGGCACGAGCGCGACGGCATCGCCGGCGTGATCTGCGGCCGCGCGCTCTACGACGGCCGGATCGAGCCCAAGGCCGCGCTTGCCCTCGCGGCGGAGAGAGTCTCGTGCTGAAGGCTCGCGTCATCCCCTGCCTCGACGTCAAGGACGGACGCGTCGTCAAAGGCGTCAACTTCGTCAACCTCGTCGATGCCGGCGATCCCGTGGAGCAGGCGCGCGTCTACGACGCCGAGGGCGCGGACGAGCTCTGCTTTCTCGACATCACCGCCAGCAACGAGAACCGCGCGACGCTCTATGACGTGGTGCGCCGCACGGCAGAGGAATGTTTCATGCCTTTGACCGTCGGCGGCGGAGTGCGCGAAGTCGAGGACATCCGGAAGCTGCTGCTCGCTGGCGCGGACAAGGCTTCGATCAACACGGCGGCGGTGACGCGGCCGGACTTCGTGCGCGAGGCCGCCGAAAAATTCGGCGCGCAATGCATCGTCGTGGCGATCGACTCGAAGCAGGCGCGGCCCGGCAAATGGGAGGTCTTCACCCATGGCGGGCGCCACCCGACCGGCCTCGACGCGGTCGAGTGGGCGAGGCGCATGGTGTCGCTCGGAGCCGGCGAGATCTTGCTCACCTCGATGGATCGCGACGGGACGAAGCAGGGTTTCGACATCGCGCTGACGCGCGCGGTCGCCGACGCCGTCAGCGTCCCCGTCATCGCCTCCGGCGGCGTCGGCACCTTGCAGCATATGGTCGAAGGCGTGCGCGAGGGACACGCGAGCGCCGTGCTCGCGGCTTCGATCTTCCATTTCGGCCTCTTTCGCGTCAGGGACGCGAAGGAGGCGCTGAAGGCTGCGGGGATTCCAGTACGGGACTAGTGGGCGCGGTGACAACACACCGCAAATCTGCTACCCCGTCGCCCGCTCTCTCAGTGAGGCTTCTCATGACCGCGCGCGACGGCAGCACGCTAGATCGGCTCTTTCAGATGCTCGCCGCGCGCCGCGGCGCCGATCCCGCGACCTCTTACACCGCGAAGCTCCTGCAAGCGGGCCCCGAGCACGCTGCAAAGAAGCTCGGAGAGGAGGCGCTCGAGACCGCCCTCGCCGCCGTTGCCGGTGCGCGGGAACGCGTCGTCGCGGAGAGCGCCGATCTTCTTTACCACCTGCTGGTGGTCTGGGCCGTGACCGGCGTCACGCCCGGCGAGGTCTGGCAAGAGCTCTCCCGCCGCGAGGGCCGCTCGGGCCTCGAGGAGAAGGCGTCACGCGAGAATTGACAGGAGACCCGATGGCCTACGATCCCAAGAACATCTTCGCCCGTATCCTCAGGGGCGAGCTCCCCTGCAAGAAGGTCTACGAGGACGAGCATGTACTGGCGTTCCACGACATAAACCCCCAGGCTCCGGTCCATATCCTCGTCATCCCCAAGGGCTCCTACCGCTCGCTCGACGACCTTTCGGCGGGAGGCACCGACGCAGAGCTGGCGGCGCTGCTGCGGGCGGCAGGCAGAATCGCGAGCGAACAGGGTCTCGACCGCAGCGGCTATCGAATTCTCGCAAATTGCGGGGAAGACGCCCATCAGGAGGTGCCGCACTTCCATATCCACATTTTCGGCGGGCGGGACCTCGGGCGCATGCTCGCGCGCGCCCACGTGAGGGATTCTTAACCACTCCTCACTAGCTTTTCCTGTTCGGGCCCCTACCTGCGTCGCGGGGGCAAGCTCGGGCGGATCGGTAGCAGCACATGGCGTCACGCGCGAACTCCAGGAGATCGCCGCCCCCGGCGACGCGGGCGCGCGCCTCCGTTCCGACCGAGGAGGCAGGACAGGAAGGCCGTTATCGCGCCTTCGCCGAAGCCGCGTCCGACTGGTTCTGGGAGCTCGACCGGGACCTCCGCTTCACCTACATGTCGAAGAGCCCGCACGCGCCTCCGACCGAATTCGGGGCGGAGTTTCTCGGCAAATGCATCACCGAAGTGCGCACGGGCGGCCTCGGCCGCACCGATTGGGCGCCGCTCCTCGAAGCGCAGCTCGCGCGCCGGCCCTTCCGCGATTTCCGCTTCCGCCTGAACTCGAGCGGCGTTGCGCGCCACCTCAGCATCAGCGGCGTGCCCGTTTTCGACGCCGCCGGCGAATTCCAGGGCTACCGCGGAATCGGCCGCGACATCACGCAGGAAATGCTCGCGACCTCGCGCGCGATCGAGGCGCAGACGCGCCTCGTCGATGCCATCGAGAGCATTCCCGACAGCGTCGTGATGCTGGACGCTCACGATCGCTTCGTGCTCTGCAACAGCCAGTATCGCAAGCTCTACCGGCCGATCGCGCACGTCTTCGTCCCCGGCAAGCCCTTCGTCGAGATCTGCCGCGCGGCGGCGGAAGCGGGCCTCGTGCCCAGCGCCGTCGGGCGCATCGAAGCCTGGATCGAGGAGCGCATGTCGCGCCACCGCACCAACGGCTCCTGGACCGAGGAGCGCCAGAGCAGGGGTCGCTGGTATCAGCTCACCGAGCGTCCGACGGCCGAGGGCGGCACGATCATCGTGCAGGTCGACGTGACCGATTTGAAGCTCCGCGAGCAAGAGCTCGCGGAGAAGAGCGAGATCCTGCAGGCGACTTTCGACAACATGGAGCAAGGGCTCCTGATGATGGACCCGTCGCTCCGCCTCAGGGCCTGGAACGACCGCTTTCTCGTCATGCACGATGTGCCCGAGGGCGCGATCTCCGCGGGCCTGCCGTTCGAGGGCCTGTTGCGCCTCTTCGCGCGGCTCGGCGAATACGGCGGCCGCGACATCGAGGAAATCGTCGCCGAGCGAGTGGAGCAGGTGCGAAGCCTGATGCCGCGTGTGATGGAATGGCACCGGCCCAACGGCACCGTGATCGAGCAGCACCGCGTCCGCCTTCCCGACGGCGGCATTCTCGTCACCTACACCGACATTACCGAGCGCAAGCGCGTCGAGGTCGATCTGCGCCGCGCGAAGGACGAGGCCGAGCTCGCGAGCCGCAGCAAGACCGAGTTCCTCGCCAATATGAGCCACGAGCTGCGCACGCCCTTGAACGCGATCATCGGTTTCTCAGACGTGCTCGCGGGGCAGATATTTGGAACGCTCGGCGACCGCCGCTACGCCGATTACGCCCGCGACATCCGCGAGAGCGGCCTTCACCTCCTCAATCTCATCAACGACGTGCTCGACGTCTCCAAGGTAGAGTTCGGCAAGGTCGAGCTGGTGGAGGAGGAGTTCGAGGTCGCCTCCGTCGTCGAATCCTGCCTGCGCCTCATGCGCGAGCGCGCGCATGTGGCGGAGATCAAGCTCGCGATCGACCTCGCGCTGGATCTGCCGGTGCTGCGTGCGGATCGGCGCCGGATCAAGCAGATCCTGCTGAACCTCCTCTCGAACGCCGTGAAATTTACGCCGCCCGGCGGCCGCGTCACGGTCGGGGCACGGGACGAGGCGGGCTGGCTCCGGCTTTCCGTGAGCGATACCGGGATCGGCATCGCGGAGAAGGATCTGGAGACGGCCCTTCGGCCCTTCGGCCAGATCGACAGCCGCCTCGCGCGAAAATATCAGGGCACGGGGCTCGGCCTTCCTCTCACCAAGGCGATGGTGGAGTTGCACGGCGGCCGGCTCGAGCTCGAGAGCGCACCCGGGGTAGGCACGACCGCGCAGGTGCTGCTGCCCCCCGACCGCGTCCTTCCGCGCCAGCGGAGCGCCATCGCCCTCTCCGCGGATTGAACCCCGCGCCGCTCTCCGCCGTCCAACCCCACCAGGACTAGGACAGTGGCAGGGCGAGGGCATCGTGGGCGGGTCGGTATTGGGCGAGGCGTTGCTGGACGAGCTCCTGGAATATTGGCGCTCGAAACGCGCGGGACGGATCATGCCGGAGCGGCCGGATATCGATCCCGAGGAAATGGGGCCGAAGCTCCTGCCGCATCTCATGATTACGGAATATCGCGACCACGGGAGCCAGGTGCGCGTGCGTCTCTGCGGCACGGCGGCGGTGACGCGGCTCGGCTGCGATCCGACGGGGCGCGCGATCGCCGGCACCTTCAATGCGGAGTTCTCGGAGCTGCTGCTGGGTCTGCACCGCGAGGTCTACCGCCACGCGACGCCCGTCTTTTCGGAGCGCGCCTTGGGCTGGAAGGATGGTCGGCGCCTCCAGCTGCAGCTTCTTCTGTTGCCATTGGTACTTCGCTCGCCCGTCCCGGATGCCGCGCCGGCGCAGGTGCTCCTCGGGTTGAGGGCGCGCTCCGAAAGCCATCGGACGCCCTCCTGGTGCGCGGACATGGAATTGGTCGAAACGCGCGAAACGCGCCGGCTCGTCTTCGTCGAACTCGCGAGGCGCAACGGGGCCGGGGCGTGAGGCGCGCCCCCCTTATTGCGCCGCAAGGCAAATGGGACTAAACACGGGCGCCTTTGGCACCACCCTTCGGACTTCAATGGTTAACGCGGCCCTCGACGCCGAAACGACCGGGCACAAGCGGGCACGGCAAGGCCTGATTCTCGGTGCCCTCGGCGTCGTCTACGGCGACATCGGCACCTCGCCGCTCTACACGGTGAAGCAGTGCTTCGTCGCGGAGGGCGGCTTGAGCGAGGCAAGCGTGCTGGGCGTCCTCTCGCTCATCGCCTGGTCGCTCATGCTGGTGGTGACGCTCAAATACGTCATCGTCATCCTCCACGCCGACAACCGCGGCGAGGGTGGCATCCTCGCGCTGACGGCGCTCGCGCTCCGGTCCACGAGCCGCCGCGGCCGTCGCCATCGGCTCATCCTTGCCGCGGGCCTTGCGGGTGCTGCGCTCTTCTACGGCGACGGCGTCATCACGCCGGCGATCTCGGTGCTCTCCGCGATCGAGGGGCTCAAGGTCGCGACCCCGCTCTTCGATCGCTACGTCATTCCGATCACGCTCGTGGTGCTGGTCCTCCTTTTCATGGTGCAGCGCCGCGGCACCGGCTTGGTCGGCGGGTTCTTCGGGCCGGTGACCGCAGTGTGGTTTCTCGTGATTGGCGTTCTCGGCGCGATTGAGATCGTGCATCAGCCCGAGATCCTCTGGGCGCTCAACCCGCTCTACGGGCTCCGTCTCCTCGCCGCCGATCCCTGGAGCGGCTTCAAGCTCTTGGGCGCGGTGGTCCTGGCGGTAACGGGTGCGGAGGCGCTCTATGCGGACATGGGGCATTTCGGCAAGTTGCCGATCCGCGTTGCCTGGCTCTATCTCGTCTTCCCCGCGCTCATCCTCAACTATTTCGGCCAAGGCGCGCTGCTGCTCCGCGATCCGCTGGCGCTCGACAATCCCTTCTATCGGCTGGTGCCGGAATGGGGTCTCTATCCGATGGTGGGGCTCGCCACCGCCGCCACCGTCATCGCCTCGCAAGCCGTCATCTCCGGCGCCTTCTCGATGACGCGCCAGGCGGTGCAGTTGGGATATCTCCCGCGCTTCCAGATCCGCCACACCTCCGAGGAGGAGCGCGGCCAGATCTACGTGCCCAAGATCAACATGTTCCTGCTCGTTGCGGTGGCAGCGCTCGTGCTGGGCTTCAAGACCTCCGACAATCTCGGCACCGCCTACGGCATCGCCGTCACGGGCACCATGACGATCACGACTATTCTCGCCTTCGTCTACATGGTGGGCGTGCGCGGCTGGAACCCGACGCTGTCGATCCCGCTCTTCATTCTGTTCCTGATCGTCGACATTTCCTTCTTCGGCGCCAATCTGCTGAAGATCGAGGAAGGCGGCTGGTTCCCGATCGCGGTTGCGGCGCTGGTCTACATCGTGATGGCGACCTGGATGCGCGGGCGCCGCCTGGTCGTGGCCGCCCGCCAGCGCAGCGCCCTGCCGCTCGACCTGTTCCTCGCCTCCATCCGCCCGGACCGGCCGCGCGCGCCCGGCACCGCGATCTTCATGACCAGCGACGTGACGAAAGTGCCGGGAGCGCTCCTGCACAATCTCAAGCACAACAAGTTCCTGCACGAGCGCGTGGTGCTCATGAGCGTGCAGACCGAGGACATCCCGCACGTCCCTGCGGAGCAGCGCTTCGACATCAAGCATTACGACCACGGGTTCCACACCGTGGTCATGCATTACGGCTTCATGGACGAGCCGAACATCCCGCGGGCGCTGGCGCAGCTCCGCCTGATGCAGTTCCGCTTCAATCTGATGGAGACCTCCTTCTTCCTCGGGCGCGAGAAGATCGTGCCAGCAAAGGTCTCGGGACTGCCGCGCTGGCAGGCCGGTCTGTTCTCGTTCCTTACCAATAACATGGTGAACGCGACCGAGTTCTTCCGCATCCCCACCAACCGGGTGGTTGAGCTTGGCGGCCTTTTGGAGATTTGAGCGGAGCCCTTGCTAGAATCGGTGCGGTGTCTCGCACTTGTGGGCGCGTTGCGCGCCGATCTCCAAGGGATTAGACACGAGGACGCCGCGGGAACTTAATGAAGGCCGAATGACGGTTGCAGTCGTACAGCGCGAGGTAGAGACGCGGGAAAAGGCGCGCTATGCGCTACTTCTCGGCGCGCTCGGCGTCGTCTACGGCGACATCGGTACCTCGCCGCTCTACACGATGAAGCAATGCCTGCAGAACGCGGGCGCGGTCACGGAGGCGAGCGTGCTGGGCGCGCTCTCGCTCATCGCCTGGGCGCTCACCATCGTCGTCACCTGCAAATACGTCATCGTCATCATGCGCGCCGACAACCGCGGCGAGGGCGGGACGCTGGCACTCACCTCGCTCGCGCTGCGCTCGGCGAGTCGCACCGGACGCCGGCACCGCATCATCCTTGCGGCGGGCCTCGTGGGGGCGTCGCTCTTCTTCGGCGACGGCGTCATCACGCCGGCGATCTCCGTGCTCTCCGCCGTGGAGGGGCTCAAGATCGCAACGCCGGTCTTCGCGGAATACGTCGTCCCCATCACCATCGGTCTTCTCATCGGGCTCTTCGTGGTGCAGCGCCACGGCACCGCCTCCGTAGGCGGCCTCTTCGGTCCGGTGATGGCTCTCTGGTTCGCTACGATCGCGATACTGGGCTTTGTCGAGATATTCGACCAACCCGAGGTTCTCCTCGCGCTCGATCCCCGCTATGGGATCCGCCTGCTTCTCGCCGATCCCGTCCGCGGCCTCTTCATCCTCGGCGCCGTCGTGCTGGCGGTGACGGGCGCGGAGGCGCTTTACGCGGACATGGGGCATTTCGGCCGGCAGCCGATCCGCCGCGCTTGGCTCTATCTCGTCTTTCCCGCGCTCATCCTCAATTATTTCGGCCAGGGCGCGCTGCTGCTTCGCACACCCACCGCGCTCGACAATCCCTTCTACCGGCTGGTCCCGGAATGGGGCCTCTATCCGATGGTGGTCCTGGCTTCGGCGGCGACCATCATCGCCTCGCAAGCCGTGATCTCCGGCGCCTTCTCGATGACGCGCCAGGCGGTGCAATTGGGATACCTTCCGCGCATCGAGGTCCGCCACACCTCCGAGGCCGAGCGCGGGCAGATCTACGTGCCCAAGGTCAATCAGTTCCTGATGATCGCAGTGATCGCGCTGGTGCTGGGCTTCCACTCCTCCGACAAGCTCGGCACCGCCTACGGGATCGCCGTTACCGGAACCATGCTCCTCGACGGCTTCCTCGCCTTCGTCTACATGCTCTCGGTCCAGCGATGGAATCCATTGCTCTGCGTCTTGCTCTTCGCGTTCTTCCTCTCGGTCGACATCGTTCTTTTCGGCGCGAATCTCATCAAGATCGAGGAGGGCGGCTGGTTCTCGGTGGTGACCGCCTGCCTCGCCTTCTGGGTGATGTCGACCTGGATGCGCGGGCGTTCCCTCGTCGTCGCCGAGCGCCAGCGCGACGCGATGCCGCTCGAGACATTCCTCGCGAGCCTGCGGCCCGACCGCCCCGGGCGCGTGCCGGGAACCGCGGTCTTCATGACCGGAAACGCCCAGCAGATTCCCGCGGCGCTCCTGCACAACCTCAAGCACAACAAGGTCCTGCACGAGCGCGTGGTGCTCATGAGCGTGCAGACCGAGGACATCCCGCACGTCCCTGCGGAACAGCGCTTCGACATCAAGCACCTCGAGCACGGATTCCACACCGTGGTCATGCACTACGGCTTCATGGACGAGCCGAACATCCCGCGGGCGCTGGCGCAGCTCCGCCTGATGCAGTTCCGCTTCAACCTGATGGAGACCTCCTTCTTCCTTGGCCGCGAGAAAATCGTGGCGGGCAAGAAATCGCGCCTCGGGCGCTGGCGGCGCTGGCTCTTCTCCTTCATGACCAACAACATGCTGAACGCGACCGAGTTCTTCCGCATCCCCAGCAACCGCGTGGTCGAGCTCGGGGGGATGTTGGAGATTTGAGGCGCGCCGTCGAGGCTGCGACGCGTCGCGCTGTCACGGACGGATCGTGACCCCCGACGCGCTCTGGGTCGCTCTCGCGACGAAGGTTGGCGCCACCATGGCAGTGGTGCTGACCGCGGCGGTGGTGGCGGAGCGGGTGGGACCGTTCTTCGGCGCGCTGGTGGCATGCCTTCCAGTCTCGGCGGGCCCGGCTTACGTCTTGTTGGCGATGCAGTCGAGCGACCAATTCATTGCCGACAGCGCGCTCGCGAG
This sequence comes from Allostellaceae bacterium, assembly GCA_035581425.1. Classification (GTDB taxonomy): domain Bacteria; phylum Pseudomonadota; class Alphaproteobacteria; order ATCC43930; family CGMCC-115725; genus DASZHJ01. The sequence continues at coordinate 5,127 of DATJVP010000120.1, read as the reverse complement.
CGCCACCACCGTGCCGGCCACTACGGCCTTTCAGATGGCCTATCTCCTGATCGCGCCGCAGACCGGCGTCGCCACGAGCCTCGCCGTCGGTATCGCGGCCTGGGGTGCGGCAGTGGCGGCGATCCGCTCCTTCCAATGGGGCGAACTCGGCGCGGTCGCGCTCAATGTCGTGGCCTTCGCGATCGCGCTCTACGTCGCTCGACGCGCAGAGATCCCCGGACAGATCGAGCGCAGCCAGCGCCGCTGGTACGAGCTGCCGCTGACCGCCGTGATGGTGGGCTGCCTCGTCGCGGGCGTGGTGACCCTGAGCGCGGTGCTCGGGCCCGCTTTCACGGGCACCGCCGCGCTCTTTCCCGTCGCTTTCAGCAGCCTCGCGCTGGCGCTCCATCCGCGTCTCGGCGGCAGGGTCTCCGCCGCGACCATGGCCGCGGCGCTCAGGGCGATGCCGGGCTTCGCCTTGGGTCTCCTCGTGCTCCACGCGCTTGCGGTGCCCGTGGGAACGCCGGTGGCGCTGTGCTTGGCGCTCGCGACCATGCTCGCGTGGTCTGCGGCCCTCATCGTGTGGCGCCTGCGGACAAGACGCCTCTAGCGCCACCCGCGCGCGGCCAGGCGATCGCGCGGTCGATGCGCGCGGCGAGCGCCGCGCTCACGCCCGTCATCGGAAGCCTCAGCTCCGGCGAGGCGATGAGCTCCTTGCGCCAGAGCCAATGCTTGATCGGCGCGGGGTTTGGCTCCGCGAAAAGCAGCGACACGATATCCGCGAGGTCGCGCCAGATCTCGAGCGCCGTCTCGCGCTCACCCCTGAGGAGCGCCCCGCGCACAGCCGCAAAGGTCGCCGTCTCCACATGCGCGGCGGCGAGGATGCCGCCATCGGCGCCGAGCGCCAGATGCGTGTAGAAGAGCGCATCCTCGCCCGTCAGCACCGCGAAATCGCGCGGACGCCCTCGCAGGAGCTCGAAGGTCTGCGCGAGCTGCGCACAGCAATCCTTGATGCCCACGATCCGCGAATGCTCCGCCAGGCGAAAGATGGTCTCGTTCGCGAGATTGATGCCGGTGCGGTAGGGGATGTTGTAGAGCAGGATCGGCTTTTCCGTCTCCGCCGCGAGCGCCAGAAAATGTCGCGCGAGACCTTCTTGCGAGGGCCGCGAATAGTAGGGGCAGGTGATGAGATAACCCGCGACGGGCCAGCGTTCGACCTCGCGGAGGCGCTCGACCATGGCCCGCGTGTCGCTGCCGCAGAGACCGAGAAGCAGCGGCAGCTTTCCCTGGACTGCCTCGGCGGCGATTCCGACGAGACGCTCAGTCTCCTGCTCGTCGAGCGTCAGTCCCTCGCCCGTCGTTGCCGCGAGAATCATCCCGTCGATCGGCAGGTCGAGATAGTGACGGATGAGCCCTGCAAGCGAGCGCTCGTCCAACGCGCCGTCGGCAAACGGCGTGATCAGCGGCAGCCAAATCCCTTCGAAACGGTGTCGGTCCATGATGCTCCCTCCGGGTTGCGGCGCCGCCGGCGGGAGAGAGCATTCCCAAACGAGAAAGGCCCCGTCCGTCGCCAGCGGGGCCTTGATGTTCGATCGCGTGTGCAGATCTCAGCGCGAACGCGACTCCCCGAGCCCCGAGGCGATCCGGGACTTTCGCGAGGATGCGATGCGCAGAGCGGTCATAGGGCGACGGTAGGAGAGCATACGGAGAGAGTCAATCGGGAGGGTGAAGGACGGCTCAAATACTGAGCTTCGCAATGTACGCGTCGACAGCGGTTTGCGCGGCGCGGGTGGCGTCGGCGGCTTTGCCGCGGTCGGATTGCAGGGTCTCGAGCTGCGTCTCCTCCTGCGAGAGCTTCTCGATGTAGCGCTTGTGCAGCGCACTGTCCTTGTCGACGCTCTGGAGATTGGCGCGGATCCGGGTCTGGTCCTCCGTGATCTGCGTGATCTGGGTCTTGATCTGAGTCTCGACCTGCCGCTTCTCTGCAAGGATCCGGCGGAGCCGCGCAAGCTCCGTCAGCGCATTTCGGACGGCGGGGTCGATCTCCCGCGTCGCCGTCACCTGCGCAAGCGAATTGTCGTCGAATTCGGAGATCCGCGTGCTTTCGACGCGCGGAGCCTCGAAGACGAAGGTCACGGTCTTGGCCTCGCCGGGCTTCAGGTCGACGGCGACGCGATAGGCGGTGGCGGTGGTCTCCACCGATTTCTCGCCGGGCTCGACGAGCTTCCATCCCGCGAGCATCGGCTGCTCCACCAGCACGTGGCGCTCCTCGCCCGGAGGCGCGTTCAGGCGGAAGACGATGGTCTGGCGCTCCGTGTAGGTAAGGTAGAGCACGCCCTCGGAGATCGAGGCTTTGGAAAGCGAGCTCTTGGTCGTGGGCTCGCGCACGCTCTTGGTCTTGTCGTCGACGGCATAGCTGAGGAGCCGGTTCTCGCCCGCGGGCAGGACGCCAACGCGCGCGTCGCCGAGATAGGCGCTGCCCGCGCCGGCCTGCTCGTAGAGCGTCACCACGCCCGGCGGCAGTCCGTTGCCGACATCGTTCGTGATCTTGACGCTTGCGAGCGGATGCAGCGCGTTCGTCGCGGTCTGAAGGAGATCTATGCGCCGCGCAGGCACATCGCGGTCGACGATCGGCACCAGCGCCGACTGCCCGCTCGCGAGAGTGAGCGGGGCCGGCAGGCGAAAGAGCACCTGGGTCATGCTCTCCTGCGCTTCCGCGGTGTCGACGGTGGGCGCGGGTGTCGATGCGCCACCCGGGGACGGGCTGTTGTCGGCTTCGTAATTGAAGCCGGTGCCGCGCTGTTGCGCCTGCGTCGGCGGCGGGGCGGGCGCGGGAGCGCTCGCCGGACGGTTCTTGCCCGCCGCGAGCTGGTCGCGATTGACATTCCCGGCGTCCGCCTGCGGAAGGATGCGTCCCGCCACTTCGACCGGCACCTCCGGCCGATCGACGTAATAGGCCTGGTAGATCGCCTGGTGGAAGCTCACGGGATTGCCGGAGAGGAGCGTGAGCTCGACGCCCTTCCAATCCTCGCCGCTCATGTTCTCTAGGACGGCCCAGCCCTGCAGATGCGCCGTCGCGGCATTGGGGTCACGCGCAAGCGTCAGGCGATATGTAGCCTTCCAGAGCGGCGCTGCTACCACGTAGCCGACGCGAACCGTGCGCTGGCCCTCGCCGCGCGTCGTGAGCTCGATGGTGCGGCGATCCTTCGCGCGGTGCGTCGCAATCGCCGTCAGCGCCTTCTCGACCTGCGCGGAGAGCGCGGGATCCGCGAAGCGCAAGTTCTCCGCATCCTCGAGGATGAATTGCTGGATGCCGTCGGCGGTCAGCACGCTCACCCGATTGCGCGTGGTGGTGGTTCCGTCATTGGCGCGGAGGGTCTCGGGGACGACCTTGATGAGCTTCCCCTCGATCGGATGGCTCGCCCCCACTCGGATCGTGGCACCCTGAAGCGCGTTCAAGAGCGCCGCCGGCGATGCCAGCGCCGCCTGCGAGAAGGGCAGATCCGCGAAGACTTGATCCAGCGGCTCGCGCCCCGCAAGGCTCGCGCTGCCCACGCCGCCCTTGCTGTCGTAGACCACGATCGACTTCAGGATATCGTCGACCTGGTCGAGGCGCACGTCGAGCGAGAGCTTCTGATCGCCCGTCACCTCCGCCTCGTATTCCAGATAGGCGACCCCGCCCGTCGAGAGCATCACGCGCTTCAGCACGAGATCGCCCGCGAGCGCCGGAAGCGCCGCGAGGCAGAAGATCAAGGTTGTCGCGACACCGAGAACACGCACCCGCATGGGAGCCTCCCGCTCATGACTGGGCACCGCCACACCCTACGCATGACTGTGGCACAGGTTGGGATGCTAACGCGGCAATTTCGTGACGGCACTCCCTTTCCCGTCTCCGCCCGGAGAGGAGTTCCATTGGGACGGTAGCAATCCCTTCGGCAGGAACTGCGCGAACGAGCCTCCCGCGATGAGTGCCTTTACCGCGGCGATGTCGGGGGCGAAGGGGCGATCGGTCTCGAGGAAGGGAACGCGCGCTCGGATGAGCGCCATCGCCTCCGCGAGCGTGGGAGATGTCTCGAGCGGGGCGTGGAAGTCGATGCCTTGGCACGCCGCGAGGAGCTCGATTGCGACGATCCCCGCGGTATTCTCGGCCATCTCGCCGAGCCGCCGCGCGGCGAAGGTCGCCATCGAGACGTGATCCTCCTGATTGGCGGAAGTCGGGAGGCTGTCGACGGAGGCGGGGTGGGCGAGGCTCTTGTTCTCGCTCGCGAGCGCGGCGGCCGTCACCTGCGCGATCATGAAGCCGGAATTGACGCCGCCTTCCTTCACGAGGAAGGCGGGAAGCCCCGAGAGGTTCCGGTCGACGAGCAGCGCCAGCCGTCGCTCCGAGAGCGCGCCCACCTCTGCGATCGCGATGGCGAGCACGTCTGCCGCCATCGCGACGGCCTCGGCGTGGAAATTTCCGCCGGACAGCACGTCGCCGCTCTCCACGAAGACCAGCGGATTGTCGGAGACGGCATTCGCCTCGCGCTCCAGCACCTGCGCGGCGAAGCCCATGTGGTCGAGGCAGGCGCCCATCACCTGCGGCTGGCAGCGGAGCGAATAGGGATCTTGGACGCGCCCGCAGTCGCGATGCGAGGCGCGGATGCCGCTGCCGCGGAGGAGCGCCAGGTAAACCGCGGCGACCGCGGATTGGCCGGGTTGGCCGCGGACGGCGTGAATGCGGGGATCGAAGGGCGTATCCGAGCCTCTCGCGGCATCGACCGAGAGCGCGCCTGCAACGACGGCTGCGTCGAAAGCGTCCTCCGCCCCGAAGAGCCCCGCGAGTGCCAACGCCGTCGAGACTTGCGTGCCATTGAGGAGCGAAAGCCCTTCCTTCGGCGCAAGCTCGATGGGCTCTAGACCGGCCCGCAGCAATCCCTCCTCGGCCGGGACGATGCTGCCGCGCGCTCGCATCTCGCCGACGCCCAAGAGCGTCGCGGACAGATGCGCGAGCGGCGCCAGGTCGCCGGAGGCGCCGACCGAGCCCTTGGCGGGGATGCAGGGGTAGATCTCCGCATCGAGCAGCGCCTGCATCGCCTCGAGCACGCTCCAGCGCACGCCGGAATTGCCGCGCGCCAGCGAGGCGATCTTGAGCGCGAGAATGAGCCT
>DATJVP010000119.1:0-3684 GCA_035581425.1 Allostellaceae bacterium | reverse complement strand
AGACAAGGCCAGGTTCTGGCATCACACAAATCGCCGCATCAGGTCCGGAATTGACATTCCAAACTAGATGCACAGACCTACGTGACGCATATCAAGCGCCACCGCCTGCACATCCCTTCCCTCTTATCTACTTGTCAAAGAGCATTTCCCGTCGAGAGCCGACAACCGGCCGATAACCTTCGCCCGAGGGCGACGGTTTCAGCCGGATCGGATCTTCGGAGATCGTCCCGAAAGACGACCGGCGCCACATATAGGATGGTTACAATCCGGTGTCCAGAGGTAACCCTTTGTGCAGCGCGAAAAATTGTGGATGAGACTCAGACTCAAATGAGTCCGAGCTCGCGCAGCTCCGCGAGCATCTTCGGCGGCAGGTCTCCTTCTCCGCCCTTGCCCTTACGGTCGGGCGGCGCGTCCTTCGCCTCGAGATAGCGCCAGCCCTGAAAGGCCCGTTTCGGCAGCGGCAGCACCGGCACCAGCACGGGCTCATACCGAACGATGCAGAGCGGACGCCCCTCCTCGTCTACGGTCGACGTGAAGCCTTTCAAGCGGTTGCGCCCGCGCACCCAGCCCTTGATCACCCAATAGATCGAGCCGCCATCGAGCAGCTCCTCGGTGCGGCGCGGCGTGTTCCGGGTGTAGAAGACGGCCTTCCCGCGCTCCTTCCGCCGCTGGCGCTGCAGGCGCCGGAGATGGTCGAAATCGTCGATACCGACCGCGAGCTTGATGAGATGGATGGTCATGCCACGGCTTTCGCCGCAAGCGCCCGCGCAACCTTGGAAGCGGGCTCGCGCCCGAGCTCCGCGAGAATGAACCGCCCCGCCGCCGCCAGCTTTCCGAGATCGACCCCCGTTCGAATGCCGAGCCCGTCGAGGAGGTAGAGCACGTCCTCGCTCGCGACATTTCCCGAGGCGCCCTTCGCGTAGGGACAGCCGCCGAGCCCCGCAACGGAGCTGTCGCAGACCGCGACCCCCGCCTCGAGCGCCGCCATGAGATTGGCGAGCGCCTGGCCGTAGGTGTCGTGGAGATGAACCGCGAGCCTTTCCCTCGGCACCGACGCCGCCACGGTCTCGAGCATCGCGGCGATGCGCCCCGGCGTCGCCGTGCCGATGGTCTCGCCGAGCGAGATCTCGTAGCAGCCGAGATCGAGGAGCCGCCGCGCCACCGTCGCCACCGCCGCGGGCGCGATGGCGCCCTCATAGGGACAATCGACGACGCACGAGACATAGCCGCGCACGGCGATCCCCGCATGCTTCGCGGCATCCGCGACCGGCGCAAATCGATCGAAGCTCTCCTCGATCGAGCAATTGGTGTTCCGGCGCGAGAACGTCTCGGAGGCCGCCGCAAAGATCGCGATCATCTCGGCGCCTGCGGCCTTCGCGGCCTCGAAGCCCTGCATGTTTGGCACCAGCACGGGATAGCGCACGCCCGCCTTGCGCTTGATGCCCGCGAGCACCGCCGCGCTGTCGGCCATCTGCGGAACCCATTTCGGCGAGACGAAAGCGCCGGCCTCGACGACGGAGAGACCGGCATCCGCGAGCTTCTCGACGAGCGCGATCTTCACCGCGGCGGAGACGGATTTCGCCTCGTTCTGGAGCCCGTCGCGCGGACCCACCTCGACCATGCGGACCTCAGCGGGGAGGCGCATGGCCGGCCTCTGCTCCATCCGCGGCGAAGGCGATGAGATCCGCCCCCTCCTCCACGAGATCGCCTGCGGCGTAGTGAACCTTCTCGACGGTGCCGTCGGCCGGCGCGACGATCGTGTGCTCCATCTTCATGGCCTCCAGCACCATCAGCGCCTCGCCGCGCTTCACGCGCGCGCCTGGCGCCACCTTCACTTCCACGATCTTCCCAGGCATGGGTGCCGTCAGATGTCCGCCGCTCTCGTCGAGTGCCACGGTCGGAACCAGCGGATCGACATAGTGCAGGCGATGCTCGAGCCCGTCGAGCATCACCGTGACGTCGTTGCCGGTACCGAGCACCGCGGCCTTTGCGCGCGTGCCATCGAGCACGAAGGCAAGCATGCTCTCATCCGCCCATTCCGCTTCGGCGGAGCCACGGCGATTGTCGATCTCGAGCGCATAGCCGCTCCGCTCGTAGAGGACGCGCACCGAGCGCTCGCCCAACACGTCGCGCCAGCGCAAATCCTGATAGGTCGCACCATTGAGCCGCCAGCCGTCGCGGCGCGACCAGGGCGACCAGGGATCGGCCAGCGTCTCCGCCTGCGCGCGCGCTGCCGCCGCTTGCCGCAGCGCCCGCGCGAGGCTCGCGGCTGCGAGCGCCATCTGCGGCGCAGGCGTCGGAGCCGGGATGAGGTCCATCCGATGGCGCGCAATGAACCCGGTATCGAGCTCGCCCGCGGCATAGGCGGGATGGGTGGCGACGCGGAGGAGGAACTCGCGGTTCGTCGTGACACCTGCGACGCGATAGTCCGCGAGCGCGGAGGCAAGACGCCGCACCGCCGCGGGCCGGTCCTCGCCGTGTACGATGAGCTTCGCGATCATGGGATCGTAGTCGATGCCGATGCGATCTCCGCGGCGAACGCCGGTGTCGATGCGGATATCCGGACCCTCCGCGGGCGGCACGAGCTCCTGGAGGCGTCCCGTCGCCGGAAGGAAGTCGCGCGCGGGATCCTCTGCATAAAGCCGCGCCTCGATCGCGTGACCATTTGCGCGCAACTGCGACTGCTCCAGCGGTAGCGGCTCACCCGCGGCAACGCGGAGCTGCCACTCCACGAGATCGAGGCCGGTGATCGCCTCCGTCACGGGGTGCTCGACCTGGAGGCGCGTATTCATCTCCATGAACGCGAAGAAGTCGCCGGCGACGATGAACTCGACCGTGCCCGCGCCGACGTAGCCGACCGCGCGCGCTGCTGCGACCGCCGCCTCGTGCAAGCGGCGGCGCAGGCCGGCATCGAGACCCGGCGCCGGCGCCTCCTCGATCACTTTCTGATAGCGGCGTTGAATCGAGCAGTCGCGCTCGAAGAGATGGAGCGTGTGTCCGTGGGTGTCCGCGAAAACCTGCACTTCCACGTGGCGCGGGCGCAGCAGGTATTTCTCGATGAGGACGCGGTCGTCTCCGAAGGCCGCTTTCGCCTCGCGCTTCGCCGACTGGACCGCAGCGGCCAGGTCTTCCGCCCGCTCGACGACGCGCATGCCCTTGCCGCCGCCGCCCGCGGAGGCCTTGATCAATACGGGAAAGCCGATCCGCCGCGCCTCAGACGCAAGCGTCTTCTCGTCTTGCGCCGCGCCGTGATAGCCCGGCACCACCGGCACGCCCGTCTTCTCCATGAGCGCTTTCGAGGCGGCCTTGTCGCCCATGGCGCGGATTGCGGAGGGCGGGGGCCCCACGAAAATGAGCCCGGCCTCGGCGCAGGCTTCCGCGAAACTCGCGTTCTCCGAGAGAAAGCCATAGCCGGGATGCACTGCCTCGGCGCCGCTCGCGCGCGCGGCCGCGATGATCTTGGGGATCGCGAGATAGCTCTCCCGCGCGGCGGCACCGCCGATCGCGTGCGCCTCGTCCGCGAATGCCGCGTGCATCGCGTCCTTGTCCGCCTCGGAATAGACGGCGACGGTCTTCAGCCCCATCCGCCGCGCGGTGCGCGCGACCCGGCAGGCGATCTCTCCGCGATTGGCGATGAGGAGCTTCGAGAACATGCGCGCCGCAGTCTGTCACAGCGCCCGCCGG
>DATJVP010000118.1:0-2977 GCA_035581425.1 Allostellaceae bacterium | reverse complement strand
TGGTGCGTTGGTTCCGATTGGTCAGTAGGAAGGACCATTTTTGTTTGAGAATAATCCGGAGAGGAGCACAGTACGAAAGCGGACCATGACAAGGCAAACGATGCTGGAAATGATGACGCCCGCAGCTGCTGCCCACGGCGTCGCGTCGTTATATGATTCTTCCCAGATGAGGCGTGCAATCGTGCGGAGCTGCGGTCCGCCTAAGTAGAGCGGAAACAACACGTCGTCTAGCCTGGATTTCCACGGAAGCGAATCCCGCTAACGCGAGATTCGCTTAAGGATTCATTTGACTCAAGAATTTGGCGCCGCTCGTTATCCGATATGGTGCGCTGATAAGGTTATCGCGCATTGTCACCTGGCTAATCGCCGCGACGCGCGCCGACCTCTGCTCTTTCGAGCGAGATCGAACAAACCCTTGCTATACGCCGATTTCCTTGGAGTCGCAGGATTTGCAGCGGGATTTGCACTTGACACCATATCTGGTATGTGAGACCGTACAGATGTGCATATCAGCGCACCATATAGCCTAACAGACTGCCGGCGCTTCTTCGCCCGGCCTGCGACCCCACGCCAGCGCCAATACGAGGCCTTGCGCGCCTTCTACGTCGAGGGGACGGCCTCCGCCGAGGTCGCGCGCCGCTTCGGCTATGCGCCGGGGGCTTTCCGCGTGCTGTGCCACGCCTTTCGCCGCGGCGACCTGCCGGAGTTCTTCGCCACTGCACGTCCCGGCCGGCGCGAGCAACCGAAGAAGCGCCGCGCCCATGACCAGATCGTGGCGCTGCGCAAGCGCAACTACTCGGTCTACGAGATCAGCCAGGCACTCAAGGAGCAAGGGACGCCGTTGAGCGCCACCGCGGTGCGCGAGGTTCTGGCCGCAGAGGGCTTTGCGCCCTTGCCGCGCCGGCTCGACGAAGAGCGCCCGGTCCGGGTCGGCCCCGACGTGCAAGCCGTCGCCAATGTCGGCGACTTCGTGCTCAGTCCGCGCGAGTTCACCACCCGGACCGGCGGGCTGTTCCTGTTCATTCCCGATCTGGTGCGTCTCGAGAGCGACACGCTGGCACAGGGCGCCAAGCTGCCCGGCTCGCGCATGGTGCCGTCCGCGCATGCGCTGCGCGCCGCGCTGGCGCTCAAGCTGTGGGCGATCGAACGCAAGAGCCACATCATGGCGTTGGTGGCCGACGAGGGGCTCGCGCTGTTCTGCGGGCTCAACGCCATACCCAAGAAGAGCTTCCTGTCGGAATACTCCTCGCGCATCACCCCGCGGAAGGTCGCACACCTGCTCGCTCTCTGGCACGCGCAGCTTGCCGGAGAAAATCTCTTCACCGCTCAGTCGCTCAATCTCGACTTCCACTCAGTGCCCTACTTCGGCGAGCATCCGATCGTCGAATCCCACTATTTGGCCAAGCGAAGTCGCCGCCAGCCCAGCATCCTCACCTTCCTGGCCCAGGATGCCGACAGCCAAGTGTTCTGCTACTCCAACGCCGATATTCGCAAGGGCGAGGAGGCCGACGAGATCTTCCGCTTCATCGGCTTCTGGAAGCGCCGCTACGGCAAGGCGCCGCAACATCTCGTCTTCGATTCCAAGCTCACGACCTACTCGGGGCTCGACCGGCTCGATGCCGCCGGCATCACCTTCATCACCTTGCGCCGGCGCTCCCCCAAGCTGCTTGCCGAAGCCGCCAACCTGCCAGCGTCCGCCTGGCGCACCGTCGAGCTCGACCTGCCTCACCGCAAATACCGCAACCCGCGGTTCTACGAACAGAAGGCTCGGCCACTTCAGCGCACCTACCGCCAGTTCTTCATCACCGACCTCGGCCACGACGAGCCCACCATCCTGCTCACCAACGATATCCGCTGCACCGTCAAAAACCTCATCACCCGCTACGCCAAACGCATGCTCATCGAGAATGCGCTCGCCGATGCGGTGCGCTTCTTCCATATCGACGCGTTGTCCTCTTCGGTCGGCTTCAAGGTCGACTTCGACATGGCCCTGCTCGTCCTCGCCTCGGGTCTCTATCGCCTCATGGCCCGCCGCATGCGCGGCTACGATGACGCCCAGGCGCGGCAAATCTTCCGCGACCTCATCGACATGCCGGCCGACGTCGCCATCACCGATGATGAAGTCAGAGTGCGATTCCACAGGCGCGCCCACTTGCCGATCGTGCTCGCCTCGGGTCTCATCGACAAACCCGTCAACGTTCCGTGGTGGAATGGCCGCGCCCTCCGTCTGGTCCAATAGCGCTCGCCAGACCTCCCTGTTAGGTCAATTCCATTCCGTGGAAATCCAGGCTAGCGTCCCGCGCCGCGTCCGGCCGCGTGGGCGGCGGGCATGTGCCGTCGAGGAGAGGGCATTGAGCGAGAAGCAACCGACGCCCCGCAATTCGCCGGCGCTTCTCTCCGTGGTCGTGCCTTGCTTCAACGAGCAGGAGGTGCTGCCGCAGACGCACCGGCGGCTCATCGACGTGCTGGGCCGGGAGGCCTCGCTCGAGCTCGAGATGGTCTATGTCGACGACGGCAGCTCGGACGCGACCCCCGGCATCCTCAACTCGTTCGCCGACGCGGACGATCGCGTCGTGGTGGTCTCGCTCGCGCGCAACTTTGGCCATCAGGCGGCGGTGACCGCGGGGCTGCAATATGCGAGCGGCGACGCCGTCGCCGTCATCGACGCCGACCTGCAGGATCCGCCCGAGGTCGTCGTCGAGATGATCGCAAAGTGGCGTGACGGATACGACGTGGTCTACGGCGTGCGGGCGCGGCGCGAGGGCGGCATCGTCAAGCGCGCCGCGTACAGGCTTTTCTACCGGTTCATGCGCGCGATGGTCAGCATCGACGTTCCGCTCGACAGCGGCGACTTCTCGCTGATGGACCGTCGGGCGGTCGACGCGCTGAACTCGCTGCCCGAGCGCAATCGGTTCATCCGCGGCCTGCGCGCCTGGATCGGGCTGCGGCAGATCGGGATCCCCTACCGGCGCCCCGC
>DATJVP010000117.1:0-11862 GCA_035581425.1 Allostellaceae bacterium | reverse complement strand
CTCACCGTCGTGCACACCGCCGATCTCAACGGCGGGAACGTCACGACCTCCGGCGCCCAGACCTATGAGGGTCCGGTCGTCCTCACCAGCGACAACCTGCTGACGGCGAGCACGCTCACCTTCGCCTCGACGGTGGACGGTGCCCACAACCTCACGGCTGCTGCGGCGCTAACGGTCCTCGAGGACGCGGTCGGGAGCACGACGCCGCTCGCGAGCCTCACGGCTCTCCACACCATCGATCTCAACGGTGGCAGCGTCGTCACGACCGGCGCTCAGGATTACCAAGGCCCGGTTATCCTCACGAGCGACAACGGGCTCAGCGGAAGCGCCATTACTTTCCAGGGCGCGGTCGATGGCGCCTGGGGCCTGACCGCGACGGGCCTCACGAGCTTCGATGGAGCGGTCGGGAATACGACGGCGCTTGCGAGCCTCGCCGTGCACGGCACCGCGGATCTCAACGGCGGCAGCGTCAAGACGACGGGCGCGCAGGATTACGAGGGCCCGGTCGTCCTGACGAGCGACAATCTGCTGACGGCGAGCACACTCACCTTCGCCTCGACGCTGAACGGTGCATTCAACCTCACCTCCGCGGCGGTGCTGACGATCCTCGAGGGCGCCGCCGGAGCCACGACGCCGCTCGCTGGCCTGACCGTGCAGCAGACCGTCGATCTCAACGGCGGCAGCGTCAAGACGACGGGTGCGCAGGACTATGAAGGTCCGGTCATCCTCACGAGCGACAATCTGCTGACGGCGAGCACGCTCACCCTCGGCTCGACCGTGAATGGCGCGTTCAATCTCACCTCTGCCGCCGCGTTGACGATCCTCGAAGGCGCGGTCGGGAATACGACGGCGCTCGCGAGCCTGACGGTGCAGCAGACCGCCGATCTCAACGGCGGCAGCGTGGTGACCACGGGCGCGCAGAACTACCTGGGGCCGGTGGTGCTGACCACCAATGACCTCCTCACGGGGAGCGCGATCACTTTCCACGGCGCGGTGGATGGCGCCTGGGCTCTGACGGCGACCGGCCTCACGAGCTTCGACGGCGTGGTCGGCGGGGCGACACCGCTGGCGAGCCTCGCGGTGCACGGCACTGCTGATCTCAACGGCGGCATCGTCAACACCACGGGCGCGCAAGACTACTTCGGGCCGGCGGTGCTCACCACCGATGGCCTTCTCGCCGGGAGCGCAATCACGTTCCACGGCACGGTGGATGGCGGCTGGAGCCTGACGGCGACGGGTCTCACGAGCTTCGACGGAGCGGTCGGGGGGACGACGGCACTGACGAGCCTCGCGGTGCATGGAACGGCGGACCTCAACGGCGGCAGCGTCAAGACCACGGGCGCACAGGACTACGAAGGCCCGGTCGTCCTCACCAGCGACAACCTGCTGACGGCCACCACGCTCACCTTCGCATCGACAGTCAATGGCGCATTCGGCTTGACCGCGGCGGCGGCGATGACGGTCTTCGACGGCAGCATCGGTGGGAGCACGCCGCTCGCGAGCCTCACCGTGACCCAGACCGCCGATCTCAACGGCGGAAGCGTCGCGACCTCCGGCGCCCAGACTTACCAAGGGCCCGTCGTGCTCACGGCGAACGATGCGCTGACGGCGAGCAGCATCCTCTTCGTCTCGACCGTCGACGGCGCCTTCGGCCTGACGGCGACTGCCGCCGCAACCACCTTCGACGGATCGGTGGGATCGGGCACGGCGCTCACGAGCCTCACCGTCGCGCACACCGCCGATCTCAACGGCGGCAGCGTCACCACTTCCGGCGCGCAGACCTACAACGGTCCGGTGGTGCTCACGAGCGACATGGTTCTTACGGGGAGCGCGGTCACCTTCGCGAGTGCGCTCGATGCCGCTGCTGTCGGTGCGGAAGGGCTCAGCATCGCCGTGGGCGGCGGCGCCGTGCTCTTCGAAGGCAATGTCGGGGGAACCGCGCTCTCGAGCCTCACCGTGACCGCCGGAGGGATCTCCTTCGGCGCGACTGGCGGCTCCCTCGTCCACACCACCGGAAGCCAGAGCTTCACGGGCCCGGTCGTTCTCCTCCACGACGAGAGCATGACTTCCGACGCCGGGAGCATCTTCTTCGTCGGCACCGGCAGCACGATCAACGGCGCGCATGCGCTGACACTGCTCGCGAGCGCTGGAACCGTGAGCCTCGGCGGCTCGGCCGGAAACACGACGGCGCTGACGACGCTCTCGGTCGATCCTGCCGCAATCGTGCTCGGCGGCTCGACCTATCACACCACCGGCGGGCAGACCTATTCGGAAGCGGTGACACTGGGGTCGGATGCCGTGATCACGGCCGATTCCGGCGGCATCGTCTTCACCCAGACGATCGACGGTGCCCACTCGCTCTCGCTCATCGCGAGCGCAGGCACCGTAAGTGTGGGCGGGACCATCGGCGGCGGGGTCGCGCTGACCGGGCTCAGCATTGCCGGTAGCACCGGCGTTACCGTGACCTCGATCACGACCCAGGGTACGCAGCGCCTCAGCAGCGGCGGCACGATCCGGATCGGCGGCGTCTACGTCACCGGTGACGGCTCCTTCACCGCGGCGGGCGCGGTCGCGCTCGCGAACGCCACGACGATCAATCCCGGCGCAGGCTCGCTCACGGTGACGGGCCCGCTCACGGGGACGGCGAATCTCGCGGTGCTCGGCAGCGGCGGGGCGAGCTTCACCTCGATCAATCTCGGTAATACCGGCACCATCGATCTCTCCGGCAAGACCGCAGGATCCTTCACGGCGTCCGGCGCCGTGACGGCGGCAGGGCTCCTCACGGGAACCAATCCCTATTCGCTCTCGCTGCTGGCCGGCGGGACCATCGGCGATCCCACGCTCCAGAACAGCGGCGGCGATACGCTCGCGGGCAGCTTCCTCTTCTCCGGCGGGCTCAGCGTCCCAGGGCCGCTCACGCTCGCCGGCGACACCACGCTCAATGAGCAGACCGGCAGCATCGTTCTCGGCACCGTACAGCAGGGCGCGAGCACCTTCGTCGTCATCGCCGACCAGGTCACGCTCAACGGCAAATGGACGGGCACGGGCGCGCGCGGCCTCACGCCCTTCTCGAACCTGAGCATCGGCCTCGGCGACGCAGCCGGCGCTTGGACGCTCAACGCGACAGCGCTTGCGATGCTCGCGGAGCCGCCGCTCTTCGCGGTGATCGGCGGCGGCACAGGGATCACGCAAGAGATCCAGACCGTACTCAGCGGGCAAACACTGATCGTGCCCGCGGGTGCGCAGGGCGCGGTGAGCCTCGGTACCTTCACCTTCAATGCGCCGCTGATCGTGATCGGCAGCAGCATCACCGTCACCGGCACCGTCTCGCAGACCTCGGGCAACCTCGCCCTCGTCACGCCCGGCGCGATCTCGGGGGCCGGCACGCTCAATCTCGGCTCCGGCACGGGCAATCTCGACGTTCTCGCCAACAGCGCCAATCTCACGGGCACGGTGAACGGCACCGGCGGTTCGGGGGCGGCACAGTTCACCTTCCTGCTGGAGGCGCCGCTCGCCGGTCCCTACCTCATCAACGGCGTGTGCTTCGCGGGCGCGACCTGCGGACAGAGTGGGCCCGCCCCGCCGCCCTTCATCCCCGGCACGAACGTCATCTACACGAACAACGCGAACGGCGTTCAGGGCAATAGCGGTGGGCTCGGAGCACCCCCGACCAATCCGTCCGGGCCCAGCGGGCCCGGCGACATCCAGCCCGGCTCCGGCGATACCAGCGGATCGCAGACGGATGTGCTCGTCTCGGACCTCTCCGGCCCCGCCAACAGCAAGCCCGCGCAGCAGGCGCAGCCGAAGGTTCAGGGCTTCTACGTATCGCTGCTCGGGAACCTGCTCTACGAGTGGCGGCCGGCGGGCAATCAGTCGCAGGATTCGGGAACGCCCGAGCAGAACTCCGACTACTCCAACTGGGGTAAGGAGGCCGGCTGGTAATGCGCGCGCGGCTCCGCCCGTTCCTCGTGCTCGTGCTTGGGGTCATCGCCCTCGCGGGTTGCGGCGGCACGGGCCAGAGCGGCACCAGCGCTACCAACGCCACAACCGCGAGCGTCTCGGGCCTGGGCCAGGACACCGCGGGCGAGCAGTGCCACGGCGTCACGCGGAGCGGCATGCTGGTTCCCGGCGTGGCGCAGCCGCTCGACATCTTCTGCAGCGACGACAAAGAGCCGGTCGGCAGTGTCTGGACCTCCGCCGAGCCTGCGGGCATCGGCGCGCTCACGGGCGCGGAGCGGCAGGCGGCGGTCGAGCGCGCGGCGCGCGAGGGTGCGGCAGGGCAGAGCATCCGCGACCGGCTGCGCTGCGGCGATCCCCAGTGGCTCGGGAGCGGCGATGTCGCGCTCTATAGCTGCACGATGCGGAACGGGAGTTGGCCGCAGATCGTGCTCGTCGCGGTGAGCGGCGCTGCGCTCTACCAGGCCGAAGGCCTCCCGACGCTCTGGCCGGTAATCGTCACGGCGATCGAGCAGCGCGCGGGACGGCCGCTCGACGTGGGCGACCGCGCGGCGCTCGCGGCAAAACTCGACGCGGCGTCCTCTGGGAAAGGCGGCCGTATCGGCGGCGGCGATCTCGCGAGCTTCAGCGAGCTCTCGAAGCTCGGGCGCCTCTACAACAGCACGCACAACTACGCCGCCTCCGAGGACGCTTATCGCCGCGCGCTCGCGATCCAGACGCGCGTCTTCGGTCCCGACGCCGAAGGCGTAGGCTCGACGCTGATCGAGCTTGCGCTCGAGGTCAGCAACCAGGGACGTTACGAGGAGGCGGCGAGCCTCTTCCGCCGTGCCGATCCGATCGTCCAGCGCTCGAGCGACGAGGCGCTCCGCGCGCGCTACTACTCCTATCTCGCGCTCGACGCCGCCAATCAGCGCAAATACCAGGAGGCGCTCGACTACGCGCGGCAATCGACGGCGGTCCGCCGCAAGCTCGCGGAAGGCCAGGATTCGGGCGTGGCGGGTCTCTCCACCGGTAGCCAGAATATCGGCGCAAAGGGCGAGCTCGTGCACAGCCTCCGCGTCGAGGCCGCGATGGAGCTGCGGCTCGGCCAGCTCGACGATGCCGAGGCCTCGATCTCCGAGGCGCTCTCGATCATGTCGGAGGTGCGGGGTCTGCCGCTCGCTTGGCGCGTCGAAGCCTTGGGCCTTCTCGGCGACATCGATGCCGCGAACCACCGCGATCTCGCGGCCGAGCGCGACTACAACGCGGCCGTCGCGCTCTCGCGCAAGCTCTTCGGCGACACCGCGCCGACGGCGCAGGCGCTCATCAAGCTCGGGCGCTTCGAGGCTTATGCGAAGCGGAACCCGGAGGCCGTCGCGGCATATCGCGCCGCGCTCGAAATCCTCATGCGCGACGAGGTCGCGCAGGCAGAGCTCGTCCCCGACGCGGTGACGCCCTTCTACGACGCCGCGACCGCGCTCGCCGTGGCGGAGCCGGCCCAACGCGAGACGCTCTCGCGCGACATGTTCCGTATGAGCCAGCTCATCAGCTCCGGCGTCACGGATCAGACCATCAGCCGTGCCTCCGAGCGCCTGGCGACGAGCGATCCCGCGATTCAGAAGCTCATCCGCGAGACGCAGGAGGCGGAGCGCGAGCGCGACACCGCGCGGCTGGCGCTCGCGACCGAGCAGGCGAAGCCCGATAACGAGCGCGGCAGCATCCTCGAGAACGAGCTCGAGAAGCGTGTCAACGACGCCAATGCCAAGGTGGCTGCGCTCCAGAAGAACCTGGAGCAGGCCTTCCCGACCTATGTCGGCTTCGCCACGCCCGACGTCGCGGGACTGAGCCGCCTGCAGCAGTTCCTGGGGCTTCTTGGGCGCGACGAAGGCTTCATGACCTTCGTGATCGGCCGCCAGCACGGCTACGTTTTCCTGGTGCGGTCCGACAACATCTACGTGCGGCCCGTGGACCTGAACGAGGAGCAGCTCACCGAGGCCGTGGCGAAGCTGCGCCGAGGGGTGACGCCGCGGCTCGGTACGCTGCCTGAATTCGACCTCGCGGCCTCCTACGCGCTCTATAAGAAGCTCATCGGGCCGGTCGAGGCGCAGCTGAATGGCGTCAATCATCTGATCGTCGCGCCCTCGGGCCCGCTCGCGAGCCTGCCATTCGCCCTCTTCGTGACGGAGCAACCGACGCCGCGCGGCTATCAGAGCGCGCAATGGCTCATCCGCCGCACCGCTCTGAGCGAGGTTCCCTCGGCGCGCGCCTTCATCGACCTGCGCAAGGCGCGCGCGCATGCGAAGCCGGCGCCGCGGCCTTTCCTCGGCGTGGGCAGCCCGACATTCGTCGGCGGAGGCGAGTCCGAGACCGCGCTCGAGCGTCTCGCCGAGACCTGCCGCAGCGGCGGTCCGGTGCCCTCGGCGCTGATACGCGCGCTGCCGCCGCTGCCGGAAAGCGCGGACGAGGTACGCCGCGTGGGTCAGCGCCTCAACGCCGATCCCGCCGCGATCCTGCTCGGCCCCGCCGCCAGCGAGGCGAACCTGCGGCATCAGGCCCTGCAGGACTACAACGTGCTCTATTTCGCGACGCACGGGCTGCTGCCGGGCGAGCTCGAATGCGATTCCGCACCAGGTCTCGCGCTCTCGCCGCCTTCGGGCGAGGCGACCTCGACCGACGATGACGGGCTCCTCGACGCGACCGAGATAGCAAAGCTCAATCTCAATGCCGACCTCGTGGTACTCTCGGCCTGCAATACCGCCTCGGGCGGTGGGCGGCTCGGGGGCGAGGCGCTCGCGGGCCTCGCTGAGGCATTCTTCTACGCGGGCGCTCGGACGCTGGTGGCGAGCCACTGGCAAGTTCCCTCGCGCGCGACGGCCACTTTGATGGTAGATATGTTTAACGACCTCGGGCCGCGCCTCGCCGGCGGCGTGGCCGAGTCTCTGCGGCGGGCGCAGCTCGCCGTGGCCGGCGATGCTGCGACGGCACATCCCTTCTATTGGGCGGCCTTCACCGTCATCGGGGACGGCGGCCTGTCGGGAGCCGGCGCGAGCACCGAGGCATCGCTGGGCGGCGATGCCCCGGGGAAAGGGGCGGTGAAGCCATGAGGCGCGGAGGATTGTTCTTGGCTCTGGGTATCGTGGTCGGGCTGCTTGCGTCGGAGGCGCGGGCTGCCGATTTCGTGGTTATCGAGGCGACGGGCGTCTCGCTCAAGCCGGGAGAGACCATCGACGGCAACAAGCCGCTGGTGCTCAAGGAGGGCCAGCAGGTCTCGCTGGTCGCGGAGGATGGCAACGTGATCAAGCTCCGCGGCCCATATGACCAGGCGCCGGGCGCGGCAGGTGGCGGCGGCCTCGACGTCTCCAAGGCCCTGGCGGCGCTCGTGAGCGGGCAGCGGAGCGAGTACGGTGTGATCCGCTCCAAGTCGGACAGCGTCAACCTGCCGGATCCCTGGGTCGTCGACGTCTCGCATTCGGGCAAGGTGTGCCTGCGCTCGGGCGAGCGGCTCGTATTCTGGAGGCCGGACGGCTCGCGCGACGTGACGCTCACGATCATGCCGGTTGACCGGAGCTGGCGTGCCCAAGCGGAGTGGCCGCAGGGTACCTCGCAGATGGAGGCGCCGAGCGGCTTCCCCCTGAAGGAGCGCCGGACCTATCTCTTTTCGATCGGCGGCCGGACCTCGGCGCTGACCTTACTGGAACTGCCGGACACGCTCGTCAACGACCACATGCGCGCGGCCTGGATGCTGGAAATGAACTGCCTCTCCCAGACCAAGGCGCTCCTCAGCGCGATGCGCTAGGCGCGAGCGCGGCGGTGTTGCCGTCCGCGCGCAAGTGGCAAGCGACATAGCGGCCGGGCGAGACCTCCATTAGAGCCGGCACCTCGCTGCGGCAGCGCGCGATCGCGAAGGGACAGCGCGTGTGGAAGCGGCAGCCCGGCGGCGGGTCGATCGGGCTCGGTACGTCGCCTTCGATGATGAGGCGCGCCCGCCGCGCGCGCGGGTCCGGAAGCGGCGCGGAATCGATGAGCGCCTGCGAATAGGGGTGCAGCGGGAGCGCGAAGAGCTCCGCTTTCGGCGCGATCTCCACGATGCGTCCCAAGTACATGACGGCGATGCGGTGGCCGATGTGCTCGACCACGCCGAGATCGTGCGAGATGAAGAGATAGGCGAGCTTCAGCTCCTCCTGCAGGTCCATGAGGAGGTTCAGCACCTGCGCCTGGACGGAGACGTCGAGAGCGGAGACGGGCTCGTCCGCGATGATGAGGCTCGGGTTGACCGCGAGCGCGCGGGCGATGCCGAGCCTCTGGCGCTGGCCGCCCGAGAACTCGAAGGGGTATTTCCGCATCGCCTCCGCGCGGAGCCCTACGCGCTCAAGCACCGCAGCGACGCGCGCCTCGCGCTCCGAGGCTCCCATGCTGTCGTAGTTCTCGAGCGGCTCGCCCACGATGGTGCCGGCGGTGAGGCGCGGGTTCAACGAGGCGTAGGGGTCCTGGAACACCATCTGCACGTGGCGCCGGTGCTCGCGCATCGCGTCGCCTTCGAGAGCGGTGATGTCGGTGCCGCCGAGGCGGATGCGGCCCGAGGTCGGCTCGATGAAGCGCAATACCAGCTTTCCCACCGTCGATTTGCCGCAACCGCTCTCGCCGACGAGGCAGAGCGTTTCTCCCGCTGCTATGCTGAAGGACACGCCGTCGACGGCCTGCACTTGCGCGACCGCGCGGCGGAGCAGTCCGCGCAGCACGGGAAAGTATTTACGGAGGTCCTCGACTTCGAGAACCGGGGAGG
Organism: Allostellaceae bacterium; assembly: GCA_035581425.1. Lineage (GTDB taxonomy): Bacteria > Pseudomonadota > Alphaproteobacteria > ATCC43930 > CGMCC-115725 > DASZHJ01. The sequence goes on along the minus strand of DATJVP010000117.1, from coordinate 3,143 downwards.
GCGCGCTCATGCCGCAGCCACCCGCTCGGCCTCCCAGCACGCGACCCAATGGCCAATGCCATTGGGCGTGAGCGTGGGCGCCTCGCGGCGGCAGCGCTCAGTCGCAAATCCGCAGCGCTCCGCGAAGGCACAGCCGGGGATGGGCTTGCGCAAGGACGGCACGATCCCCGGAATCTCCATGAGGCGTCGCGCGATCTTGGCGCCGCCGCGCCGCGGGATCGAGGCCATCAGGCCCCGGGTATAGGGATGGAGCGGTCGGTCGAAGAGTTCCGTCACCCCGGCTTCCTCGACCTTGCGGCCCGCGTACATCACGATGACGCGCTGGCAGGTCTCCGCGACGACGCCGAGATCGTGCGTGATCAGCATGACCGCCGCTCCGAAGCGTCCCTTAAGCTCCAGCACCAGCTTCAGGATCTGCGCCTGGATCGTGACGTCGAGCGCCGTCGTCGGCTCGTCCGCGATGAGGAGCTTGGGATTGCAGGAGAGCGCCATCGCGATCATCGCGCGCTGGCGCATGCCGCCGGAGAACTGGTGCGGATAATCGCGCACGCGTCGCTCCGCGTCGGGGATGCGCACGAGCCGCAGCATCTCCACTGCACGCGCCATCGCCTCTGCGCGTCCCGCCTTCTGGTGGATCGTCACGGCTTCCGCGATCTGCTTGCCGACCGTAAGGACGGGATTGAGCGAGGTCATAGGCTCCTGGAAGATCATGGCGATGCGATTGCCGCGGATGTCGCGCATCTCGCGCTCGGTCAATCCCAGTAGATCGCGGCCGTCGAAGCGGATCGCGCCGGAGACGGTGCGGCCGATCTTCGGGGGAAGGAGGCGCATGATCGAAAGCGCCGTCACGCTCTTGCCGCAACCGGATTCACCAACGATGCCCAGCGTCTCGCCCTCGCGCACTTCAAGGCTGACGCCATCGACCGCGCGCGTCACCCCGTCGAGCGTGTAGAAATATGTGCGGAGATCCTCGACCTCGAGCACCGCGCTCATGTCACATCCGCCGTGCAAGGCGCGGGTCGAGCCGGTCGCGGAGACCGTCGCCCACGAGATTGACCGCCAGCACCACCACCGCCAGGAACGCGCCCGGGAAGAAGATCGTCCAGGGCGCGATCGCGAGGAAGAGCCGACTTCCCGCGATCATGTTGCCCCAGGTCGGGATCTCCGGCGGCACGCCTGCGCCGAGGAAGGAAAGTCCGGCTTCCGTGAGGATCGCGGAGGCCATGATATAGGTCGCCTGCACGACCAGCGGCGCAATCGTGCTCGGCAGGATATGGCGGAGGATGATCTTGAGGCCGCGGCTCCCGCTGCCGATGGCGGCCTCGATGAAAGGCTGCTCGCGGGTCGCCAGCACGACCGAGCGCACGAGGCGGACGACGCGGGGAATCTCGGGGATCGCGATCGCGACGATGACGATCCCCACGCTGGCGCGATTGAGCGAGACCAGCGCGATCGCGAGCAGAATGCCCGGAATCGCCATGACCCCGTCCATGAAACGCATGACGATCCCGTCGAGGCGCCGGTAATAGCCGGCGAGGAGCCCGATCGTGAGTCCGATCGCGACGGCGATCGCGGCGACGGTGAGGCCCACGACGAGCGAGACGCGCGCGCCGAAGAGGGCGCGCGCGTAGACGTCGCGGCCGAGATTGTCGGTCCCGAACCAATGGAGCGCCGATGGGCTCCTGAGCCGGTCGCCGGGGGTCATGAAGAGGGGATCGCCGGCGATGCGCGGTGCGAGGATCGCGATCGCCGCCATCGCCGCGAGGAGCGCGCCGCCGAGGACGATGGTGGGATTGCGCCGCGCGAAGATGCGGAGCCGCGCGGGGAGGCCGGGGGCCGCACGTGGCGCTTCGGCGAGGCTCGTCATCTCAATACCGGATGCGCGGGTCGAAGAGCGTGTAGGAAAGATCGACCGCGAGGTTCACGAGCACGTAAACGCCCGCGGAGACCATGATTACGCCCTGGATGATTGGGTAGTCGCGCCGCGCGATCGCGTCGACGACGAGCCGGCCGATGCCGGGGATGTTGAAGACGGTCTCGGTGATGACGACGCCGCCGATGAGGAGCGCTACACCGATACCGATCACCGTCACGATCGGCACCGCCGCGTTCTTTAGCGCGTGCCGGAGCAGCATCGGCGCCACCGCCACGCCCTTGGCGCGTGCGGTGCGGATGTAGTCCTCCGCGAGCACATCGAGCATCGTCGTGCGAGTGATGCGCGCGATCAAGGCGACGTAGGCGAGGCCGAGCGCGAAGGAGGGGAGGATCAGGTTCCGCAGCCACGGCCAGAGTCCCTCGGCGATCGAGGTGTAGCCCTGGACCGGCAGCCATTTGAGCGTGATCGCGAAGACGAAGATCAGGAGATAGCCCACGACGAAGACCGGCACCGAGAAGCCCAGCACGGCAAAGCCCATGACCAGGCGGTCGACGAGCGTCCCCGGCCGCGCCGCCGCGGTGACGCCGAGGAAGAGCGCGATCGTGACCGCGACGAGGATCGTGGTGGAGGCGAGCGCGATGGTGGGTTCCGCGCGCTGGCGGATCAGGTTGAAGACCGGCTCGTCCCAGAACATGGAGCGGCCGAGATCGCCCTGCAGCAGGCTTCCGACCCAGACCAGGAACTGCTTCCAGATGGGTTCGTCGAGGCCGAGGCGCTGGCGGATCGCGGCGATGTTCGCGGGCGTCGCATTGTCGCCGGCGATGATCGCCGCGGGATCGCCGGGCGCCAAATGCAACAGCAGGAACACGAACATCGCCACGATCGCCATCACCGGCAGCATCGAGATGAGGCGGCGGACGATGTAGGCGGTCATGCGGGGAAGGTGCTTATGCGCTGCGCCCTTCGTCCTTCGACGCGCTTCGCTTGCTCAGGACGCGGGTTACCGAGGATGCCATCAATGGTCTACCTCATCCTGAGCAAGCGAAGCGCGTCGAAGGACGCAGGGTCGGTCCGCAGCCTCCGAGACCTCAGGTCTTCGTTACGTTCCAGAAGGGGATGACCTCGGCGACGGGGATCACGCCGTTGATGTTCTTGCGCATCGCCGCGGGCTGGATCCACTGGCCGTAATAGAGCTGCGGCACGAAGGTCCAGGCGAGTTGCTGGAGCTTCTCCGCGATCTTCTTGCGCTCCTCGAGCGTGTCCGCAA
>DATJVP010000116.1:0-2160 GCA_035581425.1 Allostellaceae bacterium | reverse complement strand
GATGATCGAGAGCAATCTGCGGCTGGTGTTCGCGATCGCGCGGTCCTACCGGGGCCGCGGTGTCCCGTTCGCCGACCTCGTCCAGGAAGGGACGATTGGGCTCGTGCGAGCCGTAGAACGTTTCGACTACCGGCGAGGCCTGAAGTTTTCGACCTACGCGGTGTGGTGGATTCGACGCTCGCTACTAGACGCAGTCGCCGGCTCGCAGGTCATCAGAATCCCCGCAAAGGCCAACCAGCAACTCTCGGCGGTGCGTCGGGCGGAGGCGGAGCTAGGACGCGGAGGGCGTGGCCGGGCGCGGACGGAGGCAATCGCCGAGCGGACCGGCCTGAGCGCCCAGACGGTCCAATCGTTGCGTCGCGCGGCCCGCGTGACGGCTTCGCTGGACGAGCCGGTCGGCGATGACTTGACGGCGCTGGGCGATCTCGTGGTCGACGAGCGTGCGGAGGATCCAAGCGAACGCGCGATTGCGCATGAGGAGAAACGCGAGGTGTCCTCGATGCTGCGTCTTCTTCCCGCCCGCCATCGCGAGGTCGTAGTCCGCCGCTACGGCTTGAATCAAAATCAGGCCCAGACTCACGAGGAAATCGGCCGCTGCCTGGGAGTCGGCGAGGAACGCAGTCGCCAGATCGAGCGCGAGGCGCTGCACCGGTTGCGCACGATCGCGTCTCCCCGCGCGCGGGCAGCGTAGACGCTGCTCGGTCCCACACCCAGGTGGCGGTGGTGCGACGCGCGCGCGAAATGGTCACCGAGGTCCTCGCGTCCGCTGGTCCCGGTGCAGCATCAACGCGGTTAGCAGCGAGCTCGCCGCTGCCGGCCTCGAGGCGATCGCCGGCTCGCCGCCGGCGTCCGCATTCGCCGGGGTGCAGTCCGCCACAGCTATGCAATGGTCCGCGACCGGCACCGGACGCACCGCTGATCCGCGCCATCGAGAGCTTCCGCGGAATCTGGCCGCCCAGGCAACCACTTGCGCGCCGGCGTGCGGCATCTCTCGCTGGGCGAAATCGACCTCCATCGCTATCTCGGTGCGACCGACGGCAATACGCACGCCCTTACGCCGGCGCGCACCTGGTCGTGGCATCCCCCGCCGCCGGCCTCGACCCGCCCATCGACAACGTCCACGCTCGCCTTCACGACGAGACGGGCCTACGCACCCAACCCGAGTTCGCGCGCTCCCTCGACTTCTCCGGCAAATCGCCGATCCATCGCGGCAGCTGCCGATCCTCCACGACGTCTTCACCCATCCGTCGAGGAGCTCGGATGGGCGCGAGCCATGCTCGACGCCTTCGACGCCGCCGGCGATGAAGCGGTCAAGCTCCCGAACGGGCGAATTCGCCGACCTGCCCGTCGCGGCCCGCCCCCGGCGCCTACTCGTGGTGGCCGAAGGGCCTGTGGCAGGAGCGCCAGGCGTATTCAGCGCGCCGGAGACCGAGACAGACCCGCCGGGCCGCCGCGACGGAGTGGTTTGCCGTCGCGGCGGCTGGTTCCGTGCCCGTGGAGAGGCCGACGATCGGCGAAGGGGCGCGCGCGCAGGGCGATGTCGCCGGGAGGAGGAGCACCGGATGGCGCGTCATAACTAATCGTGCGTCAGCAGCTGTGCAGCGGCAAGAAGACACGCGAAGGCCCGCTATAGGCGCGGGCTATCAGAGTGCGGCAGTCTCTCGAATAAGTCATTCGCCGCAGGCTGCTGGCGGACCCCGCGCGTCGGTAACGCGCAGAACAGGGTTCCGGTCAGGCAATCCGCCACCGCGGACGGTCACTGCTTCGACACACGGCTCGTCTGGGTGTCTTGACCGCTTAGCCGGAGCGTGCTCGGCACAGGCTTCAGGCGGGCTTCCCCGAGTGCGGGCCCCGAGCTCATATCGAGTGCGGCGTCGCGGCTTGTCAATCGTCGCCGGCGAGCTCGGCCAGCGCGTTCAGCGACGGGGCGAAATAGTAGCCGCCGCTGACGGGATGAGAGAAGTCCGTGAGGTGGTCGCGGATGCCGTCCGGCGCGGTCCCGAACATGCGCGCGAGCATCCTGTCGTATCGGCTGCGATCGGCGCTGAACGCGACGAAGTACAGGCCATGCTCTTCGGCGGTTCCGTAGGGAACGCTGCGGCGGAAGATCTCGAGCTCTGTGCCGTCGACGGTCGTCTCGACTCGCGAGATGTGCGCGGT
>DATJVP010000115.1:0-25979 GCA_035581425.1 Allostellaceae bacterium | reverse complement strand
ACGGCCTGCCGCCGCTCCGCCGCGCGATCGCGCGCTATCTGACGGGGCTCTTCGCAAAGCCGGTCGCGAGCGACAACGTCGTCGTCACCTCCTCCGGCATGAGCGCGATCATGCTGACGATCCAGGCGCTCGTCGACCCCGGCGACAGCGTCGTCGTGGTGTCGCCGGTCTGGCCCAACCTCGAGGCCGCCGTGCGCATCATGGGCGGGACGCCGAGGCCGGTGGCGCTCATCCCCACGCGCGAGGGCGGCTGGCGCCTCGATCTCCAGCGCCTCATGGACGCCTGCGACGCGACCACGCGCGCGATCTTCGTGAACTCGCCCGGCAACCCCACGGGCTGGATGATGTCGACGGCGGAGCAGGCGGCGCTCCTCGATTTCGCGCGCAAGCGCGGGCTCTGGATTCTCGCCGACGAGGTCTATAGCCGCATCGTCTACGGCCGCCGCGCGGCGCCCTCCTTCCACGACGTGGCTGAGCCCGAGGACCGCCTCGTGGTGCTGCAGAGCTTCTCCAAGGCCTGGGCGATGACGGGCTGGCGCCTCGGCTGGATGGTGGCACCCCAGGAGATGATCGCCGTCGTCGAGAAACTCGTCGAGTTCAATACCAGCGGCTCACCGACTTTCCTTCAGCACGCCGCAATCGTCGCGATCGAGCAAGGAGAGCCGCTCGTCGCGGAGATCGTCGAGCGCTGCCGCATCGGCCGCGATCTCCTGGTGCAGGGTCTCGCACGCTTCCCGCGCGTCACGGTGCAGCCGCCCGAAGGCGCCTTTTACGCCTTCTGTCGGATCGCGGATTGCAAGGACAGCCTCTCGCTCGCGCATGAGGTCGTCCGGAAGGTCAAGGTCGGCGTCGCGCCTGGCATCGCTTTCGGCGATGCCGGCGAGGGCTATCTGCGCTTTTGCTTTGCGGCGTCGACGCAGCGCTTGACCGAGGCGCTCGACCGCCTCGCCAAAGTGCTGGCCTGACGCGATCACGACTGCGCGAGCCGCAGCGGCACGGACTCGTCCCAAGGCCGGAATTTCCCCTAGTGTTGTCGCGAGGGCGCCAACAACCGCGCCCCGAAGGGAGGCAGACCATGAAGACGTTCCTGCTGCGGACCTTTCTTGCTGGCGGCGCAGTCCTCGCGCTGGTCGCCCAATCGAGCACTCAGGCCCGAGCCCAGGGCCTCGTGACCACGCATCGCGTCTCGGCCGCGCTCGCGAGCGAGGCCGTTGCCGCTGCGGTCGATGCCTGCAAGGGCAAGGGCTTCGCGGTGAGCGCGGTCATCGTCGACGCAAGCGGCGCCCGTCAGGCGGTGCTGCGCGGCGATAACGCCGGCATTCACACGCTCGACAGTGCCGGGGACAAGGCCTACACCTCGGCCTCTTTCAAGGCGAACAGCGGCGCCGTGCGCGAGCGCCTCATGAGCAACCCGCAGGCCTCCGGACTCTCGGTGCTGCCGAACGTCCTGATGGTCGGCGGCGGCGTGCCAATCAAGGTCGGCGACGAGGTAATCGGCGGAATCGGCGTCGGCGGTACGCCCAGCGCCGAAACCGACGAGCAATGCGCGCAAGCCGGCATCGACAAGATAAAGGATCGACTGAAGTAACGATCTCCAGAGGTGAATCAGATGGAAGCACGTTCGATGCTTCGCGGCATCGCTGCCGTCGGATTTCTATGCTCGCTCATCCCGCTCGTCGCGGCAGCACAGGGAACGGGAATACCCGTCGGCAAATACGAGTGCTGGAGCGGCAGCTCCGCGCGGATGGCCTACAATTTCGCGAGCACGGGACCCGGCCGCTACACCGACATCGAGGGCAAGCCGGGCACTTACGAGATCGCCGCGGAGGGCAAGAACGTCACCTTCCACGGCGGCGCGCTCGATGGAGTGAAGGCGATCTATAGCACGGGCAATCCGCCGACGGTGACGATCCTGGCACCGAGCGGGAATGGCGTCGGCGACTGTCAGCTGGTGCGCTGATCGCCGGAGCCGAGCCGAGCCGCGACGGCGCCGACTGCAGCGCCGAGGAAGCTGCCGGCGACGATGTCGCTGAGCCAGTGGTAGTCCGCGCCGAGCAGGCCCACGACCACGTCGAGCCAGAGGAGAGCATAGAGCCAGCGCAAGGCCGGCCAGCGCAGCCAGAGTACGGCGAGGACCGAGGTGATCGCGGTCATGTGGCCGGAGGGAAACGCGGCCCAGCCGACCCCGCCATGTAGCGGGAAAAAGCCGAAGACCCCGTCGCTGATATAGGAGGGGTTCTTGTTGACCCAGGTCTCGGGCCAGGTGCGGCCGAAGAGAAACTTGAGCTGATCCTTCATCAGGACAGCGGCGGCAAGGCTCAGGCTCGCGCGCGCGAGCACCTCACAGGGGCCGCGCACCCGTCGCCCGAGCGCCCATGCCACGATGAGGCCAAGGAGCACAAGCGCAGCCGCGGTCGTCAGCCATTCCGGCAGCCTCTGCATCCAGTCGAAGACGTTCTTGTCGGGGAACTGCGCATGGACGAAGCGCGCGATCGGCCGGTCGAGCCAAGCGATCGTGACCCCCACGAGCACGAGGCAAGCGAGCGCACTCCAGAGCCAGCGCCACCCCTGCCTCGCGACATCCGAACCCCCCATGACCCACCCCCGAATTGAGCGGCGACAACGGATCATGGCCGCAGCGGCCGGTCAATTCGGCTTCGCAACCGCTTCGGTTCAGTGGCGCGGAACTTGCTCCGAAAAGGATGCATAAGCCCCTGCCGAAATTCGATGATTGGTTAATAACACCAAGGGGTTCCCATAGGGTCCGCGATGCCTTATGGTGGCCTTGAGCGTGCGATCGAAGGGGATCCGGAAGAGACCCCGCGAGTGTCAAAACGAAGCGAAGGGAACGGAAATGTCTATGAACTCCACCGCCGGGGCGGCGCGACCGCCTGTGAACCGCTGGCTCCAGCTTATCGTCGGCGTCATCTGCATGGTGATGATCGCCAACCTGCAATACGGCTGGACCCTGTTCGTCAAGCCTATGAACGCGGCGCACGGCTGGTCGCCCGCTGACATCCAGATCGCCTTCAGCATTTTCATCGCGCTCGAGACGTGGCTGACGCCGATAGATGGCTGGCTCGCCGATAGGTTCGGGCCCAAACCCGTGGTGGCGGTGGGCGGCGTCCTCGTCGCGATCGGCTGGATCATCAACGCCAAGGCCGACAGCCTCGGCTTGCTTTACATCGGTGCCGTGATTTCCGGCATCGGCGGCGGCGCGGTCTATGCAACCTCGGTCGGCAGCGCGGTGAAGTGGTTCCCGGATCGGCGCGGCCTCGCAGTCGGCCTCACCGCCGCCGGCTACGGCGCGGGCGCGGCGCTCACCGTGATACCGATCCAGATGGTCATCAACGGCGGCGGCTATGGGGCGGCCTTCTTCTGGTTCGGCCTCATCCAAGGCGCGGTCATCCTGGCGCTTGCCTGGCTCCTGCGCAGCCCCGGCCCAGGCGAGGTTCCGAAGCCGGCTTCCATCAAAGTGATCCAGACCACTCAGAGCTATACGCCGCAGCAGATGTTGGCGACACCGGTGTTCTGGGTCCTCTACATCATGTTCACTCTTGTCTCCGCGAGCGGCCTCATGGCGACGGCGCAGATCGCGCTCATCGCTTCCGACTACGGCGTCGACAAGATCGCGCTCGTGGGGGCGGCGACGACCCTCACAGTCGCGCTCATCGTGGACAACGTCGCGAACGGCGCCGCGCGACCGCTCTTCGGCTGGGTCTCCGACAACATCGGCCGCGAGAACACGATGGCCCTGGCCTTCGGACTGGGCGCCGTCGCCTATTGGCTCCTCGGCGGGGCCGGCACGTCGCCTTGGCTCTTCGTCGTGTTCGCGGCGCTGATATTCCTGACCTGGGGCGAGATCTTCAGCCTCTTCCCCTCGACCTGCACCGACACCTTCGGGCCCAAATACGCGACGACCAACCTGAGCCTGCTCTACACCGCCAAGGGCGCATCGGCCTTCCTCGTGCCGCTCGCGAACGTACTCAAGAGTTATACGGGAAGCTGGCACATGGTGTTCGTGATCACGGCGATCACCAACTTCGTCGTCGTCGGTCTCGCGCTCTTCGTGCTGAAACCCTTGCGCTCGCGGCAGATCGAGGGCATCGCACGCGGAGTGCCGGCGGAGTAGCGCTTTCCAAAGCGACGTTTCCGAGCGGAAGCGTCGAAGCAATCGCGGACGACAGCCGGCGGTACAAGACGCCGGCTGTCGCATTTTCGGAACACGCCGCAGATTAGCTTGGCCGAGCACGCGTGGAGGAGGACGAGCATGACATGGTCGTTTCAGCGGGAATTCCGGAAGCACTCGGCCTTTCTTCTGGTCCTGTCGGCGGCGGCGCTGATGGGCGCGGCGGCGGCAATCGCAGCCGGGACCACCGTAGACCTCCCCGCTTCCGGCGGCGGGAAGCAACGCGTGCTCTATCTGCAGCAGGGCAACCCCAAGGCGGCGCTCATCATGTTTCCGGGCGGCAACGGGGTTGTGAAGCTGGACTCCGTCGGCAATTTCGGCGCAGGCGGCAACTTCCTGGTGCGGACGCGGGATGAATGGGTGACGCAGGAAATGGCGGTCGCCATTCCCGATGTTCCCACGAGCCGTTCGGAGCTCTTCAACTACCGTACTACCCCGGACTACGCGAAAGACGTCGCAGAGATCGTGGCCTATGTGCGAGCGCAGACGAAAGCGCCCATTTGGCTCGTCGGCACGAGCCAAGGGACGAACGCCGCCGCAGGCGCCGCAGGCCGGATGACGCATGGCGAGATCGCGGGCGTGGTGCTGACCTCGACCCTCACGCGCGAGGGCGGCAAATCCCAATTTAAGGAGACCGTCTTCAAGGCCGACCTCGCGGCCATCAACGTGCCCGTGCTGATCCTCTCGCATTCCGGCGACAAATGCCCGGAGACACCGCCCGGGGACGCCGAGCGCATCAAGGCAGCGCTCAAGTCCTCGCCCAAGGTCGAGATTGTCATGGTGAGCGGCGGATTTCCGCCGCAGTCGCCGCCCTGCGAGGCGCGCGCGGAGCACGGCTTCCTCGGCATCGAGCCCGAGGTCGTGGCGCGCATCTCCGCTTGGATCAAGAGCAATACGAAGTAACGGTGACGCGGCTCCCCTCGCCCCACCTCTCCCCGAGGGCAGAGGAAGAAAAGTGCCTCAGGTCTTCTTCAGGACCTTCTGCATCGTGCTGCCGAGGGCGGCGGGCGACTCCGAGACCGTGATGCCCGCGCTCCTCATGGCTTCCATCTTGTGCGCGGCGGTGCCGCTGCCGCCGGAGATGATGGCGCCCGCGTGACCCATGCGGCGGCCCGGCGGCGCGGTCACGCCCGCGATGAAGCCCACCATCGGCTTTTTCACTTTGCTGCGCTTGATGAACTCCGCCGCATCCTCCTCCGCGGAGCCGCCGATCTCGCCTATCATGATGATCGCCTGCGTCTCGTCGTCCGCGAGGAAGAGGTCGAGCACGTCGATGAAGTTGGTTCCGTTGACGGGATCGCCGCCGATGCCGACGCAGCTCGACTGCCCGAGACCCGCCGCCGTGGTCTGCGCGACCGCCTCGTAGGTGAGCGTGCCCGAGCGCGAGACGATGCCGACATGGCCCTTGGTGTGGATGTGTCCGGGCATGATGCCGATCTTGCACTGCTCCGGCGTGATGACGCCGGGGCAGTTGGGCCCGATGAGCCGGCTCTTGGAGCCCGTGAGCGCGCGCTTCACCGTCACCATGTCGAGGACGGGAATACCCTCGGTGATGCAGACGATGAGCGGCACCTCCGCGTCGATCGCCTCCAGGATCGCATCGGCGGCGAAGGGCGGCGGAACGTAGATCGCACTCGCGGTGGCGCCGGTCTTGGCGACTGCCTCCGCAACCGTGTCGAAGACGGGCAAGTCGAGATGCGTGGTGCCACCTTTGCCCGGCGTCACGCCGCCCACCATCTTGGTGCCGTAGGCGATGGCCTGCTCGGAATGGAAAGTGCCCTGCGAGCCCGTGAAGCCCTGGCAGATGACCTTGGTCTCGGAGTTGACGAGGATCGACATCAGCCGGCCTCCTTCACGGCCTTCACCACCTTCTCGGCGGCGTCGGCGAGGTTGTCGGCGCTGACGATCGGCAGGCCGGAGTCCGCGAGGATCTTCTTGCCGAGACGGACGTTGGTGCCTTCGAGCCGCACCACCAGCGGCACATGCAGGCTGATCTCACGCGCCGCCGCGACGATGCCCTCGGCGATCACGTCGCAGCGCATGATGCCCCCGAAGATGTTGACGAGGATGCCCTCGACATTGGCGTCGCTGAGGATGAGCTTGAAGGCCGTGGTTACGCGCTCTTTGGTCGCGCCGCCGCCGACATCGAGAAAGTTCGCGGGCGTGCCGCCATAGAGCTTGATGATGTCCATGGTTGCCATGGCGAGGCCCGCGCCGTTCACCATGCAGCCGATGTTGCCGTCGAGCTTCACGTAGTTGAGCTCGTGCTTCTGCGCCTCGAGCTCGGTCGGGTCCTCCTCGGACTCGTCGCGCATTTCCGCCACGTCCTTGTGACGGAAGAGCGCGTTGTCGTCGAAGTTCATCTTGGCGTCGAGCGCCAGCACCTCGCCCGCCCCCGTCACCACCAGCGGATTGATCTCGACGATCGAGGCATCGAGGCTCGTGAAGGCCTTGTACATCGCGAGCATGAATTTGGTCGCGGCGCCGATCTGCTTCCCCTCGAGGCCGAGGCCGAAGGCAAGCCTCCGAGCGTGAAAGCCCTGCATGCCCGTCGCGGGATCGATCGCGACTTTGAGGATCTTCTCGGGATGCGAATGCGCGACCTCCTCGATCTCCATGCCGCCCTCGGTCGAAGCCATCATGGTGACGCGCGAGGTCTTGCGATCGAGGAGCAGGCCCAGATAGAGCTCTCGCTTGATGTCGCAGCCTTCCTCGATGTAAAGGCGCCGGACCTCCCGGCCCGCCGCTCCCGTCTGCTTCGTCACGAGCACGTGGCCGAGCATCTGCGCCGCGTTCTTCGCGACGTCCTCGACGGACTTGACGACGCGGACGCCGCCCTTGCCGTTGGGATCGTCCTTGAAACGGCCGGCGCCACGGCCGCCCGCATGTATCTGTGACTTCACCACCCAGACGGGCCCGCCGAGCTCGCGCGCGACGCGCTCCGCCTCCTGCGGCGTATAGGCAACCCCGCCCTTGGGCACCGCGACGCCGAACTTCTGCAGCAGGCTCTTCGCCTGATACTCGTGGATGTTCATTGCTGGTTCACATCCCTTCCGATCGAGGCCATTCCAGGGCGCCCGTTATATCACTCCTGCACCCCGCGCCCACTTGTACTTGGCGCCGAGCACGGCCACGGGAATTTCCGTCGAGTAGGCGTAAGCAGGAATGCCGTGATCGTAAAGGTATTCGGACGCCTCCTCGACCTGAATGTCGCCGGCGAGCGAGGCGACGATGGGCTTGGTGATGCCCTTGGCCTTCATCTCCTCGACGACCTCCACCACGAGATTGGCGAACACCATCGGCGGCGTGATGATCGTATGCCAGTAGCCGAGGATCAGCGAGTGTATCCGCGGATCCTCGAGGCCGAGCCGGATCGTGTTCTTGTAGGTCGTGGGCGGTTCGCCACCGGTGATGTCCACGGGATTGCCCGCGGCACCGAAGGGTGGGATGAACTTACGGAAAGCCTGATCGAGATCGGGCGGCATCTTCATGAGCGAGAGCCCGTTATCGACGCAGGCATCGGAGAGCAGCACGCCAGAGCCGCCGGCGCCGGTGATGATCACGACATTCTCGCCCTTGGGCGCCGGCAGCACCGGCACGCCGCGGGCGAAGTCCAGCATATCCCGCAGTGATTTCGCTCGGATGACGCCGGACTGACGCAGCACGTCGTCGTAGATCTTGTCGTTGCCGGCAAGAGCGCCCGTGTGCGAACTCGCCGCGCGCGCGCCCAGGGCCGTGCGGCCTGCCTTCAGCATCACAATCGGCTTCTTCTTGGAGACGCGCTTTGCCACATCCGCGAAGGAGCGTCCGTCCTTCAAGTCCTCACAGTGCATCGCGATGATGTGGGTGTGGTCGTCCTGCTCGAAAAAGGTCAGGAGATCGTCCTCGTCGAGATCGGACTTGTTTCCGAGGCCCACGATCGCGGAGACACCCATCTTCGCGGAGCGCGAGAAGCCGATGATCGCCATGCCGATGCCGCCGGACTGGGAGGAAAGCGCGGCGTGGCCCTTGAAGTCGTAAGCGGTGCAGAAGGTCGCGCAGAGATTCTTCCAGGTGTAGTAGAAGCCGTAGATGTTCGGCCCCATCAGGCGCACGTTGTATTTGCGCCCGATCTCCTGGATTTCCTTCTGCCCCTCGACATTGCCGGTTTCAGCGAAGCCCGAGGGGATGAGCACGGCGCCGGGAATCTCCTTCTCGCCGACCTCGATCAGCGCCTGCGCCACGAACTTCGCGGGGATCGCGAAGACCGCGACGTCGATGACGCCCGGCACGTCCTTGACGCTCTTATAGGCCTTGCGCCCGAGGATCTCGTCGGCCTTGGGATGGATCGGATAGATCGCGCCCTGATAGCCGCCGTTGATGAGGTTCTTCATCACGGAATTGCCGATCTTGCCGTCCTCGGCGGAGGCGCCGATCACGGCGACGGCATCCGGTTTCATGATCCGGTTCATCTGCCGGACGATCTCACCCTGCTTCGGCCGGTAGCGCGCGGGCGCGGGGTTCCAGTCGCAGACGATGCGGACGTCGGCCGCTGTCGCGCCCTTCTTCGTCGCGAAGACCGGATTCAAATCCATCTCCGCGATCTCCGGGAAGTCGCTCACGAGCTTCGAGACGTTCTGGATCAAGCCCGCAAGCGCGGTGCGGTCGACCGCCCCGCCGCCGCGCACGCCCCTGAGGATCTCTGCCGCGGCGATGCCGTCGAGCATCGAGAGCGAATCCGACTTGGACGCGGGCGCCAGGCGGAAGGTGATGTCCTTCAGCACCTCCACGAGCACACCGCCCAGGCCGAAGGCCACGAGCTTGCCGAAGCTCGGGTCGGTGACGGCGCCGATGATGACCTCCTGTCCGCCGCCCAGCATCTGCTGCACCTGAACGCCGTCGATCTTGGCCTTTTTGTCGTACTTCTTGGCGCTCGCGAGAATCTGGCGATAGGCCTTCTGCGCATCCGCCGCCGTCTTCACGCCGACGACGACACCGCCCGCCTCGGTCTTGTGCAGGATGTCCGGCGAGACGATCTTCATCACCACGGGGAAGCCGATCTTCCGCGCGAGGCTTGCGGCTTGCGCGGCGCTCGTCGCCACACCTTCCTTCGGCACGGAGATGCCGTAGGCGTCGCAAACGATCTTGCCCTCCGGCGCCGTCAGCGCGGTCCGCCCCTCGGTCTTGACTTGCTGCAGAATCCTGCGGACCGCAGCCTTATCGCTAGCCATGGAACTCCCTCCCGATGTTCGTATTTCCGCCTGTGCAACCTGATCAGACCGCGCCGTCCTTGCGCATCTCCGCGATCGCGTCCGCCCCGAAGCCGAGCTCCGCGAGAACCTCGTCGGTGTGCTCGCCGAGGAGCGGCGAGCGCTTAACCTCGGAGATGCTGTCGCTGAGCTTGATGGGATTGCCGACGGTCACATACTTGCCGCGCGTGGGGTGATCGACCTCGACCACCGTGCCCGTCGCGCGCAAGGACGGCTCCTCCGCGAGTTCCTTCATGGAGAGGATGGGCCCGCAGGGGATGTCGTATTTGTTGAGGATGTCCATGGCCTCGAATTTCGTCTTGGTCATGGTCCAGCGCTCGATCTCGCCGAAAATCTCCATGAGTCGCGGCAGCCGCGCCGGAGGCGTCGCGTAATCCTTGTGCGTGATCCATTCCTCCTTGCCGATCACCTTGCAGATGCTCTCCCAGACCGGCGCCTGCGTGATGAAATAGATGTAGGCGTTGGGATCGGTTTCCCAGCCCTTGCACTTCAAGATCCAGCCGGGCTGGCCGCCGCCGGAGGCATTGCCCGCACGCGGCACAGCCGTGCCGAACTTCCCGTTGGGATATTGCGGGTATTCCTTCATTACGTGGGTGCGGTCGAGACGCTGCTGGTCGCGAAGCTTGACGCGGCAGAGGTTGAGCACGCCGTCCTGCATCGCCGCCAGCACGCGCTGGCCTCGGCCCGTCGCGTTGCGCTGATAGAGTGCGCAGACGATGCCGAGCGCCAGGTGCAGGCCCGTACCGCTGTCGCCGATCTGCGCCCCCGTCACCAGCGGCGGACCGTCGTCGAAGCCCGTCGTCGAGGCGGCGCCGCCCGCGCATTGCGCGACGTTCTCGTAGACCTTGCACTCCTCGTAGGGGCCGGGGCCGAAGCCCTTCACGGATGCCACGATCATGCGGGGATTGAGCTCCTGGATGCGCTCCCAGCCGAGACCCATGCGCTCGAGCACTCCGGGCGCGAAGTTCTCGACGAGCACGTCGCAGTGCTTCACCAGCGCCTGCAGCACCTTGTTGCCGAGCGGCTTTTTGCCGTCGATGGTGATGGAGCGCTTGTTGTGGTTCAGCATCGTGAAATAGAGGCTGTCCACATTCGGGATGTCCTGTAGCTGGCCGCGCGTGATGTCGCCCACGCCGGGCCGCTCGACCTTGATCACGTCGGCACCGAACCATGCGAGGAGCTGCGTGCAGGTCGGTCCCGACTGCACGTGCGTGAAATCGAGAATGCGAACGCCATCCAGAGCCTTGCCCATGTTCCTCTCCTGGGATCCCTTTGTTTCGTCGAAATGTGCGCTATTTCTTGCGCAGCGCGCTCTGCGGATTGAGATTGCCGATGCGGCCGCTCTCGCTGCCGGCGGCGGGGTCGATCACGGCGTTGATGAGCGTGGGTTTCCCCGAATCCATCGCCGCCTCGACCGCGCGCTTGAGAGCGTCCGGCGATTCCGCCTGCATGCCCACGCCGCCGAAGGCCTCCATCATCTTTTCGTAGCGGGCGCCCTTGACGAAGACAGTGGTGGCGGGATCGGAGCCGCCCCCGCTATTGACGTCGGTGCCGCGGTAGATGCCGCCATTGTTAAAGACGACGATGCAGACCGGCAGGTTGTAGCGGCAGATCGTCTCCACCTCCATGCCGCAGAAGCCGAAGGCGCTGTCGCCCTCGACCGCGAGCACGGGATTGCCGGTCTCGACAGCAGCGGCGATCGCCTGGCCCATGCCAACGCCCATCACGCCCCAGGTGCCGACGTCGAGCCGCTTCCTCGGCTTGTAGACATCGATGACGCCGCGCGCGAGGTCGAGCGTGTTGGCGCCCTCATTGACGAGGATCGCATCGGGCCGGTCCTTGAGCACCGTGCGCAAGGCGCCGAGCGCGCCATGATAGTCCATCGGCGAGTTGTTGTTCATGAGGCGCGGCGCCATCTTGGCGACGTTCTCCTCGCGCTTCGCCCTGACGCTGCCGGTCCAGTCCGTGGGCGGCGCCGGCCAATTGGCGCCCATGCCGTCGACGAGCGCGGCAACGCAAGAGCCGATATCGCCCACTACCGGAGCCGCGATCTCGACGTTGCTGTCCATCTCCTTGGGCTCGATGTCGACTTGGACGAAGCGTTTGGGCGCATCGCCCCAGGTCTTGCCCTTGCCGTGCGAGAGGAGCCAGTTGAGGCGCGCGCCGATCAGCATCACTACGTCCGAATCCTTCAGCACGGTCGAGCGCGCGGCGCCCGCGCATTGCGGGTGCGTGTCCGGGAGCAGCCCCTTCGCCATGCTCATGGGCAGGAAGGGAATGCCGCTTTTCTCGACGAGCGCCTTGATCGCCTCGTCGGCTTGCGCGTAAGCCGCACCTTTGCCGAGGATGATGAGCGGGCGCTTCGCGGATTTGAGCACTTCGAGCGCGCGCTTGATCGCGGCGGGCGCGGGGATTTGTGCGGGCGCGGCGTCGATCACCTTCACCAGCGATTTCCGTCCGGCCTCGGCATTCATGACCTGGCCGAAGAGCTTCGCGGGCAGGTCGAGATAGACTCCGCCGGGGCGGCCGGAGACGGCGGCGCGGATCGCACGCGCAAGGCCGATGCCGATGTCAGCGGCGTGCAGCACGCGGAAGGCCGCCTTGCAAAGCGGCTTCGCTACCGCGAGCTGGTCCATCTCCTCGTAGTCGCCCTGCTGCAAATCCACGATCTCGCGCTCGGAGGAGCCGGAGATCAGGATCATCGGGAAGCAGTTCGTGGTGGCGTGCGCGAGCGCGGTGAGCCCGTTGAGGAATCCCGGCGCCGAGACCGTGAGGCAGATGCCGGGCTTCTTGGTGAGGTAGCCCGCGATCGCCGCGGCATAGCCCGCATTCTGCTCGTGCCGGAAGGAGAGCACGCGGATGCCCGCAGCCTGCGCCATGCGGCCGAAATCCGTGATCGGAATTCCGGGCACGCCGTAGATCGTGGTGAGGCCGTTGAGCTTCAGCGCATCGATGATGAGATGGAAGCCATCGGTGAGCTCCTGCGTCTCGTCGGCGCCGCCTCTTGCCTCTCCCTTCAGCGTCGTTGCTTGCGTCATCGGCTTCTCCTCCCTGGAGATCGTTCGTTATTCAGCTCAGGAAATCGCAGTGCTTCGCGACGTGCTCCGCGAGGTCGAGCGCGTGCTGGCGCGTCAAGCGCTCCGCGAGCTCGGTGTCGCGGCACTCCAGCGCCTCGATGATCTTCATGTGATCGACGATCGAGCGGGCCGCGCGGTTCTGCTGCCGGATCGTCACCTGGCGGATCGCGCGCACGTGTATGAAGAGGTTCTCGGTCATGCCCGCGATGACCTTCGACTTGCTCAAGCGAATGATCGCCTGGTGGAAGGCGATGTTGGCGTCGGAGTATTCGTCCATGTGACCGGCGGGCGAGCCATCCTGGAACTCGTCGAAGAGCTTCCGGAGCGTCGCGATTTCGGCATCGCTCGCATCGCGCGTGACGAGCCGCGCCGCCATGCTCTCGAGCGCCGCCCAGACATGGATAATCTCGATGATCTCGCGCTTGGTCTTGCGCACGAGGAAGACGCCGCGGCGTGGCTGCGTCCGCACGAAGCCCTCTTGCTCGAGGAGCGTCATCGCCTCGCGGATCGGCGTACGGCTTACGCCCAAATCCTGCGAGAGTTGGCGCTCGTCGAGCCTGATCTCGCCCTGATGCGCGTAGACGTTGACGGAGGCGATCGCCTCCTTGAGCGCCTGATAGGCCCGCGTGCGGAAGCTCGACTGCGTGTCGATCGACTTCACCGCCAGCTTGGGCGCCACATCTATGGCTGTGTCTTCGGCCATCCGTCCCATGCTTGATGTAGGAATATCAAGCTCTTAGCGCCGATTTTATCTTTGGCGCCTGTTTGTTGGCATCTTGTATATCAGATACCAGCAGAGTCGCAAGGGGGCTCAGCCCTCGGGCGACCGCCCCGAAAAGGCGCGGAGCGCTTCCTTGGCGATGATGAGGCGCTGGATCTCGCTGGTGCCGTCGAAGATGCGGAAGGCCCGGACTTCGCGATAGAGGCGCTCGACCGCGAGCCCCGGGACGACGCCCATGCCGCCGTGGATTTGGAGGGATTGGTCGACCACCTCCTGAGCGGCCTCGGTCGAGAAGAGCTTGGCGATCGCGGCCGCCCGGGTCGAGCGCCCGCCGCCGCGGTCGTTGAGCCAAGCCGCGCGATAGACGAGGAGCGCCGCGGCGTCGATGCTCACGGCCATGTCCGCGAGCTTGTGCTGGATGAGTTGGTGCTCAGCGATGGGCTTGCCGAAGGCCGTGCGTCCGAGGCTGCGCCGAAGCGCCTCGTCGAAGGCCCGCCGCGCGAAGCCCAGCGTCGCCGCGCCCACGGTCGGCCGGAAGAGATCGAGCGCCGTCAGCGCCATCCGAATGCCGTCCCCGGCACGGCCGAGGAGGCAGTCCTTGGGCACGCGGCAATTCCGGAAGGAGAGCGTGCCCACCGTGTGCGGCGGCAGGACCTTGAGACGCTCCTCGAGCACGATCCCCGCGGCGTCTCCGGGGACGAGGAAGGCCGAAATGCCCGCACCCTCGAGGCGCGCGAAGACGACATAGAGATCGGCGACGCCCGCATTCGAGGTCCAGGTCTTGCGTCCCTCGATGACGTATCCGTCGTCGGTCTCGCGCGCCTCGGTCGCGATCGCGGAGACGTCGGAGCCGGCAGCGGGCTCCGAGAGCGCGAAGGCAGGGACGGATCGCCCCGCCTCGATCTCGGGGAGAATATGCCGCCGCTGCTCGGCGTTGCCGTAGAGCGCGATCGGCAGGCTCGCGAGCCACGGCTCCGAGAACGCGACATCCGCGAGCCCTGAGTCGTAAGCAAGAACCTCGCGGATGAGACACGCCCTCCGCAAATCGAGGCCTCCGCCTTCGGATTCCGCTGCGGGAATTATGCCCGCGAGCCAGCCTGCGGCACCGATCCGCTCGAAGATCGCGCGCGCCGCCTCGCCCTCGCGGTTTTCCGCCGTCGCGAAGGGGCCAAGCTCGGTCTCGACCCAGGGCCGAAACCGGCCCGTCAAATCTCTGTGCTCCCGCTCGAAGAACGGCCACTCGAGAAAGCTCGTGTCGGGCATGAGGATCGGCTCGGGTTGCGGCGGGGATTAAGGCATTTTTCGCCCGAAATGTAGACGCCGCGCCCACGCAAGCGCAATGCGGCCCGCCTCGGAAGTGCGGTGCCGCTTTCCATCTGTTGCCCCCGCGCGCCATCCATTATGATCCCGCCGCCCTAAAAGGGGTGGACATTGGGATCGGCGGGGAGCGGCGGCGGCATCCATGCAAAACGGCATACATTTCCTCTCGGGCCTGCCGCGCGCGGGCTCAACCTTGCTCGCGGGCATCCTCCGGCAGAATCCGCGCTTCCATGCGGGAATGACGAGCGGCGTCGGCTCGCTCATGCTCTCGCTCCTCGGCGAGATGAGCCAGCGCAACGAGTTCGGCGTCTTCTTCAACAACGAGCAGCGCAAAGAGATCCTGCGCAGCGTCGTCACCGGCTATTACAAGGACACCCATCCCCGGAAGGTCGTCTTTGACACCAACCGCTTCTGGTGCAGCCGCATGTCGCTGGTGGCAGACCTCTTCCCCAAGGCCAAGGTGATCGCGACGGTGCGCCATCTGCCCTGGATCATGGATAGCGTCGAGCGTCTCATGCGGAAGAACAAGTACGAGACCTCCCGCATCTTCAACTACGATCCCGGCGGAACGGTTTACAGCCGCGTCGAGGCGCTCTCCGCGGGCTCGGGCCTCGTGGGCTTCGCCTGGAACGCGCTCAAGGAGGCCTTCTACAGCGAGGAGGCCGACCGCCTCTTGATCATCAAATACGAGACGCTGACGCGCGAGCCCGAGAAGGCCATCGGCGCGATCTACGATTTCGTGGGCGAGCCGCCCTTCAAGCACGATTTCGACAACGTGCAGTATTCCGAGCCCGAGTTCGATGCGCGGCTGGGCACACCGGGCCTCCACGACGTGAGCCGGCGCGTCGTGCCGCAGGAGCGGCAGACGATCCTGCCGCCGGACCTCTTCCGCCGCTACGAGAACGACAGCTTCTGGATGGATCCCGCGCTCAATCTCCGCCGGGTGCGGGTGGTCTGACCCGGGCCTCGCTCAGGGGCAGCGCAGGCCGAGCGCCGCAATGAAGTTGCTGGCCATCGCGTATTGCGCGGCGCTTTGGTCCGCCAGGAGGTAGCCGTCCACGAACTCGCGGAGCTCGCGCGCGTTCATGCCGGCGGCGCAGCGGTTGTAGCGCGCGAGCAGCTCCCGTGTCTTCGGCTCCGTCACGGCGCTCGTCATGCGCTGCATCATGTCGAAGAGGCCGAGGACGTAATTGGTCCGCGCCTCGTCGCTCAAGCCTTGATAGGTTTTGCCATCGAGGTAGGTCGCGACAGGCACGGGCGTCTGCGCCCGGCTCGTTCCAGCCGCCGAAACCAGCGCGAGCGCCAAAACCGCGCTCGCAGAACAAAGATTCCATCGCCATCCGCGCATTGCCGCCTCCTCGTGAGGCGGAGACTAGCGATCTTCGCGCAGACGTGAAAGCCGCCGCTCAGGCGAGCCGCAGCAGGAAGCTCGTGCCCGTCACGAGATATGTGGCGAGGATGAGGAGCGAGAAGTTGCGCTCGCTCAGTCGCAGACGCACGCGCTGCCCGAGCAGCAGTCCCGCGAAGACGGGCGCGCAAGCGAGAGCGGAGATCCCGAGCTCGGCCGGCGTTGCGACACCGAAGGCAAGCAATCCCAGCGCGAGACCGATCGAGCCCACCGTGTACATCTGCGATATCGCGACCACGAAGATCGCCTTCGGCAGTCTGAGCCACATGACGTAAAGGAGGAGCACGGGACCGTAGTAGCTGGAGACGCCGCCCACCAGGCCCGAGACGATGCCGGTCAGCGGCCCGAGCCAGCGCTCCTCCCGCTCGCGCAGCCGGACCCTCGGAAAGAGATGGGCGATCCCGGGAATGACAATGAGCGCGGCGCCGATCACGCCGAAAAGATAGCGCTCGGGGACCGCGACGAGCGCCCGCGTGCTGAAGACGATCGTCACGAAGAGCGTCAGGTGGACCGGCCAGAAACGTCGCAACACCGGCCGGAATTGGCCGCCCTCGAAGCTCTGGAAGAGGTTCGAGAAGATGAGAGGCATCACGAGCGTCGCGACCGACTGCTTGAGGCTGAGCGCCACGGTCAAGAGCGGCACGCCCACCAGCGGCAACCCGATCCCCGCCACGCCCTTGAAGAGGCCGCCGGCGAAAAGCGCGAAAATCGAATAGAGGATGGCCGGGAGCGGCGGCATGACGGCGTCACCCTAATGGCAGCCTCCCGCGCTGAGAAGCGTCGCGGACGCTGGCCAGAGGTGCTGGCCTCTGCTATCGCTGGCCCGGACCATCCCGGAGGCGAGCCCATGTCCCTCGAAAGCGCCACCGCAGCCATCCGTGCCAAGGCCGCGCTCGCGCCGAAGCTCGGCTATCGCGTGACCTTCGATCTCGGCGAGGACGGCATCATCTATTGGGATGGAACTCAGGTGCCGGCCGCGATCGGAAACGAGGCCGGCGAGTCCGACACGACGCTGGCGCTGAGCCTCGAGAGCCTGCAGAAACTCATCGACGGAAATCTCAACCCGACGCTCGCCTACATGACCGGCAAGCTCAAGGTCGAGGGCTCGATGGGCGTCGCACTCAAGATCGGCCAGCTCCTCGAGGACTGAGCGCGGATTCCAAAATCGAACCCTGGTGAGAGCGCTGCCGCCGCGCTAATAGAAGTTGGCACCGCGCGGTGTCATCGGGGGAGGCTATTCATGAAACGACGTATATTTGCGGCGGCTTTCGGCGCGCTGCTCGCGAGCGCCGTGGCCGCGGAGGCGCAGACGCTTCGCATCGGCCTCGCGGAGGACCCGGACTCCTTCGATCCCGCGAAGGCCTGGAGCTATGTCGGCCGCGTGGTGCTGGCCTCGATCTGCGACAAGCTCGTGGACATCGCGCCGGATACGAGCTTCGTGCCGCAGCTCGCGGAAGCCTGGGAGACCTCGCCCGATGGCAAGGCGCTGACCTTGCGACTCCGCGCGGGCGTCACTTTCTCCGATGGCGAGCCCTTCAACGCGGCGGCCGTCAAGTTCAACATCGAGCGCTTCCTGACGATGCCGGAGAGCAGACGCAAGGCCGAGATCGCGGGTGTCACCGGTGCCACCGTGATCGACGACCTCACCGTCCGCATCGACCTCGAGAAGCCGAATGCGCCGCTCATCGCGCAGTTCTCCGATCGTGCGGGGATGATGGTGTCGCCGAAGGCGGCCTCTGCCCCCGGCGCCAAGCTCGACGACAACCCCGTCTGCGTCGGCCCCTACCGCGTGGTGGAGCGCATCGCGCAGGACAAGATCGTGCTCGAGCGTGTGCCCAGTTACTGGGACAAGGGCAAGTTCCATTTCGAGAAGCTCGTTTATCAGCCCGTCCCCGACGATGCCGTGCGGATCGCCAATCTCCGCGCGGGACAGCTCGACTTCATCGAGCGCGTGCCGCCGACGGAGGTCGCCGGCCTCAAGGCCGATCCCAAATTCGCGATCGCCGCGGCGACGAGCCTTGCCTATCAGGGCATCACCATCAACGTCGACAATGGTCCGAAGGCGAACCCCGCCTTCAAGAAGCCCGAGGTTCGCGAGGCGCTGAGCCTCGCCATCGACCGCAAGGCGCTCAACGAGGTCGCCTTCGCGGGCCAATACCTGCCCGGAAATCAGGCACAGCCGCCCAACAACAAATTCTACAACAAGGATTACCCCGTGCCGGCGCGCGATGTCGCGAAGGCAAAGGCGCTCCTGAAGCAGGCGGGCTACGAGCGCGTCAACCTCAAGATGCTCGTGCCCAACGGCACCGAGAGCCTGCAGGTTGCGCAGGTCATTCAGTCCATGGCGGCCGAGGCCGGGATCGACATCGAGCTGCAATCGATCGAGTTCATCAGCATGCTCAAGGCCGCGAAGGAGGGAAACTCCGAGTCCGATTTCGTGGGCTGGAGCGGCCGCGTCGATCCCGACGGCAACATCGCGACCCTCCTGCAATGCGGCAATCCCGGCAATGACGGACATTACTGCAGCGCCGAGCTCGACGCCGCCCTCGCTGCGGGCCGCGCCTCCAGCGACCCCGAGAAGCGGCGCCTTGCCTATTTCAAGGCTGCGGAGGTGATCGCCAGGGATAACCCGATCATCTACCTCTATCACCGGCAATACATCGCCGCCTTCACCGCGAAGGTCGCGGGCTTTGTGCAATACCCCGACGGAATAATCCGGCTTCGCGGAGTGGAATATCGGCAGTAGGGCGAGGGACGGCGCCGCCCTCACCTTCCCCCTTTTCCCACTTCGCATCAGCGAGAGCATGGGCTAAACCTCGCCGCGCGCGACCGCGAGCGGGGGAGTTCGTCATGGAGCAGAGATGGGGGCTGCCGGTCGTCGCGTGGCCCGCGCGCCTCCGGCCCAATTTCTGGGACCTCGTCGCCCTTCCGCTCGTCATCGGCCTCGTCGCGCTCATCGCCTGGGCGGGGAAGGAGATGAACGTCCCCTTCAAGCCCGGCGAGCAGATCGCGATCTCGCTCGATCCATGGAAGCTGCCGGAATACGGGCTGCGGACGGTGATGCGCATGGGGATCGCGCTCGCGGTCTCCCTGGTCTTCAGCCTCGGCTATGCCGCGATCGCCGCGAAGAGCCGGCGGGCCGAGAAGTTGCTGATCCCGATCCTCGACATCCTGCAATCCGTCCCGATCCTGGGCTTCCTGTCGATCACGGTCACAGGCTTCATCGCGCTCTTTCCGGGGAGCCTGCTCGGCTACGAATGCGCTTCGATCTTCGCGATTTTCACCTCGCAAGCCTGGAACATGACCTTCAGCCTCTACCAGTCGTTCCGGGCGGTCCCGCAGGACCTCCGCGAGGCCGCGCGCATGTACCACCTCTCGCCCTGGTCGAGCTTCTGGCGCCTCGAGGTGCCTTACGCGATCCCGCAGCTCGTCTGGAACATGATGATGTCGATGTCCGGCGGCTGGTTCTTCGTGGTGGCCTCCGAGGCGATCACGGTCGCCAATCAGAACACGATGCTGCCGGGGATCGGCTCCTACATCGCGCTCGCGAGCGCCGAAGGCAATCTCGCAGCCGTCGGATACGCGATCCTGGCGATGCTCGCTTTCATCCTGATCTACGACCAGCTCCTGTTCCGGCCGCTGCTTGCGTGGTCGCAGCGCTTCAAGGTCGAGGCGGTCACCGAAGGCGAAGGCGAGCGCGCCTGGTTCCTCACGATGATGCAGCGCGCGGGGATCTTTCACTTCGTCGCGCTGGTCGGCGACCGGCTCGCCGATTTCTGGAGCCGCGCCACGACCGCCAAGGCCTTTCAGGAGAGGGCGGAGAGGCCGCCGAGCCCTTGGACCGCCTGGATCGACACGGCCTGGGTCGTGTTCCTCGTGCTTCTCGCCCTTTATGCACTCTGGGAGGTCACGAGCTTCGTGCGCAGCGAGATCGTCCTCGCGGAGGTCGGACGCGTCTTCCTCTACACAGTCGCGACCTTCCTGCGCGTCTCCGTACTGATAGCGCTGGCTTCCGCCATTTGGGTCCCGATCGGCGTCTGGATCGGGCTCCGGCCCGCGGTCGCTCACCGGGCCCAGCCGATCGTGCAATTCGCCGCGGCGTTCCCCGCGAACCTCTTTTTCCCGCCGGTCGTCTATCTCATCAAGACTTTCTCGCTCAACCCGGAGATCTGGCTCAGCGTGCTCATGATCCTGGGCGCGCAGTGGTACATCCTCTTCAACGTCATCGCGGGCACGCTGGCGCTTCCGACGGATTACCAGTACGCCGCAAGCAATTTCGGCGTGCGCCGCTGGCTCTGGTGGCGCCGTCTCATCCTGCCGGCGATCTTTCCGGCCTACGTCACCGGCGCGATCACCGCCTCCGGCGGCGCCTGGAATGCAAGCATCGTCTCGGAAGTGGCGCAGTTCGGTCCCGACAAATTCGAGGCCACGGGGATCGGCGCCTATATCGCAAGATATACCGCCGATGGGGACTTCCCGCGCATCGTGCTCGGCGTCACCATGCTGAGCCTCTTCGTGCTCGCCTTCAATCGGCTGTTCTGGCGGCGGCTTTATGCCGTCGCCGAAGAGCGGCTTCGCCTGGACTGAGAGAACCGTCATGGCCGACCAGCCGCTACTCAATGCAAAGGACGTGAGTAAGACCTACCGCACCGGCGACACCGCGGGGCGGCTCGTCCTCGATCACGTCGATTTCGCGCTCAAGGAGGGGGAGATCGCGGCAATCCTCGGCAAATCCGGCTGCGGCAAATCGACCTTCCTGCGCATCCTCGCGGGACTCACGCTGCCCACCGGCGGCGGCGTGACCTATCGCGGCATGCCCGTCATCGGCCCCGCGCAGGGGGTCGCGATGGTCTTCCAGACCTTCGCGCTCTTCCCCTGGCTCACCGTCTTCGGCAACGTCGAGCTCGGCCTCGAGGCGCAGGGCGTCGACCGCGAGGAGCGGCGAAAGCGCGCGCTCGCGGCGATCGACTTGATCGGCCTCGACGGCTACGAATCGGCATATCCCAAGGAACTCTCGGGCGGCATGCGCCAGCGCGTGGGCTTCGCCCGCGCTCTCGTCGTCAACCCCGACGTGCTGCTCCTTGACGAGCCCTTCTCCGCCCTCGATGTCCTCACCGCGGAGACGCTCCGCGGAGACCTCTCGGAGCTCTGGAGTGCGAAGCGGGTCCCGACCAAGGGCATCGTCTTCGTCTCGCACAACATCGACGAGGCGGTGGAGATGTCGGATCGGGTCATCGTCTTCGACAGCGATCCCGGCCGCATCAAGGCTGAGATCCAGGTGCCGCTGCCGCGGCCGCGAGACCCCGGCAGCCCGGCCTTCCGGCAGATCGTCGACGAGGCCTATATCCAGATCACGACCCACCCGAGCCGCCAGGCGGGCAAGGCGGGCGGCACGGCCGCGCCGCAGATCGGCATTGCCTATCGGCTACCGCCGGCCTCGATCCAGCAGCTCATGGCCCTCCTCGATTCGCTCTCGAGCGAGCCCTATAACGGCCGCGCCGACTTGCCGAAGCTCGCGGAGAGCGAGCACCTCTCGAGCGACGAGCTCTTCCCGCTCATCGAGACCCTGCAGGTGCTCGGCTTTGCCCAGGTCGGCGGCGGCGACATCGAGGCGACGGCGCCGGGTCGCGCCATCGCCGAGGCCGACATCCTCAAGCGCAAGCAGATTTTCGGCGAGCATCTCATGCGCAACGTCCCGCTCGTCGCGCATATTCGCCGCGTCCTCGACGAGCGCCCCGGACACTCGGCTCCGAGTGCCCGCTTCCTCAGCGAGCTCGAGGACCACCTGAGCGAGGAGGACGCGCAGGAAGTCTTCGATACCGTCATCAATTGGGCCCGCTACGCGGAGCTCTTCGCATACGACTACGATCGCGCGGTGCTGAGTCTCGAGAATCCCTGACGGTACCGAGCATGTTGCGCCCGCAGTCGCGCGGTCTCATTTTCTTGTTGGGGGCGCTCACCGCCGTCACCGCGCTCGCGGTCGACATGAGTCTGCCCTCGCTGCCCTCGATCGCCGCGAGTTTCGGCGCCGAGCCTGAGCAGGTGCAACTCACGCTGAGCCTCTTCCTCGTGGGCTATGCCGGGGGGCAGCTCTTTTGCGGCCCGCTCTCGGACCGGTTCGGCCGGCGCAGGGTGCTGCTGGCGGGGATCGCTGTCTATGCGCTCGCGGGTTTCGCATGCGCGCTCAGCCCCGGAATCAAAATCCTCGTGGGCGCGCGGCTCGTCCAAGGCTTCGGCGCCTGCGTCGGGCCGGTGCTGGGACGCGCGGTGGTGCGCGATCACATGACGGGGCCGCGCGCCGCGCAGACCCTCTCCTATATAACGCTCACCATGAGCATCGCGCCGCTGCTCGCGCCGATGCTGGGCGGGCTCCTTCTCAACCGGTTCGGCTGGCCGGCCATCTTCGTCTTTCTTGGGATCTTCGGCACACTCCTCACGACGGCCACATATCTTTTCTTTCCGGAATCCCTCAAGACCCCGGATCGCGACGCGCTTCGATTGCGAAGACTCGCGCGGAACGCCGCGACCTTCTTCTCGAGCCGCCGCGCGCTCGGCTTCGCGCTCATAAACGCCTTCGTCTTCGCCGGGCTCTTCGCCTTCCTCTCGGGCTCGCCCTTCGTGCTGATCGAGGTACTGGGGGTGCCCGCGGGGCAATTCGGTTTCTATTTCGCACTGAGCGCCGTCGGGCTGATGATGGGCGCGCTCGTCAACGGCCGTCTCGCGCACCGCTATTCGGGCGAGCGCGTGATGCGTGGCGGGTTCGTGCTGCTGCTCGCCGCCGCGGCGACGCTCGTCGTCGTTGCCTGGTCCGGCCGCGGCGGAGCGATCGCGATCATGCTGCCGATCGGCGCCTATGTGATGGCGCTGGGCCTGATCCTTCCCAATGCGACGGCTGCCGCCATGGAGCCCATGCCGCACATGGCGGGGTTGGCGGCCTCTATCATGGGCGCGATCCAGATGGGAAGCGGCAGCCTCAGCGGCTGGGGCGTCGCCCGCCTCTACGACGGCACCGCGCACGCCATGGCCGGCATGCTCGCGGCAATGGCGGTCTGCGCGGTGCTGACCTATTTGGCGCTGGTGCGCCCATCCCCCCGGACCGGCGCATAGGCCATAGCCTGAAGTCTATTGAAATATGGCATTTCAATAGAGTACACTCTATCAAATCATACTACATCGATAGGTGTTGAGCTATGGCACGCCGCAATGTCGCTACGCAATCTAGGGTCGCGCTCGATCGCCGGTTCGCCACGCTTGGCCCTGCCGGGCGCCTCACGCGGCCTGTTCGCGGCTGGGTCAAGGCGATCCGAGAGGCGCTGGGCATGTCGACGGCGCAGCTTGCCATGCGCCTTTCGATCAAGCAGCCATCCCTCGTCGCCATCGAGCAGTCCGAGGAGCGCGGCACGATCCGATTGGCGACGCTGCAGCGTGTAGCCGAAGCGCTCGGATGCACCGTTGTCTATGCGCTCGTCCCCAACAAGCCGCTGGAGACCTTGGTGCACGAGCGGGCACGCGAGGTCGCCAGGCGGCGGCTCGCGGCTGTCGATCACACCATGCTCCTCGAGGATCAGCAGGTGCCGGCGGAGCACCTCGAGGGGCGCCTCGAATCGATTGCGCGCGACATCGAGCCGGGCGCGCTCTGGGACGATGAATGAGCGAGGCCTTCGAGGAGCCCGACGATGCTGCGACAGCGATCGCGGACTCAGAGCGGCGGGAACTCATCCCCGCGCATATCGCCTTCCGGCACGAGCTCAACGCGGCAGAGCAGGAGAACATCGCGCGCGGGCGCGCATGGGCCTTCGCTCGGCCACACGATCTCCTCAGTGAAAAGTTCGTCCGGGACTTGCACCAGCGCATGCTCGGCGACGTCTGGCGCTGGGCCGGGCGATTTCGCAGCAGCGCGCGTAACATCGGAGTGGAGCACTGGAGAATTCAGACTACTCTGCGCGAGCTTCTCGACGATACTCGCTTCTGGATCGCAGAAGGGGTGTACCCTGCCGACGAAACTGCTGTGCGCTTTCACCATCGGCTCGTACTGATTCACCCGTTCCCCAATGGCAACGGCCGACATGCGAGGTTGATGGCGGATTTGTTGTCGGTTCGGCTTGGCAACCAGCCCTTCACCTGGGGCGGCAATGCGCTAGGGCCGCCAAGCGAAATCCGCGGCCGGTACATCGCGGCCCTGCGCGCCGCCGACGACCACGACCTAGCCCCCCTCCTGATATTTTCGCGATCCTGAAGCGTCGCTACTTCGGCCGCATCGTCGGGAAGGCGATCACGTCGCGGATCGAGGGGCTGTCGGTGAGGATCATCACGAGGCGGTCGATGCCGATGCCGAGACCGCCCGCCGGGGGCATGCCGTATTCGAGGGCAGTCACGAAATCCGCGTCGAGACGCTGTGCTTCGTCATCGCCGAGCTCGCGCTCGTGCATCTGCGCCTCGAAGCGCTGGAGCTGGTCCTGGGGATCGTTGATCTCGGAGAAGGCGTTGGCGATCTCCCAGCCGTTGACGTAGGTCTCGAAGCGCTCGGTGAGCCGGGGGTCGTTCCGATCGGCCTTCGCGAGCGGAGAAATCTCCCGCGGGAAGCCGGTGACGTGAATGGGCTGAATGAGGCCGGATTCGACGGTGTGCGCGAAGGCCGATTCGAGCGCGCGGCCCCAGCCGGCGGTGTCGTGCAGCTCGGCGCCGAGCGAGCGGGCGCGGGCGCGGGCCTCGTGATCGTCAGTAATGCCCATGAAGTCGATGCCGGTCCGCTCCAGCACCAGCTCGGCCATCGTCCGGCGCGGCCAAGGCGGCGTGAGGTCGATGCTCCGCTCGCCGTACTTGATCGCGAGCCCGCCGCAGACCTCGCGCGCGGCGGCGGTCACGAGCTCCTCCGTGATCGCCATCATCGCGGTCTGGTCGACATAGGCCTGATAGAGCTCGAGCGTCGTGAATTCGGGATTGTGCCGCGGCGAGATGCCCTCGTTGCGGAAGCAGCGGTTGATCTCGAAGACCGTGTCGGCGAGCCCACCGACCACGAGCCGCTTCAGATGCAGCTCCGGCGCGATCCGGAGATAGAGATCGATGTCGAGCGCGTTGTGATGCGTGACGAAGGGCCGCGCCGAGGCGCCGCCGGGGATCGTGTGCAGCATCGGGGTTTCGACCTCGAGCGCGCCGCGCTCGCCGAGGACGCGGCGGAAGACCGAGATCACGCGGCTGCGCTTTCTGAGCGTCTCGCGGCTCTGCTCCGTCACGATGAGGTCGACGTAGCGCTGGCGATAGCGCAGCTCGATGTCCGCGAGCCCGTGATACTTCTCCGGGAGCGGCAGCAGCGCCTTTGCCAGCACCGAAACCGCGCGCGCATTGACGGAGAGCTCGCCGCGCGGCGTGCGGCGGATCAGACCCTCGACGCCGATGATGTCGCCGAGATCGAGGAGCCGCACGATCTCGAGCTGCTCCGCCGAGAGGTAATCCTTGTGACAGAAAACCTGGATCTTGCCGCTGGTGTCGTGGAGATCGATGAACATGCCGCTGTTGCGGATCGCGCGGATGCGCCCCGCGATCGACACGGCGTCCTCGGTTTGAGCACCGGTGGCGAGGCCCTCGTAGCGCTTGGCGAGCCCGGCCGCCGACGCCGTCACCGCAAAACCGTAGGGATAGGGATCGACCCCGAGCTTCCTCAACGCCGCAAGCTTCTCGAGCCTGATCGCGCGCAGCGAGCCATCCTCGCTCGCATCGGTCTTTTGTTCCTTGTCCGCCACCCGCGCGCGACTCCCTCTGGCTTCGAAAGCGCGCCCTTTGTAGCCGTTTGCGACGAAAGCGCAACAATCGGCGCTCCCTGATGGGAGAACACGCCGTGCGTCCTTCGACGCGCTCCCTTCGGTCGCTTGCTCAGGATGAGGAACTTTCGGAATGCCGTCTCCGATCTCCCTCATCCTGAGCAAGCGACCGAAGGGAGCGCGTCGAAGGACGCACGGCGTGTTCTCCCATCAGGGAGCGCCGATTGTTGCGCTTTCGTCGCAAACGGCTACAAAGG
>DATJVP010000114.1:0-79310 GCA_035581425.1 Allostellaceae bacterium | reverse complement strand
GAGCGAGGCCTTGATGTCCACGAGAAAGACCGAGAGCCCATCGCTCTTGCGCTTCACCTGCTCCACGGGCGTGGTGCGCGCAAGGAGGAGCATCAGATCGGATTGCAGTGCGCGCGAGGTCCAGACCTTCTGGCCGCGCACGACATATTTCGCATTGCCGCGCTTTTCCGCGCGCGTCTTGAGCTTCGTCGTGTCGGAGCCCGTTGTGGGCTCGGTCACGCCGAAGGCCTGGAGGCGCAAGCGCCCCGCGGCGATCTCCGGCAGATATTTCCGCTTCTGCTCGGGGCTGCCGTGCCGCAGCAGCGTCCCCATGATGTACATCTGCGCGTGGCAGGCGCCGGCATTGCAGCCGGCGGCGTGGATCTCCTCGAGCACCACCGAGGCCGCGCGGAGCGGCAGGCCGGAGCCGCCATATTCCTCGGGAATGAGCGCACCGAGAAAGCCCGCCTTGGTGAGGGCCTGCACGAATTCAGTCGGATAGGCCTCGCGCGCCTCGAGGTCGCGCCAATAGGCGCCGGGGAACCCTTCGCAGATCTTGCGAACGGCCTCGCGAATTTCCGGATAGTCCTCGCCGATCGCGAGCTGGACGAGCTCGCCGGCGCCAGCGGTCGCAATCATCTCATTCCGCCGCGTGCGCGCGCGGTTCCGTCGCCGGGCGGAAGCCTTTGGGAAGGCCCGCCTTGCCGACGCCGCCGTGCAACGGCACACCCGGAAGCGCGCGCTCGAGGATCTGCCGCACGGCGATAAGCCGCCCGAGATCGACGCCGGTGCGGAGCCCCATCGATTCCAGCATGAAGACGAGATCCTCCATCACGATATTGCCGCTCGCGCCGGGTGCGTAGGGGCAACCGCCGAGACCCGCGAGGCAGGCGTCGAAGTGCCGAACGCCGACATCGAGCGCCGCGAGCGCATTGGCGATCCCTTGGCCGCGGGTGTCGTGGAAATGCGCGGTCACCGGGAGCGGATTCACAGCCGCCATCACTGCCTTGAAGACGTGACGGACTTCCGCAGGCCCCGCATAGCCGACCGTGTCCGGTACCGCGAGCTCGTCAGCGCCGGCCTCAGCCATGCGCACGGCAAGGCGCACCACCTCTGACTCCGCCACCTTGCCCTCGATGGTGCAGCCGAGCGCGGTCGAGAGCCCAACCGCGAGCTTCGGCCGCTTCGCCGTCTCGACCTGCTTCACCCGTTCGACGATACGCACGAAGTCCGCGACCGACTCCTCGCGCGAGCGGCGGACGTTCCGCTGGTTGTGGGATTCGCTGACGGAGATGACATAGTTGAGCTTGTGCACCCCCGCCTCGATCCCCCGCTCCGCGCCCTTGAGGTTGGGGATAAGCGCCGAGACCGCAAGGCCGGGGATCGCGAGCGCCCGCGCGCAGACCTCCGAGGCATCCGTGAATTGCGGGATGAGCTTCGGCGGCACGAAGGAGCAGACCTCGATCTCCGGCATGCCCGCCGCCGCCTCCGCCTCGAGCCAAGCGATCTTCTCCGCCGTCGGCATGAAGACGTTGACGTTCTGCAACCCGTCGCGCATGCCGACTTCGCAGACATGGACGTCTAGAGTGTCGCTCATTCGAGATTCTCCGATGCGGTGCCGGGGCATCTTGGTTCCAAGCGGCGTGAGGTGCAACCTTCAAGAGCGGCGCGAGGCGTCACCCCAAGTCGAAGACCAGCACCTCTGCCGCCGCGGTCGCCTCGATCTCGAGCGTGGGCTCGGCTTCGATCGCGGCGCCGTCGCCTTCCTTCATCTCGGTGCCGTTGAGCGCGACGACGCCGCGGGCGATCTGGAGCCAGGCGCCGCGGCCGGGGGCGAGCGCGTGCGCGACGGTCGCGCCGTCATCGAGCCTCGCCACGTAGATGGCGGCATCCTGTTGCAGTGCAATGGGGGCGCGGACGAGTTGGCCCTGCTCTACTTCGGGGCCGAAGGTCCTCTGCTCATAGCCGGGAGGTGTGCCCGTGCGCGCGGGGAGAATCCAGATCTGGAGGAAATGCACGGGCTCCGTGGACGAAGCGTTGAACTCGCTGTGCATGATGCCGGTGCCGGCGCTCATGCGCTGGATCTCGCCGGGCGCGATGACGGAGCCGGTGCCGAGGCTGTCCTTGTGCTGGAGTTTTCCCTCGAGCACGTAGGTCACGATTTCCATGTCGCGATGCCCGTGCGTCGGAAATCCCGCACCGGGAATGACGCGGTCTTCGTTGATGACGCGGAGGCTCCGAAAGCCCATCTCCGCGGGATCGTGGAAGCTGCCGAAGGAAAAGGTATGGCGACTATCGAGCCATCCCGTGCGGGTACGCCCGCGCGCCATGCGATCCCGGAAGCGAATCATGCCGATGCCTCCTACTTCCCTCGAAACACCGGTTTCCGCTTCTCGTTGAAGGCGCGGATGCCTTCCTGACGATCCTCGGTGGGGACGAGACGGTTATAGGCCTCGATCTCGAAGCGGAAGGCGGTGCGGAGATCCATTTGAAGGCCGTAATGCATGGACTTCTTCGCCTGCCGCACGGAGAGGGGCGCGTTCGCAGCGATGCGCTCGGCGATCGCGAGCGCCTCCGGCAGTAGCGCCTCCGGCTCGCAGAGCTTGTTGACGATGCCCCAGGCGAGTGCGTCCTCGGCGGAGAAGGGTTTTCCCGTGAGGATGATCTCCTTGGCCCGGCGCTCGCCCACCACGCGCGGCAGCATCTGCGTGCCGCCGGCACCGGGCATGATGCCGAGCGTCACTTCCGTCAGCGCAAAGCGCGCGGTCGTGACGGCGTAGGCGAAATCGCAGGCAAGCATCAACTCCAAGCCGCCCGCGAAAGCGGGACCGTTCACCGCGGCGACGACGGGCATGGGACAGTCGAGGAGTGCCCAATATTGCCGCTCGAAGATCTCGTGCTGCGCCAACCATTGCGCATCGGTCATGCCGTTGCGCTCCTTCAGATCGCCGCCAGCGCAGAAGACGCGGCCCCCCGCGCCCGTCAGCACCGCGCAGCGGACATCGCCGGGTTCGGCGATGAGGCGTGTCCAGAGATCGAGGAGATCGCGGCCCATCTGCGTGTTGAAGGAATTCGCGACCTCCGGCCGGTTGAGCGTCACCAGCAGGATGTGCGGCGCCGGCTGCTCGGTCTTGATCGTGGTGTAGTCGGGGATCATGAGCGTGCGCCCTTCTTGCCGGCGGCGCCGTAGGGGCCGAGGACCTCCTCGGTATGCTGGCCCAGTGTTGGGGGCATGCGACGAAAGGCCGGGCGCTTGCCATCGAAGGAAATCGGCGGGCCCATCAGCGTGATCGAGCCGTCGGGGCTGGGCTGCAGCATGCCGAGCGCCTCCGTCTGCGGATGCTTGGCGACGGCGTCGATCTGCTGCAGTGGCGCGCAGGGCACGCCCGCCGCGTCGAGCGCCGCCTCCCACGTTGCGGTGGTTTCGATCTGCACGATCTCCTGGATCATGCCGACGAGCAGGCCGCGGTTCTTGACGCGATCGGGGTTGTGGAGGAAGCGCGGATCCTGCGCCCATTGCGGCTGTCCCAGAGCCTGCGCCAAGAGCTGAAAAAGCTTGTCGCTCCCCGCGCCGATCATGATGAAGCCGTCGCTGGTGACGAAGCCCTGATAGGGCACGATCATCGCAGCGCCCGAGCCGAAGGGCTTCGGTACCTCGCCCGAAGCGAGGTAATTCGCGACGTGGTAGCACATCCAGGAGAGCGCGGTCTCGTAGAGTGAGCCGTCGATGGTGGCGCCCTCGCCGGACTCGGCCCGCCGCAGCAGCGCGCTCAAGACGCCGATCACCGACCACATCCCCGAGCCGATGTCGATGATCGAGCTCCCCGCGCGCACCGGCGGCCTCCCGGACTCGCCGGTGACGCTCATGAAGCCGCCAAAGGCCTGGAGGAGCGGATCGTAGCCGGGCTTGTCCTTCATCGGCCCCACCGCGCCGAAAGCGCCGATGGTGCAGTAGACGAGGCTCGGCTTCTTCGCGCGAAGCGTCGCCGCGTCGAGCCCGAGCCCCGCCGCCGTCCCCGGCCGAAGATTCTGGATCACGACATCCGCGCGATCGAGGATCATGCGCTCGAGCCGCGCGCGGTCCGCGGGATCGCGCAGCTCCACCACCACCGAGAGCTTGTTGCGGTTGAGGCTCTGGAAGAGCGCGGAGTGTCCGTGCCAATAGGGCGGCGCCCATTTCCGCGCGTCGTCGCCGTCGCGCTTCTCGACCTTGATCACCGTCGCCCCGAGATCGCCGAGCACCTCACCCGCGAAAGGCGCCGCGACATTGTGCCCGAGCTCCACCACAGTGATCCCGGCGAGCGGGGCTTCGGACGTCATGGTTCTCGTGCTCCAGATCGTTGCGGGGCAACGCTAATACGCGAGAGCGAGGGGCGTCAAACGTCGGGAAAAAGCACCCTCTCAGCGCAGAGGACGCGGAGAAGGCGCAGAGACCGCAGAGAAGGATGAGGCGACTTCTGCTAGAGCCGACCCACCAATAAATTGAAGTTCAGGAGATAGCCTAGTTTGAATCCGCCCAGACGGAGATAGCTCAGGACCTGCCCGCGATGGACCCAGAGGATCGCCGCTGTGGATTTGCGCTCGACCACCGCACTCTCCGGGCCTGCTTTGCGTCCTCCGCGCTTGGGCCTCTTTGCTTCCTCGTCCCTTACACCGCCGCCATCTGAGCAATTCCGCCCCTCACCGCTCCCGCCTCGATGTTGCGCCAGAGCACCTCTTGCCCCTTCGGGAGTGCGCGGCTGTTGGGCATGGCGAGCCAGAGGCGCATGAGGAGACGGTCGTGGCCGCTCGATCTGTCGTCCTCGAACGGCGTGCGACCGTGATAGGTCACATGCGAGTTGAGGAACTGGATGTCGCCGGGATCGAGCGTCATTTCGAAGCAGAGCTCCTTCGCAAGCGCGAGGAGCATGTCGAGCGCCTCCTTCTGCTTCTCCGTGAGCTTGGGTACGCCGTCCACGGTCTGCGCGGCCTCGATGTAGGTGAGCGAGAAGTGGCTGGTGAAGCGGCCATCACGGACGCCGAAGACCGGGAGCGCGTAGACGTCGGCCGCGGTCTCGGCCTCCTCGCCGTGGCGGCTGCGGTAATAGGGCTCGAAGAGCAGCTCCGCGAGATCGGGCCGCCGCTTCAACATCTCGTTCATCACGGAGACCGAGCTGGCGATGGTGCTGACGCCGCCCTTAGCGGCTTGGCGCACGCACAGGAGCGCCACCACGTCCGTGCGGTCGGTGTGGAAGCGCAGTGGGCCGTTCGTGAGGGTGCGCGCATAGGAGGAAAGGAAAGGCTTGCCGTTGGCCATGCGCACGCGCTCGATCTGACCGTAGCGCTTGCCGACATCGCCGCCCTCATCGCGGATGAAGCGCATGAGTTCGCCCCGCCGGTTCTGGTAGACGCGGGTGCCGAGATTGGCGCCGATGCCGGCATAGAGCTTGCGGAGCTGATCCTCGGAATAGCGCGCGACGGGCAGGCCGCGGAGCTTCAGCATGCCGGACCCGTTCTCGAGCTCCTCCGCAATCTCCGAGAAGAGACCACTCATGCCCGGCAGCGGGAAATCCTCGCGCCCGATCGCATGCCAGGCGAGGCCGCGGCTCTCGACACCCGCGAGTGCCGCGTCGATCTCTGCGATGTCGGCGGGGCGAAGGTCGCGCAGCCAGCGTGTGGAGCGCGCCATGTCTTTGCCGAGCCAGGCGCAAGGGCCGGCGAGGGGAGTGTGTGCAGTCATGCGATCATCTGTCGTCGGGGAGTATCATTGCCCGCAACGCTAGTACGCAGGCGCAGAGAGCGTCAACTCAAGCGAGTTCGCCCGGCTTGACCTCGACGAAAGGCCGCACCTAGCATTCCGCATTGCCTTCTTAAAAAGGGACCCCGCCATGGCTGCTCCCCTCACCCATGCATTCGGCGCATTCGCCTCCGGGCTTCGCTACGAGGATTTGCCGCAAGCGGCGGTGGGCGTGGTGCGTCTCGGCTTCACCGACTGCACCGCGACCATGCTCGCTGGCGGTTCCGAGCCGGTGTCCCGGATGGTGCGCGAGGCCCTGGGAACGCGGGGCGCTCGCGGAGAGGCACGCATCGCCTTCGGCGCGGAGCGCGCGAGCGCACCCGAAGCGGCGCTTGCCAACGGCACCGCCGGCCATGCGCTCGACTTCGACGACGTCGCCATCGGCGGACATCCCAGTGTGGTGCTGGTGCCGGCAGTGCTGGCGGAAGCAGAGGCGCTCGGCGCAGACGGCCGCGCTGCGATTGCAGCCTATGTCGCGGGCTACGAGGTCTGGGCCAATCTGATCGCGCGAGATCCCGATCCTTACCATCGCAAGGGCTGGCATCCGACGGCGGTGATAGGGCCGATCGCGGCGGCGGCGGCCTCAGCCAATCTCCGCCGGCTCGATCCCGAGAAGGCGACGATGGCGTTGGGTATCGCGGCATCGCTCTCGGCGGGCGTGGTCGCGAATTTCGGCACCATGACGAAGCCCTACCAGGCGGGACGCGCGGCGCAATCGGGTGTCACAGCGGCACGGCTCGCTGCGGCGGGCATGACCGCCGCTGCGGATGCGCTGGAGCATCAGCTCGGCCTCCTGAGCGCGCTCTCGCCCAAGGGCCGCGTCGACCTGGAGACGCCGGCCGACGGACTCGGCAAGCGCTGGGCGATCGTCGAGAAGGGGCTCAACGTCAAGAAATATCCGATGTGCTACGGCGTCCATCGCGCGCTCGACGGCATGCTCGACCTCGTCCGCCGGCATGAATTGACCCCCGCTTCCGTGCGGGAGATCGCGGTTACCACAGGGACGACGCAGGCGGCGATGCTGCGCAATCACCGCCCGCAGACCGGACTCGAGGCGAAGTTCTCGATGGAGTTCGCGATGGCCTCGGCCCTCACGGCGCGCCGCGCCGGGCTCTCCGAGCTCACCGACGGCTTCGTGCTGAAGCCCGAGGTGCAGGCGGCGATGGCAAAGGTCTCGATCGCAACCACCGACACGAAGGCCGCCGACGATGCCGTCTTCGCGGAATTTGACCGCGTGGCGGTGACGCTCGAGAACGGCAAGCACATCGAGAGCCCCGAGCTCCGCGTCGCCCGCGGGCACTGGTCCGTGCCGCTCACCGCCGAGGAGCTATGGGCGAAGTTCCGGGATTGCGCGGCGACGACGCTGCAGGAGAACGGCGCGCATGCGCTCTTCGATGGGCTGCAGGCGCTGGAGCGGCAAAGCGACGTGCGAGAGCTCGGCGCGCGCTAGTAAGAGGGCCCACTCTCACAGCCTACGGATCGGAACGCCCCGCCACCCGCCGCGCGCGATCGCCGTGGCAATGACGGCGCCGAAGACGACGAGGCCCAGCCCCACCATCGCGAAGAGACCGGCGACGCCGGCATCGAAAACACGGAAGAGGCACCACCCGCCACCCACCGCGACGATGATCCGCAGGAAGCCGGCGGCGAGCGGCCATGTCATCCGCCCTGCGCCCTGCGAGCTGAAATAGAGCGCCATGCCGCCGCCAAAGGCGCCGAAGAACGGCCCGACCCAATGGAAATAGACGGTCCCGAGCGCGATCACCTGCGGCTCGCTGCTGAATAGGCCCAGCCACTGAGCGGGAAAGATCGCAGCGAGCAGTCCGATGGTCTCGGTCATCGCGAAGCCGAGCGCCGCCCCAGTCCAAGCGATGCGCTGGGCCCGCAGAACGTTCCCCGCGCCAATGCTGGTGCCGATCATTGCAACGAGTGGGGCGCCGAGTCCGAAGACCAGCGGGATCAACAGGTATTCAAGCCGAGAGCCGATGCCGTATCCCGCGATTGCGGCCGCGCCGAAGCCGCCGACCATCTCGGTCACGAGGACGATGGTGAGATTCGTCAGAACGGTGTTGATTGCGGCGACGCCGCCGACGCGGAGGATCTCGCGCTGGTACCGCCAGCGCGGCAGGAAGCCGGTACTGCGGAAGCGCAGGGGGCTCCGGCCCGCGGCGATATACCAGAAGAGGAAGAGGCAGCCGCCTGCAAAGGCAAGCAGCACCGCGGCGGCTCCGCCCGCGACTTCCAAGCGCGGGAGCGGCCCCCAGCCCTGGATGAGCGCAGGCGATATGATCGCCAGAAGCACTGCGCTGACGCAGGCCACGAGCGCCGGCGTCAGCATGTTCCCGCTGCCGCGGAGCGCGCTTGCGAAACCGTTCAGGAGCCACAGCAGCGGCGCGCCCGCAAAGACGATGTTCGAGTAGAGGACCGCCGCCGCGAGCGCGCCTCCACCGTCGCCGCCGACGGCGCGGTAGAGGCTCGGCCCGAGGCCGAGCGCCGCAAGCGTGAAGACCGCGCCGAAGATAAGCGACAGCGCTGTCGACTGCATCAGGAGGATATCGGCTTCCTCGCGCCGCCCGGCACCCAAGGCACGCGCGATCGCCGAGGAGATACCTCCGCCGATCGCCCCCGCGGACATCATCTGCATGAGCATCAGCATCGGGAACACCAGTGCGACGCCCGCGAGCGCGTCGGTGCCGAGAAAACCCACGAAATAGGTCTCGATGAGGCCGACCGCCGCCTGCGCCACCATCATCACGACGTTGGGAATCCCGAGCCGCAGCAACAGCGGCAGGATAGGCCCTTCGAGCAACAGGAGCGTGCGCGCGGAACGAGCGCGCGTTCCCGGTCCCGTCGCGATGGCTGATGCGTCCGGCACGGGTATCTCCTATTCGATCTCGAGGGAGGCGACGTCGCGGAGCATGCCGCGCAGGCGCTCGGCCCCGGTGGTGCCATAACGCTCCTCGAAGCCCGCCTGGGCACGCTGCCAGAGCGGGATCGCGCGCCTGATCGCGGCCTCGCCCTTCTCCGTCATGTGGATCCGGCGCTCGCGCCGATCCTCGCCGGGAAGCAGCCGGATCATCCCTTGCCGCCGCAGCGGTTCGAGATTGCGGCCGAGCGTGGTCCGGTCCATGACGAGAATCCGGGCCATCTCGCCGATCGCGGTCGGGCCACTGGCGCGCAGCTTTGCCAGGATCGAGAACTGCGTCCCGCGCACGCCCGAGGGCGCGAGAAACTCGTCGTAGAATTGTGTCGCCCGCCGAGTCGCCTGGCGGAGCGCCAGGAGATTGCAACGCTCGGGGGGTGGCCTCGAAGCCCGGTCTGACATGCTGATTCCCTCAGCGACAAATATGCGTATCTACGCCCATTTTGCGAAATGCGTCTTTCGCATGGCTGGACCGCCGCGGGCCCAGGGCTTTGAGATCGCGGGGTTTCTGCGCCAGACTGCGGGCCGGCAACCGGAGGAGCCGCAATGCCCTCGAGCGTCTTCGATTCCATCCTGTTCCGGGATTCCTGGAGCACGGAGGAGATGCGTCGCGTGTTCTCCGACGAGAACCGCGTGCAGAAATGGTACGATGTTGAGGCCACACTCGCCTCGGAGCAGGCGGCCTTCGGCATCCTGCCGCGAGAAGCCGCGGGCGAGATCATGCGCAATGCCAAGGTCGAGAGGGTCGATCTCGCGGCGATTGCCGTGGCGATGCGCGAGGCGAAGCATCCGCTCGTCCCGGCGCTCCGCGCGCTCCAAAAGCTCTGCAAGCCCGAGCTCGGCGAGTTTCTCCACTACGGTCCGACGACCCAGGATGTGCTCGACACCGGCACGATGTTGCAGCTCAAGGAGGCGCACGCGGTCGTACTGCGCGATCTCCGCGGCGTCGGCCGCGCGCTCTACGGGCTCGCGGAGCGGCATCGCGCGACGCCAATGCCCGGCCGCACGCACGGGGTCCAGGCGTTGCCGATCACCTTCGGGCACAAATGCGCGATCTGGCTGCGCGAGGTCTCGCGCCATCGCGAGCGCCTCGCCGAGGCGGAAAAGCGCGTCTTCGTGGGTTCGCTGGTGGGCGCGGTCGGGACCATGGCCTCCTTCGGACCCGATGCCCTCGAGCTCGAGCGGCGCGTCCTGCAGCGGCTCGGGCTCGGCCAGGCCGATATTTCCTGGCAACCCGCGCGCGATCGCTTCGCCGAGTATGCGAACGTCCTCGGGCTCGTCGCGGGCACGCTCACGAAGATCGCGAGCGAGGTCTTCGCATTGCAGCGCACGGAGATCGGCGAGATCGAGGAGCCCTTCAATCCCGGAAAGGTCGGCTCCTCGACGATGCCGCACAAGCGTAACCCGTCGATCTCCGAGGCGATGATCACCGTCGGCCGCACGCTCCGCTACAACGTCGCGATCCTGCAGGAAACGCTGGTGCAGGTGCATGAGCGCGAGAGCGCGATCTGGAAGATGGAGTGGAAGGCACTGCCGGAAATCTGCCTCGGCCTTTCCTTCCTTCTGGCGCAGGGCAGCCACGTGCTCGAGCATCTCGTGGTGAAGCCCGAGAGGATGCGGGCCAATCTCGATCTTCTGGGTGGCCTTCTGCTCTCCGAGCGCGTGATGTTTTTCCTGGCGGAGAGGCTCGGCAAGCAGACCGCGCACGAGGTCGTTTACGAGGCCGCGATGCAGGTGCAGGAGCATGGCGAGGGCTTCGAGAGCGTCCTCGGCCGCGATCCCCGCCTCGCCGACCTCGACCTCAAGCCGATCCTCGATCCCACGACTTACGTTGGGCTCGCGCCGGAACTCGTCGATCGCGCGCTGGCGCGGACCAAGGCCGAGGGGTGGCTCGACTAGGCGACGTTACCCTTGCGGGTGAGCGGTCGATGCCTGGCTCTACGGATGCGTCACTCCCCTTGCGCGCCCCCCGCGCTGGTGCAAACCTACGCGTGAGTCTGAAGTGCGCTCGGGCGCCAAGGGGGTCCCGTGAGATCGAATCGACTCACTACCATCATCCTGATCGGCATGGTGCTGGGCATTGCCGTCGGCTATGCCTGCCACACGCTTTGGCCCGATCCCGCAACCGCGAACGGGATCGCGGGTTACATCTCGCTGATGACGGACATCTTCCTCCGTCTCATCAAGATGATCATCGCGCCGCTGGTGTTCACGACGCTGGTGGTGGGCGTGGCGCATCTCGGCGAACCCAAGGCCATCGGCCGTGTCGGCGGCAAGGCGATGATCTGGTTCGTCTCGGCCTCCCTCGTGTCGCTGCTGCTGGGGATGGTGCTCGTGAACGTCATGCGCCCCGGCGACAACCTGAACCTGCCGCTCCCAGACGCGGGCACCTCCACGAATCTCAAGGTGGCGTCGCTGTCGCTCAAGGAATTTGTCACGCATCTGGTTCCAAAGAGCGCCGTCGAGGCAATGGCCAACAACGAGATCCTGCAAATCGTGGTGTTCTCGCTGTTCTTCGGAGTTGCGGCCGCGGCGGTGGGCGAGCGCGCGAGGCCGATGGTCGAGTTGATCGACGCGGCGTCGCAGGTGATCCTAAAGATTACCGGCTACATCATGGGCTTGGCGCCGCTTGCGGTCTTCGCGGCGATGGCCGCCACGGTCACCACGCAAGGCCTCGGCATTCTCATCACCTACGGCAAGTTCATGGCCGAGTTCTATTTCGGGCTCGTGGCGCTCTGGGGATTGCTGATCCTCGCGGGATTCGTGTTCCTGGGACGCGGAATTTTCCGATTGGTTGGCCTCGTTCGCGAGCCCTTCCTGCTCGCCTTCAGCACCGCGAGCAGCGAGGCGGCCTATCCCGTCACCATGGCGCAGCTCGAGAAATATCCGATCGGGAAGAAGATCATCAGCTTCGTGCTGCCGATGGGCTATTCCTTCAACCTCGACGGCTCGATGATGTACTGCACCTTCGCGACGCTGTTCATCGCGCAGGCCTACAACATCCACATGAGCGGCGTGCAGCAGATCACGATGCTGCTGGTGCTCATGCTCACGAGCAAGGGAATGGCGGGCGTCCCGCGCGCCTCGCTCGTCGTCATCGCCGCGACGCTCGTGAGCTTCAACCTGCCGGAAGCGGGGCTGCTGCTCGTCATCGGCATCGACCAGTTCCTGGACATGGGCCGCTCCGCCACGAACGTCATCGGCAACAGCCTCGCGACCGCTGTCGTCGCGAAGTGGGAGGGCGACATCGGAAGGGCGCCGGTTCCGGAGGGCGAGCTTCGGCCTCGGACGGCGTGAGCGCGATGGGCGCCCGCATCCTTGCAGCGGCTGCGGCGCTCGCGCTCTCACTGCTGCCGGGAACGCTGGCCCATCGGGTCGCTTTCGCGCAGGAGCTCACGGGAACGCTGAAGCGTGTGCACGACAGCGGAGCGATGGTCATCGGCTTCCGCGCGAGCTCGATACCCTTCTCCTATCTCGACACGCATGGGCAGCCGATCGGCTACTCGATCGATCTCTGCAACGAGGTCGTGGATGAGGTTTCTAGCGAGCTCGGGATAGAGGTCGCGGTCAAATATCAGAAGGTAACGGCGGAAAGCCGCATCGCCGCGCTGGTCGCGGGAGAGATCGACATCGAATGCGGCTCGACCACCAGCAACTTCGAGCGCAAGAAGCAGGTCGCGTTCTCGCCGGTCTTCTTCGTGAGTGGAACGAAGCTGCTGGTCCGACGCGACTCCGGCGTCGCCTCCTACCGTGATCTCCGCGACAAGACGGTGGTGGTGACAGCCGGAACCACCAATGAAGTCGCCGTGAAGACGCTCTCCGACAAGCAAGGACTCGGGATCAAGTTCCTCGTGGGGCGGGACCATGCGGATTCCTTCGCGATCCTCGCCTCAGGGAAGGCCGATGCCTTCGCCACGGACGATATCCTTCTCTACGGGCTC
Organism: Allostellaceae bacterium; assembly: GCA_035581425.1. Lineage (GTDB taxonomy): Bacteria > Pseudomonadota > Alphaproteobacteria > ATCC43930 > CGMCC-115725 > DASZHJ01. The sequence continues at coordinate 66,691 of DATJVP010000114.1, read as the reverse complement.
GTGGCGACGACGAAGAGCGGCGACGACTACGTCGTCGTCGGCGACTTCCTCTCCTACGACCCCTATGGCCTCATGTTCCGCAAGGACGATCCGGCCTTTGCGGAGGTCGTCGAGCGGACCTTCGCGCGGCTCGCGCAAGACCGCGAAATCGTACAGATGTACAACAAATGGTTCCTGAAGCGCCTCCCGAGCGGGGAACGCCTCAACCTGCCGATCAGCCCGCAGCTCGAGGAATTCTTCCGGGTCCTGGGCGTGCCCGACTAACCCCTCCCACTCCCACCTTCGGCGGGAGTGGGTATATTCTCGTTCAAGAACTGAGGGGAGGCTTCCGCACATGACCGACCGCCGGCTCGGGATCATCATGAATGGCGTCACCGGGCGAATGGGGACGATCCAACACCTCGTGCGCTCGATCCTCGCGATCCGCAAGGAAGGCGGTGTCACGCTCGCCGACGGGACCCGTGTCGTGCCGGATCCAATCCTGGTGGGACGCAACACCGAGAAGGTGGCGGCGCTCGCGGAGGCGCATGGGGTCGAGCGTCACACGACGGATCTCGATCGTGCCCTGGCCGAGCGCGGCGATGCCGTCTATTTCGACGCCGTCACGACCGACCAGCGCAAGCGCAACGTCGAGAAAGCGCTCGCGGCGGGAAAGCACGTCTACTGCGAGAAGCCGACCGCGACCAATCTCGCCGACGCGGTCGCGCTCTATCGCCGTGCGCGCATGGCCGGCCGCAAGCACGGCGTCGTCCAGGACAAGCTCTTCCTGCCGGGACTCGTCAAGCTCAAGCGCCTCATCGACAGCGGCTTCTTCGGCCGCATCCTCGCGGTCAAGGGCGACTTCGGCTACTGGGTCTTCGAAGGCAATCTGCAACCTGCGCAGCGCCCTTCCTGGAATTACCGCAGGGACGAGGGCGGCGGCATCATCCTCGACATGCTCTGCCACTGGCGCTATGTGCTCGACGGTCTCTTCGGCAAGGTGCAGGCCGTATCCTGCATCGGGGCCAATTTCATTCCGGAGCGCATCGACGAGCGGAGTCGCCGCTATCGCGCCGATGCCGACGACGCCTGCTTCGCGACCTTCGAGATCGAGAACGGTGTGATCGCACAGATCAACAGCTCCTGGGTGACGCGCGTCCGGCGCGACGATCTCGTGACCTTCCAGGTCGACGGGACCCACGGCTCCGCGGTTGCGGGCCTCCAGCGCTGCGTGATCCAGCCGCGCATGGCGACGCCGAAGCCGGTCTGGAATCCCGACGAGCCGCAATCCATGAACTTCTTCGCGCAGTGGCAGGAAGTGCCGGATACCGAGCCCTATCCGAACGGCTTCCGCGCGCAATGGGAGCGCTTCATCCGCCACGTCGAGGAGGACGCTCCCTTCCCCTGGGACCTCCGCGCGGGCGCCAAGGGCGTGCAACTCGCGGAGCTCGCGATGCAGAGCTGGCAAGAGCGGCGCTGGATCGACGTGCCCGAGCTCGAGGAGTGAGACGATGCCGACGCTGACCCTCCCGACTTCCGATCGGCGGCTCGAGCGCTACACGACGCGACAGCCCCGCCATTGGCCGAAGGAACCCGCCAATCCGTTCGACCGTGTGGCGCTCGCGGCAGTGCACGTCGTCGCCGACCCGCTTGCCAACGCGGATCCCTGGCTCGATACGCCCATCGACTGGGAGGCGACTCTCGCCTATCGGCGGCATCTCTGGAAGCTCGGATTCGGCGTCGCCGAGGCGATGGACACAGCGCAGCGCGGCATGGGGCTCGACTGGAGAGCCTCGCTGGAGCTGATCCGCCGCTGCATCGCCGAAGCGAAAAGCGAGGGCGGTGCGGTGGTCTTCTCCGGCGCCGGCACCGATCATCTCGCGCCCGGCGTCCATGGCATCGACGCGATCGTGCGCGCCTACGAGGAGCAGATCGGCGAGATCGAGAAGCTCGACGGCCGCGTGATCCTGATGGCAAGCCGCGCGCTCGCGGCATCGGCCACGGGTCCGGACGCCTACGCGCACGTCTACGACCGCATCCTCGGACAGATGCGCGAGAAGGCGATCATCCATTGGCTCGGAGATATGTTCGATCCCGCGCTCGCGGGCTATTGGGGCCATCGCGACCTCGACGCCGCGACTGAGGTGGCGCTCGACGTGATCGGGCGCAACGCCGACAAGATCGAGGGCATCAAGATCTCTCTCCTCGACAAGGATAGAGAGATTGCGATGCGTCGGCGCCTACCCGAGGGCGTGCGGATGCTCACGGGCGATGATTTCAACTTTGCGGAGCTGATCGCGGGCGATGGCGAGCAGCACAGCGACGCCCTCCTGGGCATCCTCGACGCAATCGCGCCGGCGGCCTCTTCGGCACTCGCGGCGCTCGCGCGGGGGAGCCGCAACGAGTTCCAGGACATGCTGGCACCGACCGTGCCGCTCTCGCGGCACATCTTCAAGGCGCCCACGCGCTTCTACAAGACCGGCATCGTCTTCATGGCCTATCTCAACGGGCATCAGCGGCATTTCGTGATGATCGGGGGACAGCAGAGCGCACGCTCGATCGCGCATCTGGCGGAGCTCTTCCGTCTGGCGGACGGCGCGGGCCTTCTCGTCGATCCCGAGCTCGCGGCGCAGCGCATGCAGACCGTGCTGCGTTCGCACGGCATCGACGCCTGAGTCGGCGATGCGAGACCTCTCCCGCGACGCCCGGCTCCTCTCGATCAACGGCGCGACGGTCCGCAAGCAAGGCAACCTCGCGGAGATCATCGCTGCATTGTGCGCGCGCGGTATCGGTGGAATCGCGCCCTGGCGCGACCAGGTCGCGGCGCTCGGCCTCAAGGAGACGGCTCGACTTATCCGTGACAGCGGGCTTGTCGTCACCGGTCTTTGCCGCGCCGGCCTCTTCACCGCCGAGGGCCGTGCGGGGCTCGCAAAATCGCTCGACGACAACCGCCGCGCCGTCGACGAGGCGGCTGCCTTGGGGGCGCGCTGCCTCGTCATGCTCGGCGGCGGGCTCGAGCCGGGATCGCGCGACATCGCGAGTGCTCGCGCCCTCGCCCGTGATGGCCTCGCGGAGCTGCTGCCTCACGCGCAGAGCGCTGGGGTCCCGCTCGCGATCGAGCCGCTGCACCCGATGTATGCGCCCGATCGCTCCTGCATCAACACCATGGCGCAGGCGAACGACCTTTGCGATGTACTCGGCGAGGGAGTGGGCATCGCCGTCGATACTTATCACCTCTGGTGGGACCCGAATCTCGAGCGCGAGATCGTGCGCGCGGGGAAGGATCGCATCGTCGCCTTTCACATTTCCGATTGGCTGGTGCCGACGACCGACCTGTTGCTCGATCGCGGCATGATGGGGGACGGCATCATCGACATCCGGCAAATCCGCGGCTGGGTCGAGGCTGCGGGTTTCACCGGACTTTGCGAGGCCGAGATCTTCTCCGAGCGCAACTGGTGGAAGCGGCCGATGGACGAGGTGCTCGACACCTGCGTCGAGCGCTTCCGGAGGGTGTGCTGAGATGCGGCTCGCGCTCTGCAACGAGGTGATCCAGCAACTCGATTTCGCGCGGCAATGCGAATTCGCCGCGGCGCTCGGCTATGAAGGGCTCGAAGTGGCGCCGATGACGCTCTCCGAGGAGCCGCATCTATTGCCCGCGATCGAGCGCCGGCGCATCCGCCGCGCCGCCGCCGACGCGGGAATTGCGATCGCGAGCCTGCATTGGCTCCTGGTGAAGCCGGGCGGGCTCTCCATTACCAGCGCCGACGGCGCGGTGCGAGCACGCACGCTCGACGTGATGCGCGGCCTCGTGGACCTCGCGGGCGAGCTCGGCGCGGGGATCATGGTGCATGGCTCGCCGGTACAGCGGCGCTTGCCGGAGGGGGCGGAGGCCGTGGCGGCTCGCGAGCGCGGCCTCGATGCCTTCCGCTCGATCGCGGAGCAGGCAGAGCACCTCGGGATCGTCTACTGCATCGAGCCCCTTTCGCGCGACCAGACCAACTTCATCACGACGCTCGCGGAAGCCGCGCAGATCGTCCGCGATCTCGCGAGCCCCGCGATCCGCACGATGATCGATTGCAGCTCCGCAGGCCGCGGCGAGCGCGAGTCCGTTGCGGCGCTGATCGACCGCTGGCTGCCGACCGGGCTTGTCGCGCATGTCCAGGTGAACGACCGCAATCGCCGCGGCCCCGGTCAGGGCGAGGATCGCTTTGCGCCGATTCTCGCGGCGCTCCGCCGACACAACTATTCCGGCTGGGTGGCCGTCGAGCCCTTCGACTATGTGCCGGATGGACCGGCGGCTGCGGCACGCGCGGCGGGATATCTCCGCGGCATAATGGAGGCGCAGGCATGACGGAGGCACCGCGGCTCCGCATTCGCGAGGTCGAGCGCTTCGAGTGGCCATTCAAGTTGCGCCTTCCCTTCCGCTTCGGCGTGATCACCGTGACCGAAGGGCGGCAGGCGGTGCTGCGCGCGCGGATCGCGCTCGAGGACGGGCGCGAGGGTTGGGGCGTGGCTGCGGAGTCTCTCGCGGCCAAATGGTTCGACAAGGACCCGAGCCGGAGCGATGCCGAGAACCAGGACCAGCTCCGCCGCGCGCTCGAGATCGCGGAGGGCCTCTATCTCGGGGCGCCCCTCCGCACGGCTTTCGGTCACTTCGCGGATAGCTACGCGGCGCAGCTCGATGCGGGTGCGGCCGAGAAGCTCAATCCGCTGGTCGCGGGGTTCGGCCCCGCCCTACTCGACCGCGCGGTCCTGGATGCGCTCTGCCGGATCGAGGGGATTTCCGTCTATGAGGCGATGCAGCGGAATCGCGTTGGCCTCGCGTCCCACCCGATCGTCCCCGATCTCGAGCACGTGGATTTCGACCGGCTCTGCGGAAGTCTCGTTGCCGACGACGCCATCGACCTCCGCCACACCGTGGGCCTGATCGATCCCATCACCGCCGCGGAGGTGAAAAACGGCGAGAAAGTGGAGGACGGCCTGCCGCAGACGCTGGAGCAGGCGATCACCGCCTACCATCCCCGCTATTTCAAGCTCAAGGTGAGCGGCAAGCTCGACGCCGACATCGACCGCCTGACCGGGATCGCACGCGTCCTCGACCGCGGCGGGGCCGAGTACACGGCGACCCTCGACGGCAACGAGCAGTTCCACGATCCCGCGGAGGTGCTGGCGTTCTGGCAAGCACTGCAAGCAAGGCCGGCGCTCGAGCGACTCTGCGCGGGGATCTACTTCATCGAGCAGCCGATCGCGCGTGCGGAAGCGCTCGCGCGCGACATTTCCGAGCTCGGCAGCGAGATTCCCGTCATCATCGACGAATCCGACGGCACGCTCGACGCTTTCCCTCGCGCCGTCGCACTCGGCTACGAGGGCGTTTCCAGCAAGGCCTGCAAGGGGCTCTACAAGTCGATCTTGAACCTCACGCGCTGCCGCCTGCTGAACGCCCTCGAGAACCGCCCCCGCTATCACATGACCGGCGAGGACCTGACGACGCTGGCGGGCATCAGCGTGCAGCAGGACTTGGCGCTGGCGGCGCTCCTGGGGATCACGCATATCGAGCGCAACGGGCATCACTATATCGACGGCTTCGCGGGCCGACCGGTCGCGGAGGCGCGGCAATTCATGGCGGCACATCCCGGCCTCTATCACGAGAGCCACGGCCGCGTGCGCCTCCACATCGAAGACGGCAGCCTTGATCTTTCCTCGCTCGATTGCGTCGGCTTCGCCGCGGGCGCGCTGCCGGATTTCAAGGCGATGGAAGCGATGCCGAAATCAAAGTGGAAGCCTTGACTCCTTCTCCCGGGTTCCGCGGAAGAGAGAAAATTGCTCGATCAGCCCCATGATCCCCCTCGGTAGAAACACGATGAAGAGGATCAGGAGAATCCCGTAGATCGTGTTGGCGGCGCCGATGAAATGGGTGCCGAAGAGGATGCGGAGGCTCTCCGTCAGCGTCAGCGTCAACAGCGCGCCGACCGTGGGTCCGAGCGCGCTGTACATGCCGCCGGCGATCGCCGCGAAGACGATCTGCAGGGAGATGCCGACACCCGCGACCGTCTCGGGATTGAGGTACATGAGATATTGCGTCAGCACGGAGCCGCCGAGCGACGTGATCGCGGCGGAGATCACGGTGATCCTGAGCTTCTCGCGCATGACGTCGATCCCCGCGGCGGCAGCGGCGGTCTCGTCCTCGCCGATCGCATCGAGCGCGGCGCGGCGCATGCCATAGGCCACCCAATACCAGACCCCCAGCACCAAAAGCCAAAGAGCGAGCGCGATGAAGTAGAAATGGGTGCGGTTCGGGAATTGAAACGCGAAGATGGATTCCCCTACTTGCGTCGGCGTCATGCCGAGCGAGCCGCCGGTGACGTCGCGTGCCGCAATGACGAGAAGCGCGATCACCTGTCCTAGCGCCAGCGTCACCAGCGCGAAGTAGTGGCCGACGATCTTGAGGTGGAAGCAGGGATATCCGATGACGAGCGCAAGCAGCACCGAGAGCGCCATCCCCGCGGGGATGCCGATCCAAGGCGTCACGCCATAGAGGTTCCAAAGCAAAGCCGTGGTATAGGCGCCGATGCCGAGGAAAGCGCCGTGCCCGATCGACGTGAGGCCGAAGCGGCCCATGAAGCTCCAGGCGGTGTAGATCATCCCGAAGATCAGTATTTGGACGGCGATGTGCAGCACATAGGGCGACGCCACGAAGGGCACCAGCGCCAGCGCCGCCAGGCCCACTCCGGCGATGATCCAGGAGCGGTTCATTTGCCTAATATCCCCTGCGGCCGGACCATGATCAGCACGATGAATACCAGGAAGGCCAGGACCTCCGAGTACTCGACCGAGAGCTCGTAGCCGCCGATCGCGATGATCTGCGCCATGATGAATGCCGCGATCACGCCGCCGATCATGTTGCCGAGCCCGCCCAGCACGCAGATCATGAAGGTAATGGGGCCGAAGGAGAGGCCGACGAAGGGATGGACGTCGTATTGGAGCACGAGAAGGCAAGCCGCCAAGCCCGCAAGCCCGCCGCCGATCGCCGACGTGATGAGATAGATGCGGCGCTGGTCGACACCCATCAGCCCCATGATCTCGCGATCCTGGGAGATCGCGCGGATCGCGGTGCCAAGATAGGTCCGCGCGAGGAATAAATAGAGTGCGGCCGCGCCCACCAGGGCCACCGCGAAAGCGAGAATGCGCGCATAGCCGAGATTGATGTCGCCGAGCTCGAGCGATGGCAGATGAATGCCGACATTACGGAAGTCGGTGGTGAAGAGCAGCGTCGCAAAGCTCTGCAGGAAGAAGAGAAGCCCCCCGGTCGCAAGCAGCTGGTTGATGGGCGCGGAGCCCAGGATCGGCTCGATGATGATGCGGTGGAGCAGCACGCCCAGGAGGGCCACCAGCAGAATCGCGGCGACGGCCGCGAGCGGGAACGGCACGCCGTAGACCGCGTGCAGCCAATAGATCGTATACATCCCGCACATCACGAGCTCGGCGTAGCAAATCCAGACGACATCGATGACGCCGAAGATGAGATTGAGCCCGAGCGCCAACAGGGCCAGCAGCCCTCCGAACATGACGCCGTTCAGCACCGCCTCGAGGAGGAAGATGTCCATCTATCTCTCCCCCGCTGCCATGCTCAAAGACCGAGATAGGAGCGCCGCACGGTGTCGCTCCGCTTGAGCTCGTCGGCGGTGCCGCCGAGCGCGATGCGGCCGGCTTCCAGGAGATAGGCGCGATCGACGAGCTCCAGGACTTGCCGCACGTTCTGCTCGACGATCAGCACGGTGAAGCCTTCCTCGCGGATACGCCGGACGAGGTCGAAGACCTGCTGCACCACCAGCGGCGCCAAGCCCGCAGAGGGCTCGTCGAGCAGAAGCAGGCGCGGCTCGGACATGAGCGCGCGAGCGATCGCGCACATTTGCTGCTCGCCGCCGGAGAGCGTGCCCGCGAGCTGGTTGCGACGCTCCTCGAGCCGCGGGAAAAGCGCATAGACCCAGCCGCGGCGCTCGACGAACCGCGCTCGCGCCGAGGACATGTAGGCGCCCATGCGCAGGTTCTCCTCGACGGTGAGGCGCGGGAAGAGACGGCGATTTTCCGGCACGTGCGCGATCCCGGCCTCGACGATCCGATGTGCCTCGAGCCCCGCGAGCGAGCGCCCCTCGAAGGCGAGAGTGCCCGAATGCGGCGGCAGCAGGCCCGAGATCACCCGCATCAGCGTGGTCTTTCCCGCGCCATTGGGGCCGATCACCGCCACCGTCTCGCCGGCCTCCACACCCAGCGAGACCTCGAAGAGGGCCCGGAAGGAGCCGTAATCCGCGGATAAGCCGGTGACCTCCAGCATGGCGCCTCAGTGCTTCTCTCGACCGAGATAGACCTCGATCACGCGCGGATCCCGCGAGGCCTCGTCGGGGCGTCCTTCGAAGATCTTCTCACCGTGATCGAGCACGATGACGCGGTCCACCACCGGCATGAGCACGCCCATGATGTGCTCGACCCAGACGACGGTGATGCCGAGGCGATCGCGGATGTCGCGCAGCATGTGCGCCGCGCGCTCCATCTCCGTGTGATCGAGACCGCCGAGACTCTCATCCGCCAGCAATAGCTTGGGTCCGCTCGCAAGCGCGCGGGCGAGCTCGAGCTTCTTGAGCGCGGCGGCGCCGAGTCCGTGGGTGGTGGCGCCGGCATCGGCCGCGAGCCCCACCAGCTCCAAGGCCGTCTCCGCATGCCGCATCGCCTCGCCGCGGCTGCCATCGCTGCCGCGGCTGTAATAGGCCGCAAGTGCCACGTTCTCGCCGATCGTGAGCTTGCGGAAGGGCCGCGGGATTTGGAAGGTGCGCGCGATTCCCATGCGCGAGACACGATGCGCGGGCTCGCCGCCGATCTCGCGTCCCGCGAAGCGGATCGAGCCCGTGGACGGCGGCAGCGCCCCCGAGATCAAATTGAAGGTCGTGCTCTTGCCGGACCCGTTGGGACCGATGAGCCCAAGAATCTCTCCCTCGCGAACCTCGAAGGAGAGTTGGTTGACCGCCAAAAACCCGCCGAAGCGCTTCGACAGTCCCGCGACCTCGAGCACCTCAGGTCATCGCATAGGGCGACGTGTTCGGAAGGGGCACGACGGGGTCCGAGGTGCGGAAAGCCGCGGGTCCGACCACGCGCTCTTCGGGCGCAGTCGGAAAATACTGCATGGTCGCGCAGATCGACCGCTCGTTCTGGCCGGCCATCGTCGTCCCCGGTGCTGGGAATTTGACGCCGAAGCCCTGCACCGTGCCGCCCTGGGGGATGTCGACCTCGAGCGCGGCCTTGCGGATTGCCTCGGGATCGACGCCGCCGAACTTCTCGATCGCGACCGGCATCACATTATTCAGCAGGGTCCAAGTGCCGCCGAAGCCCATGGAGCAATGCGGCGGCACATCCTTGATGTTGGTCTCCTTGACGAAGCGCTCGACCATGATCTTCAGGAGATCGCCGACGCCGGGACCCATAACGGAAGGATTGATGAGCTGTCCCGCGGCGGGGTCGCAATTGCAGAAGTAGTCGATATCGGATTTGAAGGTCGCACGCAGCTTGTCGAGCTGGCTGTAGCCCGCGCCTTGGCCGATCAGCACCTTGAACTTGAGGCCGGCCTCGCGCGATTGGCGCAGGAAGAGCGTGATGTCCGGGTTGTAGCCGGCGTGGAAGATCGCGTCCGCCCGAGCGCGCCGGAGCTTGGTGACGAGCGAAGAGAGATCGGCGGTCGTCACGGAATAGGCCTCCTTGAGCACGACCTGTATACCGAGCTCCTTGGAGACTCTTTCGCCGGCCTCCGCGCAGCCCACGCCGTAGGGTCCGTCCTCGTGGATGATTGCGACCTTCGCGTCTTTGGGCTCCAGGCCGAGCTTCGCCTTGGCGTTATCGCCGACGAATTTGGCGGCGGCCTCGCCGTATTGGTCGGAATGAACGTTGGTGCGGAAGACGTATTGGCGGTTCTTGCCCTTGAAGACCGCAGAGGAGATCGCCGTCGTGATCCACAGGATCTTCTTCGCCTGCTCGAGCTTTTCGGCGAGCGGCACCGCATGCGCGCTCGAATAGACGCCGAGGACGATGTCGAGCTTCTCCTGGCTGATGAGCCGCTCCGCCTCGTTGATGGCGACGTCGGCCTTGCTCTGGCTGTCGACCTTCACGGCCTCGACCTTGTATTTCCCTAGGACGCCGCCGCGCTCGTTGACGAGGTCGATCGCGGTCTGCGCGCCGACCGCGCAAGCCTGCGAGCCCGCCGCCGCGAAGGGGCCGGAGAAATCGTAGATGACCCCGATGCGGATCGGGCTCGCAACCGCCGAAAAGGCGGGGCGGCCGAAGGCGCTGAGCGCCGCGAGCCCCGCGGAATATTTGAGAACCGTCCTGCGTGACGTGGTCATAATGCCTCCCCTGGATTCCGCCGGTATTCGCCGGTCTCGCTTCGCGCTCATGGCGCAAGCCAAAGTCTTTGGCAAAGCGCCGTGACTGTCAACGGAGGAAGGTTGGAGCCCCTTTCGGGGGAGGCGGGAGAGTGTCCCTCTCGCCGCAGCGGTGGGGCGCGTCTTAGAACTTGACCCTGAGGCCTGCCATCGCGACGCCGTCGGGGATCGCCGACTTCACGTTATCGGGCTGGAAGCGGAGCATCGCGCCGAGATCGAAGGAGGCGCCCGGTGCGATCGGCGTCTTGTAGAAGCCCTGGAGATCGAGCTCGTGCCCGTCTGCCGCGAGCCCTGAGCTGACGGAGGTGTAAGAGATGTTGCCGAAGAAGTCGCGGCTCTGCGGCACGGCGACGGTTGCGTTCCCGCTGAATGCGCGCAGCGGCTGGCTGAGCACGAAACCCGCCTGATCGTGCTCGCCGAAGACCTGCGCCTTGGCAACGCCGAGATGGAAGCTCTCGGTGGCAACGGCGCTCGCGCTCTGGAGCAGGGATCCCGCGGCGATCGATGGCCGCGTCAGACCCAGATGCGCGCCGCCGAAGAGCGAGTAGCCCTCGCCAAGCCGCGCGGTCGCGGTGAAGCCGCCGAACCAGGTGGGCGTGTTCTGACCGAAGGCGACCGCGCCCTCGGACATGCTTCCGAGCACGGTGTTCTGCTCGACCATCATGCCGCCGTCGACGCCGAGCCGGACTTCGTCGCCGAGTGGCACGGTAACCTCCGCCACGCCGCCGTAGATCCCGGCCATGAGGGGATCGCGGCTCGGATCGTAGTAGCTGTCGTCCTCGAACGGGGAGGACTTGGCCTGGCCCGCGAAGACGCCGAGCTTGAGCCTGCCTCCGCCGGAGACGCCCGTCGCATAGGCTGCGCTCCAGCCGCGGTCCGTGAGGTCGAGATAGGGATTCGCTGCCGCATCGAGGTTGGGGAGATCGCCGCGGCCGAGCATGCCCTCGCCGTAGACGCCGAAGGCGAGGGCGGGGCTCACGTTGTAGCCGAGATCGATAGCACGCGACGGGCCGAGGTCGCTGTGCAGGTAGAATTTCCCGGGGACGGAGCGGGCATCGGCGCCGCCGGACTGTTGCTGCGCGGCGAAGGCGAAATCCAGTCGGGTCGAGCCGACCTGCTCGCTCTCGAGGTCGCGCCCGCCGAAGAGGCCGAGCGCACGCACGCTGTCGAAGCTGCTGCCACCGCTGACGATGCCAGTCATCGGCATCGTGAAGCCGCGGCCGAAGGAATCGAGCACCATCATCTGCTGGCCCGACAGCGCATTGATGAGACCGCGGCCGAAGGCCGGGCCCAGGACGGAGCCGGTCGTGCCCAAGCGCGAGACCGAGCCTGAGACGGTCGCACCCTTGGCGACCGTGACGGTGCCGACAGGCTGGGTCGCGGCATCGAGATTGAGGAGGCCCTGTCCGTAGATCGCCTGATTCGCGTAGATGCCGGTCTTGGTCGCGCTCTGGAACAGGATCTGCAGGATCTGCTGATTGGTGAGGTAGGGGAATTCCTGATAGAGGATGGCGGCGGCGCCAGCGATCTCCGGAGCGGCGAAGGACGTACCGCTCGCGGAAGCGTAGCCGCGCTGATAGACGGAGATCACATTGGTTCCGGGAGCCGCGAGACACCAAGCCGCGGCCGCGCCGCAGCGGTCGCTGTAGGCCGAGATCTTGCCCGACGAATCCGTCGCCACCGCCGCGACCCAGCCCGGCTTCAGATAGGAGAAATCGACCGGGAGCGCTGCGTAGTAGCCCGGCTGGCTCAAGCTGTCGTTGCCGGCGGCGAAGACGATGATGGCACCCGCCTGCACGGCGGCCTTATAGGCCGCGAGCGTCTGCGGCATCACGGAATTGAGATACGAGGCCGAGAGCCGTGTGATCGTCTGCGAGGAGTTCCAACTGTTGTTGAAGACCTTGGCGCCGGCGGCGGTCGCGTAGTTGATCCCGGCTGCGAGCTGCGAGTCGCTCAATGTGATGTAGCCGTTGGAATTGACGATGCGGATCGGCAGGAGCTGCGCGCCGTAGGCGACGCCGACCATGCCGGTGCCGTCGCGGTCGGCGGCGATGATGCCCGCGACGAAAGTGCCGTGCCACATGTCGTCGGTCGTGACGCCGACCTTGCCGGTGATGGCGTCGTAGCCCGGCGTCTTGGAGATGCGTCCCGCGAACTGGTTGTCGCCGACGTCGATGCCGGAATCGAAGATCGCGATCGTGACGCCCGCGCCGGTGTAGCCGCGGGTCCAGGCGGCAGACGCCTTGATCTGCCCGATGCTGTAGCTCCAGGTCGCCTCAGAGGTGCAGCCGATGTACCAGCCGTCGTTATAGTTGACCGGCGTGCAGCCCGAGTTTTGCGCGCGCGCGCCGCTTGGCGCCACGATCGCGCCGCAAAGCAGCGTCCCCGCGAGTGCCAGGGCGCCCAGAAGGCGGCGGGAGGACGTCGAAGCGCGCTCTGTCACTGGGACCCTCCAGGGCATGGGAACTCGCCTTTGGCAGCGAGCAGCGTCCGCCACGGTCTCCCATGCCCTCGCGATATTAAGTGAAAATGAAGGCACGGCAACCTTCGGCGAAAGCAAAGCGCGATTTTTCGCGACCGGCGGACGCATGCAGCCCCGGCATTGGCCATTGAAAATCCGTGCCTTGCACCCTCTCGAGGCATCGCCCATCCTGCGTTCCCATGGTGAGTGCAACGGACAGCCTCCGCAGGCCCCGAGTCGGCAGCGACGCGCCCGTGATCGGACTCGTGAGCGCAGGCCATTTCGTAAGCCACATCTATCTTTTGTTGCTGCCGCCCCTCTTCGTTTATATCCGCGACGATTTCGGCCTCAGCTATCAGCAGCTCGCGATCGCGATCGCGAGCTTCAACATCGTCTCCGCGGCGTTGCAGACACCGGCGGGTTTCCTGGTCGATCGCTGGGGCGCGGGCCGGCTTCTGATCGGCGGCCTGCTCCTTGGGGCTGCCGCCTTCGCCTGCGCGGCGGTCCTCCCCTCCTATTGGGCGCTCGTCGCGTGTTTTGCGGTCGGGGGCCTCGCCAACACCGTCTATCACCCCGCGGATTACTCGATCCTCTCGCGCGCCGTCGCGAGCGAGCGCATGGGGGCGGCATTCTCAATTCACACCTTCGCGGGCCTGCTCGGCACGGCGAGCTCGCCGCCGCTCATGCTGCTCGCCGCGAGCCTCTGGGGCTGGCGCGGCGGCCTTGCCGTGGCGGCGGCGCTGGGAGTGGTCGTCGCGCTGGTGCTCGCGACGCAGCGCCGGCGGCTCGCCGTCGCCCCCGCGCGCGAGAAGGCCGTGCGCCATTCGGGCGGCTCCGGCGCGGGCTGGCAGCTGCTCCTCGAGCCGGCAATCCTGCGTAATCTCCTTTTCTTCATGCTGCTCTCGCTGGCGACCGGGGGCATATCGGGATTCTCGATCGTGGCGCTGGGGGCGCTCTGGGGCACGTCCTACGCGGTCGCAAACACCGCGCTATCGGCATTCCTCTATTCGAGCGCGCTCGGCGTGCTGCTCGGCGGCTTCGTCGCGGACCGCACGCACCATCACAATCGGGTGGCTGCACTGGGCTTCGCCGCGAGCGCCGCCGTCATCCTCGTCATCGGCACGGCGGATCTCGGCGGCGTGCTACTCGTGCTGATGATGGGGTTGGCGGGGCTCCTCAACGGCGTGATCCAGCCCTCGCGCGACATGATCGTGCGCGCGGTGACGCCTCCGGGATCCTTCGGCAAGGTCTTCGGCTTCGTCACCACCGGCTTCAATATCGGCGGCGTGATATCGCCGCTGCTCTATGCTTGGTTCATGGACCATGGCGAGCCGCGCGGCGTCTTCATTTCCGTGGTGGCGGTCACACTCCTCGCGCTGCTCACGGTCTCGACCGCCAAGCCGAAACGGGTCGCAGCGCCCGCGGAATAGGCGCTACCAGCGCCGTGTCACCGCCGCGACCTCCGCCGATTTCGGCGCGCCCGCAACGGCAATCGACCCGAGATAGATGATGCCGACGATCGCGTCGCCATCGGCAAAGCCGAGCGCGCGCTTCACCTCGGCATCGTAGGCGATGGGACCCGTACGCCAGAACCCGCCGAAACCCAGCGCGTGCGCCGCGAGCAGCATGCTCTGACAGGCGGCGCCCGCGGCGACGATCTGCTCGACGTCCGGAACCTTGGGATTCTCCTTGACTGCCGCAGCGACCACGACGACGAGGGGCGAGCGCAGCGCCTTCTTTCGCTCGGAATCGATCTTCCCCGCCGGGGCCTCGGGCTCGCGTCGCAAGAGCGACTGCGCCATCAGCTCGCCCAAGCGCTCGCGCGCCGGCCCCTCGATCACCAGAAAGCGCCAGGGTTGCATCTTGCCGTGGTCCGGCGCGCGAGCCGCCGCCGCCAGAATCTTCTGGAGCTGATCCGAGCCGGGCCCCGGCTCGGCGAGCTGCGCCGGCGACACGCGTCCCAGCAAGAGGTCGATGGCGTCCATGTTTGCGGCTCCTTCCGCGCGGGCCGCACACTAGCGAGCCGCCGGAATCGCTGTCAACGCTGGGAGCATGGCCCCGCCGCGGGCAAAACCAGCGCGGCCCGGCCGCGCGCGCCCGAACGTAACGTGCTCTTCCGGCGCGGCGGTGGTAAAACCGGCTTGGAATCAGCGAGGCCAAGGGAGGAACAGCATGAAACGCCGTCGTCTGGGCAAGCTCGAGGTGGGCGCGATCGGGCTCGGCTGCATGAGCATGACGCCGATCTATGGCGACCCCAGCGAGCCCGAAGCGATCGCGACGATCCACCGCGCGATCGACCTCGGCGTCGATCTCGTCGACACCTCCGACGCTTACGGCGCGGGCACGAACGAGGAGCTGGTCGGGCGCGCGATCAAGGGGCGGCGCGACAAGGTCGCGCTCGCGACCAAGTTCGGCAACATCCGCAATCCCGACGGAAGCCCCGGCGCCAACGGCAAGCCCGACTATGTGCGGCAGTGCTGCGAGGCGAGCCTCAAGCGGCTCGGTGTCGACGTCATCGATCTCTACTACATACACCGCGTCGACCCGTCCGTGCCGATCGAGGAGACCGTGGGCGCGCTCGGCGATCTCGTACGTCAGGGGAAGGTGCGCCATCTCGGCATTTCCGAGGCCGCGCCGGCGACGCTCCGGCGCGCGCACGCAACCCATTCAATGGCCGCCCTGCAGACGGAATATTCGCTCTGGACCCGCGAAGCCGAAGGCGAGCTCTTCAAGACCTGTCGCGAGCTCGGCATCGGCTACGTCGCCTACAGTCCGCTCGGCCGCGGTTTCCTCACGGCGACCATCGACAATCTCGAGGAGCTCGGCGCAAAAGACCGCCGCCGCGACATGCCGCGCTTCCAGGGCGAGAACATGCGGCGCAACCTCGCGCTGGTCGCGACTTTGAAGGAACTCGCGGCGAGCGAGCGCTGCACGCCCGCACAGCTCGCGCTCGCCTGGGTCATGAGCAAGGGCGACTTCATAGTGCCGCTGCCGGGCACCAAGCAGCGCCGCTGGCTCGAGGAGAACGCGGCGGCGGCGAGCCTCGCGCCCTCTGCGGCGACGCTCGCGGCGCTCGAGCGCGCCTTCCCCGTAGGCGCCGCCGCCGGAACGCGCTATCCCGAGGCGATGATGCGACGCGTCGGCCTCTGACGCGACGGAGACGCTCGACGCGCGATCGCGGGCGCTGCTGCCCTCCGCCGCCATGATGCCGCTCCGCGCGGTCCTCCGCTATCCCCATCTGGGGCTGGCGCTTCTTGCGGTCGCGGTCCATCTCTGTGCGAGCGGCGGCTACGGCTATTTTCGCGACGAGCTCTATTTCATCGTCTGCGGCACCCGGCCCGATTGGGGCTATGTCGATCAGCCGCCGCTGGTGCCGCTGATCGCGGCGGCGATGCACGGGCTCTTCGGAGATTCGCTCATCATGCTGCGCCTGGTGCCGGCGATCGCGCACGCCGCGACCATCGCGCTCGCAGGCGAGACGGCGCGGGAACTCGGCGGCGGGCGTTGGGCGCAGGGATTGGCCGGACTCGCGGTACTCACGAGCGGCGTCTATCTCGCGCTCGGCACGATCCTCGTCACGGACGTGCTGCAAGCGCCGGCCTGGCTTTTCTGTGCCTATGCGCTGATCCGCATCGTTCGCGACGGCGAGGAGCGCTGGTGGCTCGCGCTCGGCGCCGCGGCAGCGCTGGGCATGCTCTCGAAATACACGATCGTCTTCTGGCTCGCAGCGCTCGGGATCGGCGTCCTCGCGACGGGAGCGCGTCGCTCGCTGGCTCGGCCCTGGGTCTGGATCGGGCTTGCGATCGCGATCCTGCCGATGCTGCCGAACCTGCTTTGGCAAGCCGCGGAGGACTGGCCTTTCCTGGAGATCGGCCGCGTCGCGGTCGAGGAGAAGAACCTCACGCTGACGCCGCTGCAATTCCTGCGTGAGGAGATCATGATGCTCAATCCCGCGGTCGCGCCGATCTGGATCGTCGGGCTGGCGGCGCTCGCGCTCTGGCGGCGCTTCCGCGATCTCCGGCTCTTCGCGGTCGCCGTCGTGGTGCTGATGGCGGCGATGCTCGCGCTCCGAGCCAAGCCATACTATCCCGCGGGTGTCTATCCCCTGCTCCTCGCGGCGGGCGCAGTCACGATCGAGGCAGGGTTCCGCTGGGCCTGGACGCGCATGGCGCTCATGGCCGCGGTCGTCGCGATGGGAATCGTCGCGGCCCCATTTTCCCTGCCGATCCTGCCGGTCGAGCGCTTCGTGGCATATCAGTCGTTCCTGGGACAGACGCCGCATTCGCTCGAGCACAACGCCGTCGGGCCCCTGCCGCAGTACTACGCGGACATGTTCGGCTGGCCCGAGCTTGCGGCGCTGGTGGGCAGAGCCTATCACTCGCTCGCGCCGGAGGAGCAGGCGAAGGCCGTCTTCCTCGCAGGCAACTACGGTGAAGCCGGCGCCATCGACGTCTTGGGAAAGTCCTGGGGCCTGCCGCCCGCAATCAGCGGACACAACAACTACTTCCTCTGGGGTCCGCGCGGGCACGACGGCTCCGTGGTGCTCCGCCTCGGCGGCACGCGCGAGGAGCTCTTGAGGCTCTACAACTCGGTCGAGCCCGCGGGCGATTTCGAGCAACCCTGGGCGATGCCCTACGAGACCGGACGCACGCTTTGGATCTGCCGCGGGCGCAAGACTTCTCTTATCGAAGACTGGCCGCGGCTCCGGAACTACCGCTGAGCGCGTCCCTGCGCCGGTGACTTCCGGGCGGGATGACGGTTAGAGTGATGCCCTATGCGCAGGCGATCACCCGTGGAGAGCCCGGCCCCGGTGCGCGAGGCAAGGCTTTTTCTTCGTCTCGATCTCACGAGCCGCGTCAGGCTGGGACCGGGAAAGATCCGATTGCTCGAGGAGATTTCCCGGCACGGCTCCATCAGCGCAGCCGGCCGCGCGATGAAAATGTCCTATCGCCGCGCCTGGCTTCTGGTCGACGACCTGAACTCATCGTTCAGCGAGCCCTTGGTCAGCACCCGTCTCGGCGGAGCGGGCGGAGGCAAAGCAAGCCTTACTCCCGCCGGCCGCACCGTCGTCCGTGCCTACCGGAGCATCGAGAACGAGGCGCGAAAGATCTTCCTCAGGCGCTCGACCGCGCTGACGGGAAGGCTGCGTAAAACCTCGCGCCGGACACGACGCCGCTGAGGCCACCGCCCTCAGGGGCGGAACGTGAACCCCTGGCGCTCGAAGAACGGGCGCGCCTTCTCGGATTTCAGGAACCCAAAGAAGGCGGTGGCGGCGGGGTCGCTGCTGCTCGCGATCTCGGCCGCGGGATAGAGGATCGGGGGATGGCTGTCCTCGGGAAAGGTTGCGACGATGCGGACGCCCTTCTCCGCGGCCGCGTCCGTCGCGTAGACGATGCCGAGCGGCGCCTCCCGGCGCGAGACCAGGAACATCGCGGCGCGCACGTCCTCCGCGGGCGCCACTTTCCCCGCGACCTGTTGCCAGACGCCGAGCTTCTCGAGCGCGGCCTTCCCGTATTTTCCCGCCGGCACGGAAGCCGGGTCGCCCATAGCGAGCCGCCCATCGCCCAGCAGCGCCGCGAGCGCAAACCCGGGAGCGATCTCGATCTTCGCGGTGCTGTCCGCAGGAGCGATCAGGACCAGCCGGTTTCCGAGCAGCGTGATCTGCGTATCCGGCTTGATGAGGTTGCGCTGCCGCACATAGCTCATCCAATCGAGATCCGCCGAGATGAAGAGGTCCGCCGGCGCGCCGTTCTCGATCTGCTTCGCCAAAGTCGAGCTCGCGGCATAGGAGGCCGTCACCTTGGTGCCGGTCTCCTTGCCATAGGCTGCCAAGGCGTCGTCGAGCGCGTTCTTGAGGCTCGCGGCCGCGAATACCAGAACGTCCTTGGCGCTGACGACGGGGGCGAGCGCGAGCTGGAACGCGAGAGCGAAGGCGACGAGCCAGAACTTTTGCCTAGGATGCATAGCGAGCCTCATTTCAAGAGTTCGTCGAGCATGCGATCACTGAGATCGACGGCGTAGAAGAGTTGGTAGAATTCGCGTGTCGCCGCACGGATGTCCTCGGGGAATTGGTCGGGATAGAGCGCATGGCCGAGCCAGCGCAGCGCGAGCAGACGCGACGGCGATGGCGGCCCGTCGACCCAGCCGAACGGCAGCCTCGGCGAGCCGAGCACCCGCCCTTCGCGCACTGCCGGCAAATCCCGAAACCGCGCATCCCCAGCGAAGGCGGCGGCAGCCTCGGGACCCAAGATCACGACGACATCGGGCTTCCACCCCGTGAGCTGCTCGGCGGTCGCCTGGTACATTTGGCGCTCGCTCGCGGGCGCGACGTTGACGAGGCCGAGTAGCTCGATGAACTCCGCGCCGATCGATCCCGGGCCCGCCGTCGTGAGACCGTCCTTGCCGCGCCCGTAATAGACGCGATAGCGCCGCTCCGACGGCACCATGCCGGCCCGCACGCGAGCCTCCGCGAGCGTGCGCTCGGCATAGCTCGCGAGCTCCTCGCCGCGAGACTCCGCGCCGAGGATGCGGCCGAGCCTGCGCAACGTCCCCGGAAGCGCCGCAATCTTTCCATCGAGCAGGACATAGGGAACACCCGTCTTCGACTGCGTGCTCTCCGCGAGTTCCTGGTACCGGCGGCTGACGGTGCCGACGTCCAAGATCAAGTCGGGATGAAGCTCCGCCAGCTTTGCCGCGTCGACGTCGTTCCCCCGCTCCGTGATCGCACCGATCGCCGGCAAGGCCGCGTAGGGTAGCGCGATGTACCCCCGATCGCGTCCGCCGGGCTCATGCGCCCAGCCCAACATGCGCTGCGGCGCGACCGCGTAAAGAAATGCGGCGGCCGGCGGTCCCGCCGGAAGGACGCGCGCGACACTGCTCGGCAGCTCGACGCGGCGCCCGGAGTCATCGACGAACTCGGCGGCGCGCGCCGGCGCCACCAGCGAAAGGATGATCAGCGCGAGAGTAATGATGCGAGCCATGCGGACAGGCCTTAGCGGAAGCCGTTGTATATAGCCCTATACAGCGTCGCGGGCTATATCCAAACTGGCCCGGCACCGCTGCCGAGAGGGTATGCCTCTCGCTTTCCTGGCGCTATAGTCGCTCGGACACATTGCATTCCGGCTGCCGGAAGGGAGCATCCCCGATGAAGATCAGCGCACGAAATCGGCTCAAGGGCAAAATCGTCGAGATGAAGAAGGGGCAAACGACGGCGCATGTCCGCATCGAGGTCAAGGGAACCGTGGTCATGGCCTCGATCACGAACGAGGCGGTTGATGAACTCGGTCTGAAAGTCGGCCAGGACGCTTACGCCGTCATCAAAGCCTCCGACGTGATGGTCGCCATCGACTCGTGAGCGGCGCGGTCAGCACTCATCACACTGGGAAAACGACGGTCATGGTCCGAAGAAACGAGATTCGCGCAGGCGAGTTGGCGATCGAAGCGCCGCCGCCGACCGATGCGGGGCTGACATTCATCGGTCGGATCTACACGCCGTGGAAGGATCGTATGGAATGCCCGCGCCAGGGACGGCAGGACGGGCCGACCTGCCGAATCGAGATCTTCGAGCCCTGGGTCGCGGCGCTGGACGGTGTGCAAGAGTTTCAGCGGCTCGAAGTGCTCTATTGGCTGCATCTCTCACGGCGCGATCTCGTGCTGCAAAGTCCGCGCAACGACGGGACCGCCCGCGGGACCTTCAGCCTGCGCTCGCCCGCGCGGCCCAACCCGATAGCGACGCAGATCGTGACGCTGATCCGGCGCGAAGGCGAGAGCCTATTCGTGCGCGGTCTCGACTGCCTCGATGGCACGCCGCTTCTCGACCTAAAGCCCGACCGCTCCGAGTTCACGCCCCTCGCGCCGCGTCAATGCGGCGACGATCAGGTCGGCGACCCGCAATAGCGGGTACTGTCGCTTGCGGACCGAGGGCATTCGCCCCGTCAGAGCGCGTGCTCGACATCCTTCGGGGCCGTTGGTTTCGATTCCGATGCCGGGCGATTGAACGGGCGCGGATGGGCCTTTCCTTTCGCGTTCATTCCGTCTGCGCCGGTGAGTCCGAGCGCAGCTTTCTCCTCATCCCGTCCGCGCGGGCGCAATATTCTCTCGAGCCAATCCGTCCACATCGCCGCCTCCCCGCATAGCAGGAGTGCTAATCCATCCTAGGGTCCGCTCGCCGTTTGGATCCCCGAGGCCGGCAATGAAAAAGCCGCCTCGCGGATCGCGGGCGGCTCGCCTTTGGCTATCGAAACCGGGTCCTACTCCTGATCTAGACCCCCTCGACGCCGCGCACGGCCGCTCGCGGGCGCAATATTGCGCCAGCGATGACACATGAGTTGGACGCCGGTTCGTTTCATGGCCTTTAGTTTAAGCACGGTCGATGTAAGGGCAAGCCATTTCTTGTACCCGGACACCCCGTCCGAAAGCGCTCACAAACAGGCGCCGGCTCACGGCCATGTGATGCCGGGCGTCATGGCTCGACGCCCGTGATCGATTAGGTCATATGATAATGGCAGGCCGTCGCTCAGCGGGCAGAGGCGGCCCCGTGGTCCGATTATAGGCCCGCCCAGACGAGGGAATTCCTCCGCATGGTCTCGATCACTGTCAACGGAAAGCCTCATCGGCTCGATGTCGAGCCGGAGATGCCGCTCCTCTGGGTGCTACGCGACGAGATCGGTCTCACCGGCACCAAGTTCGGCTGCGGGATCGCGCAATGCGGGGCCTGCACCGTCCACGTCAACGGCGAGGCGATGCGCTCCTGCTCGGTTCCCGTCGGGACCATCGAGGGCGCGAGCATCACCACCATCGAAGGCCTCTCGCCAGACAGCGCCCATGCGGTGCAGCAGGCCTGGCTCGCCGAGGACGTGCCGCAATGCGGCTACTGCCAATCCGGGCAGATCATGGCCGCAGCGGCGTTCCTCGCGACCAATCCCAATCCGAGCGACGCCGACATCGACGCCGGCATCACGAATATCTGCCGCTGCGGAACCTACGAGCGCATCCGCCGCGCGATTCATCGCGCTGCGGCCTCGATGCCGCGCTGAGCGGGAGGACATCATGGACGGATCGAGAGAGATCGCCGGCCTCGCCCTCTCGCGGCGCCGTTTTATCGTCACGGGTCTGAGCGCCGCGGGCGGGCTCGCGGTGGGAGTCCTGTTGCCGCGTCTTGCACAGGCACTGCCGATCGCGGCCGAGCCCTGGGGCAAGGAAATGCCCTCGGCACCTGGTGAGGTCAGCGCCTGGATCCTGATCGAGCCCGACGAGAGCGTGGTGATCCGCTTCGCACGCTCGGAGATGGGCCAAGGCAGCTTCACTGCATTGCCGATGATCGTTGCCGAGGAGCTCGAGTGCGACTGGAGCAAGGTCAAGGCAGAATATGCCTCTGCCAACCGCACCGTGCGCGAGGGCGGCGTCTATCGCCGCATGTCCACTGGCGGTAGCCGCGCCGTTCGCGAATCTCGCGAATACCTCCAGCAGGCCGGCGCCAGTGCCCGTGTCCGGCTCGTCGCAGCCGCGGCACGGCGCTGGAACGTGCCCCAGAGTGAATGCGAGGCGCGGAACGGCACGGTCGTGCACGCCGCGAGCAACCGAACGCTCTCCTACGGCACGCTTGCGCCGGAGGCCGCGAAGATCGCGCTCGACCGGGAGCCCACGATCAAGACGCCGGAACAATTCAAGCTGATCGGCAAGCCGACGGCGCGGCTCGACACCCCGCTCAAGATCAATGGCAGCGCAAAGTTCGGGATCGACACGCGTCTTCCCGACATGCTCTACGCGGCGGTCGCTGCCTGCCCGGTCTTCGGCGGGAAGCTCAAGAGCTACGACGCCGCAGCGATCAAATCCCGGCGCGGCATCCATTCGGTCGTGCCGCTCGAGGGCGCGGTTGCCGTGGTCGCAGACCGCTTCTGGCGCGCCAAGGAAGCGCTGCTCGCGATGCCGATCGAGTGGGATGCGGGCGCCGCCGGCGGCACCGACAGCGCCCAGTTTCGCAAGGTCTATCGCGAGGCGCTCGACGGCCCCGCGCAGACCGCGCGCAGCGACGGCGACGCCGCAAAAGCGATCGCGAGCGCGGCGAAGCAGGTCGAGGCGCTCTACGAGGTGCCGCACCTCGCGCATGCGCCGATGGAGCCGCTCAATTGCACCGCGCACGTCCAATCCGACCGCGTCGACATCTGGATGGGGACCCAGGACGCCGAAGGTGCGCTCCGCCGCGCGGCGACGATGACCGGCCTGAAGCCGGAGCAGGTCTTCGTCCACAACGCCTTTCTTGGTGGCGGCTTCGGCCGGCGCTCGGCCAACGACGAGATGCTGCAGGCGATCGCCGTGAGCAAAGCCGTCGGCAAACCCGTGAAGCTCGTCTGGACGCGCGAGGAGGACATCCGCCACGACCGCTATCGGCCGCAAGCGGCGGTCCGCCTCAAGGCAGGCCTCGGCGCCGACGGCATGCCAACGGGCTGGGAGATCCGCACGGCCGTGGGCTCGATCCTACGCTCGCTCGGCATGAGCCGCGGCGACGGCATCGAGCCGATGGCGGTCGAAGGCCTCGCCAACAATCCCTATGGGATCGCGAGCCAGCACATCGACTGCGTCCTCAAGAACACGCATGTCCCCGTCATGTTCTGGCGCTCGGTCGGGAGCTCCATCAACGCCTTCGTCATGGAGGGCTTCGTCGACGAGCTCGCGCATGCCGCGGGAAAGGACCCGTTGGAATTCCGCCGGGCGCTTCTCTCGCATCGGCCCGATTTTCTGCATGTGCTCGAGACGCTCGCAGCGAAGGGCGATTGGGGTAAGCCGCTCGCCTCCGGCAAAGGCCGCGGTCTCGCGATCCATGAGTCCTTCGGGACCATCGTCGGCGAGATCGCGGAGGTCGCAGTGACGCCGAAGGGCGAGGTCAAGGTCGAGCGCGTCGTGGTCGCGGTCGATTCCGGCCACGTCGTCAACCCGCGCACCGTCGAGATGCAGATGGAGGGCGGCGTCATCTACGGCCTCACCGCCGCGCTCTACGGCGAGATCACGATCAAAGAGGGCCGCGTCGAGCAAGGGAATTTCGACGAGTACCAGATCGTGCGGCTCGGCGATGCGCCCAAGATCGAGGTGCATCTCGCGCTTACCGGCGGCGGGAAATGGGGTGGGATCGGCGAGCCCGGGACGCCGCCTGTGGCGCCGGCGGTCTGCAGCGCGATCTTCGCCGCGACCGGCAAGCGCATCCGCAGCCTACCGATCAAGAATCAGGACCTGCGCTCTGCCTAAGGAGCGGCGCGCACGGCCAGGAGAAATCGGGGGACACGAGATGAAGCTCTATACCTACTTTCGCTCGCAAGCGAGCTTTCGCGTGCGGATCGCGCTCAACATCAAGGGGCTCGCCCGCGAGGACGAGTTCCTGCACCTCGAGAAAGGCGATCAGTTCAAGCCCGGCTATACCGCGCTCAATCCGCAGGCGGTGGTGCCGACCCTCTTCGACGGCGAGGCCAAGCTCTTCCAGTCCATGGCCATCCTCGAATATCTCGAGGAGAAATACCCGACACCGTCGATCCTGCCGAAGGACGCGGTGGCGCGCGCCTGGGTGCGGGGTTTCGCGCTCATCAACGTCGCGGACTCCCATCCGCTGATCGTGCCGCGCATCCGGAACTACCTCACCAACGTGCTCAAGGTCAGCGACGATCAACGCCTCGCCTGGATTCAGCATTGGCTCGGCAAGGGGCTCGAGGCTATGGAGTCGCTCCTCGGCGAGCATCGCGAGAGCGGGCGCTTTTGCCACGGTGACACACCGACGGTCGCGGACATTTGCCTCGCGACCCAGGTCTTCCCGGCGACCATGTTCAAGTGCAAGCTCGAGCCCTATCCGCGGGCGATGCGGATCTACGAGACCTGCATGGCTCTTCCGGCCTTCGCTGCCGCGCATCCGATGAAGCAGCCGGACGCGGAGTGAAGAGCGCTCAATCCTCGAGCTCCGAGAGGAACTCGAAAAAGCGGCCGCTCGGCGCACGCGGAATGCCATCGAGGTAGCGGAACCGCACTCGGAAGGGATGCCCGAGATTCCGGGTGAGGATCGCGGCGAGTCGTTTCTCCTCGGACTTCGTGAGCGGCCGGCGCACGACGAGGCGAAATTCCAGCTCCTCGAGGCTTCGCTGCACGATCTGGTGCTGGACGATCGCGGAATTCTCCGCAAACTCGTCCGTGCCGAGCCAGGAATGCCTGCGCCGGCCGGAGGGCAGCACGAGCGCGTGCTTGGCGCGTCCGAGAATGCGCGCGATCACGGGAAGTCCGCGCCCGCATCGACAGGGCTGCCCTACTTCCGCGCGGTCTCCGAGTTCGTAACGCAGAAGGGGTGTCGCGAAATTGTGGAGGGGCGTCACCACCACGCTGCCGGTCTCGCCGGGCCTGCAGACCGCGCCCTCGCCGTCGAGCACTTCGACGCGGGCGGATTCGGATTGCACGTGGTAGTGCATATGCTGCGGACATTGGAGTGCGAGGTAGCCGGTCTCGGCAGCACTATAGGTGTCGGCGATCTCGACGCCCCAAGCAGCGCGGCAGGCGAACCGCAGCCGCTCGTCGACCACCTCGCTCAGGGTCCAAACGCCGCGGAGCGAGGGCAGCGAGAGCCCGCTCGCCTGGAAATGCCGGGCGAGCATCAGGGCGTTCGAGGGAAACGTGAGGAGATAAGCCGGCTCGATCCGCCGCAGCCATTCCGCCTGCTCCGCCGCCTCCGTAAAGATGTCGAGAACGGAGGCGGGGCCGGTACGGTAGAGCAGCGTGGCGGGCGGCCCCCAATCCCGCCGCGGGGCGCCTGTGGGATAGGGCGCACTCAGCCGATCAGGACCTCGGATAACCGCGAGATGCGCGGATAGATCGCAGCGGTTCCAGCGCTGCTCGCGCAGCACCATCGCGTTCCAGAAGGTCTGGACCAACGCTGTCTTCATCACTCGTACCGGCATCCCCGTCGAGCCCGAAGTCGCGGCCTCAGCGACGGGTCCATGCTCCCGCGGTATCTCCGTGCTGATCAGCGCTGCCCCGGCCTCCTGCACCTCGCGCCGAGTGATCGGGCGGATGCGGCGCCAGAGCTCGGATGTCACGGCAGCGCCAGCGCGATACCCCGCCGCTTCCAGCCGCTCGCGATAGAAGGGCACGGTGCGATGGGCGTGATGGACGAGGCGCGAGAGTTGCCGGAACTGATGCCGCTCCAGCACATCCGGCGCCCACCATTGCGACTGCTCGAGCTGATGCTGAAGCGCCAGGAGCTGCAGCGGCTCCGGGCCCGCTTGCGCCAGCCAGTCGACGCTGGCGGCCATCGAGACGGACATGGGCGCTACTCGCACGCTGCGTCTGGGAACGCCGAGCCAAGCGATCTAACCGCCCGCTACCGCGGGGGTCAATAGCGCGGGGGTCAGGCGGCGTCGTGGAAGATGACGCCGAGCGTCATGCGCCGCCCCTCGAGCACTCGGCTCACGCCATGGCGGAGAGTAACGCGATGGTATCCGCGCCGTCCTTCTACCGGGCGGTGACGCACTGCGAAGACGACGGCGTCGCCCTGGCGCAGCCTCACCACCTCGCCCTTGGATTGCGCGCGGGGCCGCTGCTCCACCAACAGAAATTCGCCGCCGGAAAAATCGCTCCCCGGCGCGCTCAACAGCACCGTCATCTGCAGCGGAAACACCAGCTCGCCGTAGAGGTCCTGGTGCAAACAGTTGTAACCGCCGGCCTCGTAGCGAAGGATGAGCGGCGTTGGCCGCATCTGTCCCGCTGCGTGGCATTCGGCAAGGTATTCTTCGAGCGTCGGCGGAAACCGGCCGCTCTCGCCGAGCGCCGCGCGCCAGCGATTGGCGATCGGCGCGAGCCGGGGATAGCAGGCTTGCCGCAGCGCCTCCACCTCCGGCGGCAGCGGGTAGCTCAGGTATTTATACTCGCCTTCGCCGAAGTTGTGCCGCCGCATGGTCACGCGGCTGCGAAACCGCGCCTCGTCCTCGTAGAGAGCGGTGAGCGCCGCGCAATCCGTCGGCGCGAGAATCCCCTGCAGCGTCGCATAGCCCATGCGATCGAGCGATGCCTCCGCTGCGGGCCAATCGAACTCCGCGATGCGTCGCGCGATCATTGCCGTGATTTTCATGGCGAAACCATGCGCGCCCGGCCGCAGCGCATCCATCCGAAACTTGCGGCCAATTCCTCAGTCGCGGAGTGCGGTGAGGTCGAGTGGGCCCGTGAAAAGCCGGCTTAGGCGCTCGCGCGCCGTCTCGGCCTTGGCGCGCGACCAGCCCCCGAAGGCCGCGTTCGCAAAGAACTTCGCCTCGATGGCCGCGCGCGACAGCGGCTCGTGCGCGCCGCCACGGAGATGCGGCTGCCGCTCCTCGACGACCGTGCCGTCTGCCAGCCGCACGAGAAGATGGCCGGTGAATTCTCGGGGATAGGGATTTGCGGGATCGATCTCGTAGCGCACCTTGGCCGCGAGCGCGCGCAGGCGGGGATCGCGCGCGGTCGCCTCCGTGAAGGCCGCGAGGCCCGCGTCTCCCAGGATGAAACCTGCGGCGATGCAGAAGGGAGTGCTGAACTTGGCGGCGTAGGCGTTCGGCGGCGCATGCTTCGCCGCCAGCGGCTCCCAGAGCCGATGCACTGTGCCCTCCGCGACCTCGCAGGTGATGGAGTCGATCGCCTCCATGGCGATGCCCCGCTTCGCGAGGCGAATGGCGCAGTCGATGTAGGGATGGGTCATCGTCCCGCAGGCAAAGGGCTTGAAGGCGAGCGTCTCCGCCGCCCAGCGGCTGCCGAAATCCCCCAGGAGCGCGTTCCAATCGCCCGCGCTCGTATGCGCAAAGCCCTGGAAAAGCCCGTGCGTCCCCTCGAAGACCGTGCGCGGCCCCACGAAACCGTGCCGAGCCAAGAGCGCCGCGCGAATGCCGGACTGCGCCGCCCAGCCCGGATGAAGCCGCTTCGTCCAAGCGCCGTCCGCGAGATACTCGATGATGCCGCCGGCCATGCTGCCAGCGACGCCAAGGGCATGCGCGATCCGCGGCGCGTCGAGCCCGAGCGTGGCGCCGGCCGCGGCCGCGGCGGCCATGGTCCCGAAGACTGCCGTTGGATGGAAGCCCGCTTTGTGCACGAGCTTTGGCGCCACGGTGCTGAGGCGACAGATGGTCTCGACACCAACGACGATCCCCTTGAGGACCGCGGCGCCGTCGCAGCCGAATTCCTCCGCCATCGCGAGCACCGCCGGCACGACCGGCGCGCCCGCATGAACCGGCCCGCCCTCGAATGTATCGTCGAAATCCTCGCCATGTGCGGCGGTGCCGTTGACGAGAGCGCTCGCGGCGCAATCGAGGGTGCGCGCGTGGCCGATCGCAGTCGTGCGCCCCGATCCCGTCGTCGCCGTGAGCGCCGCGCGGACGTAGTCCGTCCCGCGCGCGGCGATACAGAGGCCCGCGACGTCGAGGACGAGGTCCTCCGCCACCTCGTAGAGCCGCGGCGGAAGCGCGTTCGGGGAGAGCGAAGCGATCCCGTGGGCCAGCTTCTCGGAGACGCTGGATTGCGTCATGTCGCGCGGCTCAGCCCTTCCCGTCGATGTCCTTGAATACCTCGCGCGCGAGACGGAAGGCCTCGATCGCCGCGGGGAAGCCGCAATAGAGCGCCGTCTGCAGCAGGACCTCGCGGATCTCCTCGCGCGTCACTCCATTGTTGAGCGCGCCGCGGACATGGACCTTGAACTCATGCGGACGATTGAGCGCCGTCAGCATGCCGAGGTTGAGAACGCTGCGCTCGCGCAGCGAGAGCCCCGGGCGCGTCCAGATCTGGCCCCAACCGAAACCCGTTACAAGCTGCTGCAGGTCGCGGTTGAAATCGTCGACGTCCGCGAGCGAGCGCTTCACATGCGCCTCGCCCAACACCTTCATGCGCATCTTGAGGCCGGCATCGAAAGAGTCCATCTGCGTGCTCCCCAGGTTGGTGGTCGCAGCGGTCAGCGACCGCCCATCAGGAATACTACGGCTTTCCTGCCAATAAGGGGCCGGCGTGTGGATCGCCCGGGCCAAACTGCAGACACGCCCCTATCGAGGTCACTTGCCGCGCACTAAGACGCCCGGGGATCGCTAGCGACCGATGCGGAACCGTCCTGCACCCGCTACAGCGACGGCAAGGAAGCCGCCGGCGATCGCGAGGTTCTTCATGAATTGTATGTATTGCATCGTGCGCTCGCCGTCCGCGAAATTCCAGAAGCGGTGCGAGACCAATGCCGCAACAATCGTGAACGCAAGCATCAGGAGCGCGCTCCAGCGCACCCTAAATCCGAGCGCGATCGCGAGGCCGCCGAAGAATTCCACGGCCGCCGCGAGAAAAGCGATCGCCGTGCCACCGGGCACCCCGCGCGCGGTGAGGCTTCGCGCAAAGGCCTCGAGGTGCAGGAGCTTCGAGAAGCCGCTGGGGATGAAGATCGCGGAGAGCGCGAGACGCGCCAGGAACAGCGCCACGTCCCGGCCTCGATCGAACCATCGCTCGAGCATCGAAATCACAAGTACCCTATAAAAGCCATGCGGGCGAGAGAGGGTTTCCCCTGTCTCGCCCTTGGCTGAGATCGCTTCGCAGAAGGATTGCTCCTAATCGGGCGTGTCTCAGACGTTCGGAGCGGATGGCTAGGTTCGGAGCGTCCTCCTATCCGGGGCTACCGGGACTAACCAGGACCACTTAACGGTACCGGACCACCGACCTGTTCAGCCTGCAACCTTACGACCGCAGGCCACCCGATGTATGCGGATAGTACAACCCTTACGAGGCCGCATGTCGCCGCACAGAGACCGAGTCCAGGCTTGGAGTGATTATCGAGGTGTCATCCCCTTTCTGGCCAATCACCACTCTGGCCATCTCCATGACGACTGGAGCCGCTGGGCTCTCGCCCTTCGCCGGTTCCTTGAGCCCCGTGAGGCCTGCCGGTCCCGACACATCAAGGCTAGCGCTGTGTCAAAGCGCATCGCAATTCGAATCTGCGGGGGAACGCGAGAAACTTGTGGGAGAAATGTGGATAGTTGCATTGCGCGACCACGCATTTCTGCCGCGCTATCGCCATCGATGCGCCTCTGGGTTAGGCTCGGATCTGCAATTGCCATGGAACCTCAGCGATCTCGCGATGCCCTAGCTGCGCTCTGGCGCGGCGCGGGCCAGCCTCAGTCCGCGCTCGACGCCGTCGAGCTCACCGGCGCCGATCCGGTCCTGCCATCGTCCTTCGCGGTGGGCGCGGCGGCGCAGGCGAGCATCGCGGCGGCCGCGCTTGCGTCCGCCGAACTGTGGCGCCTGCGCACGGGACGGCAACAGCGTGTTGCCGTCGACATGCGCCGCGCGGCGGTCGAATTCCGCAGCGAGCGCTATCTCCGGGTCGAGGACAAGCCGCTGCCGGAGCCCTGGGACAAGATTGCGGGAGCCTATCGCTGCGGCGACGGCCACTGGGTGCGCCTGCACACGAATTTTCCGCATCATCGCGACGGGATGCTTAAGCTCTTGCATTGCGAGCATGATCGCGCCTCGGTCGAGCGTGCGCTCGCGGGCTGGGAAGCGGTGGCACTGGAGACCGCAGCGGCCGAGGCGGGGCTCGTGGCGACGGCGATGCGCAGCTTTGCGGAATGGGATGCGCATCCCCAGGGACGAGCGGTGGCGGCGCTGCCGGTACTCACGATCGAGCGCCTCGGCGATGCCGCCCCTGCGCCGCTGCCGCCGGCCGACCGGCCGCTCGGCGGTATCCGTGTCCTCGACCTCACGCGCGTCATCGCGGGGCCCGTCTGCGGGCGCACACTTGCAGCGCATGGCGCGGACGTATTGCTGGTGACGGCCGCGCATCTCCCAAACATTCCTCCGCTCGTGATCGACACCGGCCGCGGCAAGCTCTCGACCTCGCTCGACTTGCGCGCGCCCGAAGGGCGCGGGCAACTCCAAGCGCTCCTCCAAGAGGCCGACGTCTTCGTGCAGGGATACCGACCCGGCGCGATCGCGGGCCTGGGTTTCGGACCGGAGCAGGTGGCCGAACGGCGGCGCGGCATCGTCTACGTCTCGCTCTCCGCTTACGGGCGCGATGGGCCGTGGGCGAGCCGACGCGGCTTCGATTCCCTGGTGCAGACCGCGAGCGGCTTCAATGCAGCGGAGGCCGAGGCCGCGGGGATCACCGAGCCAAAGGCCCTTCCTTGCCAGGCACTCGACCACGCCGCTGGCTACCTCATGGCCTTCGGCGCCATGACCGCGCTCGCCCACCGCGCGCGCGAGGGCGGAAGCTGGCATGTGCGCGTCTCGCTTGCGCAGACCGGGCGCTGGATCCGCGGCCTCGGTCGCATCGCCGGAGGTCTCTCCTGCGCCGACCCGCGCTTCGAGGATGTACGCGACTGCTTGGAGGAGTCCGAGTCCGGTTTCGGCCGCATCACGGCCGTACGGCACGCGGCGATCCTTTCCGAGACGCCCGCACGCTGGACGCGACCCTCGGTTCCGCTGGGAACGCATCCGCCATCCTTCGCAACGAAATCTCCGGAGCCAGTATGACGTTCGATTTCAGGGGCAAGCGTGTGGTCGTCGCGGGCGGGAGCCGGGGGATCGGGAAATCGATTGCCCTCGGATTTGCCCAGGCGGGCGCTGCCGTCTCCATCTGCGCGCGCGGGGCCGAGGCGCTTGCCGCGGCGAAATCCGAGCTCGGCCGCCATGGCGGCACCGTCCATGCCCGAAGCTGCGATCTCGGTGATGCCGCCGCGATCGAGCGCTACGTCGGAGAGGCCGCGGCGGCACTCGGTGGGATCGACGTTCTCGTCAACAACGCCTCGGGCTTTGGGCAGAGCGACGACGAGCTCGGCTGGGCGCTCAGCGTCAACGTCGATCTCCTGGGCACAGTGCGTGCCTCTCGCGCGGCCCTGCCGCACCTCGAGGAGGCGCAGGGCAATATCGTCAACATCTCCTCGATCGCCGCCTATCGCCCCTCCGCGCGGAGCGCGCCCTATGGCGCGGTCAAGGCGGCGCTCGTCCAGTACACGACGACGCAGGCAGCGCAGCTCGCGCGCAAAGGCGTGCGCGTCAATTGCGTGGCTCCGGGCTCCATCGAGTTTCCGGGTGGCGTCTGGGACCAGCGCAAGACCCAGAACACCGCGCTCTACGATCGCACCTTCCGCAGCATTCCCTTCGGACGGATGGGGAAACCCGAGGAGGTCGCGAGCGTAGTGTTGTTCCTGGCGTCGCCGCTCGCGGGCTGGGTTACGGGACAGACGATCTCGGTCGACGGCGGACAGCTCCTAGGCGCCTGACGAGATGGCGGCCCGCGACTGCTGGCGTCTCTTCCTGCTCTGGCTCGCGGGCATCGACCTGCGCCTCACCATTCTGGCGTTGCCGCCGGTGCTGCCGCTCATCCACCGCGACCTCGAGCTGAGCGAGAAGGCGGTCGCCGTGCTCACGGGTTTGCCCGTGCTGCTCTTCGCGATCGTCGCAATTCCCGGTGCGCTGCTGATCTCGCGCCTGGGGGCGCGGCGGACGCTCGTCGCGAGCCTCGTCGCCGTCGCCGTGAGCTCGGCCTGCCGCGGTTTCGGCCCCTCGATACCGATGCTCTTCGGGATGACGCTCGTCATGGGCGCGGGGATCGCGATCATGCAGCCGGCCATGCCCTCGCTCGTGAACGACTGGTTCCGCGACAGAGCGGGGCTTGCGACCGCGGTCTATGCCAACGGCCTCCTGATCGGCGAAGCGCTCGCCGCCGCGTTCACGCTTCCAGTGCTACTGCCGCTCGTGGGCGGAAGCTGGCCGCTGAGCTTTGTCATCTGGGCCGTGCCTGTGCTGGTGACGGCGGCGCTCGTCGCCGAAGCGGCTCGGCCGCAGACCGCGCGTCCCACCCGAGCGGGGAGGCTCTGGTGGCCGGATCTGCGGGACCGTAACACCTGGGCGCTCGGGCTGCTCTCCGCGGCGAGCGCGACCATCTATTTCGGCGCCAATGCCTTCCTGCCGGATTTCCTCTATGCGGCCGGCACGCCGGAGCTCGTTGGCCCCTGTCTTACTTCGCTCAACGTGGGGCAGCTTCCGTCGTCGATCCTGCTCTTGCTATTCGCGAAGCGCCTCTCCGGTAGAAAAGCACCGCTGGTCGCGGCCGGGATCGGTAGCCTGCTCGGCCTCGCACTCTTCGCGGCGGGCGGCGCGGCGGCCGAGATAGCGGGCGCGGGCCTGATCGGGCTTACCGCGGCATTCGCGCTGATCCTAACGCTGGCACTTCCGGTGATCGTCGGCGATCCCAACACCGTTCACCGCCTTGCCGCGGGCATGTTCGCGATCGGGCATTCGATCGCGTTTGCGGTGTCGCTGATCGGAGGCGTCATCTGGGACGCGACCGGGAGCAGCGTTGCGGCCTCGCTGCCGGTGTTGGCAGGGGTCGTCTTCCTGGTCGCGGGGGTGGCGGTTCTCAGACCGCCGCAGGGGCATTAAGATGGACGCAGGGGCAGGAAGACGGAGACTCCCATGCAGCAGCGCTACGATC
Organism: Allostellaceae bacterium; assembly: GCA_035581425.1. Classification (GTDB taxonomy): domain Bacteria; phylum Pseudomonadota; class Alphaproteobacteria; order ATCC43930; family CGMCC-115725; genus DASZHJ01. The sequence continues at coordinate 33,375 of DATJVP010000114.1, read as the reverse complement.
GTGCGGCCGAGGATCTCGGCAATGTCGTCGGGCTCGAGCACGTCAACGTCCTGATCCCGGACCAGCAGCTTTCGACCTTGTTCTACGTGACGGGTCTCGGCCTCACGCGCGATCCCTACCTCATGACCAGCACCGACAACATGTGGATCAATGTCGGGCGCAGCCAGTTCCACCTGCCGACGGGCAAAGCGCAGGTTCTGCGCGGGCGGGTCGGGCTGGTGCTGCCGAGCCGGGAGGCGCTGCTCGCGCGGCTCGCGCGCGTGAGCAAGCCGCTTGCGGATACGCGCTTCGAGTTCCGCGAGCACAACGCCTGGGTCGACGTGACCTCACCCTGGGGAAACCGCATCCGCTGCCACGAGCCCGAGGCGCGTTTCGGTCGCATCTCCCTCGGCATGCCCTACGTCGAATTCGAGGTGGCGCCAGGAGCGGTTGCGGGCATTGCGCGCTTCTACCGGGAGATCCTCGACGCAAAGGCTGCGGTCGCCGAGGATGAGCTCGGACCGCACGCGCGCGTCTCCGTTGGCGCCGACCAGGACCTCGTCTTCCGCGAGACCGACAGGCCGCCTCCGCCCTATGACGGACACCACATCCAGATTTACATCGCCGATTTCTCCGGCCCGCACCGGCGCCTCCTGGAGCGCGGGCTCGTCACGGAGGAGAGCGACCAGCATCAATACCGGTTCCAGAGCATCATCGATCTCGCGACCGGCAAGGAGCTCTTCGAGATCGAGCACGAGATCCGCAGCATGCGCCATCCGCTCTATGCGCGTCCGCTGGTGAACCGCAACCCCGCGCAAAGCAACCGCGCCTTCGCGGCGGGCCACGAGGCCTGGCCCCCGGCGATGCCCTACGGCGAGTGGCCGCAGGCATGACCGCACCGCCCGAAAGCGATCGCGCGGCATCCGCGGACATAACAACGGCCGTCCCCGAGCGCGTCGCGGCTCTGCTGCCGCGGATCGCGGCGGCGGCGGATGAGATCGAGGCCGAGCGGAAGCTCCCGCCAGCGCTGGTGTCGGCGCTCCATGAGGCGCGGCTTTTCCGCCTGCTGCTGCCGCGACCCTTCAAGGGCGAGGAGACCGATCCCCTCACCTTCGTTTCCATCATCGAGGCCGTCGCAAAGGTCGATGCGAGCACAGCCTGGGTCCTGTGCCAGAACAACGTCTCGTCCATGGTGGCCGCCTTCCTCGCGCCGGAGGTGGCGGAGGACATTTTCGGCCGTGATCCCCGCGCCCTCATCGCCTGGGGCCCCGGCGCGGGCGCCAAGGCGGTTGAGGTCGAAGGCGGCTACCGCGCGACCGGCAGTTTCTCCTTTGCGAGCGGCGGGCGGCACGCGACTTGGCTCGGCGCGCTCTCCCAGATCGTCAGCGAGGACGGAACGCCGCGGCGTGCGGCCGATGGCACGCCGGAGATGCGCACGCTGCTGCTTCCCGCGGCGAAGGCACCGTTCAAGGACATCTGGGACGTGATCGGGCTGCGCGGCACCGGCAGCGACGCCTATTCGATCTCAGGCCTCTTCGTACCGCGGGCCTACTCCGTCGCGCGCGACGACCCGTCGGAGCGGCGTTATCACGCCTCGCTTTACGCGATGAGCACGCTCAGTCTCTTCGCCTGCGGCTTCGCCTGCGTTGCACTGGGGATTGCGCGCAGTATGCTCGACGCCTTCGTGGCACTCGCGAGGGAGAAGACGCCGCGGGGCTTCAAGCACTCGCTGGCGCTCAGCGGATCGGTGCAGCTCGAGGTCGGCGAGGCCGAAGCAGAGTTGCGCGGCGCCCGCATGTACCTCATGGGAGCGCTCTCGGAGGTCTGGCGCGAAGTCGAGCGCAGCAACAGGCTCACGCTCGATCAGCGCCTATCGATCCGCATCGCGTCGACGTACACGATCCAGCGCGCGAAATCGGTCGCGGATTGGGCCTATCACGCCGCCGGCGCCACTGCGATCTTCGCGAGCAACGCCTTCGAGCGGCGCTTCCGCGACATCCACACCGTCGCCCAACAGGTGCAGGGGCGCCGCTCGCACTTCGAGAGCTACGGCAAGGTCCTCTTCGGGCTCGAGGCGGATCAGGGATTCTTCTGAGGCGTCCGGCTCAGGCGGCTTCGCCGAAGAGGGATTGCGCCTCACCGGGGCGGAGATAGGCCACGGCGTAGACACCGTCGACACGGAGCTCGATCGTCGCGGCGCTATTAGCGCTCTCTTGGCGGATGAAGGCGACGGCGCCGCTGAGATCCTCGAAGCCGCGCCATGCCGACCCATCCGGGGAGGTCACGGTCCAGTGGGCGTCCGCGATGCGATCGATGCGGTAGACGGCGCCGCGATGCCTCTCAGGGACCTGCGGCGGATCGGAGATCCGGTGCAGGAGACGCGACCAGAAGGAGGCGGCGCCGGTGTCGCCAGTGGGGGATTGCGAGTCCGGATCGAAGTGCGGATCGAAGGCGGCCATGGCGAATTCTCGCGCCGCCGAGGTTAATGAATCTCCCACCGGCGCCTCCGCAATCGCGCGGCAATCTCATAAATTCCGCAGGATCAGACCAGGGCTTCCGTAAGCGCCAGATAGAGCGCGAAAAGAAAGCCGCCGACGATCGGGAGAACCACCACCGAGCCGCCGGCCTCGATCGATTCCGGGATCATGGCGTGAGCGACGAGCGCAAGGACGGCGCCGCCCGCGACGGCTTGCGAGAAGATCGCGATCGGCGAGTCCGAGCTCGCGATCATCAGCTTGCCCGCAATCGCGGCGACGACACCCGCAACGAGCACCGTCGACCAAAGCCCGAAGACTGCACGCTGGGTAAAGCCCGCCTTCCGCAGCATGGTCGCACTCGCGGCGGCCTCGGGGATACCGCCGAGGAACATGCCGATCATCAGCGTGAGTGCCAGATTCTGCACGCCGTCGAACTTGGCGCCGATGACGAGGCAACCGGGGATCGTGTCCAGGACGTTGCCGAGCACAATTGCAAGCCCGGCGCCGCGGCCCGCCTCCGCGAGGAAGCGGTTCGCGTCCTGGCGGCTCAGGTGATCGAGGCTACTGTTCGCGATCTTGGCCCAAGTCGCGGCGTCAGTGCCGCCGGCGCTTAGGTTGCTCACCGCACGGTCGTGGCTGAGGCGATCGACCGCCTCGGCCATCCGGGGATCGGCGTCAATGAGCGAGGAGAAATCCGCCTTGTCGATCCGCAAGAGATCGGTTGGCTCGGCGGCGCGGACGGTGGCGGTGCGGATGCCGCCGCTCAAGAGCGCCATCTCGCCGAGCGCCTGCCCTTCGCCGAGCTCCGCGAGGAGACGCTCGCCGTGGCTTGCGTCGCCTGCGAGCACCCGCACCTTGCCGCGCGCGACGATGTAAAGCGCATCGCCGGGATCGCCCGCGCGGAAGAGCACATCATCCGGCTCGAGGTGGCGCTCGTTCACGCAAGGCAGGATCCGCTCGATCTCCTCCGCCGGCAGGTGCCGCAGCAGCGGGTTCTTTGCGAGGAGCGCGATGAGCGATTTGCACTCCCGCCGCTTGCGGTCGTTGGCGTATTCGCGAAAGCGCGTCTGGTAGCGCACGGCGGCACCGCGCCACTCCAGGAAGAGAGCGGCGGAGTAATAGGACCCTGCCCCAATCGCGAAGCCGCCGCCTACGAAGGCCCAGGCGCCGGTCGCGCCGTAGCCGTGCAGATGCATCGTGACGGCGCCCTCGAAAGCGAGCTCGATCGCGAGCGCGCTGATGAGCGCTCCCGCGGAGAAAGCGAGAATGGCCGCGAGGAGACGCTTCGAGATCGGGAGGTAGAGCCCGATTGCGGCGCCGGCGAGCGCGGAGCACGTAGTCGCGAGCCCGAGCAACCCGACCGCGACGATCTCCTCGAGGAGGCTCATCGAGCAGCGCCGGCCTTCACGGAGTCCGTATTGGAGGGCTTCGCCTGCTTGGCGGGCGCCCGATGCAGCGCCGGCCGCAACCGCTTCTGGCCGAGGAAGAGCAGAATGGGCGAGGCGATGAAAATCGAGGAGGAAGTGCCGACGATGATGCCGAAGATGATCGCGATCGCAAAACCCCTGATCTCGGTGCCCCCGATGATTGCAAGCGGAACGATCGAGAGGAGCACGGTCATTGAAGTCGCGACGGTGCGGCCCAGCGTCTGGTTGATGCTCTTGTCGATGAGCTCCCTAAGCGGCGTCGACTTGTCCTTGCGCAGGTTCTCGCGGATGCGATCGTAGACCACGATCTTGTCGGTGACGGAGTAGCCGATGAGCAACATGATCGCCGCGACCGAGTTGAGATCGAACTGTATGCGCGTCACCGCAAAGAAGCCGACGGTCTTGGTAATGTCGAGGAGAAGCGTGCCGACGACGCCGACGCCGAATTGCCAATCGAATCGAAACCAGATGTAAGCGAGCACGCCCAGGAACGAGAGGCCGACCGCGAGGAGACCGCTGCGGAAGAGCTCGCCGCTCACACGTGCGCCCACGAGGTCGAGGCGCCGGATCTCGCTACCGGGGAATTTCGCGGAGAGCATCGACTGGATCGCCGGCCGCACGTCGGTGCCCTCCGGCTGGCGCTGCAGGCGGACGAGGAGATCTTGCGGCGAGCCGAATTCCTGCACCTTGGTCTCGCCGAGCTTGAGGTCGTCGAAGGCGGCCCGGACTACGCCCTCGTCCATGGGCTGCGCGAGGCGGATCTCGACCACGACGCCGCCCTGGAAGTCGATGCTGTAGTTTAGGCCGGGATAGAAGAACAGCACCACCGATGCGATGCTGAGGACGGCGGACGTTATGAGTCCCGCAAAGCGCCCGCGCATGAAGCGGATCTTGGTGTTGTCCGGCACCAGGCGAAGCGGGCGAATCATCAATGTCGGCTCCCTAACGCTGCGTTCTCGGAGAAACGCGCGGCTCCTGTGGAAGCGCTGCGCCCCGACGCAACGTCATTCTCCTCCAAGGTAAGACGCGCATCAGCAGATAGGCGAGCAACACCATAGCGCCGAGCGCCTCCAGCGTGAAGTCAACCCGCGGGCTCGCGACCCAACCATAGCCTTGATCGCACCAAAGGATTGTCTCGCCGCGCGAGAGCTGTCGTTCCATCGCCGCAAGCTCGCCCGCGTTCTGCGCGCGCATCAACTCGGGGCGATGCGCCTCGAAACCCCGCAAAAGCAGGCCACCGCCGGCATCGGGATCGAAGCCCGGATCGGGCGGCCCGTAATCGCCGCGGAAGAGACAGCGCATCGGGAGTCTCTAGTCGGAGCGGCCGCTCATCGTGCCGGCCGCGGCCTCTCGCCGAAAAGCGGGCGCGGGTCCTTGGGGTCGTGGAATGCCACGACATAGAACTCCCCCACATAGAGCTCGACTATGGCGGAGGTGAGGGGGCATTCGTGGCGAACGAAGCTCACGGCGCCTGCGAGATCGGTGAAGGAATGACCGATGAGCGCACCCGGGCGCGTGACGATCCAGCGATCCTCCCAGGCTCGCGTGATGCGATAGATCGGGAGCCGCTCACGAGAATCGGGACCCCGATGCCAGCGCCGCGGTGCCAGGAACGCGAACACCGAGGAGATCCAGCCGGAGAGCGCAGGCCGCGGCAACGGCCGCGCTTCCGCGGGATACAGTCGTTCCTGATTGACCAAAGGTACCATGTCGAATGCCCGCTATCGCAATTCCCCGCTCGGCCGGGGTCGAGCCTTTGCGATTGAAGGCTATCGGCGCGTAAAGATTCGATAGGGAAAGCCGGGCGCCGGCGTAAAAAGCGGACGCGCTATCCCACGGAAAAGACCGAGAAGGCTTTCAAGACAATCCCCACGAGAAAGAGACCCAATGCCGCGTAGAGGGACCAGGGTGTCCCCGCTTCCTTCTTCGTCAGGCTTGCGCCCACGGAGCTAGCGTGCGTCGTCGAGGTCGTCATTTGAGTGCCCCCAAAGCATGAATTCATCTCACGTCAGGGACCACGCGAGACAGGCTATCGCGAGGAAGCCGCAAGCAGCGTCCCAATGATTGAGGACGGCGGAATTGAATCGCTCCCGGCGAAGCGCCGCGAGCACAAACTCCAGGAACGTGGCCGTGAACATCATGAGCGCCAGTGCACGCAGCGGCTCTTGCGGCCGTGCCGCCAGCGACCACACCAGCATGAAGAGCACGAGGATGCCGAAGCGGCGCACCGCGTGACTCGACTGCGGGTCGAGGGCGCGCCGCGCTGTGAGACCCCGAGACATCTCAGCCATGCAGGTGGAGCGATGTCGGCGCAAAAGCCAAGATGCGGATCGCGACGATACCGGCGGTTACCGCGAACGCGGAGATTACCCAGGCGGCTCCGTAGAGCGCGCGAACCAGAGGCGCCGCCGCCTTGCGTGGGGCATCGCCGACTGAAACGGCCTCGCATCGGCGTTGCGGCGTAATGCGGGGAAAGTCGATTGCAGACATGACATCACCATTGCGTCCGATAGGCGCCCCGATGGGGTCGCGGGCTAAAGAAGGGAATGGCGGCATATATATTCGAGAGGGGATGCCGGGGGTCGGCATAAAGGCACCATAAACGCAGGATCTCAGCCTCGTTCTAATGAACACCGAGGCAAGCTGCGAGGAGGTTGATGACGATGATGAACACGGCGCAAACGCCGATCGTCCATGCAAACTCGCGCCGGACGGCGGCTTCAGTGGCGTCCATCATCTTCCGGCGGCGAGCGGATGCACGGCGCGCGAGCACTGCCTCGCCCCGATCCCTTGCGTTCGTGTCCATCGCGCCCTGCACCGCCGCTCTCCCCAGCCTATGAAAACCTGCCGACAGAGGATTAGGACAGAAGGGGATAAGAATTCGAGTGCGGTTTGAAGGCGCCGGCATAAAGGCGGCGGGAATCCGGTTGAACTCCGAGAATCCTTGGGAATCTTTATGCCGCCTTTATGCGCGGCAGGGCGAAAGCCTCTCGAATTTTGATCGCGCTGCGCCATCTATTTGCAGCGGCGTCCTCGTACCGAGGCGCGATTTCTGGGGACTAGCAGTCGACCGTTGATCCAGGTCAGCGCGGCGCCGGCAGAATACCGCGATTCTGCGGGCGCTTCGTGGACGAGCGCCGCCTGTACGTTCGACCGGTCCGGAGGAAAATCACAATGCTCGACCTGATCATGGTGGCGCTCGGCGTGGGCTTCTTCGTGCTCGCGCTCGGCTTCAGCACCGCCTGCGACCGGATGTAAGGAGGCCACTCATGGGATTCGACTACATCCTCGGCGCGATCGTGACGCTCGCGATCACCGGCTATCTCGTCTTCGCGCTCATCCGTCCCGAGCGCTTCTAGGAGACCTTCATGACCATCAACGGATGGCTCCAGATCGCGCTCTATTGCGCGGTCATCGTCGCGATCACGAAGCCCTTCGGCGGCTACATGACGCGCGTCTTCAGCGGCGAGCGCACGTTGCTCAGCCCCGTGCTGCGCCCGGTCGAGCGCGGCATCTATTGGATCTGCGGCGTCGACGAGAAGGAAGAGCAGCATTGGCTCACCTACGCCGTCGCGATGCTGCTCTTCAGCCTCGCGGGCTTCGCGACGCTCTACGCGCTGATGCGGCTCCAGGCGTCGCTGCCCTTCAATCCCGCGGGCCAGACGCCGGTCGAGGAGAGCCTCGCCTTCAATACCGCCGTCAGCTTCGTCACCAATACGAACTGGCAGTCCTACACGCCCGAGACCACCATGAGCTACCTCGTCCAGATGGCGGGGCTCACGGTGCACAACTTCCTCTCGGCGGCGACGGGCATTGCGCTCGCGATCGCGCTCGTCCGCGGCTTCGCGCGGCGCTCGGCCAAGAGCATCGGCAATTTCTGGGTCGATCTCACGCGCTGCACGCTCTACATCCTGCTGCCCGTCTCCATCGTGGTGGGCCTGTTCTTCGTGTGGCAGGGCATGCCGCAGAATCTCGACGCCTATGTCGACGCCACCACGCTCGAGGGCGCGAAGCAGACGATCGCCCAGGGTCCGGTCGCCTCGCAGGAGGTGATCAAGATGCTCGGCACGAACGGCGGTGGCTTCTTCAACGCCAACTCCTCGCATCCCTATGAGAACCCGAACGCGCTCACGAACCTCGTGCAGATAATCCTGATCTTCTCGATCGGTGCGGGCCTCACCAACGTGCTCGGGCGCATGGTCGGCGACCAGCGCCAGGGCTGGGCGCTCTTCGCGGCGATGGGCGTGTTGTTCCTCGCGGGCGTGACCACGGTCTATTGGGCCGAGGCGCCGGGAAATCCCGCCTTCGCGGCCTTGGGCGTCGACCAGGTGCCGAGCGCTTTGCAGGCCGGCGGCAACATGGAGGGCAAGGAGGTGCGTTTCGGCATCGCCAACTCCGCGCTCTTCACGACCATCACCACCGACGCCTCCTGCGGCGCCGTCAACAACATGCATGACAGCCTGATGCCGCTCGCGGGCATGATCCCGCTCATCAACATCCAGCTCGGCGAGATCATCTTCGGCGGCGTGGGCTCGGGCCTTTACGGCATGCTCGCCTTCGCGATCGTCGCGATGTTCGTGGCGGGGCTGATGGTGGGACGCACGCCCGAGTATCTCGGCAAGAAGCTCGAGAGCAAGGAGGTCAAGATGTCGATCTTGGCCATCCTGATCCTGCCGCTCTCGATTCTCGGATGGACCGCGCTTGCTACGGTCCTGCCCGCGGGACTCGCGGGCCCCGCCAATCCCGGACCGCACGGCTACAGCGAGATCCTCTACGCCTACACCTCCGGCACCGGCAACAACGGCAGCGCTTTCGCCGGTATCAGCGCGAACACGCTCTTCTACAACACGACCCTCGCGGGCGCGATGCTGATAGGGCGGTTCCTCTTCGTGGTACCGCTGCTGGCGGTCGCGGGCTCGCTCGCGGAGAAGAAGCTGCTGGCACCCTCGGCGGGCACCTTCCCGACCAACAAGCCGCTCTTCGTGGGATTGCTCGTCGGCGTCATCCTCATCATCGGCGGCCTCACCTACTTCCCGGCGCTTGCGCTCGGACCCGTGGTCGAGCACCTCGCCATGCATGCCGGCACGCTCTTCGCCTCGACGCCCTGAGACCGATCAACTTTCCAAGGGACATACTCCCATGACCCAATCCTCTCCCACCGTCGGCGGCTCGCCGCACACTGGCCTCTTCAAGCGCCAGGTGCAGCCGCTGTCGCTCTTCGAGAAATCGTTGATCGTGCCGGCGATCTGGGCGTCCTTCCGCAAGCTCGATCCGCGGACCCTCGCGAAAAACCCCGTCATGTTCGTGGTGGAGATCGTCTCGGTGCTGACGACGATCTTCTTCGTCCGCGACCTCATCGTCGGTGCCGGCACCGTCGTGGGCACCAGCCCGGTCTTTTCCGGCCAGATCGCGGCGTGGCTCTGGTTCACAGTGCTCTTCGCGAACTTCGCGGAGGCCGTCGCCGAGGGCCGCGGCAAGGCCCAGGCCGACACGCTCCGCCGCACCCGCACCGAGACCAAGGCGAAGCGCATCTTTGGCAAGGATAGGACGCGCTATGAGCACGTCGGCGCGGCCAGCCTGAAGCCCGGAGACCTCGCCCTCGTGGAGCAGGGCGACACGATCCCCAGCGACGGCGACGTGGTCGAGGGCATTGCCTCCGTCGACGAGTCCGCGATTACCGGTGAGTCCGCGCCTGTCATCCGCGAGAGCGGCGGCGACCGCTCGGCCGTTACCGGCGGCACGCGTGTCATCTCCGATTGGATCGTCGTGCGTATCACCTCGGCGCAGGGCCACACCTTCCTCGACCGCATGATCGCTCTGGTCGAGGGCGCAGTCAGGCAGAAGACGCCGAACGAGATCGCCCTCAACATCCTGCTCGCGGGCATGACGCTGATCTTCGTCTTTGCGACCGTGACCATCCCGAGCTTCGCGAGCTATGCCGGGGGCGCGGTGTCGGTCGTGGTGCTGATCGCGCTCTTCGTGACGCTGATACCAACCACCATCGGCGCGCTCCTTTCCGCGATCGGCATTGCCGGCATGGACCGCCTCGTGCGGTTCAACGTGCTCGCGATGTCCGGCCGCGCGGTCGAGGCCGCGGGCGACGTCGACACGCTCTTGCTCGACAAGACCGGCACCATCACGCTCGGAAACCGAGTCGCGAGCGAGTTCATCCCGCTCCCCGGCGTTACCGAGGCCGAGCTCGCGGATGCGGCGCAGCTCTCTTCGCTCAGCGACGAGACGCCTGAAGGCCGTTCGATCGTCGTGCTCGCGAAGGAGAAATACAGGCTCCGCGGGCGCGAGATGGCCGGGACCAATGCCAGGTTCATCCCGTTTTCGGCGCAGACCCGCATGAGCGGCGTCGACATCGACGGCCACGTCATTCGCAAGGGCGCGGTCGATGCGATCCTCGGCCACGTCCGCGCCCGCACGCAGAATCCGCGGATGCCCGCTCCGCCCCAGCTTGAGCAGGTGGTCGAGCGCATCTCCAAGGCCGGCGGGACGCCGCTCGCGGTCGCCAGGGACGACCGTCTCCTCGGGATCATTCACCTCAAGGACATCGTCAAGGGCGGGATCCGCGAACGCTTCGCCGAGCTGCGCCAGATGGGCATCCGCACGGTCATGATCACCGGCGACAATCCCTTGACGGCCGCGGCGATCGCAGCCGAGTCCGGCGTCGACGACTTCCTCGCGCAAGCGACGCCCGAGGACAAGCTCCGTCTCATCCGCGACGAGCAAGGCAAGGGCAAGCTCGTGGCCATGTGCGGCGATGGCACCAACGATGCGCCGGCGCTCGCGCAGGCCGATGTGGGCGTCGCCATGAACACTGGCACGATGGCCGCGCGCGAGGCCGGCAACATGGTCGACCTCGACAGCGACCCGACCAAGCTCATCGAGATCGTGGAGATCGGCAAGCAGCTCCTGATGACCCGCGGCGCGCTCACGACCTTCTCGATCGCGAACGACGTCGCAAAGTACTTTGCGATCATCCCCGCAATGTTCGTGGCCTTCTATCCGCAGCTCCAGGTGCTGAACATCATGCGCCTTGCGACACCGCAGAGCGCGATCCTCTCCGCGATCATCTTCAATGCACTCATCATCATCGCGCTCATTCCGCTCGCCCTCAAAGGCGTCACTTATCGGCCCGCGGGTGCGGCGAGCATGCTGCGGCGCAACCTGCTGATCTACGGGATCGGCGGCATCATCGTCCCCTTCGTCGGCATCAAGGCGATCGACATGATCGTCTCGGCGATCGGTCTCGCCTAAGGGAGTACCGTCCATGCTCAAGCAAATCCGCCCCGCCATCGCCATGATCGTCGTCATGACCGCACTGACGGGCTTGGCCTATCCGCTCGCGATGACCGGTATCGCCGAGACCGTCTTCCCGGACCAGGCGCATGGCAGCCTCATCGTCAAAGACGGCAAGGTGATCGGTTCGCATCTCATCGGGCAGAACTTCGCGGACGACAAGTATTTCCATGGCCGCCCCTCCGCGACAACCGAGCCCGATCCCAAGGACCCCAACAAGACGGTCCCGGTGCCGTATGCCGCCGACAACTCCGTGGGCTCGAACCTCGGCCCCACGAACCAGGCGCTCGTCGACCGCGTCAAGGAGGATGCGGCGAAGCTCAAGGCCGAGAACAGCGCGCAGATCCCGGTCGATCTCGTGACGACTTCCGCGAGCGGCCTCGATCCCGACATCACGCCCGCCGGCGCGCTCTTCCAGGTCCCGCGCGTCGCCAAGGCGCGCAACCTGCCGGAGGATAAGGTGCGCCAGCTCGTCACGGATCACATCGAAGGCCGCCTCTTCGGCATCGTCGGCGAACCGCACGTCAACGTGCTCGAGCTCAACCTCGCGCTCGACGCCCTCAAATAGGTGTCGAGGGCGCTTGCGATACATGAAGGGCGGCCGGCATGGTAAGATCGGCCGCCCATGAGCAACTCGGACCAGGCTAAGCTCGACCATCGCCCCTCGCCGGATGCGCTGCTCGCGGCCGCGGAGGCGGAGCGGCGAGGCAAGCTCAAGATCTTCCTCGGCGCGGCGCCCGGAGTCGGCAAGACCTACGAAATGCTGGAGGAGGCCGCTGCGCGCAAGCGCGAGGGCATCGACGTCGTGATCGGCGTGGTGGAAACGCATGGGCGGCTCGAGACCGAGCAACTCGTGCGCGGCCTCGAGGCGATCCCGCGGCGCCAGATCGAGTACCGCGGGCGCATCCTCGACGAGATGGACATTGACGCGATCCTCGCGCGCACGCCGAGGCTCGTTCTTGTCGACGAGCTCGCCCACACGAACGCGCCCGGCAGCCGCCATCCCAAGCGCTACCTTGACGTCGAGGAGCTGCTGGCAGCGGGGATCGACGTCTACACCACCCTCAACATCCAGCATGTCGAGAGCCTCAACGACGTGGTCGCGCAGATCACTCGCATCCGCGTGCGGGAGACCGTGCCGGACGGCATCATCGACCGCGCCGACGAGATCGAGGTCGTGGACCTCACGCCCGCGGACCTGATCCAGCGCCTCAACGAAGGCAAGGTCTACGTCAAGGACCAGGCGCAGCGGGCGCTCCGGCATTATTTTTCGCCGGGTAATCTGACGGCACTCCGCGAGCTTGCGCTTCGCCGCACGGCACAGCGCGTCGACGCGCAGATGCTGACCTACATGCAGGCTCACGCGATCGCGGGGCCCTGGGCCGCCACGGACCGGCTTCTCGTCTGCGTCAACGAGAGCCCGCTCTCGGCTCAGGTGGTACGCCAGGGGAGACGGATCGCCGACCAGCTCAAGGCCAAATGGACCGCGCTCTATGTGGAGACGCCGCGGCATCATCGCCTTTCCGAAGTCGAGCGGGACCGGATCGCCGACACGCTTCGGCTTGCCGAGCGGCTCGGCGCCGAGGCCATCACCATTCCCGGCAACGACGCCGCCAAGGACTCCCTCGCCTACGCCAAGGCGAACAACGTGACGCAGATCATCCTCGGCAAATCCACGCGCTCGCGCTGGTTCGAGCTGCTGCACGGGTCGGTTGCGCGCGAGCTTATGCGCCAGGCGGGGAACATTGGCGTGCAGATCGTCGCGAGCGAGGGCGAGCCCGTCCCGGAGAAGACAATCGAGACACGCGCCGAGGGCGAGGGCTTCGACTTCTTGCCCTACCTCGTGAGCACCGTGACGGTGGCGGCGGCGTTGGGGATCGCCATCGCGATCGACTGCTTTGTCGTGCTCCCCAACATCTCCATGGTGTTCCTCTCGGCGGTTCTCTTCAGCGCGATTGCCTACGGGCTCTGGCCGTCGCTCTATGCGACCTTGCTCTCGGTGCTCGCATACAACTTCTTTTTCCTGCCGCCGATCTACACCTTCACCATCGCCGATCCCGCGAACGTGATGGCGCTGCTCTTCTTCGGCGTGGTGGCGGTGTTGACGAGCAATCTCACCGCGCGCACGCGCAGCCAAGCGATGACCGCGCAGAACCGCGCCAAGGCGACCGCAGAGCTCTACGCCTTTAGCCGCAAGGTCGCGGGCATTGGCGATCTCGACGATCTCCTCTGGGCGACCTGTTACCAGATCGCCTCGATGCTGAAGGTGCGCGTGGTGGTCCTGCTGCCGGAGCACGAGCGCATCGCGGTGCGCGCCGGCTACCCGCCGGAGGACGAGCTCGACGAGGCCGACATCGCCGCCGCCAAATGGGCCTGGGATCGTAACCGGCCTGCTGGCCGCGGCGCCGACACGCTGCCGGGTGCGAAGCGGCTCTTTCTCCCCATGCGCACCGAGCGCGGAGCCATCGGCGTTCTCGGCATCGACCGCGACCGGCCCGGCCCGCTGCTGACGCCGGACGAACGGCGCCTCCTCGACGCGCTCAGCGATCAGGCCGCGGTCGCGATCGAGCGCATCCACCTCGCCGAGGACATCGACGAGGCGCGTATCCTCGCCGCGACCGAGCGGCTGCGCTCGACCCTCCTCTCCTCGATCTCGCACGACCTGCGCACGCCGCTTGCCTCGATCATCGGCTCCGTGACTACGCTCCGCGGCATCGCCGCCGACGCGCCCAAACCCGCGCGCGAGGAGCTCATGGCGACGATCCAAGACGAAGCGGAGCGCCTCAACCGCTTCGTCGGCAATCTCCTGGACATCACCCGGATCGAGTCCGGCACGCTGCAGTTCCATCGCGAGGCCGTCGATCTCCGGGAGATCGTGGAGACGGCGCTTCGCCGCGCGACCCGCATCCTCGAGCAGCATCGGGTCCAGGTCGACCTGCCCTCGGACCTGCCGATGCTCGAGGCGGATCCGCCGCTCCTAGAGCAGGCGCTCTTCAATCTCCTCGACAATGCCGGCAAATACGCCCCCAAGGGCTCATCGATACGGATCGCTGCGCACCGCGAGGGCGAGCGCGTGGCTGTCGCGGTCGAGGACGAGGGCGAAGGTATCCCGCCGGATCAGATCGAGCGCATCTTCGACAAATTCCACCGCGCCCATGCAGGAGACTCGCGCCCAGCCGGCACCGGGCTCGGTCTTGCGATCTGCCGCGGATTCGTCGAAGGCATGGGCGGGAGAGTCAGCGCCGCTAACCGAGGCGACCGCTCGGGCGCACGCTTCACCATTGAGCTACCGGTCGCCCCGGTAGCCGCGACCGCGCTGGAGACGCCGCGATGACCAAGCGGCCGCGAATTCTCGTCGTCGACGACGAGGCGGCGATCCGCCGCTTTCTGCGCACGGGCCTCGGCGAACAGGGCTACGAGGTACTGGAGGCGGAGACCGCGCGGGCCGGGATCGAGAGCGCCACGCGCGAGAAGCCCGACCTGCTGGTCCTCGATCTCGGCCTGCCCGACATCGACGGACTCGAAGTACTGCAGCAAATCCGGCGGACCTCGCTGGTGCCGGTGATCGTGCTCTCCGTGCGCGCCGACGAAAAGGGTAAGGTCGCGGCGCTCGACCTCGGTGCCGACGACTACGTGACGAAACCCTTCGGCATGGACGAACTCGTCGCGCGTGTGCGGACGGCTCTTCGCCACCGTCTCCAGGAACAGGGCGAGGCGCCGATCTTCCGCTGCGGCGACCTCGCGGTGGATCTGGTGCGACGCGTGGTCACGCTCAAGGGGAACGAAGTGAAGCTCTCTGCCCGCGAGTACGACCTGCTGCGTCTCCTGGTCATGCATGCGGGCAAAGTGCTGACCCATCAATTCATCCTACGCGAGGTCTGGGGTCCCGCCCATACCGAGGACGTGCAGTATCTCCGCGTCTACGTGCGGACGCTGCGCGAGAAGCTCGAGGAGGACCCGACGCGTCCCCGCTATCTCCTCACGGAGACCGGGGTCGGATACCGGCTGAAGGAAGGCGATTAGATCTGTCGTCCCCCTGTCTAGCCGCGCGCCTGACTCTCAACGAGCCTTCAGGCTCTTGAGGTACTCGACGACATAGACGCGCTCTGCGGGATCGCTGAATGCCACGTGCGGCATGAGCGCGTGGGGAACGAAGGTCGCGGGGTCCGCGAGCCACTTCAGGAGATTCTCCTCCGTCCAGACCACGCCGGAACCCTTGAGCGCGTCGGAATAGGGCCAGCCCGCGACCGATCCCGCTTTCCGCCCAACCACCCCGTTGAGGCTCGGCCCGAACGCCTGCCTCGTCGAGGCGTGGCACGAGGCGCAATGATCGTTGAAGAGCTTTTGCCCCGCGGCCCGCTCGGCATCGATGTAGTGGAAGCTGAATCCCGGCGGCTGCTGCGAGTGCCCATTCGTCGCGGCCACGGCGACACTCGCCACGGAGAGTACTGTTAGAGTGAGAAACCGCATTGCCGTTTTCTCCTCCGAGGTGAATCCGCAGGGGTGAACAATGGCACGGACTGCCGCTGGTTGTCCTGCGACATTCGGGCCACGGTCAATACTCCGCGGTTTTACCGCGGCTCGCGTCGCTTCCGCTCCGCCTCGTCCCAGGCGGTGAGCGCCTGGTAGTCCGGCACGAAACCGAGCCCCTTTTGCGCGTCGGACGAGAGGACCGTCTGCGAGGTCACGACGTCGACAACGGCCGGTGCCTTCGCGAGCGCCCGGCGGAGCGCATCCGGGAGGTCGGCGGCACGCTCGACCCGCTCGCCATGCGCACCCAGTGCGCGCGCCATCGCGGCATAGTCGGAGTGGCGCAAGGTCGTCCCGACTACACGGCCGCCATAATTCATCTCCTGGTCGAGCCGCTCGATGTTCCAGGCGGCATTGTTGGAGACAATGAAGACGGCCTTGGCGCCGTGGCGAACGGCGGTATCCACTTCCATCGCGTTGATGCCGAAAGCGCCGTCGCCGTTGACGGAGATCACCTGCCGATCCGGCAGCGCGAGTGCGGCTGCGACCGCGAAGGGCACGCCGACCCCGAGACAGCCGAAGGCGCCGGCATCCATGTAAGTCCGCGCGGTAAGGCCGGTCCGCGCAAAGCTCAGGAGATCGCCACCGTCGGCGATCGCGACATAGTTGGGATCGGCGATCTCGGCGATCGCATCGAAGATCACGCGCGGATGGATCTTGCCGTCGGCACCCATCGTCGGTTTGTCTTTCGCCTCGGCGCTCGCGGCAATCCGGTCGCGATGCCGGCGCTGTAATCCCGCGACCCAGCTCCTGTCGAGGCCGCGCTCCCGGTTTCCCGCGGTCTCGACCATCGCCGCGAGGGCGAGATGCGGCGAGGCCAGCAATTCCGGCTGTCCCCGGCGATTGTCGATGAGCTCGCCTGCGGAATCCGCAAGGCGGATGAAGCGCGCGTTCGGAAACACCGCCGGCGAGCCGTAGCCGACCTGATAGTCGAGCTTCCGCCCGATCAGCAGCACCACATCCGCCTCGGCCATCGCGGCGGCGCGGACGGCGGCGGCGTTTGCGGGATGATCCGCGGGCACTAGGCCGCGGCTCTCCTGCGTGTCGAGATGGAGCGCGCCGCTTGCGTCGAGGAACCGCACCAGCGCCTCGCTCGACCCGCGCGCGCCGCGTCCGCTGATGACGAGGGGTCGTTTGGCCGACCAGAAGACCTCGACGGCCTCTGCAACGATCGCTGGGTCCGGCGGGAGAAGGCGTGGCGCTTTCGCATGCATCCACTCCGCGAGTACGAGCTGCGGCGGAACGTGCGTCCGGAGCACATCCGTGGGGATTTCGAGGTAGACGGGTCCGGGCTCGCCTGCATCGCCCATGGCGCGCGCGACGGCCTCATCGAGCTCACGGATAACTTGATCCGCGACCCGCGCGGTCCGCGCGGTGCGCGTCACGGGACGGAGGATGTCGACATGTGGAATGTCCTGCAGCGGTCCCATATTCGCTTGCGGACGCGAGGTGCAGCCGCCGATCAGCAGAACCGGCGCGCGCGCGAGCGAGGCGTTTGCAATCGCGGTCACCGTATTGGTGACGCCCGGCCCTGCCGTCACCATCGCCACGCCGAAGCCGCCCGCGAGTTCCGCATGCGCGTGAGCCATGTGCACTGCCGCGCCCTCGTCGCGCACGTCGATGATACGAATGCCCTGCCGCGCGACGTGATCCCAGATCGGCTGGATATGCCCGCCTTGCAGTCCGAAGATGCGGTCGATGCCGCGAGCCTTCAGAAACTTTGCGATCCAGGCAGCGCAGGACCGCTCGTCGGCGTTGAGATCGACCGGCTTGCTTGCGGCGCGTGTCATCGTTTCTCTCCCTCCTCGCCCCGCTCCAGCCGTTGGCGGAGCGCGCGATGCAGAATCTTCCCGGTGGCGGTTCGCGGCATCTCTTCCTCCGCGAGGAATGAGACCGAGCGCGGCCGTTTGTGGCCGGCCATGCGGCTCCGGCACCAGTCGATGATCTCGTCGGGTGCCGGGGCCACGCCCTCCCTGAGAATGATGACGGCGTGAACGCGCTCGCCCCATTTCGCGTCGGCGACGCCGATCACCGCCACGTCCTTCACGGCCGGGTGGGCGCCGATTACGGCCTCGACCTCCGAGGGATAAACGTTCTCGCCGCCGGAGATGATCATGTTGCTCTTGCGGTCGACGAGATAGATGTAGCCCTCCTCGTCCCGGCGCGCGAGATCGCCTACGGTGCAGTAGTCGCCGCGGAACGCCTCCTTCGTCTTCTCCGGCAGCTTCCAGTAACCGTCGAAGGTGTAGTCGTTGCAGGAGTAAAGCTCGCCCGGCTCGCCGTCGGGAACCTCGTTACCTTCCGCGTCGAGGAGCCGGATCGGTCGTGAGCCCACGCATTCGCGCCCGACCGAGCCAAGCTTCGTGAACTGCTCGTCCGGGTGCAGCATCGTGACCCAGCCGGCCTCGGTCGAGCCGTAGAACTCGAACAGGCCGGAATTCCGGAAATAGTCCATGATTCCGAGTTTGGTCTCTCGGCGCGCAGGCGCGGAGGAGATCATGAGCTTGCTGACGGCATCGACATTGCACTGCTCGCGCACCGCACGCGGCAGGTCCAGCATCATGATGTAATGCGTCGGCACCAGGGAGGTGAAGGTGACGCCGCCCTGCGAGAGAGTGCGCAGGAAATGCTCGGGGTCGAAGCTCCGGCGGCTGTAAACCGAGCAAGCGGCGCCGCAATAAGCGAAGGCACCGAAGAAATAGAGCGAGTTCGCGTGGCACATCGGCATGGTCAATAGCGCCGTGTCGCGCAGCGTGAGCGACATCTCCGCCTCCGACACCAGCGACATCATCGCGCTGCCGCGGTGACTGCGGATCGCGCCCTTCGGCTTCCCGGTGGTGCCGGAGGTGTACATGAGGGTCCAGGGATCGGCAGCGTCGATAGAGACCTGCGGTCGCGTATCGCTCGCGCTCGCGATCAGCGTCTCGTAAGAGCGGATCCCCGCGGGCTCGCGGCTCCCTCCAAAGACGATCACGTGCTCAGGGCCGACCGGAAGCGAATCGCCGAGCGCCTCGACCGCGGCGAGCAGCGCCTGCTGCACGATGAGCGCTCGGGCGTCGCAGTCGCGGATCACGTATTCGATCTCAGGACCGACGAGGCGGAAGTTGATGGGAACCGCGACGAGGCCCGACAATGCCGCCGCAACGTAGATCTCCAGCCATTCCACGCAATTGTAGGCGAGCACGCAGATGCGATCGCCCTTTGAAAGTCCGATCCCTAGGAGGGCGTTCGCGAGCCGCCGCGAGCGCTCGTTCCACTGGCGGAATGTCATGGCACGGTCGAGGTCGCGCGCGCCGATCTTCTCCGGCGAGATGCGAGCGTGCGCCTCGATCATCTCCGCGAGATTGGCCAATCGACTCATATCGCAACCTCGGCCCGGATTTCGCGCCCGAAGCGATGGAACGTCACCATCCGTTCACCCGTTCCCAGACGTCTACAACGGTGTCGCTGCCTGCGATCACATGATAGCGGTCGTACTGTGCGGCCGTCATGCAGACGTGATTGGGCGCGACACGGACGCGCGCGCCGACCGCGAGCCGGCCGAAGGGCAGCGGTGTCGGCGCACAGACGATGCCGTGCTCCTGATTGGCGCGCTCGACCACGGCGTCGCCGAAGCGGCGCTCGCCGTCGATGTCGAGCACGAGGCCGAATCCCCAATCCCGCGGCGCGGAGGCCGTGCTGCGATCCTTCGAGAGCGCCATGCCCCCGGCGTCGATGAGGAAGCGGTTCTCTAGGGGACGCCGCCCGATCACGCTCGCGAGCACCGTCACCGCCATGTTCTCGGGCGGGCCGGAATGAATCTGCGTCTGGAACAGGTCCTGGAACATGTAAACGCCTGGCCGCGTCTCCGTGACACCAGCGAGACTCCGCGCATGCAGCGCCGTCGGCGTCGAGCCCACGGAAACGATGGGCACAGCAAGGCCGATGGCGCGCAGCCGCTCGCCTGCAGCGACCGCGGTCGCGCGCTCGGCCTCCGCTACGGTCTCGATCTCGGTGAGGCTGCGGCAATCGTAGGAATGACCGGCATGCGTCATGACGCCCGCGCAGAGCGGCCCCAACGCGCGGCCGACCTCGGGCAGCGCCGCGCTCGCGGCGTCCACGCCGCTGCGATGCTCGCCGCAGTCGACTTCGACGAGCACGCGGTGATCGCACCCCGCCGCGCGCGCGTGCGCTGCGATGGCGGCGGCGGTTGCGGGATCGTCGGTGACGAGCTTGAGATCGACGCCCGCGTGGCGGAGTGCTGCCGCGCGATCGAGCTTCGCGGGCACGATGGCGACGGCGTAGAGGATGTCGCGGAAGCCCGCGGCGGCGAAGTGCTCGGCCTCGGCGAGCGTCGAGACTGCGATGCCGCCGACCTCGCCGGCGGTCGCGAGGCGAGCCACCTCGACGCTCTTCGCGGTCTTCATGTGCGGGCGGAGCGCCACGCCGTTCCGCCGCACCGCCGCCGACATGATCGCGAGATTGCGCTCGAGTTTGTCCCGGTCGAGGACGAGGCAGGGGGTCGGAAGATCGGCGAGCCGCATGGAGGTCGGCCTTACATCAGGAACACGCCCTTGCCCGCGGTCTGCGTGTCGAAGACGCGGTAGGCCTCAGCGGCCTGCTCGAGCTGCCAGCGATGGGTGAAGAGGCGATCGACATCGACGCCGCGCTCCTCGACGAAACGCGCGCAATCCGCCTGACCCGTCACCGAGAAGGTCCAGGAACCGATGATGGTGAGTTGCTTCCGCAGCATGTCCGGGCTCACCTCGATGGTGACGGTGTCGCCTTCGCCGACGAAGCAAACCGTGCCCCAGGTGCGCGCGCTGCGGATCGCGACGATGCGGCCCGCGGGCGTGCCGGAAGTGTCGAGGGTGAGATCGGCGCAGCGGCCGTGCGTCAATTCCTTGATCGCGCCCACGGGGTCGTAGGCGCGCGGATCGAGCGCGGTCTCCGCGCCGAACTCGCGCGCGCGCAAGAGCCGCTCGGGACTCGGATCGACGGCGATGACGCGGGCTCCCATGGCGGCGGCGAGCTGCGTCGCCGAGAGGCCGACCGGGCCCTGCCCGATCACGGCAATCGTGTCGCGGCCCGAGATGTTCATGCGGCGGAGTGCGCCATAGGCGGTACCGGTGCCGCAGGAGATCGCAGCACCGGTCTCGAAGGAGAGCGCCTCGGGGAGCGGAACGAGCGTGCTCGCGGGCACCTTCATGAGCGGCGCATGCGCACCATGTCCCGTCACGCCGTAGACGACGATTCCCTCCGGGCAGAGCTGCGACCAGCCGACACGGCAATGCTCGCAGACACCGCAACCCTTGTAGTGATGCACCATCACGCGCGCGCCGGGCTTGGCAAGGCTCGGATCGACGCCGGATCCGACCGCTGCGACGACGCCGCAGGGCTCGTGCCCCGCGATCACCGGCCCGCTGGCGCCGCCTAGGCCGAGGGCGGACGAGGCGCCGCGCGCAGCGCGATAGAATTTGAGATCGCTCCCGCACATGCCCGAGGCCTTGATTTCCAGCACCACCTCGCCCGGTCCTGGAGATGGGTCGGGAACCTCCATCAACTCCAGCTCGCGCTCGCCCTTGAACACCACGGCCCGCATGGGAACCTCCGATTACTGCGCGGTATAGCCGCCATCGACGACGAGACCGCTGCCGGTCATGAATCCGGCATCGTCGGAGGCGAGGAAGACGATTCCGCGTGCGATGTCCTCGGCGGTGCCGAGGCGGCCCAGCGGATGCGCGGCCAGAGTCTGCTTTCGCGCGGCGTCGATGTCGTTGGTGCCGAGGTTGCGCGCGCGCGTCGCCAGCGTCTGCGCCCCCATGTCGGTGTCTATCACTCCGGGATGGATGGAATTGACGCGGATCCGATAGCCCTTGCGCGCGAATTCGAGCGCGGTCGCCTTGGTGAAGGTGGTGACGCCGCCCTTGGTCATGGAATAGAGCGGGTCCATCTGCGAGCCCACCATGCCCGCGATCGAGGAGAGATTGACGATGGCGCTGCCGTGCTTGCTTGCTTTCGCACGCTCGCGAAGCGCGGGTAGCGCGAGCTTGGTGCCGAGCACCACCCCCGTGAGGTTGATCGCGCAGAGCCGGTGCCATTCCGCGACGCTCGCCTCCTCGAGGCTCTTCCCCAGGAAAATGCCGGCGTTGTTGACGAGCACATCGAGTCCGCCGAAACGCTCGACCGTCTTGCCGGCCGCCGCGGTCCAATCCTCCTCGCTGGTGACGTCGAGATGGACGTAGAGCGCATCCGCGCCCGCGGCCTCCAGGCGCCGCACGGTCTCGCGCCCGCGCTCGTCCAGAATGTCGCCGATCGCGATCTTGGCGCCGGCCTTCGCCATCAGCCGCGCCGTCTCCGCGCCGATGCCGCGCGCCGCGCCCGAGAGCAGCGCGACCTTCCCGTCCATGCGGTTCATCCCGTGATCCTCCCTTGGCGGCGCCGGAGTCACGACGGCGATGACACCTCGTTCTCCCGCTGCTAGCGTGATCCTATCAGCCAATTCCGAGCTGACAAACCCCGCCGGAGGCAGTCGAGATGATCGTCGTCACCAACAACGAAGGTACGCCCGGTGTTCCCGTGACGGCCCGGCTGCTCGCGGAAGGAAAGCCTGCCCTCGATGCGATCGAGGCGGGAATCAAGCTCGTTGAGATCGATGAGAGCATCCGCACCGTGGGCCGCGGCGGCTGGCCCAATCTCCTGGGCGAGGTCGAGCTCGATGCCGCCGTCATGGACGGCACGACGCTGCGCACCGGCGCGGTCGGCGCGATCAAGGGCTACCTGCACCCGATCTCGATTGCGCGCGCCGTGTTGCAACGCCTGCCGCATGTCTTTCTCGCGGGCTCCGGCGCGGAGCGGTTCGCGCGCGAGATCGGCGCGGAGCCCGGCGAGAATCTGATCGCGGATTCCGCGCGCGTCTGGCGCAACTGGTTCGAGGCGGAGGTGCCCGCGGCAGACCGGAAGCGCTGGCCCGACGTGCCCCTCATCGAGCTCTGCAAGCACGCGGTCGATCCCGAGCGCGGGCGCGACACCACGACCTTCATCGCGCAGGACGCGAGCGGGCAAATCTGCGGCGGCGTCAGCACCTCCGGCTGGGGCTGGAAATATCCGGGCCGGCTCGGGGATTCGCCGGTGATCGGCGCGGGCATGTATGCGGACACGCGCTATGGCGCTTGCGCCTGCACCGGCGCCGGCGAGATGACGATCCGCGCGGGCACGGCACGCGCGGTCGTGCTCTACATGAAGATGGGCATGAGCGTGGAGGCGGCGGTGCGCGAGGCCGCTGAGGACATGCGCGCCCTGAAGGGCGGCCTCATCAACCGCGTCACCATCCACGCGATCGACACCAAGGGAAACCACAAGGTCGTCGCCGTCAACGGAAACCGCCAGAACACTTATTATATATGGCGCAAGGGCGAGGCCGCTCCGCAGCTCCTCCCGGCAGAGATCGTCACGATCTCTGAGATCTCGAACCGCCCTTCGCCCGCAGCGGTCTACGCCACCTAGCCGGAGCTAGTCGGTTTTCACCTGGATCGCATTGATCGTCGCGACCGCCGCCGCGGCATCGACGGGCTGGCCGGGCGCCTTGCAGAAAAATCCGATCATCGTGAAGAGGTGACCTTTGCCCGAGTATCCCGCAGCCGGCCCCAGCTTCGTGAAGGTGAAGCATTTGCCTTCGCGCTTCTGATTCTTCGCGTCGAAGAACATGAGCTCGATGTCGTCGCCGGAAGCCTGCATAGCAGACCAGTTCGTCGCCTGGTTCTCGACGAACGGATTGACGTGCTGCATCGCTTTCTCGGGGTCCGGGAACGGGATCGTGGCGCAGACCTTGCCGCCTTTTCTGGGATACTTCACTCGCGCATAGAAGCGCGCTCCCTGCGACTCCGGCGGGAGTCCGAAGGCATAGTTGGAGAGTCTGCATGCATAGTTCTGCCCCTGGGTCTGGCTGAATGGTCCCTCGAAGCAGTCGGCCGTCATGCCGCTCGGCGGCAGCAGATGCGCATCCCCGCCCGCGCAATCTATCTTGGTCCATTTTTCGTCCGCGGAAGCGCCGCAGACGGTGAGCGCCGTCGCAGCGAATGCGGCGACGACCACAGAGACAATCAATCGTTTTAGTCCGACGAAGCGAGGTGTCCAACGAGGGCTGGTCATGGCGAACCTCCCCGAGTGAACCTGCGATCGACCCCAGTACAATAAGCCAGGGTAGTCGCCCTGGCAACGGCGCGGCACCGTATTCAGTGCGCAAGAAAGTCGCCAATCGCCGCAGCGATCTCGGCGGCGTGCGTCTCCAGCGCGAAATGCCCAGTGTCGAAGAAGCGGACGATGGCGCGGGGAATGTCGCGCTTGAACGCCTCGGCGCCCGGCGGAAGGAAGAACGGATCGTTCTTCCCCCACACCGCCAGGAACGGCGGCTTGTGGGCCCGGAAATAAGCTTGGAAGGTCGGGTAGAGCGCGACGTTGCTTTTATAGTCGCCGAAGAGGTCGAGCTGAAGCTCGTCCGCCCCAGGGCGGGCCAGATAGAAGTTGTCGAGCGAATAGCCGTCGGGAGAGACGGCGCTCGGGTCCGGCACGCCATGCGTATATTGCCAGGCGGTCGTCTCGGGCTTGAGGAACTGGCGCAGCGCCTGCCGGTTGGCCGCCGATGGTTCCTCCCAGTAGGCGCGGATCGGCGTCCAACCCTCACTCAGGCCCTCGACGTAGGCATTGCCGTTTTGAGAGATGATCGCGGCGATCCGCTCCGGATGCTTCACCGCCAACCGGAATCCGGTCGGCGCGCCATAGTCGAAGACGTAAACGGCATAGCGATCGAAGCCGACGATTTCCGTGAAGCGGTCGATCCTCTGCGCGATCGCGTCGAAGGTGCAGCCTCGGCCCGGCATGTCCGATCGGCCGAAGCCCGGGAGGTCGGGAGCGACGATATGAAAGCGATCCTGCAGGAGCGGAATGAGGTCGCGGAACATATGGCTCGCGCTCGGGAAGCCATGCAGCAACAGGAGCTTCGGGGCACCCGGTGCGCCCGCCTCACGATAGAAGATGCGGAAGCCATCTACCTCGGCCGTTCGATATTTGATGGCGGTCATGGCGCACTTCCTCCCGATGAGAGCCTCGATTCAACGATCCCGCACCTCTCCGGCGGCCTCGCGAATGATGTCCACGACGGCGGAAGGCGCGGTCACGATGGGCGTGTGATCGGCGGGATGCGTGCGCACGCGGGCCCGCATCCGTTCCGCCATGTATCGCTGGTTTTCCTGCACGATCATGCGGTCGGCCTCGGCCAGCAGATACCAGGTGGGCCGCTCACGCCAAAGCGGCCGTCCAACCTTCGTGCTAATGCAGGGAACTGCGATCGGACGCTGCACCGCATAGAGCACGGACTGCTCTTCGGGAGACGCGTTCGGCGCGAAGGCAGTCGCGAATGCGTCCTCCGGCAACCAGATGAGCCCCTGCGCGTCGGGCGCGAGCTTCGGCGCTTTCGGATGCGGTCGGCCGCGATAAAAAACGTCGGAAACAGTCTCGCCTTCGTCCGGCGCAAGCGCCGCGACGTAGACGAGTGCCTTGACCTTCGCTGCGCGCGTGCCCGCAATTACCGCGCCAGCATAGGCATGTCCGGCGAGGATGACGGGGCCGGCAATTCGGTCGATCGTGCGATCGAGCGCCGCCACATCGTCCGTCAATGACGTGAGCGGAAGCGGTGTCGCGACCGATGTGAGGCCGGCGGCACGGAGTCCGCGGATTACCTTTTCCCAGCTCGAGCCATCAGCCCAGGCGCCGTGCGCCAGTACGATGGTGGGACCGCCTCCTGCCGTCATGGTTCGCTCCCTTCGCCCGGACGCCGGGCCGATCGAATTTGCAGGACGCTCCGCTAGGCGACGTGCCGGGCGATGAGTCGATCAGCAACCGCGTCGAGATCGTCGAGGACGATCTGCGGCTGAGGACCGACCGAGAGCACATCGTTCCCTGCTCGCCGGATGAGAGCGGCCTCCCAGCCGGCCGCCACGGCACCCAGCGTGTCCCAAGTGTGGCACGCGATGAGGCAAAGCCGTGACGGCTTCGCCTGCAGCTCCCTCTCGACATAAGCGTAGGCCTCGCGCGCGGGCTTATGCCGTTTCACAGCATCCGCACTGAAGCGGCGCTCGAAGAGGCTGAGGATGCCCCCATGCTCCAACTGGCGACTTTGGACCTCCAGCAGGTTGTCGGTGAGGGTGAAGAGGCGGAAGCCGGCGTCCTTCAGCTTGCGGAGCGCCGTGGGCACTTCCGGATGCGGCGGCATCGTCGAGAATTTCTCCGTAAGCTCCTTCTTGTCGGTATCCCGAATCTCGACGCCGCGCGTGTCCGCGAGCATCTTCATGACGGCGCCGCCGATATCCGTGAACGGCACGTATTGTCCGGCCACCGTGAGAGCCGCCGAATAGAGGATGAGGTTTGCAAACCACAGCCGCATCGCCGATTTCTCGCCGAAGATGCGCTCGAAGGTCGGCGCCATCGTCTCGAGGTCGAGGAGCGTCTCGTTGACATCGAAGACGATGAGAGGCCGGTCAGAAATGGGCTAGGCTCCGTTCTTTGGCGCACGCACGCGAAGAACTGGTTCGAGCGATACCAAATACAAGGGCCGCGAGATCGCGCGAAGCGCGGGCGCATTCGGTAGAATCTCGAAGGGCGGCAACAGGATGACGAGCGCTCGCCCCTGTAGGCCCGAGAGGAGATCCCTTTCTTACAGCGATTTAATGATGCCGATCGTGCAGCCGACTGCGAAGACCGGGATCGGTTCGTAGCACCAGATCTCGCCGGTCGATCCTTGAGCGGCGCCCGCGACGGTGATGAAGGTGCGGATCTCGAAGCCGCCCTGTCCGCCGTCGCGATAGGTCTCGGCATCCGTATAAGAAAGGAGCGCGTCGCGGCGGTTGTCGGCCCAGCGCGCGAGGAACTCGCGGTCCCAGGCCTCGTTGATCTTGCCGGAGTTGGGAGTGGCCGGCCAATGCGAGATGCCACCGGTGCCGAGGAGCGCAAGCCGCTCCGGCGCCTCATCGCAGGCGCTCCGGAGCGCACGGCCGAAAGCATAGGCGCGGTGCAGCGGAGTCAGCGGCGGGCCCTGGCAGTTGATGTTCGCGGGAACGATAGGAAGATCCCAGCGCGGCGTCAGGAAGTGCAGCGGGACCATGATGCCGTGGTCGAGCTTCCACTCCTCGGCATAGGCGACGTCTACCTCCTGCATCACGCGCGAGACGAGGCGCAGCGAGAGATCGCGATTGCCGGGCACGCGCGCATGCGGGATGCCCAGCCACTTCTCGTCCTCGATCGGCCCCTCGTAGTGCTCGGCCATCCCCATTGCGAAGGCCGGCATGTTGTTCATGAAGAAATTGGCGAAGTGCTCGGCCGCGACGATCACGAGCGCATCGGGCCGCGCCGCCTCGATCGCGAGGCGCAGGCGCTCGAAACCCGCGTAGAGCCGCTCGCGCTGTCGCGCCTCGGCGCGCTCCGGCCGATTGGTGATGCCGGGGGCGTGACTGCAAACGCCCGCGAAGACCAGCGGCACGGTTCAATCCTCCACGAGCTTGTAGAGTCCGGCGCGCACCGGCCCGTGCCGTCGCACACCCTCGCGCATCGCCTCGAGATAGGCGTTCCATTCGAAGCCGCACATCGCCGCATAGTGCATGAGGATCTGGCCGTTGACGCCGAGCACGTAAAGGAGGCCGATGTCGGGGCCACGGATCGCGCCCAGCTCCTCCGCGGAGAGCTCGTAGCCCGCGAGGACCCCCTCGCGATCCGCCTCGAAGCGCTTGCGAATCTCCGGATCGCGATTGATCTGATAGAGCAGCTTCTGCAGGTAGTAGAGGCTCATGGGCCGAGGATCGCAGAGGATCGCGCGGCGTGGCAAGCGCGCGAGGGGCAACCTCGACCTAGCTCTGTCCCGTACCGCCACTTCCCGAACCCATCGCTGCAATCGAGCGCCGCAGCCGCGCGATGAGATCGGCGCTGTGCGGGAGCGCTTTCTCCTCGGCATCGAGGATCGTCTCGAAGGCGCGGCGCTTCAGGGCGAGGACGTCGATGTCGCGCGTGGGTCCGGGGCCGGCGGCGTCGCAGACGATGTCGATGACGCGGTCGACGCCATGGAGTCGCCCGATCAGATAGTCGTTCTCGCGGTAGGCGCGCGAGAAGAAGGCCGCGAAATGCCCCATGCCCGTGCCCTTGAGTCCCTCGGCGGTGCCGAAATCGCGGAGCGTGCGCACGTCGGCGGGACTGATCCGGTCGACCAGCACCTCGTCGAACTCGCCGGCCTCGCGCCAGGAGGTGACGGAAAAGGTCAGGATGTCCCAGAAGGGGAAACCCAGGTAGTTCACCATGATCTCGCGGCGCGCAACGAGCGGCCAGGCCTCCGGCGTCATCTCCGCGAGCAGCCGGTCGATGTCGTCGGTGCTGGCGTCGAGATCGATCTCGGCCGCGAGCCGATCCACGAGCAGACGGATCGACGCCCCCTGCCTCCGCGCGAAGTCCCTGGCATAGGCCTCGATGTCGCGCGCCTCCGAGGCCGTGGGCGCCGTCGCGAAAATCTCGTGCGCCATGTCCCGCGTCGATGGCTTGAAGAAATCTGCCTGCTCGCGCCGCCGCAGCTCGCCGAGACAGTGATAGAAGTCGCGCTTCAGGCGGTCGACGACCGCCGGGCTCACGCCCGCATACTCCGCATGGTCGAGCAACCGATAGAGCCGGTTCTGCCCCTGGATCAGGAAGTGGAGTCGTCGCTTGCGGAAATCGACGTCGAAGGCGAGCAGGAGAACGAGCCAGGGCGGGAGCTTGCCGGAATCGGCGGCCGGGGCATCGCGGTGATAGACGCAGCCGGCATCGACCGCCCAGGCCTCGAGGATTTCCGAGATTGCGCGCGCGAAGGGCGAGCGTTGCGGGACGCCGCGGAGCCCCATGATCGATTGCGCAACGAAGGCCCGCACGGAAGCGAGCTTGAGGCGGACATAGCCCTCGTATGCGAATCCCGCGTCGCTCGCGGCGCGTGCGTTCATGGCCTCGCGCCAATGGCGAATCTCGTGGACGGAGAGGAGTCCGTCGAGCCGGGGGCCGAGCGCGCTCGCGACGACCGTGGTGATCTCCGGCCGCGCCGCCTCGACGATCGACTTCTGGCGCCGGACGCGCTCATTGAAGCCGTTGACGTAGACGAGCTCGTCGGCGATCGGCTCGTTGCGGGGGATGTCCGAGAGCGCGCCCTTGAGCATCGAGAAGAAGCCCGGAGGCTTGTGATGAAACGCCGTCGCCGCGCGCGCGGGATCCGGCTCGATGTAGACGAGGCGCCGGTCGACCTGGCGGTAGGCGGGCCGGCCCGCGATCGCCTGGATCGCCTCGCGGAAGGGCTTGTTGTTGAGGACGCTGCCGTCGAGGAAGGCTGCCTCGGCGGGCTCGATATTGGCGCGGAGGTAGCGGTCGAAATTGCGGGCGATGAAGGTCTGGCGTCCCGGCCAGGCGGATTCGCGGCGCGCGACCAGAGCGTCCATCTCGACGATGCGCGCGGCCGGGAAGACGCCGGGAAAGGACGAGGTCGCGCGCGCGGCGAAGGCGAGGGCCGGCGCGTTCACGAGCTCGAAGTCGCTCTCGATCTCGCCGCTCGGCCAGCGTCGGTAGCCGAAGCGCAGGATATGCCGATGCTCGCGTTCGTGGATCAGAGGGGGGTCGTGAATCTGGATGAGCTGTTGGTAGCCGTAGTGGTCGGTGACCGTGACGAAGAGGTCGAGGTGCTGGCCCGAGGGCAGCAGCGAGGCCTTGGCGTCCCGCGGGGTCCCCATGCTCAGCACCGCGTCGTACATGAGCCCCGCCATGCGCAAGCCGTCGAAGGGAGCCTTGAACCAGCGCGAGCGCAGGAAGAAGGAGAGCTTGCGCCGCGCCTCCTTGTCCTCGATCCGGTGCATCATGCCCGTCGCCATGGCACCCCAGAGCACGAGGCGCATGTACCATTTGCTCCACCAATGCGCCCGAGCTTCGGGCGCCAGCAGCCCCGTGACGTCGGCGTTCTCGAGCCAGAGCTCCCGCAGCGCGTTGAAGGGCAGATCGTGGCCGATGGCGCGCGCGAGCATGGTGCCGTTGATGCCGCCGGCCGAGGCGCCCGCGACGATATCGACGACGACTCGGAGATCGACCTTGCGCCCGACCTCGCGCAGGAGGTCGAAGTAGACGGCCTCGGTGTCGTATTCGGGATCGGCGGGATCGGCCTTGTCGAAGAAGGAGGCCTCCGCGCGCGCCCCGCGGTCGACGATCGCATGCAGCGCGCTCGAGGCCCGCACGAGCTTCAAAATCTCCTTGCTGATGCCGTGCATGTAGATGGCCAGCGACACGCCGCCAAAGCACACCAGCGCCAGACGCAGCTCCTTCTCTCGCACTCGCCCGCCCCTTGAATCCCCTCGACTCCGCTCGCGCTGCGATGACTCGCGCGCAGGCATTCTAATCCGATTCTGCCGGCAATCGGAGCATCTCGCGACGGGGTGCGGCCAACAAATCGGCAGATTGCGTAGAATCTGGACAGTCGTGCCGCATGCGCGCGGCTGCACCGGCGCACGCGGCTCAGGCCGGAGAGTTTCGACGGCCTCTAAGGCATTGCCGCCCCTTGCAGCGCGAGCCCTGGCCCGGAATTTGCGTCGAGGCCTCGGGGGACATTCAACACAAGCGGCGGAGATCAGAGGAGGTAAAGAATGAGAGCAGTTAAAACCGCAGCGGCGCTGGCGCTCGCCGGCGCGCTGATGCTGCCGGGCATGGGTTCGCCCGCGCGGGCAGCGGACGACACGATCAAGATCGGGGTGCTGCACTCGCTGTCGGGCACGATGGCGATCAGCGAGACCACGCTCAAGGACACCGTCCTGATGATGGTCGACGACATCAACAAGAAGGGCGGGTTGCTTGGCAAGAAAGTCGAGGCGGTGGTCGTCGATCCCGCGTCGAACTGGCCGCTCTTCGCGGAGAAGGCGCGCGAGCTGATCCAAAAGGACAAGGTGGCCGTCGTCTTCGGCTGCTGGACTTCGGTCTCGCGCAAGTCGGTGCTGCCGGTCTTCGAGGAGCTGAACGGCCTCCTCTTCTACCCCGTGCAGTACGAGGGCGAGGAGAGCTCCAACAACGTCTTCTACACCGGCGCCGCGCCCAATCAGCAGGCGATCCCCGCGGTCGAGTACCTCATGAGCAAGGACGGGGGAGAGGTGAAGCGCTGGGTGCTCGAGGGCACCGATTACGTCTATCCCCGCACCACCAACAAAATCCTCGAGGCCTTCCTGAAGTCGAAGGGAGTGGCGGCTGAGGACATCATGATCAACTACACGCCCTTCGGTTTCTCCGATTGGCAGACCGAAGTCGCGGCGATCAAGAAGTTCGCCTCGGCGGGCAAGAAGACCGCGGTGGTTTCCACCATCAACGGCGACGCCAATGTGCCCTTCTATAAAGAGCTCGCCAATGCCGGCATCAAGGCCTCGGACATTCCCGTGGTCGCCTTCTCCGTCGGCGAGGAGGAGCTCTCGGGCATCGACACCAAGAACCTCGTGGGCCATCTCGCGGCTTGGAACTACTTCGAGTCCGTAAAGAACCCCACCAACGATGCCTTCATCAAGGAATGGCACACGTTCATCAAGAGCGATAAGCGCGTGACCAACGATCCCATGGAGGCGACCTACATCGGCTTCAAGATGTGGACCCAGGCGGTCGCCCAAGCCGGCACCACCGACGTAAACGCGGTGCGCCAGGCGATGTACGGCCAGAAGGTGCGCGCTCCCAGTGGCTTCACGGCGGTGATGAACACGAACCATCACCTCTCGAAGCCCGTGATGATCGGGGAGATCCAGGCGAACGGCCAGTTCGAGGTCGTCTGGCAGACCAAGGAGCCGATCAAGGCCGATGCATGGAGCCCGTTCCTGCCCGAGGACAAGGGCAAGATCGCGGACTGGAGCTTCCCCTGGGTCTGCGGCAACTGCACCGCGCCCAAGTACAAGGAGCTCGTGAACTAGCATGACGCCACGGACGGTCCCGGCTGCCTCGGCGGCCGGGACCGCGCCGTTTTCCATCATTGCGACATTACCCGCGAGGGTCGAGCCATGAGCCGCCTGGGCCGTCTCCTCATCGTCCTCTTCGCCTTGCTGGCGGCGACTGCGTCGGCGCGCGCCGACGACTATCACGAGCTGGTCGCGAAGCTCGGGTCCGACAGCTTTAGCGACAAAGAGGCGGCGGCGCAGAAACTCGGCGAGCTCGGCGACGGTCGGGCGATCCCGGTCTTGAAGGCGCTCAGCGACGGGCTCCTTTACACCACCTCCGATAACCGCGTCGTCATCGCGGAGCCCTCCGGCGACGGCTTCAAGATCACCGACGCCGCCGACGGTACCGCGCTCGGCGAGGTCAAGGAGGACGCGATCACCAAGGTGCGCGTCAACAATCGCCTGCGCGGCCTGATAACGGGCGCGCTCAGCCAGATGACGCTATTCAGCACCGACCGCAGTCAACGCCTCACTGCGGCGCGCGACGCGCTCAGGCACCTGACGCCGGAATCGACCGCGAACCTCGAGCGCGCGCTCGCCAAGGAGCAGGACACGGAGGTGCGGCAGGCGTTGACGCTTGCGCTCTCGGCTGCGCAGCTCATGAGCGGCACCAAGGAGCAGCGCATCGCTGCGATCGGTGTGCTTTCGGCTTCCGACGACCCCGAGGTCCGCTCGCTCCTGGGCCAGCTTGCCAACAGTGGTGATCTCGACCCTGAGGTGAAGCAGGCGCTCAGCGCAGCACAGAGCAACCTCGAGCACCGGCTCATGTGGATCGGCTTCGCCCAGAATCTGTTCCAGGGCCTGAGCCTCGGGAGCGTGCTGCTGCTGGCGGCAATCGGGCTCGCGATCACCTTCGGCGTGATGGGCGTCATCAACATGGCGCATGGCGAGATGATCATGCTCGGCGCCTATACGACTTTCGTGGTGCAGCAGATCTTCCGCGCGACGCTGCCGCCCTCGTGGTTCGATCTTTATCTCGTGCTCTCCGTGCCCGCAGCCTTCCTTGTCGCGGGCTTCGCCGGGATCGTGCTCGAGCGCACCGTCATCCGCTTTCTCTACGGCCGTCCGCTCGAGACGCTGCTCGCGACCTGGGGCGTGAGCCTCGTCCTGCAGCAGCTCGTGCGCACGGTCTTCGGCGCGCCCAACAAGGAGGTCTCGAACCCGAGCTGGATGACCGGCGGGATCGACATCTTGGGCGGCGGCACGATCACCTGGAACCGCATCGTGATCCTGGGCTTCTGCGCGGTCGTCATGATCGCCTTGTCGCTGGTGCTGCGGCGGACTTCCTTCGGGCTCCATATGCGCGCGGTGACGCAGAACCGCGACATGGCCGCAGTGATGGGCATTCCGACCGCGCGAATCGACGCGCTCACCTTCGGTCTCGGCTCGGGGATTGCGGGGATCGCCGGTGTGGCGCTGAGCCAGATCGGCAATGTCAGCCCCAATCTCGGTACGATCTACATCGTCGACAGCTTTCTCGTCGTCGTGTTTGGCGGGGTCGGCAATTTGATGGGGACATTGGTCGGCGCGTTGTCGCTCGGCATCGTCAACAAGTTCCTCGAACCGGTTGCCGGCGCGATCCTGGGCAAAATCGTGGTGCTGGTGGCAATCATCCTTTTCATCCAGAGGCGGCCGCGCGGACTTTTCGCCCTTAAGGGCCGCACCGCCGAGGCG
>DATJVP010000113.1:0-4013 GCA_035581425.1 Allostellaceae bacterium | reverse complement strand
GACCGTGAAGCTCTGGCGCGAGGCCGGCGTGCGCACGCTCCCCGGCGGCTACATCGCGCGCAAGAACGCCCGCGGCATCAATCCCGCCGAGCGCTACATCCGCATCGCCCTCGTCCACGACGACGCCACCGTCGCCGAGGGCCTCGAGCGCGTGGTGCGCGTGCTCGAGGCAAGGTGAAGGCAATGGCGCACATAACCGAGGATGTCGGACGGCACGACGAGGAAGCGTCGCCGATGATGGCGGCGCTGCGGCGCCGGCTCATGGAAGGCGCAGGCGTGCTGCTGATCTTCGCAAGCCTCCTGCTCGTCGCGGCGCTCGCGAGTTTCGATCCCGCCGATCCCTCCGCGAACAGCGCGGGCGGCGCGCCCGTCCATAACGTTGTCGGACCCTTGGGTGCGACGGTTGCCGATCTCGCCTTCCAATGGCTCGGGCTCGCTGCGGCGCTGCTGCCGACGGTGGTGCTCGCCTGGGCCTTCCGGCTGCTGTTGGGACGCGGGATTGCACAGCTTGCGCTTCGGCTCGCCCTGCTCCTACCGCAGATGGTGCTGGCGGCTGTCGCGGTGACGCTCCTCTCGCCGGGACGCGGCTGGCCCGCGCATGCGGGATGGGGCGGCGTCATCGGCAAGATGGGGCTGGCGGGGCTCGCGCACACGCATCTGCCCCTCCCCGCGGTCGCCATGGGCTCGGCCGCACTCTCGGGCCTGCTGCTGCTCTACGTGCTGGGCCTCAGTCTCGAGGATTGGACGGGCGTCGCGCGCGGCCTGGGGCGGGCGTTCCTTTGGCTCGGTCGCAGCGCGCTAGCGCTCCCGCGCGCCTCCCTCCGAGTGCTGCGCCTCATCCTCCCCGGCCGCCGCGGGCGCGCGGCGCCGCTGGTTGAGACGCCGGAGCGGCGAGAGCCGCGCCTCGCCGAGCGCGAAGAGGACGAGGCCCCACCGCCTCCGCGCAAGCGCGCGCCTGCCGACGTCGTCCCCGCGAAGCGCGCGGCCGGGCGCCGCGCACAGCGGCAGACCGCACTCGATCTCGGCCCCTCCGGCCGGCATGTGCTGCCGCCGATCGATCTGCTGGCGGAAGTGCCGCAGGGCCGCAGCGCCGCCATCAACGAGGACGCGCTCCAGCAGAACGCGCGTCTCCTCGAGACCGTGCTCGACGATTTCGGCGTCAAGGGACAGATCGTAAAGGTGCGACCTGGCCCGGTGGTGACGCTCTACGAGCTCGAGCCCGCGCCGGGCATCAAGGCCTCGCGGATCGTCGGCCTCGCGGACGATCTTGCGCGCTCCATGAGCGCCGTCTCCGTCCGCGTCGCGGTGGTGCCGGGGCGGAGCGTCATGGGGATCGAGCTTCCGAACACGAAGGCCGAGATGGTCTTCCTGCGCGAGCTCCTTGCATCCGACGCCTATGAGCGGAGCGGGTATCAGCTTGCCCTCGTGCTCGGCAAGGACATCGGCGGGACGCCGGTCATCGCGGATTTGGCACGGATGCCGCATCTCCTGATCGCAGGCACGACCGGCTCCGGCAAATCCGTGGGGATCAACACGATGATCCTCTCGCTGATCTTCCGGCTTCCGCCCGACCGCTGCAAGTTCATCATGATCGATCCGAAGATGCTGGAGCTCTCGGTCTATGACGGGATCCCGCATCTCCTGGCGCCCGTCGTCACCGACCCCAAGAAGGCCGTGGTGGCGCTCAAATGGACGGTCAAGGAGATGGAGAACCGCTACCGCCTGATGTCGAAGCTCGGCGTGCGCAACATCGAGGGCTACAACGCCCGCCTCAAAGAGGCGCGCCAGAAGGGCGAGACCCTCATGCGCAAGGTGCAGACGGGCTTCGATGCCGAGACCGGCCAGCCCGTCTTCGAGGAGCAGCCGCTCGACATGAACGCGCTCCCCTTCATCATCGTCGTGGTCGACGAGATGGCGGACCTGATGCTGGTCGCGGGGAAAGACATCGAGGTCGCGGTGCAGCGCCTGGCGCAGATGGCGCGCGCCGCGGGCATCCACCTCGTGATGGCGACGCAACGCCCCTCCGTGGACGTCATCACCGGCACCATCAAGGCGAACTTCCCGACCCGCATCAGCTTCCAGGTCACCTCGAAGATCGATAGCCGCACGATCCTCGGCGAGAGCGGCGCCGAGCAGCTCCTCGGGCGCGGCGACATGTTGTTGATGGCGGGCGGGGGCCGCATCACCCGCGTCCACGGCCCCTTCGTGAGCGACGAGGAGGTCGAATCCGTCGTGCGCTTCCTCAAGGAGCGCGGTGGCGAGCCGGACTATGTCGAGGACGTGACGATCGAGAGCGACGAGGAGGAGCCGCTGGGCTTCGAGGAGGAATCCGGCGGGAGCGGCGATGTGCTCTACGACCAGGCGGTGGCGCTGGTCTGCCGCGAGCGCAAATGCTCCACGAGCTTCATCCAGCGTCATCTCCAGATCGGCTACAATCGCGCCGCCCGCGTGGTCGAGCGTATGGAGCGCGAAGGCGTCGTCAGCGCCGCCAACCACGTGGGCAAGCGCGAGGTGCTGGCGCGGGCGGGAAGCTAGGCACTCTCAGCCTTCGGCTAACAGCTCAGCATCGAGACCTATCCATGCTCGCGCGCTTCCTAGCCGCCTTCCTCGGGATCCTTCTGGCAGCTCCGGCTTCGGCGGAGCCGGCGATGTGGGTGGTCAAGAGCAATGGCGCGACGGTGCATCTCCTTGGCACGGTCCACGCGCTCAGGCCGGGCACGCCGTGGCAGACGCCGAAAATCAAGCAAGCCTTCGCCGCAAGCGGGGAGCTCTGGCTCGAGCTCGTCGATCCGGACCCGGAGGTGCTTCGCCCGGTGGTGCGTCGGCTCGGAACCGACCCCGCGCAGCCGCTCTCGACGAAGCTCACGCAGGCGGAGCTCGCGCAATTGAATGCCGCGGCCGCGGAGGCCGGGCTCGGCAGCGAGGCCGCGCTCGAGCCGATGCGGCCTTGGCTTGCCGCGCTCACGCTCGAGGTTCTGCCGCTCATCAAGGCGGGCTTCGATCCCCGCGAGGGCGTCGATGCGACGCTGAGGTCGGAGGCGCAGGCGCAGGGAAAGCCCGTCCATGCGTTCGAGACCGCGGAGCAGCAGATGCATTTCTTCGCGGACCTGCCGCCCGAGACCGAGCTCGATCTGCTGCGCTCGACACTCGACGAGATCGCGGAGGGGCCGGCCAAGGTCTCGGCCTTGGTCGATGCCTGGGAAGCCGGCGATACCGCAGGGGTCGAGCGGGAAATCCTCGATCTCCAGCAGCGGAAATATCGCGACCTCTATGCCGTTCTCATCGTCGAGCGCAACCGCGCTTGGGCGAAAACGATCGCGAAGATGGCCGAGAGCGGCCAGGGCACGATCTTCGTCGCCGTCGGCGCCGGCCACCTCGTCGGCCCCGAAGGCCTCCCCAAGGCTCTGGAGCAGTATGGGCTCACCGCTCAGAGGGAGTGAGGCCCGTGCATCCTTCGACGCGCTCCCTCCGGTCGCTTGCTCAGGATGAGGACCGTTATTGCTCCTCGTTTCGGTCGCTTGCTCGGGAGGAGGGGTCTTCTTAATGTCAGAAAGAAAGCTTCCTCATCCTGAGCAAGCGAAGCGCGTCGAAGGACGCACCGCCCTTTGAACGCGTGGGTTCACATTCTCCGCTGCTCGGATGGCTCGTACTATGTCGGAAGCACGCGAGGATCACTCGATGAGCGCGTGGCGACGCATAATAGCGGCACTCTCGGCGGTTACACGGCCGCGCGGCGGCCGGCGACGTTGGTCTTTTCGCAAGACTTCGACCGTATCACCGATGCAATTGCGGCCGAGCGCCAGCTCAAGGGCTGGGGCAGGGCGAAAAAGGAGGCATTGATATCCGGAGATTACGAAATGCTTCACTTGCTATCGCAGCAGTACGCGACAAGGAACGAAGGCTGAGAGCACATGTTCACGCGTCGCGCTCTCCTCGGTGCGCTCACGGTTCTCCCGCTCGCCCGCGCCCTCGCGGCGGTTCCGCCGCCGAAGGCGGCGATCCTTAGCGCGGCG
>DATJVP010000112.1:0-42801 GCA_035581425.1 Allostellaceae bacterium | reverse complement strand
GAAGGGGGTCCCAGGCGAGTGGCACTTGCTGGCTGCAGTGTGACGAGCATGTTCGGCTTCGCGTCATCACGCGACTAAGCGACCTCGTTGAGCTACTCGATCACCTCGTCGGCTTGCGCCTGTAGCGTCGCCGGTACGGTGCGAGCCCTTGGCGAGACCCATGGGTGGGTGAGGGTGCCGGACCCCTAGCTCCGCGGCGCGTGCTTGCTGAGGATGCGTTGGAGCGTCCGCCGATGCATCTTGAGGCGTCGCGCGGTCTCCGAGACGTTGCGCTCGCACTGCTCGAAGACACGCTGGATGTGCTCCCAGCGCACGCGGTCGGCGGACATCGGGTCTTCCGGCGGCGGCGGCAGGCCGGCCTCGGTCGAAAGGAGCGCGCGCTCGACGGCATCGGCATCGACGGGCTTCGGGAGATAGTCGATTGCGCCCGCCTTCACCGCGGCAACGGCAGTCGCGATATTGCCATAGCCCGTGAGCATCACGATGCGCGCGCTCGGCCGCGCCGCGCGGATCGCGCTCACGACCTCGAGCCCACTACCGTCGCCGAGGCGGAGATCGACCACGGCGAAGGCCGGCGGCGCACCGCTGGCAGCGGCAACGCCGCTCCTCACGCTGTCGGCGGTCGCGACGATGAACCCGCGCCGCTCCATCGCCCGCGCGAGGCGCTGGCAGAGCGGCTGGTCGTCGTCGACGATGAGGAGACTGCGCTCCTCCGGCGGCAAGCCCTCGATCGGCGACGGGCCGTCGCCTGTCGGCTTTTGGGTGTCGCTCATGCTCCCTTCTCCGCCGCAGCGGTCTCGGGCTCGCGCTGCTCGAGCGCGTCCCGCGGCCATTCGACCACAATCTGGGCCCCGCCTTCCACGAGATTCCCGAATTTTAGGCGGGCGCCCGTTCGCTCGAGCAGGCTCCGCGCGATGAAGATGCCGAGGCCCATGTGCTGGCCCTCCTCCACACGGTCGGAAATGTAGGGCTCGCCGATCCGCGCGAGCATCCCGGGGCTGAAGCCCGGCCCGTCATCGACGACCTCAACGGAGATTTCCTCCGGCGTCCAGGCGGAGGTCACGATCACCTCGTGGCGCGCAAACTCGACGGCGTTCTGGATGAGGTTGGCGAGACCGTGCATCACCTCGGGGCTGCGCTCGACCTGCGGCTCGCCACCGGGGCCGGCAGCGGTCGTGTAGATCACGCGAGCCTCGGGCTTGCGGTAGGGCTCGCCCGCAGCCTCGACCAGCGCCGAGATCGGGAGACGCGAATAGGGCGCGCCGCTCTCGCTGACGCGCTGGCCCGCGAGGTCCGCGAGGATCGTGCGGCAGCGCTCGGTCTGGCTCAGCAGCAGCGCCGCGTCCTCCGCGAAGGGGCTCCCTGACGGGAGGTCGCGCGCGAGCTCCTTCGCGACCACCGCGATGGTCGCGAGCGGGCTGCCGAGCTGATGCGCGGCGGCGGCGGCGAGCGCCCCCACCGCCGAGACCCGAAGCTCGCGCGCAAGCGCGAGCTGGGTCGCGGCAAAGGCGTCGCGCATCCGGCGCGCCTCCTCGGCGACGCTCCAGATGTAGCCCGCGATGAAGAGTGCCGCGAGTACGAGCGCCGCCCAGGCGCCGAGGATCGAGAGCGGCGGCAGCACCGGCGGCTCGCCGTGCCAGGGCAGCGGCATGTGGTAGAAGGCGATGATGCTGATCGTCGTCACCGTCATGAGCAGGAGCGCGATCACGCTCCGCCGCGAGAGCACCGTCGCCGCCACGGTCACCGGCGCGATCGCGAGGATCGCGAAGGGATTCTGCAGGCCTCCCGTGAGAAAGAGGAGCACGCCGAGCTGGACGATGTCGTAGGCGAGATATGACGCCGCCTCGATCTCGCCGAGCCGTGCGCTTGCCCCGCGCGTCACCAGCGCGATCACGTTGAGGAAGGCAGAGACGCCGACCACTGCGAGCGCCTGGACGATGGGCAGGTCGAAGCCGATCCCGAAATGCACCGCGAGCAAGGTCGCGGCCTGGCCTGCGACCGCTATCCAGCGGATCAGCAGCAGCATGCGAAGGCTCACGGAGACCTTCCCTCCGGGCTCCCGCGCGCTCACGGCATCGCCGATCGGGCTCATCGGACGAGTATATCAGCTGCGCGGGCCGCTCTTCCGAATCCCTCGAGGAGAGGTCTGAGGCGGCTTTCCGAGACAGCGCCCCCTCACCCTCTCCCCGTCGGCGAGAGGGAGCAGCTGCGCTGGCAGGCATTGTCAAATTCCTCCATAGTCCCGCGCCATGAGCGACGTCGTCATTGCGGTCGCCGGCCTCACCAAGCGCTTTGGCGACACGGTGGCTGTCGAGGGACTGAATTTCTCCGTGACGCGCGGCACGACCGCCGCGCTCCTTGGCGGCAACGGTGCGGGCAAGACCACGACGCTCGCGATGCTGCTTGGACTCCTCCTCCCGACCGCGGGCGAGGTACATGTTCTCGGCGCGGATATGCGGCATCATCGGCACCGCGTGCTGCCGCGCATGAATTTCTCCTCTCCCTATATCGATCTGCCACATCGCCTCACGGTGCGCGAGAATCTCCGAGTCTATGGCATGCTCTACGGCGTGCCGAGACTCGACCTGCGCATCGCCCTGCTCGCGCGCGATCTGCAGCTCGAGGCCTTCATCGACCGGCGCGTCGGCAGCCTGAGCGCGGGCCAGCGTACGCGGGTTGCTCTCGCCAAGGCGCTCGTCAACGAGCCGGAGCTGCTGCTCCTCGACGAGCCCACGGCCTCGCTCGATCCCGATACCGGCGACTGGGTGCGGGGATATCTCGAGACTTATCGCACCCGGACCGGCGCCAGCATCCTCATGGCCTCGCATAATATGGGCGAGGTCGAGCGGCTCTGCTCGGACGTGCTGATGATGCGGCAGGGCCACATCGTCGACCGCGGCAGCCCGCAACTTCTGATCGACCGCTACGGCCGCGAGACGCTCGAGGAGGTCTTTCTCGACATCGCCCGCGGCACGCGGCGGGAAAGGGCCGCGCAATGAGGCTCGATCTTGCGCTCCGTCGCATCGCCGCGATCGTGCTGCGTCACCTCTACCTCATGCGCGGCTCCTGGCCGCGTGCGCTCGAGCTCGTCTATTGGCCGACCATGACCATGATCGTCTGGGGCTTCACGACGCAGTTCCTCAACACCAACAGCAGCTGGGTCGCGCAAGCCGCGGGCGTGCTGATCTACGCCGTGCTGCTCTGGGAGATCGTGCTCAGGAGCCAATTCGGCGTCGCCTTCTCCTTCCTCGAGGAGATGTGGTCGCGGAACCTCGGGCACCTCTTCGTGAGCCCGCTGACGCCCATCGAGTGGGTCCTGTCGCTCCTCGCGATGAGCCTCATCCGGGTGCTCTTCGGGGTGCTGCCCGCGGCGCTCCTGGCGATCCCGCTCTATCACTATTCGGTCTTCGATTTGGGCCTGCCGCTCCTCGCTTTCTTCGCGGTGCTGCTGGTGATGGGCTGGGCCTTCGGTCTTGCGGTCGTGGCGCTCATCCTGCGCAAGGGCCTTGGCGCCGAGAATTTCGCGTGGGTCGCGATCTTCGTTCTGGCGCCCATCAGCGGCATCTATTACCCGATCGCGGTCTTGCCGGGATGGCTACAGACTGTCGCCTGGTCATTGCCCACCTCTTATGTCTTCGAGGGCATGCGCGCCGTGCTCTTCCAGCACACCTTCCGCGTAGACTACCTTCTGATCGCGCTTGCCCTCGACGCCTTTTACATCGGCGTCGGCGCATTGCTGCTCCTCTGGAGCTTCCGCTATGCGCGCCATACGGGCGCGCTATTGCAGATGGGGGAGTAGCAGAAGGCCGTCAGCCATCGGCCTTCCCGCTCACCCGCGCCTCCGCGAAGGTTGCCATTCCCCGGTGGCAGGCGACGGCGGCCTTGACGATCGCGATGGCGAGCGTGGCGCCTGAGGCCTCGCCGAGGCGCATGCCGAGATCGAGGAGCGGCGGCTTCCCCAATTGCTTCAGGAGCCGCGTATGCCCGGGCTCGGCGGAGCGGTGCGCGACCACGCAATGATCGAGCGCGCGGGGATCGGTGGCGAAGAGCACCGCCGCTGCGGCGGTCGCGGCGAAGCCGTCGAGGACCACGGGGACGCGCCCCTGCCGCGCCGCCATCACCGCGCCCGCGATCGCCGCGAGCTCGCGCCCGCCAAGCCGTTGCAGGAGCTCGAAGGGGTCGGAGGTCTCCGCCCGATGGCGCGCGACACCCGCCGCCACCGTCTCGGTCTTGCGCCGAAGCGCCTCCCCGACGACACCGGTCCCCGGCCCCACCCAATCCGCGGCCTCGCCGCCGAAGAGCGCCTGGCAGAGCGCGGCCGCCGAGGTCGTATTCGCGATACCCATCTCGCCGATTGCGAGGAGGTCGATGCCGGTTTCGACCGCAGTCATCCCGTAGGCGATCGCGAGCGCGCATTCATCGGCTTCCATCGCGGGCCCTTCCGTGAAGTCCGCGGTGGGCTCGTCGAGCGCCATCTCGTAGACCCGGAGATCGGCATCGACCGCTTGGCAAAGCTGGTTGACCGCCGCGCCGCCTGCGACGAAATTCTGCACCATCTGCGCCGTCACCGTCGCGGGATAGGCAGAGACGCCGCGCGCGGCAACGCCGTGATTGCCCGCGAAGACCGCCGTCCGCGGATGATTGACGCTCGGCGGATGCCGCCCCTGCCAGGTCGCCGCCCATTGCGCGAGCTCCTCGAGCCGGCCTAGCGCCCCTGGTGGCTTGGTGAGCTGCCCCTCGCGCGCCGCCGCCGCCGTCCCCGCCTCGAGATCGGGCCCGGGGAGGCGCCGCAGAAGGGCGCGCATCTCGTCGAGCGTCGCTTTCGGGGCGTCGGCCTCTCCCTGGTTCCGCACGCGCATTTCTCCCTATTCCGAGCAGGTAGCGGGACTTTCACCGATTCCGAGGCTCTACGCCAGCATTGCCGCGGATTGTCACGACCTCGCCGTCCGACTAATCTAGGCGAGTGCGCCGCGTTGTACCGGCAGGGGGTATTTTCGCAGTGGCACGAATTTTCCTCAGCCACTCCAGCGCCAACAACGCCGCCGCGGTCGCGCTTCGCGATTGGCTCACCGAGCAGGGCTTCGACGACGTCTTCCTCGACATCGACCCCGAGCGCGGCCTGGTGCCCGGCGAGCGCTGGCAGGAAGCGCTGAGGGCGGCCGCCGACCGCTGCGAAGCGGTTCTCTTCCTGGTATCGCCCTCGTGGCTCGCCTCGCCGTGGTGCCTCGCGGAATTCCTGCTGGCAAGGAACCTGCACAAGCGGATTTTCGGCCTCATCGTCGAGACCGTCGCATTGGAGAAGATCCCCGCGGAGATGACGTCGGAGTGGCAGCTCTGCGAGCTCACCGGCCCCGACAGGTTCCGCAGCTTCGACGTCCAGATCGGCAGCAAGCGGGAGAGCGTGGGCTTCCGCGAGCTGGGGCTCGAGCTGCTGCGACGCGGCCTGGAGCGCGCGGGCCTCGGCGCTCACAGCTTCCCGTGGCCCCCGCCGGACGAGCCGTATCGCACTCCCTATCGAGGCTTGCGCGCGCTCGAGCCGCAAGACGCCGCGGTCTTCTTCGGCCGCGATGCACCGATCGTCCGCGCCCTCGACCGCATTCGCGGATTGGTCGAGAGAGACGTCGAGCGGCTTTTGGTCGTGTTGGGGGCATCGGGCTCGGGCAAGTCCTCGTTCCTGCGCGCTGGCCTTTGGCCTCGACTCGCGCGCGACGATGCGGCCTTTCTGCCGCTTCCGGTGATCCGGCCGGAGACTGCGGCGATCGGCGGCGGCACGGGTCTTGCGGCCTCGCTCTCGGCAGCCTTCCAGCGGTTCGGCGAGCGCCGGCCGCCGGGCCGTCTCAAGGAGGTGCTGGCGGCGGGTCCCCAAGGCTTCGGATCGCTCCTCGACGAGCTTCTGGCGCGCGCACGCCAGCGGCTCGTCGGCATGGCCGATGAGCGTAGGGATCCCGTCATCGTGCTCGCGGTGGACCAGGCAGAGGAGCTTTTCCAGGCGGACGGCGCCGCGGATGCGGCGCGGTTCCTCGAGATCCTCGCAAGCGCTCTCGTACCCGCGGAAGGCGCGCCAGCACGGCGCATCCTGGCGATCGCCACCATTCGGTCGGATCGCTTCGAGCTGCTGCAATCCGAGCC
The DNA here is from genome assembly GCA_035581425.1 of Allostellaceae bacterium. Taxonomy (GTDB): domain Bacteria; phylum Pseudomonadota; class Alphaproteobacteria; order ATCC43930; family CGMCC-115725; genus DASZHJ01. Next base: position 36,672 of record DATJVP010000112.1, on the reverse strand, counting down.
CCGCCTGGCATCGGTTCGGCGCGACCTATTCGACTTGCCGCCCATGCCGGCTTCGGAATTCAAGAGCGTGATCGAAGGACCTGCCCATCGTGTCGGAGATGCCGGCAGCCGTCTCGATGTGGACCCCGCGCTGACGGAGCAATTGATCGTGGACGCGCGAGGCGCCGATGCGCTGCCGCTGCTCGCATTCACCTTGGAGCGCCTCTACGCCGAGTATGGCAGCGCGGGCCAGCTCACGCTGGGGGACTATGCGAAGCTCGGCGGGGTCAAGGGATCGATCGAGGCCGCGGTCGCCGCAGCACTGGCCGAGCCGCTCCGCGCACCGACGATCCCCGCCGGCAAGGAGGAGCAGCTCGCCTGCATCCGCGCCGCGTTCATCCCCTGGCTCGCGCGCATCGATGCCGAGACCGGCGCCCCGATGCGCCGCCTGGCGGCCGCAGCGGAGATACCGGAGCGCTCTCGCAACATCGTCGATCGCCTGGTAACCGCCCGGCTTCTCGTTGCCGATCAGCGCGCAGGCACGGTCGTGATCGAGATTGCGCATGAAAGCCTGCTGCGGCAATGGCCGGCGCTCGCGACTTGGCTCGACGCCGACGCCGCCGATCTCATGACGGCCGAAGGAGTGGAGCGCGCCGCCGCCGAATGGGACCGCAATGGGCGCCTCGAGGCTTGGCTCGGCCACCGCGGCGATCGGCTCGCCCTGGCGGATCGCCTCGTCGAGCGAGAGGACTTTCGCCTGCGCCTCGGCAAGACGGGCTCCGCCTATCTCGTCGCCTGCCGCGCCCGCGAGGAGGCCGAGCGCCGAGAGAAGGCCGAGGCGCTGGAGCGCGAGGCGGCGCGTCTTGCGCAGATGGCGGAAGCTCAGCGACGAACGGCTCGCATGCAGCGCATGGCTCGCTGGACCTTGGCTGCAATGATCGCGGCGGTCGTTGCGGGGCTCGGCTTTGGGATGTGGCAACAGCGCTCCCTGGACCAGCGCCAAGCGGCCCTCGACGCCGCGCACATCCAGGTCGTGGCCGAAACCGCGTCGATCGAGCGGCTGCGCGGCAATCGGATGACGGCGCTCAGGCTTGCGGTCCACACCGCGAGGCTCGAGGCCGATGCAGTCCGGACGCAAGCGGGCGCGGCCGGAAATGGTCCGGAACTGGCCGCGGCACTTTTCCTCTGCAATTGGAGCCTCCTTCTCGGCGACGATGGTCCTGTCGCCGGGGCTCAATTCAGCCCCGACGGCACGCGCATCCTCACCTATTCGAACGGCACGACCGTGCGCGTCTGGAACGCCGCGGACGGGAGCGAGATTGCAGTCCTCCGCGGGCACACACTCGCCGTGCGATTCGCGGCCTTCAGCCGCGACGGCTCACGCATCGTCACCACCTCCGACGACAAAACGGCGCGGGTCTGGAACGCCGCCGACGGCAAGGAGATCGCGGTCCTAAAAGGGCACATGGACTCGGTCTCAAGCGCATCCTTCAGCCCCGACGGGATGCGCGTCGTCACCGCCTCCGACGACAAGACCGCGCGGATCTGGGACGCCGCCGATGGGAGGGAGGTCGCCGTTCTCAGCGGACATTCCGGCTTCATGCGGTCCGCCAGCTTCAGCCCCGATGGCGCGCGCATCGTCACCGCCTCCGACGACAAGACGGCGCGCGTATGGAGCGCAGTCGACGGAAGGGAGATCCTGAAACTCCAGGGACACACGGCTGCGGTTCTGTCCGCGACCTTCAGCCCCGACGGTACCCGCATCATCACGGCGTCAGCCGACCGAACCGCACGGATCTGGAGCGCTTCCGACGGCGAAGGGACGCCGATCCTCCTCGGACTTGACGCGGAAGTGCGGTCTGCGGCCTTCAGCCCGGACGGCACGCGTGCGGTCACCGCCTCCGACGACAAGACCGCGCGGGTCTGGAATGCCGCCGACGGCAAGGAACTCGCGGTCCTCCGGGGACATGAGGACGCGGTGACGAATGCGGCCTTCAGTCCCGACGGTGCGAGCATCGTAACCGCGTCCGCCGACAGGACGGCGCGCATCTGGAAGGCCGCCGACGGCACGGAGATTGCGGTCCTGCGCGGACACGGTGATGCAGTGCGGTCGGCAACCTTTAGCGCCGACGGCACGCGCATCGTCACCGCCTCGGACGACAAGAGCGCGCGGGTCTGGAACATCGGCGACGTCGGGGAGGCCACGGTACTTGTCGGGCATGCGAACGCCGTGCGAGCCGCTAGCTTCAGCCCCGACGGCAAACATGTCGTCACCGCATCCGGCGATAAGACGGCGCGGCTTTGGAACGCGGCCGACGGCAAGGAAATTGCGATCCTCGCGGAGCACACGGCCTTCCTCTCCTCCGCGGCATTCAGCCCGGACGGCACACGCATCGTCACGGCATCCGGCGACAAAACCGCTGGGATCTGGAACGCCGCCGATGGCAAGGAGATTGCGATCCTGCGAGGACACGGGGATGCGGTGCGGTCCGCAGCCTTCAGCCCCGATGGCTCGCGCATCGTCACCGCCTCGGAGGACAAGACCGCCCGGATTTGGAACGTCGCCGATCCCAACGACGTCACGATCCTGCGCGGCCACACGGCCGCCGTGCTGTTCGCGGCCTTCAGTCCCGATGGCGCCACTGTCGTCACGACGTCCGCCGATTCGATCGCGCGAGTCTGGAGTGTCCCCGATGGCAAGGAGAGGGCGGTACTTCGAGCCCATGTCGCCTCCGTACGGTCCGCGGCCTTCAGCCCGGACGGTACGCGCATCGTCACGGCATCCTCCGACTGGACGGCGCGGGTCTGGAGCGTTACCGACGGCAATCAGATCGCGGTCCTCATCGGGCATGAGGGGGAGGTGTGGTCCGCCACCTTCAGCCCCGATGGGAAGCGCATCGTCACGGCATCCGCCGACACGACCGCGCGGGTCTGGAGCGCCGCCGACGGAAGAGAGATCGCCGTGCTCCGGGGACACGAGGGCTCCGTCTTGACCGCGGCCTTCAGTCCCGACGGGACGCGCATCGTGACGGCATCCGGCGACAAGACGGCACGCGTCTGGAATGCCGCAGACGGAGAGGAGATCGCTGTGCTTCGCGGACATTTGGCGCGCGTGCGGTCTGCAAGCTTCGGCTCCGACGGCATGCGCATCGTCACCGCATCCGAAGACAAGACCGCGCGAGTGTGGAATGCCCGCATTTTCACCATGCCGGCCCCGACACTCATATCCGAGGGCTGTGCACGCCTCGGCAGCGTTTCGACGCTTACTCGCGCGGAAATGCGTCTCGAAGGATTTCCGGATAGCACCCCCGCGATCGACGTTTGCCCCCACCGAGCGAAGGGACGCAACGCGGGCGCGCCCTCTTAGGATCGTCGCCGGCGGCGGCCGCGGGCCGTCCGGCAACCCCGTAGCGCCCCGCTCGCGCTTGCGGTATCTCATCCGCCATGACACCCGAGAGCGGACACGATTGGCGTAGCCTGGGGGCGGAGTGGCGCCTCGCCGTCGGGTTCTTCACGCGGATCCCGCTGCGGCCAGATGTCGAACTCGGACCTGCGGGCCTCGCCCGCGCGGCCTGGGCATTTCCGCTCGTGGGCGTGCTTGTGGGAGTCGCGGGCGGGATCGCCTTTACCGTCACCGACCGGTTCGGGCTCCCGATCATGGCGATGGCGCTCATAGCGGTGCTCGCGACGGTGCTGCTGACGGGCGGGCTCCATGAGGATGGGCTCGCCGACACCGTCGACGGGCTCGGCGGCGGGCGCTCGCGCGAGGATATGCTCGCGATCATGCGCGACAGCCGTATCGGCGCCTTCGGCGTGCTGGCGCTCCTCTTCAGCGTGGGCCTCAGAGTGGCGGCGCTCGCGGCAATGCCGGATGCGCGGAGCGCGGTCAACGCGCTCATTGCCGCGCATGCGCTCTCGCGGGGGCTGCTGCCGATGGCGATGCTCTGGCTGGAACCCGCGCGGAGCGACGGGCTCGGCGCCGAAGCGGGACAACCGACGCCGCCCACGACGACGGTCGCGCTCATCATCGCGATCGCCGTCGCGATGGTTGCGCTGGGCTCGAGCCGGGGAATTGCGACCTTCGCGCTGGTGGCGGTGGCGATGGGGATCATGGCAATCCTTGCGCGGCGTCGGATCGGCGGCTACACAGGGGACACGCTGGGCGCGACCCAGCAAATCGGAGAAATCATGACCCTGCTGGTGGCGTCGCAATGACCACTGTGACGCGCTGGTGGTGGGTGCGCCACGCGCCCGTCACCGTCAACGACGGCCGCTGCTACGGCCAGACCGACCTCCCCTGCGACACGAGCGATGCCGCGACATTCGAGGCGCTGGCGCGACTGCTGCCGCGCGATGCGGTCTGGGTCACGAGCACGCTTCAGCGCACGCACCTCACCGCCGCTGCGATCGTCCGCGCGGGGCTGCCGGGCCCCGATCCCATTCCGGGCCCCGCGGTGCTGGTCGAGTCCGAGCTTGCGGAGCAGCATTTCGGCGAGTGGCAGGGCGTCAAATACGCGGACCTCCCGCACAAGCAGGCGGAGACCTTGCACCGCTTCTGGCTCGCGCCCGCACATGTGGCGGCGCCGGGCGGCGAGAGCTACATGGACTTGGCGGCGCGCGTCACCCCCGCGGTGCGGCGCCTTACCCGCGAGCACGCCGGGCGCGACATCATCGCCGTGACGCATGGCGGCACCATCCGCGCGGCGCTCGGCGAGGCGCTGGACTTGACGCCGGAGGCGCAGCTGGCGATCGAGATCGCGAATTGCTCCCTCACCCGCCTCGACTTCTTCGCCGACGAGGCGCAAGGCCATCCCTGGCGCGTCGTCGCGGTGAACCAGCCGCCGCGCTGAGCCCTCATGGCCGATCCGAGCTACACCTTCCGCCTCTCCCAATTCCAGAAGGAAGCGACCTACCGCGCGACCGAGAGCGCGCTTTTCTGCACGATCGACGGCAAGGAGACGAGCCTCCCGCTCGCCGAGATCCGCTCGCTGCGCGTCTACGATTCGCCCTCGATGGGCTTTGCGAGCGCGCTGGTCGCCCCGGGCTTCCGGCGCTGCGTGATCCGGCCGCGGCATGGCCGGACGATCGTGCTCTCCAGCAACCATTTCGAGAGCTTCGGCCGCTTCCGGGATCGGCATCAGAGCTTCGATCCCTTCCTCGACACGCTTCTCCGGCGGATCGCCGCCGCCAATCCCACCGCCGAGTTCTGGGCGGGAATGCCGATGGGTCTCTGGCTCTTCTGGATCGTGACCTTGATAGGCGTGGTCGTGGTGACGCCGCTCCTCGTGCTGCTGATCGTGATGGCGGCCATGGGCAAGATCGAGATCGCCTTTCCCGCGGTCATCGCGGGCGTGCTCCTCCTCGGGATCCTCTTCCGCTTCCGCTCCTATCTTCGCGCGCTCCGCGCAGGCCGCTCGCGACGCTTCGATCCAAAGCTCGGCCTTGCGGGGATCGGCTGAGGGCGCTCGATCGGCCGCAATCCTAGCGACGCGAAGACTCGCGATCTTTCCGCCGCTTTTGGTTGTCCGCGAATCGCTTTCGCTTGCCCGCGAGCTGGCCTAGCATTTGCGGCAGCCTCCGTTCGGCAAAAGCTGCGGGAAGCCCTTGAAATGACCGCATGGCGGAAAACACGTCGATCTCGAATGCGTGCCATGCCTTGATACCGTCGCGCGAGAGCGCGATCTCGAGAACCGCTTCGATCAGATCAAGAGCGATGCGCGGATCCTCCGTCGCCGCTCGCCGGATGAACTCAGCGGCGACGTAGGAAGCGGTGCGCGCTTGACGCAGCGCGAGGGCATCGCTGCGCCGTAGCTGGATGACGTTCGCGATCCGGCTCCGCACGATGTTGATCGGATGCATGACGTGCAGCACGACGCCGTCAACCGTTGCCTCGATAGCGGCCTCTCTGACGCGGTCGGAACTCAGTCCGGCGAGATATCCGAGGAAATCGATCTTCAGCTCCTTGCCGTTCAGGATGCAATGAACGACGCCGACCTCGGGCGTGTTGACTTGATCGATGCTCGGATATCTCGCGGTTCCCCCGAGGCACCTCGCGCAGGCCTCCACGTCACGAACGCTGGCGAGAAAATCGATGTCCCTGCTTTCGAATGGCGCGAGGCGATCGATCTCCGGGACGTCGCCACGGAATTGCTCCGCCCAGAAGTTCAAGGCTTGACCCCCGACGAGCACGATGGAGGGAACCTCCTGGAGTCGGCGCGCGACTTCGAGGGCTTCCGCCGCGGTGAAGGCAGCCCCGCCTTCAGGTCCTGCGGCCACCGATCAGCTCTTCTTCGGCGTGAGCGGCTTGATCCGAAACTGCGCGTTCGGGAAGGCGAAGAAGGCGTTGCGCCGCTGAACCTCCTCGCGCGAGGCCAATCGCGACTCGATCATTTCCTCGTCGAGCCGCCGGGACTTTGCCTTGGCCCGCGCATTCTCACGCGGCGAAAAAACTGCATCCTCACCGAGTTCGAGCGGCACCAGCGCAAGGCGGCAGCCGACGGCGAGCGCGAGCGAGCTCAGCGTGCGCACGTCAAAATTCTCACGGTGCTTGAGTCGCGAGAGCGTCTCTGGCCGCACTCCCGCCTTGTCGGCGAGACGGGCTTTGGAGAGGTTCCGGATTCGCGCCTGACGAAAAATCTCGTGGATGAGGTCGCTCATCTGTCGATCCCTCGAGTGAAACCTCGAGAAGCTGAACGGTCTTGATGTAGAAGTCAATAAACTTGATCTACAAATCAATCTATTCGTAATCGCCCACATGCGTCTCTTGTAGTCTTATCAATGCCTTGGACTACAAAAAGGGAATATCTCGTCTCTGGCACGCCTCTCACGTCGGTGTCCGGCTTCTTTCGCCCTCCACGCCGTGCTAGCCTCTGCTCTCGCGACGAGACAGGGAAGTCCGGTGTAAAGCCGGCGCTGCCCCCGCAACTGTAAGCGGCGAGATCGCGGCATCAGCCACTGAGTCCGGGACGAGCGCCCGGATTTGGGAAGGCGCCGCGGTCGACGACCCCGAGCCAGGAGACCTCCTCGTCATCCGTGTTACCGCCAACCGTCCTCGGTGGGAGGAGGGGGTCATGCTGGGACAGTCATCCGTCAATCCGCCCGCGAGGAACGTGGCCCTGCCGCGCGTGACGCTTATCCTCGGCGGCGCCCGCTCCGGCAAGAGCCGGCACGGCGAGGCGATGATCGAGCGAGCCACGACCGGCGGGATCTACCTCGCGACTGCGACCGTGGGCGACGCCGAGATGGCCGAGCGCGTGGCGCGGCACCGCGAGCGTCGCGGGCCGCACTGGACGACGATCGAGGAGCCGCTCGAGATCGCCTCCCGCCTCCGCGCGGCAAGCCGGCCCGTGCTGGTGGATTGCCTCACGCTCTGGCTCGCGAACCTGCTCCACGCCGGGCGCGGCCCCGCGGGCGAGGGCGAGATCCTCCTCGCGGCGCTCGCGACCATGCCGATGCCGGCGGTGCTGGTCGCCAACGAAGTGGGCCTGGGCATCGTGCCGGAGAACGCGCTCGCGCGCTCCTTCCGGGATCAAGCGGGCCTGCTGCACCAGCGGATCGCGGCTCAGGCGGATCGCGTCGTGCTGATGGCCGCCGGCCTCCCGCTCACGCTCAAAGACATCGTCGCCGCGGAGACCTCTCTATGACGCGCAAGATCCCTGCCACAGTAATCACCGGCTTCCTCGGCGCCGGCAAGACGAGCCTGTTGCGCCACCTGGTCGCGCGTCCCGAGGGACGGCGCCTCGCCCTCGTCATCAATGAGTTCGGCGAGCTCGGCGTCGACCGCGAGATCCTGCTGGGCTGCGGCGTCGAGGGCTGCTCCGAGGAGGACGTGATCGAGCTCGCGAACGGCTGCATCTGCTGCACCGTCGCCGAGGATTTCCTGCCCACGCTCGAGCGCCTGCTGGAACGGCCGGAGCCGCCCGACCACATCCTCATCGAGACCTCGGGCCTCGCGCTTCCGAAGCCCCTCGTGCAGGCCTTCGCTTGGCCCGAGGTGAAGGCGCGCGTCACCGTCGACGGCGTGATCGCGGTCGTCGACGGTCCCGCCGTCGCCGCGGGCCGCTTCGCGGAGGCTCCGCTCCCGGAGGAAAGCCACGACAACCCGCTCGAGGAGGTCTTTGCCGATCAGCTCGCCGCGGCCGATCTCGTCGTTCTCAACAAGACCGACCTGATGACGCCGGAGACGCGGGCCGCTGCCGAGGCCGAGCTTGCGGCGAAACTGCGCCCCGCGACCAAATGGATCGCCGCGAGCCACGGCGTGGCGCCACCCTCGGTGCTGCTGGGCCTCGCCGCCGCCGCCGAGGACGATCTCGCGAACCGTCCCTCGCATCACGATCTCGAGCCCGGGCACGACCACGACGATTTCGAGAGCTTCGTCGTCGCGCGCGGTCCGGTCTCGGACACGCCGGGCTTCCTCGCGCGTCTTCGCGCGCTCGCCGCCGCGCACGACATCCTCCGCCTCAAGGGCTTCCTCGACGTTCCCGGGAAGGAGTTCCGCCAGGTCGTCCAGGGCGTGGGCGAGCGCCTGCAGCACTATTTCGACCGGCCCTGGGCCGCGGGCGAGCTGCGCGCGAGCCGCCTCGTCGTCATCGGCCGGAAGGGCCTCGATCGCGCGGCCATTGCCGCCGCAATCGAGGCGTGAGCGCGATCCACTATGCATCTCCTAGCCGCTGAGCCCGGCACGATCCTCGACGGCGCGGCGGCGGTCGATCTCGGCCAGAGTCCCGGCGAGATCGTCGTGATGACGGCGGCGGATAGCGAGATCGCCTGCCTCGCCGCGGCACAGTCAGCGCTCGTCGGCGCGCCGGAGACGCCGAGCCTCCGCCTCGCAAACCTGCTGCGCCTCAGGCACAACCTCTCCGTCGATCTCTACGTCGAGGCCGTGCTCGCGAAGGCGCGGCTCGTCGTCGTGCGGCTCCTCGGCGGCCGCGGATATTGGCCTTACGGCATCGATCGTGTGGTGGAGACCTGCCGGGGCGAGGGCATTCCGTTGGCACTGTTGCCCGGCGACGAGCGGCCGGACGCGGAATTGGCGCAGCTCTCGACCCTCGCCCCCGAGGCGTGCGAGCGCCTCTGGCGCTTCCTCGTCGAGGGCGGCCCCGACAATGCCCGGGAGTTCCTGCGCTACGCCGCGACGCTGCTCGGCCGTTCTGTCGACTGGCGCGAGCCGCGTCCGCTGCTGCGCGCCGGTCTCTATTGGCCCGGCGAGCCCTTGCCGGACCTCGCGGCGATCCGGCGGCACTGGCAGGCCGAAGCGCCGGTAGCCGCGGTCCTCTTCTATCGTGCGCTCGTGCAGGCGGCGGATCTCGCGCCTATCGACGCGCTTATCGCGGCGCTCGCCGCGCGCGGGTTGAATCCGCTCCCGCTCTTCGCGCAGAGCCTGCGCGATACGCAGGCACAGGCGATCCTCGCCGAGAGCTTCGCCGCGGCAGCGCCGGAGATCGTACTCAATGCGACGGGCTTCTCGGTCGCAGCGCCTGGCGGACCTGCGGCTCCCGCGCTGGCCGGCGATTGTCCGGTGCTGCAGGTGATTCTCGCGAGCGGCAGTATCGATCGCTGGCGCGAGGGCACGCGCGGGCTCGATCCCCGCGACGTCGCGATGGCAGTGGCACTGCCGGAAGTGGACGGCCGGATCGTGACGCGCGCCCTCTCCTTCAAGGGCGAGGCGCAACGCGATCCGCTGACCGAGGCCGACCTCGTGCGCCATCAGCCCGTCGCCGACCGCGTCGCCTTTGTCGCGGAGCTCGCGCGCAACTGGGTGCGACTTCGCCGCACGCCGCCCGCAGAGCGGCGGGTCGCGCTCGTACTCGCGAATTATCCGAACAAGAACGGGCGCGTCGGCAACGGCGTCGGCCTCGACACGCCCGCGAGCGTGGTCGCGATCCTGCGTGCGCTCGCCGCGGCGGGCTATCGCGTCGGCGATATCCCCGCCGATGGCGATGACCTCATGACGAAGCTTCTCGCGGGCCCGACCAATGCGCTGACGCATGGGGACCGCATGGGCGAGGAGAGTTTCTCCTGCGCGAGCTACAACGCCTATCTCGCGAGCCTGCCGCGCGCGGTGCAGGAGCGCGTGAGCGAGCGCTGGGGCCCGCCCGAGCGCGATCCGTTTTTCCGCCCGGGCGAGCTCGATTGCGGCACATTCGCGGTCCCCGCTTTGCGATTCGGCAACGTCGTCGTCGCGATCCAGCCTGCGCGCGGCTACAACCTCGATCCCCTTGCCAGCCAGCACGATCCCGCCCTCGTGCCGCCACACGGCTATCTCGCCTTCCATGCCTGGCTCGCCGACGGCTTCCGTGCGCAAGCGGTCGTCCATGTCGGCAAGCACGGCAATCTCGAATGGCTGCCGGGCAAGGCGGTCGCGCTCTCGGCGGAGTGCTTCCCCGAAGCGGCGCTCGGTCCGCTCCCGCATCTCTATCCCTTCATCGTCAACGATCCCGGCGAGGGCACGCAGGCGAAGCGCCGGTCGCAAGCGGTGATCGTCGATCACTTGACGCCGCCGCTGACACGCGCGGGAAGCTATGGCGCGCTGGCGGAGTTGGAGCGGCTCGTCGACGAGTATTTCGCGGCGGCCTCCGGGGATCCTCGCCGCGTGAAGCCCTTGGCGCTCCGCATCCTCGAAACCGCGCGCGCGAGCGGTATCGCCGAGGAATGCGGTATCGCCGAGGCGGAGACGGTGGAGACGGCGCTCCCGAAGCTCGACGGCTATCTCTGCGAGATCAAGGAGCGGCAAATCCGCGGCGGACTGCACGTCTTCGGCTCCTCGCCGGAGGACGACAACCGCGCCGACCTGCTCATGGCCCTCGCGCGCCTGCCGCGGGGAACGCAGCCCGAGCAAGACTCGCTGCTGCGGGCGCTCGCCGGCGATCTCGGTCTCGGCTTCGATCCGCTTGACGCCGATCTCGCACGCGACTGGGCGGGCCCGCGACCCCCGGCGCTCGCAGGCGAAGCGCCGTGGCGGAGCACCGGCGATACCGTCGAGCGATTGGAAGCGCTGGGACGCGCGCTCGTCGCCGACACCTCCTCGGCCGAGGCAGGCTGGACGCGCACGCGGGCCGTGCTGCAGGAGCTCCGCGCACGCCTTGCGCCGGCGCTCGCGGCGTCGGGTGCGGCCGAGATCGAGGGATTGCTGCGAGGCCTTGCGGGCCGTTTCGTCCCGCCTGGCCCTTCCGGCGCGCCGAGCCGCGGACGGCCGGAGGTACTGCCGACGGGGCGCAATTTCTACTCCGTAGACACCCGCGCGCTGCCGACGCCCGCAGCCTGGGCGCTCGGCTGGAAGTCGGCGGCGCTCCTCGTCGAGCGCCACGCGCAGGAACACGGGAGCTATCCCAGGCGAATCGCGCTCTCCGCCTGGGGCACCGCCAACATGCGCACGGGCGGCGACGACGTGGCGCAAGCGCTGGCGTTGATGGGCGTGCGCCCGCGCTGGGAGCCCACTACCGGCAGGGTCGTCGGATTCGAGGTGCTGCCGCAAAGCCTCCTCGGCCGTCCCCGCGTCGACGTGACCTTCCGCGTCTCCGGATTCTTCCGCGACGCCTTCGCAAACCTGATCGACCTCCTCGACAGCGCCGCGCGAGCCGTCGCGGCCCTCGACGAGCCGCCAGCGGTCAACCCGCTCGCCGAGAGCGTGGCCGCCGAGCATGCCTCCCTCGTCGCGGCAGGCGTTCCCGAAGCCGAGGCCGCGCGTCGCGCGGGCGCCCGCGTCTTCGGCTCGAAACCTGGTGCCTACGGAGCGGGGCTGCAGGCGCTCATCGACGAGCGGCTCTGGCGCGACGACGGCGATCTCGCCGCCGCCTATCTCGCCTGGGGCTCCTACCGCTACGGCGCCGGGGACGAGGGCGTGGAGGACGCGGGCGCCTTCCGCACGCGACTCGGCGCCGTGGAGGCCGTCGTGCAGAACCAGGACAATCACGAGCACGACATCCTCGACAGCGACGACTATTACCAGTTCGAGGGTGGGCTCGCGGCGACGGTGCGGCATCTCGCGGGCACGACGCCGGCGGTCTATCATATGGACCACTCGCGCCCGGAGCGACCGCGCGCGGTAACCCTCACCGAGGAAATCGCCCGCGTCGTGCGCGCCCGTGTCATCAACCCGAAGTGGATCGGCGCGATGCTGCGGCATGGCTACAAGGGCGGCTTCGAGATGGCGGCGACCGTCGATTACCTTTTCGCTTTCGCAGCGACCGCGCATGCCGTGAGCGATCGCCAATTCGACGCCGTCTACGACGCCTATCTCGGCAATCCCGAGGTACGCCGCTTTCTTAGCGAGCGCAATCCCGCGGCGCTCGCGGAGATGGCGCAACGCTTCGCCGAGGCAATCGACCGCGGGCTCTGGAAACCCCGCAGCAACAGCCTCCGCGACACGGTCCTGCGGGAGGCGAGGCCATGAGCGATCCCCAGAGCGAGGAGGAACTCAACCGGCGCCACGCCGAGAAGGCGGCGCTGCGTAAGGCCGTGCGCCAGCGCATCCTCGCGACCAAGACCGAGGAGCGCGGCCTCGTCATCGTGCACACCGGCACCGGCAAGGGAAAATCGACCGCGGCCTTCGGCATGGTGCTGCGCTGCCTCGGCCACGGCATGCGCGTCGGTATCGTGCAGTTCGTCAAGGGAGCCTGGGCGACCGGCGAGCGCTCGGTGCTGCAACGCTTCCCCGATCTCGTGACCATGAAGGCGATGGGCGAGGGCTTCACCTGGGAGACGCAGGACCGCGCGCGCGACATCGCCGCTGCTCGCGCTGCCTGGGAAGCAGCGAAGGCGATGCTCGCCGACCCCTCCTACCGGCTCGTCTTGCTCGATGAACTCAACATCGTCCTGCGCTACGATTATCTTCCGGTCGCGGAGGTGGTGGCGACGCTCGCGGCGAAGCCGCGCGACCTCCACGTCATCGTCACCGGACGGAACGCCAAGCCGGAGCTCTTGGAAATCGCGGACCTCGTCACGGAGATGAAGCTCGTGAAACATCCCTTCCGTGCGGGGGTGAAGGCGCAAGCGGGCATCGAATTCTGATCCCACGAACCCTGACCTGAGGAGAGGAACCATGCGACGCATTTTGCTGGCGATCTTTGCGCTGCTGCTGCCGATCTTGCCCGCCACGGCGTGGGCGAGCGATCAGCAGGACGTCGTCGACGGGGCTTATGTGATGGCGCGCACGATCCGCAACGGCTCGGGTGCCGCCACCAACGTCCGCGAGCTCCTGCATCGCGCGCGGGGTATCCTGATGGTGCCGGAGCTGGTGAAGGGCGGATTCATCCTGGGCGCCCAGGGCGGCAGCGGTGTGCTGCTGGTGCGCGATCCCAAAACCAATACCTGGAGCCCGCCCGCCTTCTACACCTTGGGCGCGGGCTCCGTCGGGCTGCAGATCGGCGTCGAGGTCTCGAAGATCGCCCTCATCATCATGAGCGACAAGGCGCTCACCGCGGTGATGCAGGACGAATTCAAGATCGGCGCCGAGGCCGGTCTCGCGATCGCCACGCTGGGCGCGGGCGCCGAGGCGTCCACCACCGCGCATGGCGGCGCCGACATCTACGCCTTCGCGGAATCGAAAGGCCTCTTCGGCGGAATCGCGTTGCAGGGCGGCGTCATGAAGCCGCGGCCCAGCTACAACGAGGCCTATTACAAGCCCGGCGCGCGGCTCAACGACATCGTGCTGGCCCGGAAATACTCGAACTCCGGCGCGCGCAATCTCGAGAGCATGCTCAATCAGATCTCGGGCCACAAGTGAGCGCCCGTCCTGCATGAGCGGAGGCCCTGGCCTTGCGCGCCGCACGCCCGCGCTCATGCTGCAAGGGACGGGATCGGATGTGGGGAAATCGCTGCTGACGGCGGGGCTCGCTCGCGCGCTCCACCGTCGCAGCCTCCGCGTCCGCCCGTTCAAGCCGCAGAACATGTCGAACAATGCTGCCGTCACGGCCGAAGGCGGAGAGATCGGCCGCGCCCAGGCGCTGCAGGCGCGGGCCGCGGGCATAGCACCCTCCGTCCACATGAACCCGGTGCTGTTGAAGCCGCAATCGGAACGCGGGGCGCAGGTCGTGGTGCAAGGCCGGCTTTTCGGTAGCGCAGGTGCCCGCGAATATCAGGCGCTTCGCGCGAGCCTGCTGCCGCGGGTCCTCGAGAGTTTCGAGCTCACCGCGGCGGGCGCCGACATCGTCCTGGTGGAAGGCGCCGGCAGTCCCGCCGAGGTGAACCTCCGCGACGGCGACATCGCGAACATGGGCTTCGCCGAGGCGGCCGATCTTCCGGTGGTGCTCGTCGGCGACATCGAGCGCGGCGGCGTCATCGCGCAACTCTGCGGCACGCATTTGCTGCTGCGGGAGGACGAGCGCGCACGGCTCCGCGGCTTCGTCGTCAACAAGTTCCGCGGCGATCCCACGCTCTTTGCAGGAGGCATCGAGACGATCCGGAGTATGACGGGCCTCCGCCCGCTCGGCGTCGTTCCCTTCTTTGCGCGCGCACACGAGCTTCCCGCGGAGGACGCGCTGGCGCTCGATCGCCTGCCGCCGCCGCGACGCGCCGGGCGCTTTCGGATTGCGGTGCCGCGCCTTCCGCGCATCGCCAATTTCGACGATCTCGACCCGCTTCGCGCGGAGAGCGACGTGGCGGTCGAGCTTGTGCCGCCGGGCCGGGCGCTTCCGCTCTGCGATCTCGTGCTGCTCCCGGGCTCGAAGGCGACGCTCGCGGACCTCGCGGCGCTGCGGGCGGAAGGCTGGGATATCGACATCCTCGCCCATCGCCGCCGCGGCGGCGCGGTGCTGGGGCTCTGCGCGGGCTATCAGATGCTGGGCCGCCGCATCGCCGATCCCGAGGGCATCGAGGGTGCTGCCGGTGAAGCGCCGGGCTTGGGTCTCCTCGACGTCGAGACCGTGCTGACGACGGAGAAGCGATTGGCCGAGGTCGAGGGCGTGGCGCTCGCGACCGGTGCCCTCGTGCGCGGCTACGAGATGCATGTCGGCCGCACCGACGGTCCCGGCACGGCGCGGCCGATGCTGCGCCTGCGCGACGGGCTCGACGGCGCCGTTTCCGCCGACGGTCGCGTCATGGGCTGTCATCTCCACGGGATCTTCGCGGACGAGGCCTTCCGTCGGGCCTTCCTCGGCAATCTCGGCGCCGCAGTCGACGCGTCGCTCGTCTACGAGGAGCGGGTCGAGGGCGCCCTCGATGCGCTCGCCGATCACTGCGAGACCCATCTCGACGTAGCCGCTCTCGTGGAGATCGCGCGTGCGCGCTGACCTATTGCGAGCTCAGGCGGAGCCCGGCGATTGCCGCCACCAACGCCGCCTGCAGGACGCAGGCCACGACGGCGACGCCGAGCGCACGGCGGATGTCCGCGGGGGCAGCCTCGGCGCTCCCGCTGCCGAGCCAGGCCTCGCTCACGGGCTCGCTGCCGTAGCGCCTTGGCCCTCCGAGCGAGAGATCGAGGGCGCCCGCCATCGCGGCCTCGGGCCAGCCGGCATTGGGCGAGCGGTGCTTGCGCGCGTCGCGGAGCATCGCTCGCAGCGCATGGCCGCCGTCGGCTCCGGGAACTGCGACCGCCGCCAGCGCGATGAGCGCGCCCGCAAGACGCGCGGGCAGGAGATTCGCGAGATCGTCGAGCCGGGCTGCCGCCCAGCCGAAAGCGCGGTAGCGCTCGGAGCGATGGCCGATCATGCTGTCGAGCGTGTTGATCGCTTTCATTGCGCAAATCCCCGGCAATCCCAGCAGCACATACCAGAAGACCGGCGCCACCACCCCATCGCCGAAATTTTCCGCGAGCGATTCGATGGCGGCGCGGGCGACGCCGTGCGCGTCAAGATGCTCGGGATTGCGACCGACGATGTGGCTCACGGCGAGGCGCCCCGCCGCGAGTCCGCCGCGCTCCAGCGCCCGCGCGACCGCGAGCACGTGATCGAAGAGGCTGCGCTGCGCCACCAGCATGGCGAGCGCTGCAATCTCGATAACCCAGCCCCAGCGGAATTGGCCGGAGACACGATCGATCGCGACACCGACCCCGCCAGCGAGTGCAACGGTCACGAGCACCGCCGCGATACCGCGCCACCACCTGGCCCCATCGTCGAGCTCGCGTCGATTGAGGCCGCGCTCGAGCGCCCCTATCAGGCTCCCGACCAGCGCAACCGGATGCGGCACGCGGCGGAAGAGCGCCGGCGGATCGCCAATCAGCGCGTCCACCGCCAGCGCTGCCAGCAGAAGCAGCAGCGGATCGACGTGTGCGGGATCGGGCGGAAAGAGCGGCAGCATCGCCGCGGAGCATCGGGGGCCGAGGGCCGCAACGTCAACGAATTACGTTCTGCACACACGCACGAACGAAGGTGCGACGGAAACAGCAGGAACCACGCATGAGCAAGACAGCGGTGATGGTGTGCGGGCATGGGAGTCGTGATCCCGAAGCGATTCGGGAGTTCGAGCGGCTCGCGGGGGCCCTGCGCACGCGGCTCGAGGAGCATGACGTCGAGACCGGTTATCTCGAATTCGCGCGGCCGATCATTCGTGAGGGGCTGGATGCACTGAAACGCAAAGGCGCGCGGCGCATCGTCGCGGTCCCGGGCATGCTCTTCGCCGCCGCGCACGTCAAAAACGACCTGCCCTGGGAGATCAACAGCTTCGCCGCCGAGAATCCCGGCATCGAAGTCCGCTTCGGCCGCGAGCTCGGGATCGAGCCCAAGCTTCTGCGCGCGGCAGCCGATCGGATCGAGCCCGTGCTGGGCAAGGCGAAGCGCGAGGAGACCCTGCTCCTCGTCGTGGGCCGCGGCACAAACGATCCCGACGCCAACAGCAACATCGCGAAGGTCGCGCGCATGCTTTCGGAGGGCATGGGCTTCGGCTGGACGGAGGTCGCATTCAGCGGCGTCGCGCATCCCCGGACGGACGCGGCGCTCCGCCGTGCGGCGCGGCTCGGCTTCCCGCGCATCGTCGTGTTCCCCTATTTCCTCTTCACGGGCGTGCTGGTGAAGCGCATCTACGGGGCTGCCGACCGCGCGGCGACGGAGCTCCCGGGCGTCGAGATCGTGAAGGCGCCCTATCTCAACGATCATCCCCTGGTGCTGGACTGCTTCGCCGACCGCGTACGCGAGACCGAGGACGGTGCCCCCGCGATGAACTGCCAGCTCTGCAAATACCGCACGCAGATCCTCGGCTACGAAGCCGAAGCGGGAGCGCCGCAGGAAGGGCACCACCACCACGTCCGCGGCATCGGGGTCGACGGACACGATCACGATCACCACGACGGCGATCACCACCATCACCACCACCATCATCACGGCCACTCCCCGCGGGAGACGGACTGAGTCTTGCGTCCGCGCGCTCTCTTCGATCACTACGTCATGGTGGATTGGAGCGCGGCGAATGTGCCGCGGCTCGGCAGCGACAGCATCTGGGTTGCGGCGCTGCGGCGTCATCGCGGCAAGATCGAGACGGTGCTGCACGAGAACCTCGCGACCCGCGCGGACGCCAACGCCGTGCTGCGCGGCTTGCTGATCGCGGGCGTCGCGCGCGGCGAGAGGATGCTTCTGGGCTTCGACTTTCCCTTCGCCTATCCCGCGGGACTCGCGGCACGGCTCGGCCTCGCGGGCGAGCCCTGGCGCGCGATCTGGGACGAGATCGCGGGACTTCTCGAAGACGGGCCCGAGAACCGCAACAACCGCTTCGCCGTCGGCGCCGAGCTCAACCGCCGGCTCACCGGCGCGGCCTATCCGTTCTGGGGTTGCCCCGCGAGCAAAGCGAGCGCCTTCCTCGCGCCGAAGCACCATCGCCGCCACGACGAACGCGAGTTTCCCGAGCATCGCCTCGTCGAGGCGCGAATGCGCGGACCGCAGCCCGGCTGGAAGCTTGCGGGCACAGGCTCCGCGGGCGGCCAGGCCCTCACCGGCATTCCCGTGCTGCGTGCGCTGCGCGACGATCCCGCGCTGCGCGACGTGCTCCGCGTCTGGCCCTTCGAAACCGGGCTTGCGGCGCCGCCTCCGAGCCGCCACCCTCCCGCGGTGATGGCGGAAATCTATCCTTCCTTGGTTCCCGCGCCCGCGCGTGCCGGCGAGGTCAAGGACTCGGCACAGGTGCGGCACCTCGCCGAGCATTTCGCGAGCCTCGACGGCAAGGGCGCGCTGGCGCCGCTCTTTGCAGGCGATCCCGCGCTCAACCCCGAGGAGCGCAAGCGGGTCGAGCGCGAGGAAGGCTGGGTGCTCGGGGTCGCCGGCGGCCTCGCGCGCCGTGCCGCTGCGCATCCGCGCTATCGCTATCTCCGCGACCCCGACGCGATCTATCGCCGCTCCTTCGCGCTCATCCGGCGCGAGGTCGACCTCGCTCCTTTCCCAGCCGAGCTGCGTCCGCTGGTGCTGCGTCTCGTTCACGCCGCGGGCGATCCAGAGCTCGCGGCGGCGCTCCGCTGGTCCGCGGGCGCCATCGCCGTGGGGCGGGCGGCGCTCGCCTCGGGAGCGTCGGTCCTCGTCGATGCGGAGATGGTGGCGGCCGGTATCATGCGGGGGCGCCTGCCGCGGCGGACGGCCCTCCTCTGCACTCTCAGGGATCGCCGCGTGCCTGCGCTCGCGCGAAAGCTCGCCACCACGCGATCGGCGGCGGCGGCGGAGCTGTGGCGCCCAAGCCTCGAGGGCGCGATCGTCGCGATCGGGAACGCACCGACGGCGCTCTTCCATCTCCTGGAGATGATTGCAGCGGGCGCGCCGAAACCGGCGCTGGTACTCGGCTTTCCCGTTGGCTTCGTGGGCGCCGCGGAAGCGAAGCAGGCGCTTGCGGAAAACCCCTTTGGCCTCGCTTACGTGACGCTCGCGGGACGCCGCGGCGGGAGCGCGCTCGCGGCGGCGGCGGTGAACGCGCTCGCGGAGGGCATGGGGTGACCTGGCTCTCCGTCATCGGTCTCGGCGAGGAGGGGCTTGCGGGACTAACGCCTGCGGCACGCGCACTCGTGGAGCAGGCGGAAGTGCTCGTGGGCGGCGAGCGGCATCTCGCGATGGTGCCGGCGGGAAAGGCGGAGCGCCTCCCCTGGCGCCGGCCGCTCGCAGACACCGTCGGTGAGATCACGGCGCGGCGCGGCAAGCGCGTCGTCGTGCTGGCGACGGGCGACCCGCTCTGGTACGGCGTCGCAACCACGCTCGCGCGTCGTTTCGGCCGCGAGGAGATGCTGGTCCTGCCGGGGCTCAGCGCCTTCAGCCTAGCGGCAGCGCGACTGCATTGGCCGCTCGCGGAGTGCACGACGCTCACGTTGCACGGCCGACCGCTGAAGCGCCTCGCTCTCCACCTGGCACCGGGCAAGCGTCTCTTGATCCTCAGCGAGGACGGCGCTACGCCCGCGGCGGTCGCGGCCTATCTCGCCGCGCGCGGCTGGGGCGAGAGCCGACTCACCGTGCTCGAGCACATGGGCGGCGAGCGCGAGCGTCGGCAGGAGGGTGCCGCTGCGGGCTGGCGCCACGGCGGATCCGCCGATCTCAACACGATCGCCGTCGAATGCATCGCCGGGCCCGGAGCGCGCGTTCTCTCTCGCGCCGCGGGCCTTCCCGACGATGCGTTCCGGCACGACGGGCAGATCACCAAGCGCGCGGTGCGGGCGGCGACGCTCGCGGCGCTGGCGCCGCTCCCGGGCGAGCTCCTCTGGGACGTAGGCGCGGGCGCGGGCTCGATCGCAATCGAGTGGCTCCGCCTCGGCGGCAGCCGCGCCATCGCGATCGAGCGCGAGTCCGCGCGCGCGGCGCTCATCGCGACGAACGCTGCGGAGCTCGGAGTTCCGGAGCTCGAGATCGTCGCGGACGAGGCGCCGGAGGCGCTCCGGAGCCTGCCGCGTCCCGACGCGATCTTCCTCGGCGGCGGCATCGCCGCGCCGGGCCTCGTCGAGACCGCCTGGAGCGCGCTCGCGCCGGGGGGTCGCCTGGTCGCGAATGCCGTGACGCTCGCGGGCGAGGCCCGCCTCCTCGATTGGCACGCACGGCAGGGCGGACGCCTCCTGCGCATCGCAATCAGCGAGGCGGAGCCGCTCGGCGCGAGGCGGGCTTGGCGCCCGCACATGCCGGTGACGCAGCTCGTCCTTGCGAAGGACGCAGCGGCATGAGCCTTGCCGAGCTCACACGCGGCTGGCGCGCGCCGGCCCTGCTGGTCGCGCTCTCGCTGGTGCTCTTCCTGCCGGGCCTTGCGAGCCTGCCGCCGACCGATCGGGACGAGTCGCGCTTCGCGCAGGCGACGCGGCAGATGCTGGAGACGCAGGACTTCGTCCGCATCCGCTTCCAGGACGAGGCGCGCAACAAGAAACCCGCGGGCATCTACTGGCTGCAAGCCGCAAGCGTCGCGCTCTTCAGCGACGCCGAGAGCCCGGCGATCTGGCCTTATCGCGTGCCTTCGGTGCTGGGCGCGCTCGCGGCGGTATTGCTCACCTTCGCTTTCGGCCGCGCCTGGGTCGGGCGCGAGGCCGCGTTCCTGGGCGCGGTCCTCCTCGCATCCTCGCTCGGTCTCATCGTCGAGGCGCATCTCGCCAAGACGGACGCGGTGCTGCTTGCGACGGTCGTGGCGGCTCAGGGTGCGCTCGGCGAGATCTACCGGCGCAGCCAGGCTGGAGGCGAGGTTCCGCGCAGCTGGGCGTTCCTTTTCTGGTGTGCGCAGGGTACGGCGCTCCTCATCAAGGGACCGGTCGCGCTGCTTGCGAGCTTCCTCACCGCGGTGGCGCTCGCCTTCTATGATCGGCGCTGGCGCTGGCTCCTCGGCTTGCGATTTCCCTGGGGCGTGCCGCTGATGCTGCTGATCGCGGGGCCGTGGTTCCTCGCGATCATCTTCGCGACTGACGGCGCCTTCGTCGCCGAGGCCGGCGGCGGCGACCTCCTGGCGAAGCTGCTGCATGGCCAGGAATCTCATGGGGCGCCGCCGGGAACCTATCTGGCGTTGGCATTCGTGAGCTTCTGGCCCGGCTCGATCGCGCTCGGCATGGCCGCGCGCAGCGCCTGGCGCGAGCGCAGAGACGAGACCATTCGCTTCCTCATCGCCTGGATCGTCCCGTTTTGGATCGCGATGGAGGCAATACCGACCAAGCTTCCGCACTACGTGCTTCCGACCTATCCCGCGCTCGCGCTGCTCTCCGCGCGGGCGCTTTTGGGTCGGGACGCGGGCGAGCGCTGGCATTGGCTCGAGGGCCTCTGCATCGCGCTCTGGGGACTCGCGACGCTCGTGATCGCGGGCGGCATGATTGCGCTGCCGAACTATCTCCTGGGCGGCGCTATGCCGGCTGCCGTAGTGGGGGCGGCCGTGACGCTCGTGCTGGCAGCGCAATTCCTGAAGAGCCTGCAGCGCGGCAGCGCCCGCATCTGGCCTGGCATCGCCGCCGCGGCGGTGTTCGCGGGCGTGGGCTTCGGCCTCGTCCTGCCCGCGCTCGACCCGATCTGGCTGAGCCGCGGCATCGCCGCGCTCGTCGCGCGCGAGCACCTAGAAGGGCGACCGCTGCTCGCCGTCGGATATTCGGAGCCGAGCCTCGTCTTCCTCATGGGGACGGCGACGAGGCTCACCACAGTCGACGGTGCGGCGGAACTCCTGCAGAAAATTCCGAGCGCCGTCGTGCTCGTAAGCGACCGCGAAGATGCCGTGTTTCACGCGAGCCTCGACAAAGCAGGCCTCGCGGTCGCGGCCGTCGGCGAGGTCGCCGGCATCAACTATTCGAATGGCCGGCGCGTGACGCTGCGGCTCTATCGGAGCGCGCCGCCGTGACGGGAACCCTCTGGGGCATCGGCGTCGGACCCGGCGATCCCGAGCTGGTGACGGTGAAGGCGCTGCGCATCCTTCGCGCGGCACCCGTCGTTGCCTATCTCGCTCCCGAGGCGGGGCGAAGCTTCGCGCGCGGCATCGTCGCGAGCGAGCTCAACCCCGGAAAGGTGGAGATCGCGATCCCCGTGCCCATGGAGCGCGCGCGGCACCCCGCGCAAGCCGTCTACGACGCGGCCGCAGCCGAGATTGCGGTACACTTGAAGGCGGGCCGCGACGTGGCGCTCCTCTGCCAAGGCGACCCCTTTTTCTACGGCTCCTTCATCCAGATTTTCGAACGGCTGGGCGCGACCTACCCCACGCGCATCGTGCCGGGGATCACCTCGCTCACGGCCTGCGCCGCCGCCGCTCGCCTGCCGCTCGCAAGCCGCGAGACCGCACTGACGGCGATCCCCGCGACACTCCCGGAGCCCCTGCTGGAGCAGCATCTCCGGCAGGCGGAGGCCGCGGCGATCCTGAAGCTCGGGCGGAACTTCGCGAAGGCGCGGCAGGTACTGGAGCGGCTTGGCCGCGCCGAGCACGCGATCTATGTCGAGCATGCGAGCCTTGCGAGCGAGCGTGTCCTCTCCCTCGCCGAGGTCGACCCCGCGGAAGTCCCCTATTTCTCGATGATCCTCGTCCCCGCTGCGGAAGAGACGCGGCGGTGACGCCCGCCATCTTCGTTCTCGGCCCGAGCGCGCTGGCGCTCGCGCGGCGCTTGCGGCGCGGGCTGCCCGGCGCAGAGATTCACGGCCCGGCAGGACTCGATGGCGTCGATCTCGGCTATGCCCGCGCGGCGACCCATCTGCGCAAGCTCTTCCGAAGCGGCCGGCCCATCCTCGGCCTCTGCGCAAGCGGCATCCTCCTGCGCGCGCTCGCGCCGCTCCTCCGCGACAAGATCGAGGAGCCGCCGGTGGTCGCGATGGCGGAGGACGGCTCGGTCGCCGTACCCCTCCTCGGCGGCCATCGCGGGGCAAACGCGCTCGCGCGCGAGGCCGCCGGAATCGCCGGAGGAACCGCCGCCATCACCACGGCGAGCGAGCTCGGTCTTGGAATCGCGCTCGACGCGCCGCCCCCGGGTTGGCGCGTCGCCAACCCCGCGCGGGCGAAGCCGCTGATGGCCAAGCTTCTCGCAGGGAAGCGCGTTACCGCAGGGATCGATAGCGGCAATGCGGAGTGGCTGACGCGGCATCCCCGAATCTCGACCGTCGAGAGCGGTGCCGCGGATATCCGCGTCACCGACCGCGTCGCCGGTCCTCGCGAGCGCGCGCTCGTGCTGCACCCGCCGGTCCTTGCCCTCGGGGTCGGGGCCTCCCGCGGCTGCCCGCCAGAGGAGCTAGCGAGGCTCGCGCGCCGCACGCTCGCGGCGGCCGGGCTTGCCGATGCGGCGGTGGGGGCCGTCGTCTCAATCGATCTCAAGATGGACGAGCCCGCGGTGACAGCACTCGCGGACCGGCTTTGCGTGCCCGCGCGCTTCTTCAGCGCGGCAGAGCTGCTGCGGGAGACGCCGCGCCTCGCCAATCCTTCGGGCGCGACCTTTCGAGCGACCGGCTGCTGGGGCGTCGCCGAAGGAGCGGCGCTCGCCGCGGTCGGGAAGCGCGGCGAGCTCGCCGTGACGAAGCGGAAATCCCGGCACGCTACCTGCGCCATCGCACGCGCGCCCGTGCCGCTCGATCCCCAGCGGCTCGGCCACGCGCGCGGCAGTCTCGCGATTCTTGGAATCGGCCCCGGCGATCCCGGCTCGCGGACGCCTGAGGTGAGCGCCGCGCTCGCCGCCGCGACCGACGTGGTGGGCTACGGCCTCTATCTCGATTTGCTGGGCCCCGCCCTCGCGGGAAAGCGCCGCCACGCGCGCGCGCTCGGTGCGGAGACGGCGCGGGCGCGCCTCGCGCTCGATCTCGCGGCCAAAGGGCGAAGCGTCGCGCTCGTCTCTTCCGGAGATGCCGGCATCTACGGTCTCGCAAGCCTTGTCTTCGAGCTTCTCGATCGCGAGGGGCGGTCGGATTGGCAGCGGGTCGCGCTCAGCGTCCTCCCCGGCGTCTCCGCGATGCAGATGGCCGCGGCGCGTGCGGGAGCACCGCTCGGGCACGATTTCGCGGCAATCTCGCTTTCGGATCTGCTGACGCCCTGGCCGGCGATCGAGCGCCGGCTCGAGGCCGCGGCGCGCGGGGATTTCGTTCTCGCGCTCTATAATCCGCGCTCGGCCCGACGGAAGCGCCAATTCCAGCGCGCGCGGCAGATCCTGCTGCGACACCGCGCGGCCGAGACGCCGGTCGTCATCGCGCGCAACCTTGGCCGCACTGGGGAGCGCGTCAGGCTGACGAGCCTCGGCAATCTCGATCCCCGCGCCGTCGACATGCTGACACTCGTGCTCATCGGCAGCAGCACGACCCGGTACCTCCCCGGGGAACGCGCCTGGGTCTATACGCCCCGCGGCTACGCGCGGAAGGTCGGGCGATGAGCGTCCATTTCATCGGCGCGGGTCCGGGCGCTCCCGACCTCATCACGGTCCGCGGCCTCGGGCTCATCGAGCGTTGTCCCGTCTGCCTCTACGCGGGCTCGCTGGTGCCGAAGGCCGTCGTCGCGCGAGCGCCCGCGGGCGCGCGGGTCGTCGACACCAGCGCGCTCACCCTCGACGAGATCGTCGCGGAGATGCAGGCGGCGCATGCGCAGGGCCTCGAGGTGGCGCGGGTTCATTCCGGCGACCTCTCGCTTTATGGCGCGATCGGCGAGCAGATGCGGCGCCTCGATGCGCTCGGCATCCCCTATGACCTGACCCCCGGCGTCCCCGCCTTCGCCGCTGCGGCGGCGGCTCTCGGAACCGAGCTCACGCTGCCGGGCGTGGCGCAGACGGTGATCCTCACGCGCACTGCCGTTCGCGCCTCGCCGATGCCCGCGGGCGAGGAGCTCGCGAGCCTCGCCCAAAGTCATGCCACCCTCGCGATCCATCTCTCGATCGCCAATCTCGCGCGCGTCGTGCGCGAGTTGGAGCCGCATTATGGCGCGGACTGCCCCGTCGCGATCGTCCATCGCGCGAGCTGGCCCGACCAGCAGATCCTCCGCGGCACGCTCGCAACCATCCGCGCCAAGGTCAAAACCGCCGGCATGACCCGTACCGCGCTCATCCTGGTAGGGCGCGCGCTCGACGCGAAAGATTTCTGCGAGAGCCGCCTCTACGACCCCGCACACAGCCACGTGTTCCGGCCGCGGCGGCGGTGAGGCGCTGTTGATTCTACTTCATCGCGTCCTGCAGCAGGCGCCGCACCGCAGGCTGGCTCGCGGACCAGCCGAGGGCGTCGCGGCCGGTGTAATCCTGCTTGCGGGGATCGGCGTGGGCCTCGAGGAGCGCGCGCACGATGGCGACGCGCCCGCGATCCGCCGCGAGCATCAGCGCCGTCAACCCCAGGCGGTTCTGTGCGTCGACCGTCGCGCGCGCCGCGAGCAGCATTTTCAGGACCTCGAGATGTCCTGCGTCCGCCGCCCAGTGCAAGCTGGTATTGCCGCTCTTGTCCTTCACGTCCGGCGAGGCGCCGGAGTCGAGAAGCAGCTTCGCGATATCGGGGTAGCCCTGCGCTGCGGCATAGCTGAGCGCCGTCCGGCCCGCGGTATCCGTAAAATCCGGATTGACGCCCTTGGCGAGGAAGATCTTGACGTCAGCGATCTTGTTGGAGGCCGCCGCCGTCGCGATCGTGTAGTACTCGGAATTGAACGTGTCCGAGAGTCCCGCGAAGGCGCCGCGCGGCGCCAGCGCCGCCGCCGAGAGCGCGAGGAGAAGGAGCCGGCGCGTCATGGCCGCGCGGCCTCCGGCGTGCGCTCCTCGACGGCGCGCGCGAGCCAGAGGAGCGCCTCCTCGACGCTGGTGACGCGCGGTCCAGGCTCGGGTTTCGGACGGCGCAGCATGATCACGGGGAGGCTCGCCTGGCGCGCCGCTATCAGCTTCGCCTCGGTTGCGGTTCCGCCGCTCGCCTTGGCAACGACGACGTCGATGCGATGCCGCCGCAGCAGCAGCTCCTCTTCCGCGAGCGCGAAGGGTCCGCGGCCGAGCACGATCTCGTGCGAGGCGAGCGACAGCGGCGCCTTCGGGGGGTCGATGAGTCGAACGATGAAATGCACGTCGCGCACGCCCGCAAAGGGAGCGAGATCGCCCGCGCCCACCGTGAGGAAGCAGCGCCGTCCCACGCGGCTCACCGTCGCGGCTGCGCCCTCCAGCGTCTCGACCTCGATCCAGCGGTCGAGCGGATGACGATGCCAAGGCGGACGCTCCAGCACCAGACGCGGCACGCGCGCGGCATCGGCGGCGAGCCGAGCGTGATGGGCGATGCGGTCCGCGAAGGGATGGGTCGCGTCGATCAAGAGATCGATCCCGGCGGATCGCAGATAGTCCGCGAGACCCTCAGCGCCGCCGAAGCCGCCGATTCGCAATTCGCCGGGCAGCGGGCCCGGATGCTCCGTGCGCCCCGCAAGTGCGGTAACCGACGCGATCCGCGCGCCGAAGCGCTGCGGCACCGCGCGCGCAAGCGCCGCCGACTCGGCGGTTCCACCGAGTATCAACAATCGCCGCGGCATTGCGGGTCGAGCATCGTACATGGCTCCTCCCTCGCGGCCGATTGTCCTTCAGATGCCCCCGAGGTTTCAACTGGGGCCTTCGCTCTCGGGCATCGATGACTATTCAACGCCGCTGCGCGCCAGCAAATTCCCGCTGCGGTCGAAAATCGCGACGTCGACGGCAATGCCGCCCGCAAGCGTAGCGAGCGCCGCCTCGCGCGCGCGCTCCGCAATCGCGCGCAGCAGGCTCGCGCGATGCTCGGGTCCGAGTGCGGCCATGGTCTCGCTCATGGCCGCGCCGTCGTGTGCAACCGCCACGGCGGATGCAGGCGCGCCGAGCTCACGCAGGAGCGCCGCGAACGCCTTCGCATCGACGCGGCTTCGCGCGGAGTGCAGATCGAGCTCGCCCTGCGCGAGCTTCGCAAGCTTGCCGGGCCCGCCCGCGAGCGTCAGCCGCTGCACGGGGTGACGGCGGAGATATTTGAGCACGGCGCCCGCGAAGTCTCCCATGTCGATGAGCGCCGTCTCGGAGAGGTCGTAGAGCCGCCGCACCGCCTGCTCGGAGTTGCGGCCGGTCGCGGCGGCGATATGCTTGAGCCCGGCCGCGCGGGCCACGTCGATGCCGCGGTGGATCGAGTGGATCCAGGAAGAGCAGGAATAGGGGATCACGACGCCGGTGGTGCCGAGAATAGAGAGGCCGCCGAGGATTCCGAGCCTGGCATTGAGCGTTTTCGCCGCAAGCGCTTCGCCGCCGGGGATCGAGAGCGTCACCTCGAGATCGACCGGAACGGGCTTCCCGGCGGCAGCGGCCGCGGCGCACAGGGCATCGCGGATCATCGCGCGCGGCCCCGGATTGATCGCGGGCTCGCCCACCGCGAGCGCCAGGCCCGGCCGCGTCACGGTCCCTATTCCCTCGCCTGCACGAAAGACGAGACCGCTGCCCTCGATGCCCATCGCGACCTCCGCGATCACCAGCGCGCCATGGGTCACGTCGGGATCGTCGCCCGCGTCCTTGGTGACACCCGCGCGCGCGAAGCTCGCGCGGCGTTCGCGGAGCGCAAGAGGAAAGCTCGGCGCGGAGCCGCCGGGCAAGCGGACCGTGACGGGATCGGGGAAGCGCCCCGTGAGCAGCGCCTCGAGTGCGGCGCGCGCCGCCGCCGCCGCGCAAGCCCCGGTGGTCCACCCGCGGCGCAGTGGCCGCTCCGGTGCGGAGGACATGGCCTGCATTCTAGGGAGCGCGATTCTCCCTGACCAGCGGCAGCAACGAGCCCTGCGTTCCTCGACGCGGGGGCCTATCGATCAAGTAGCCCAACCCTCCGTTCCCTAGCGATTTTCCTCGCCCCCGCGGCACCCGAACCGGATACTCGTGGAACAAACCCGGCCATGAGCTTGGAAGCGACCCTATCGTTGGCATGAACACGACAATCGCGGACGACATCGCCGAGCTGAACCTCCCGGAGTTCTCTTCGGGCTCGGTGTGGCTCGTGGGTGCGGGACCGGGCGATCCGGGCCTGCTCTCGCTGCTGGCGCTGCACGCGCTGCGACGCGCAGATGCCGTGGTCTATGACGCGCTGGTGGATCCCCGCATCCTGCGGCTCGCAAGAGCACAAGCCAGTCTCGATTTTGCGGGAAAGCGCGGCGGCAAACCCTCGCCGCGGCAGCCGGACATCACCCTCCGCCTTGTCGCACTCGCGCGGGAGGGAAAGCGCGTCCTCCGCTTGAAGGGCGGCGATCCCTTCGTCTTCGGGCGCGGCGGAGAGGAGGCGCTGGCGCTGGCAGCGGCGGGCATACCGTTCCGCATCGTCCCCGGCATCACCGCCGGCGTGGGCGGGCTCGCCTATGCAGGTATCCCCACGACGCATCGCGACACGAACTCCGCCGTCGCCTTCATCACGGGTCATGCGAGCGACGGCGAGGTGCCGGACGGGCTCGATTGGGCGGCGCTCGCGGGCGTTCCCGTGCTGGTGCTCTACATGGCGCTGAAGCATCTCCGCCCGATCGCACGGCGGCTCATGGAGGCAGGGCGCCGCGGAGACGAACCCGTGGCGATCGTCGCGAAGGCGACGACGCCGGAGCAGCGCGTCGTCGAGACCACTCTCGCAGCCGCCGCCGATGCGGCCGAGGCGCAGCGGATCGAGCCGCCGGCGCTCGTCGCCATCGGCGAGGTGGTGCGGCTTCGCGCGCGGCTCGACTGGCTCGGCCGAAATCGATGACGCCCGCCGCGCGCAGGGGAATCGTCGGCTTTGCCGTGGGGCTCGCGCTGCTCAGCGGGGCGCTCGCCTATCTCTACGCGCGCTGGGGCGCGGGCTTCGGGGGCGAGCAGGTAGCGGCACTCGAGATCGGCGGCCCCTTCGTGCTCACGGACCAGAACGGGGAGCTGCGCCGCTCTGAGGAATTCCGCGGAAAGCTGATGCTGGTCTATTTCGGCTATACATTCTGCCCCGACGCCTGCCCGACGGCGCTACAGGACATGAGTGCGGCGCTCGATCTCTTGGGCGACAAGGCAAGCGCGGTGCAGCCGATCTTCATCACGATCGACCCCGAGCGCGACACGGTGGCGCAGATGAAGCTCTACGCCAGCAACTTTCACCCGCGCCTTCTTGCGCTCACGGGCTCCCCCGAGGCGATCGCCGCAGCGGCCCGCGCCTATCGCGTCTACTACCAGAAGCAAACCGGCGGCAATGCTGGCGAATATCTCATGGATCACTCCGGCCTCATCTATCTGATGGGGCGCGACGGCCGCTATCTCGGCCATTTCTCGCCGGGGATCACGCCCGCGGAGATCGCGGCCGCGATCTCCTCGCATCTCTGACCGCGCCGATGAGCCGTGGCCTCATCATCGCAAGCCCGCAATCCGGCGGCGGCAAGACCGTGCTGACCCTGGCCCTGTTGCGGGCGCTCCGGCGGCGGGGCCACCGCGTCGTCTCCGCGAAGCTCGGGCCGGACTACATCGACCCCGCCTTCCATGCCGCGGCCACCGGCGCCGCGTGCTCAAATCTCGATTGCTGGGCCATGCGGCCGGCGCTCTTGCACGCGCTCACGCGCGGACTCGCACGGTCGGGCGATCTGCTGCTTTGCGAGGGCGCGATGGGCCTCTTCGATGGGGTCGGCGCCAGCGAGAGCGGCTCGACCGCGGACCTTGCGGAGCGTCTCCGGCTGCCCGTCCTGCTCGCGGTCGATGCCTCGCGCCAGGCGGCTTCGGTCGCAGCCCTTCTCGAAGGATTCGTCCGCCACCGCCCCGCGATCGCAATCGCCGGCGTCCTCTTCAATCGCGTCGGCTCGCCGCGCCATGCGGAGGTGCTGATCGCGGCGACGCGGGCGGCGCTTCCGGGTCTGGCAATCCTCGGCGCCGTGCCGCGCGATCCCGCCCTGGTACTGCCGGAACGGCATCTGGGCCTGGTGCAAGCGAGCGAGCACCCGGCGCTCGCGGCTTTCCTCGAACATGCGGCCGAGATTGTCGGGACGCATTGCGACCTCGCAGGCATCACGGCACTTGCAGCACCGATCCCTGTCGAAGGCGGGAGCGACGCTCCGGTCCCGTTGCCGCCCCTCGGGCAGCGAATCGCGCTCGCGGCGGATCGCGCCTTCGCCTTCGCCTATCCCGCGACCATCGAGGGCTGGCGCACGGCCGGAGCGGAGATCGTGCCGTTCTCCCCGCTCGCGGATGAGGCGCCCGATCGCGCCGCCGACGCGGTCTATCTCCCAGGCGGCTATCCCGAGCTCCACGCGCAGCGCCTCTCCGCGAGCAGCCGGTTTCTAGCGGGACTTCGCGAGCGAGCGGCAGCGGGCGCCTCGATCTACGGAGAATGCGGCGGCTACATGGTGCTGGGGCGCGGCCTTGTCGATGCCGCGGGCGTGCGCCATGCGATGGCGGCGCTGCTGCCGGTTGCGACGAGCTTCGCCGCGCCGAAGCGGCACCTCGGCTATCGCGAGGCCGTGCTCGCGGCGGCAACGCCACTTGGCGCGGCAGGCGCCCAATTCCGCGGGCACGAGTTCCACTATGCCGGTATCGTCGAAGCCGAAGGCGTGCCGCTCTTCCGCGTGCGGGACGGCGGCGGCGCGGATCTCGGAGCGATGGGGTCGGTCGCGGGCCGGGTGATGGGCTCGTTCCTCCACCTCATCGATCGCGTGGAATTGCCCGCAAGTATCGGATAGCGGGTGATGACGGAGCGATCTATCTCTCGTCCCATGAGCGAACCCACACTTGCCGCCCCCCACGAGGATCCCCGCTGGATTGCGGTGATCGCTCGCGACCCCTCCGCCGACGGCCGCTTCGTCTTCGCCGTCAAGACCACCGGCGTCTATTGCCGCCCCTCCTGCCGAAGCCGCAGGGCGAAACGGCAGAACGTGGTGTTTTATCGTGCGCCCGAAGCGGCCGAAGCGGCCGGCTACCGCGCCTGCAAGCGCTGCCGCCCGAAGGCCGCCACCGCGGACGCTCCCGCTCTACAGCGTGTGCAACGCGCCTGCGCCGCGATCGACGCAGCGCTCACGGAGGGCGATAGCGGCCCGCCCGCGCTCACCGCGCTCGCGCGCGCAGTGGGGACGAGCCCGCATCACCTGCTGCGACTCTTCCAGCGGCATCTCGGCATCACGCCGAAGGAATACGCGGACGCGCGGCGGCTCGAGCTGGTGAAGCGGCATCTCAAATCAGGCGACGGCGTCGCGGGCGCGCTTTATGCAGCGGGCTACGGCTCGCCCTCGCGACTCTACGAGCGCGCGGATGCGCAGCTCGGCATGACGCCCGCGACCTACCGCCGCGACGGAAAGGGCGCGGTCATCGATTTCACGACGGTGCGGGCGCCGCTCGGACGCCTGCTGGTCGCGGCGACGGAGCGCGGGCTTGCAGCGGTGAGCCTTGGCGCGGACGACGCGCGGCTCGAGCAGGCGCTGCGCGCGGAATATCCGGCGGCGGAGATTCGCCGCGCCGATGCACGCCTCAAGCCCTGGGTCGGGCAAATTCTCGAGCATCTCGCGGGCGAGCGGTCGAGCCTCGCATTGCCGCTCGACTTGCAAGCGACGGCATTCCAGTGGCGCGTCTGGCGCGCGCTGCAGCAGATCCCCTATGGCAGCACCGCGACCTACAGCGAGATCGCCACTACCATCGGTGCACCTCGCGCGGTCCGCGCCGTCGCCCGCGCCTGTGCCAGCAACCGCGTCGGCATCGTCATCCCCTGCCACCGCGTCATCCGCGAGGACGGCGCCCCCGGCGGCTACCGCTGGGGCATCGAGCGGAAGGAGAAGCTGCTCGCGACAGAGAAGCTGAAGGCGGCGCGGCCGAGCTAGTCCGCGAGGTAGCGCGCGGGCGTCAAGATGGAAATCCCACGAAACGGATGCAGGACCAGGAGATCGCGGTCGCCGGTGACGATAAAGGTACCATTGCCGTTCAGGGCGACCTCGAGAAACTTGTCGTCGTGGGGGTCGCGACAAACCTTGACTTGGCGAACCACGGGAACCATTTCCGCGATCCCACCGAGGTGTCTCAGGAACTCCCGGCGGTCAGCGATGGTGACGTAGCGATCGAATTTCGGGCGTGAAAGAACCTCCGCGAGCTCCATGAGCGTCGCCCTGGAGACCAAGAGGCGGCTTTCGCGCATGGCTTTCGCGACCGCGAGCGCTGGAATCGAGCCCGGCAGCAGCAGACGGCTGACGAGGGCGCCGGTGTCGATGGCGACACGCCGCTCAGTCGTCTTGGGCAAGCAACCTTGCCAACTTGGCGCGGGTCAGGCCGCGCTGCTTTGCGCGTGCCCCGACGCGGTCGCAGAATTCCTCGAATTCCGTGATATTGAGCCTGCACAGGCGCTCGTATTCCTGCGGCGACAGCACGACCGCGACCTCGCGCTTTTGCCTCCTTATCGTCACGGGTTCGCGCTGAGCAGCATCCAGCAAGCTTGCGAGACGCTGCTTCGCCTCAGTGGCGGACATGTACCGCATTGGATCCCTGAATTCCTAAAACAGACAAAATAGACAAAATAGATAAAACTGGCAAGGCTCCCGTCTCTTACCGTGAAGACCGGGCATCGGCGCCGAGCTACTTCTCGGTTTCGACGAGCCCCTTCACGAACCAGCGCTGCATCGCCAATACCACGATTACCGGCGGGATCATCGCGAGGACGGCGGTCGCCATGATGAGGTTCCAGCTTGGCGCGACGTCGACGGCGTTCACCATGCGCGAGATCGACATCACCACGGTGTAATAGCTCTGCTTCGTCGTCACCATCAGCGGCCAGAGATACTGGTTCCAGCCGTAGATGAACTGGATCACGAAAAGTGCCGCGATCGAATTGCGCGAGAGCGGCAGCAGGATGTGCCAGAGGAAACGGAGCGGCCCTGCGCCATCGATCCGCGCGGCCTCCGCGAGCTCGCCCGGCACGGTCAGGAAGAATTGGCGAAAGAGGAAGGTCGCGGTCGCCGAGGCAATCAGGGGAACGATGAGGCCGGCATAGCTGTCGAGCAGATGCAGATCGGCGACGACCTGGTATGTGGGCTGTATCCGCACCTCGACCGGCAGCATCAACGTGATGAAGATAAGCCAGAAGCAGGTCATGCGCAGCGGAAAGCGGAAATGGACGATGGCGTAGGCCGCGACGATGGAGATCGCGATCTTGCCGATGCAAATGCCGAGCGCCATCACGAGGCTGTTGAGGAGCATGACCCCTGCGGGCGGCATTCCCGCCGCACCGACGCCCGCGCCGAGGACCGCCGAGTAGTTCGCGAGCGCCCAATCGCCCGGCAGCAGCGGGAGGCGCCCCTGCAGCAGCAGGGGCAGCGGATGCGTCGAGGCCACCAACGCAACGTAGAGCGGAAAGCAGATCGCGACGACGCCGAGGATCAGCGTCAGATGCGCCCAGAACGTGAACCAGGAACGTCGTTCGACCATCGGCGCGCCCCTAGTAATGCACCCGGCGCTCGATCCAGCGGAATTGCACCACCGTGAGCGCGATCACGATCGCCATGAGGATCACCGACTGCGCTCCGGCACTGCCGGGATCGGCCGCGCGGAAACCGTCGGTGTAGACCTTGTAGACGAGAATGTCGGTGGCCATGGCGGGGCCGCCCTTGGTCAGCACGTCGATAATCCCGAAGGTGCCGAAGAAGGCATAAACGACGTTGACCGTGAGCAGGAAGAAGCCCGTCGGCGAGAGCAGCGGGAAGACGATGCTCCAGAACCGTCGCCCCGGCCCCGCGCCGTCGAGCGCCGCCGCCTCGATGAGCGACTTCGGCACCGACTGGAGCCCCGCCAGGAAGAAGATGAAGTTGTAGCTGATCTGGTTCCAGCAAGCCGCGATCACCACCAGGAGCAGAGCCTGATCGCCGTTTGCGACGTAGTTCCAGCGGATGCCGAGAAAGCGGAGCGCTTGCGCGATCTCGCCGATCGAGGGATCGAAGAGAAAGCCCCAGAGCGCCGCTGCCACCGCCGGCGCCACCGCATAGGGCCAGATCAGAAGCGCTTTGTAGGCGGCGGCGCCGCGGGTCACGTGATCCGCCATCACCGCCAGCAGCAGCGAGAGGCCGAGCCCCAGCGACGCCACCGCCGCGCTGAAGACCGCGGTGACGCCGATCGAATGGAGATAATTCGGATCGTTGAGCAGCCGCGCGAAGTTCGCAAAGCCCACGAACCGGCTCGAGAGGCCGAAGGCATCCTCCACGAAGACCGATTGCTTCAGCGCCTGCGCTGCCGGCCAGATGAAGAAGACCAGGGTCACCGCAAGCTGCGGCGCCAACAGCAGATAAGGCAGCAGCCTTCCCGGGAATGCGGCGCGCGAAGGCATTGCTAGCGCAAGGTCACCCCGAACCTCCTTCTCCCCCAGGGGGAGAGGAACCGCGCGCGCTCGCGGCCATCACACTCCGTGCTACTCATTGGCGCTCTGGAACTGCCGCAGAAGCGCATTGCCGCGCTTCACGGCGTCGTCGAGCGCCTCCTTCGGGGTCTTCTTGCCGCTCCAGACCGCCTCGAGCTCCTCGTCCTCGACGTCGCGGATTTGCACGAAGCTGCCGAGGCGGAGGCCCTTCGAGTTCGGCGTCGGCGGCTTGTTGTTGAGCTGGAGGACGGCGACGTCGCGGCCGGGATTCTTCTCGTAGAAGCCCTGCTGCTTCGCGAGCTCGTAGGCCGCGGTCGTGATGGGGACGTAGCCCGTCGCCTCGTGCCAATCCGCCTGCACTTCCGGCGAAGAGAGGAAGGTGAAGAATTTGGCAACGCCCTCGTAGTGCTCCTTCGGCTTGTTCTTGAACACCCAGAGCGTCGCACCACCGATGATGGAGTTCTGCGGCGCGCCCGCGACATCAGGCCAATAGGGCAGCATGCCGATGCCGAAGGAAATGTTCGCCTTGGCGAAGCCGCCCGCGGCGCCCGAGGAGCCGAACAGCATTGGGCACTCGCCGCTCGTGAACTTGGCGTTGGGTTTATCCTCGCGCCCGCCATAGACGAAGATCTTGTCCTTCTGCCAATCCGCGAGCTGCTGGATATGGCGTATCTGAAGCGGCCCATTGAAGATGAGCTGGGTGTCGAGCCCGCCGAAGCCGTTCTCCTTGGTCGCGAAGGGCTGGTTGTGCCAGGCGCTGAGATTCTCGAGCTGGATCCAGGTCTGCCAGCTCGAGGTGAAGCCGCATTGGGCGCCCGAGGCGAGAAGCTTCTTCGCGAGGTCCGCGACATCCGGCCAGGTCTTCGGCCCCTTCTCGGGATCGAGGCCAGCCTTCTTGAAGGCCTCCTTATTCCAGTAGAAGACCGGCGTCGAGCTGTTGAAGGGCATCGAGAGCAGCTTGCCGTCGGGCGTCGAGTAATAGCCGTAAACCGGGCCCAGAAAAGCCTTGGGATCGAATTTCTCGCCGGTATCCGCCATGAGCTGGTAGACGGGATAGACGGCACCTTTCGCGGCCATCATCGTCGCGGTGCCGACCTCGAAGACCTGGACGATGTCGGGCTGCTGGCCCGCGCGGAAGGCCGCGATCGCCTGGGTCAGAGTCTCGGTGTAGGTGCCCTTGTAGACCGGCACGATCTTGTATTGGCCCTGGGTCTTGTTGAAGTTCCCGGCGATCTCGCTGACCTTCTCGCCGAGCTGGCCGCCCATCGCATGCCACCACTGGATCTCGACCGGCCCGCCCTGGGCCTGGGCAGCCCCGCCCATGGCGAGCGTCAGGCCTGCCGCGAGCCACGCCTTCGGGAACCTCATGAGCCCCTCCTTCGGTTCGAGCCCGCCGCCCCCATCGCCGCCGCGGCGTCGCTGATCTAGCGACCATAGCGTGAAACCACGATGACGTGGGGCGCCGCCTCGCATCAGGCGTGCTACACTTTTTAATAGAACATCCCGCTCGCATCAGAGCGCCGGGCGAGCCCAGGATTTATCCACATCTCATTCGGAGACGGTGGTCCGATTTTTGCTCGGACCGGCTTGTCTTCGGTGCGCGCGCCACGCTAGGAATCGAGGAGACGATCATAGAACCATGACCGAGCCACGCTCCCTCGCCGAGGCCTTCACCACGGAACTCGCCTTCGATAAGGGAGCGGTTCCGATCCGTCTGCGCGTGAGCGCGCGGGCGCAGCGGGTGGCATTGCGCATCGACGGACGCGGCCAGGCCGTGGAGCTGGTGCTGCCCCGGCGGACCCCGCTGGTCTCCGGCCTCAAGTTCCTGGACGCGAACCGAGATTGGGTGGAAGCGCGGCTCAAGGACCTGCCGCAGCGGATCCCCTTCGCGGACGGGGTCCAGGTGCCGTTCCTGGGCGTCAAGCATCGCATCCGGCATGTCGCGCGCCGGATGCCCGGAAACGGCCCTGTTTGGATCGAGGATGGCGAAATCCGCGTCACCGGCGATGCCGCCCATTTGCCAAGGCGGGTCCGCGACTTCCTGGTGGAGCGCGCGCGCTTGGAGCTCACGCGGCGCGCCCGGGCGCTGGCGCAGCGGCTTCAGCGCAGGGTCGCGCGGGTCAGCGTGCGCGACATGACGAGCCGCTGGGGTAGCTGCTCCAGTAACGGCAGCCTCTCCTTCTCCTGGCGCCTCGTCCTCGCGCCCGAGGGCGTGATCGACTACCTCGTCGCGCATGAGGTGGCGCACCTCTCCATCATGAATCACGGGCCACGCTTCTGGCGGCTGGTCGAGAGCCTGGTGCCGGACGCGCGCCTCCGGCAGGACTGGCTCCGCCGCCATCGCACGGAGCTGATGCGGTTCGGCTGAGCGGCGCCGGGAGGGCGCCTAAGGCATGAGCACGAGCGCCCGCCGGCTGATCGTCGGTGCCGCCGGCGGCGCCGCAGGTTTCGGAACCATCCGATCCGTGCGCGAGCGCTGGGGCCATTCCGTCGAGGTGATCGCGATCGACACCAATCCCCGCGAGCTGGTGGCAGCGAGCGCGATCGCAGACGCCTTCTTGCGCGTTCCGCCGGCGCGGTCGCGCGATTTTCCCGCGGCACTCGCCACCTGCGGCGCCGGCGACTATCTGCC
>DATJVP010000111.1:0-7326 GCA_035581425.1 Allostellaceae bacterium | reverse complement strand
TTGGAAAGCTACGAGGATCGTTCCCCGCATAACATTGTCCGCCGATTCCTACACCGCTACTTGCCGCTGCTCCTGCCGGTGTATTTGGGGGCCAGGAAGATGATATAGCCGCCGCCCGCGATCTCGAGCGCTGCTTTGAATTTCAAATTCGATTGCAATGTGTTTGAACCGGCGGAGTTCGAAGCGGCGTGGGGCACCACACTCGACGGAGGCCGCGTATTTTTGCTGCGGGGAATGGTAACGCCCTCAGATGACGAGCCTGCCGTGTACCGATCCGTGCGCTTGAGCTAAACTAATCTATGGCGCGGTAAGGTGTCGCCGCACCCGCTCGACGCGGCGAACGAAACCGACCGCGATCCCAGGCGGCGCCCGAATGAAAGTGTCGATCAATGATCGTAAACTCGCTCGCCACAGCGTCGGCGAGCGCAGCGGAGCTTGGCTTTCGGCGGCACTATTGCTTGCCGGCTTGCTCCTCGTCGCTTGCGAGGACCGCGATGTGCCGCCGGCAATTGATCATCCCCCGGCGGTAACGCCCCTGCCTATCGCAATGGGCGTCTACTATCCGCCGGAATTTCGAACGGCGCGCTGCAGTGTCAAGTACCTGACGGGATTCTTGAAACCCCTGGAAGAGGCAATGATGCAGCCCTGGTCGCGCACCGTAATAATCGGACCGGCGCAGGTCGCTGCCTTCGATCTCGTGTGGCCGGCGATGTTCAAGAGCGTGGTGCCATTGGAATCGCCGCCGTCCGCGAACGCGGCGAGCGGACTTGCGGGCGCGATCACCGTTGCGCTCGACGACTGCTCCCTGGCGAATTCCTCCGGCCAGATCAGTCACGTCTCGATTACCTACCGTTTCACGCTCACTTCCGCCTCCGGTGACATCAAGGCCACCTGGTCGGTCATCGGCTTTACGACCGGGGTCGAGCACGGCGGCAGTGGTCCATATCTGCAGGAGGCGCTTCGCAACGCCGTCGCAAAATTCGTCGCCGGCTTCGACACCGAGCCCGCACTTGCGGCGTGGCGGGCGCAACTTTCGGCGCAGGGCATGGTGCGGTGATGGATGGCCCTTCGGTCAGGCTTTGGCTTATCCTTGCCGCCTTCGCCGGCCTCATAGGCGACGGCTGCGCGTCTACTACCGAGCCGCACCCAGCGAGTGCGACGCCCGTCAGGATCGAACCCGGTGGCGTCACAATCCTTGCTGCGCCGAACGGAGGACTTACCGATGACGACTACGTTATCGACTGTCTCCAGCGCGCACTCCATGCCGCCCGTCCGCAGCTGATACTCGTCAACGGGCATGATTTCCGCGATGCCCTCTTTCCGTGGTTCGAGCCGGATCGGGTTCCCGCCGACGAGGGGAAATTCGTCTCGGTTCTCGCGCGCCCTGCCGTCCGAGAACGGGCCCATGGGATCGGCGTGCGCTATCTCGTCCTCGTCGGCAGCACGACCTGGGCAGCAAATGAGCACGGCGGCATATTCTGCGGTGGAGGATATGGCGGGGGCGGGTGCCTCGGACTCTATACGGCTGAAAAGCATTCGTCGGCGGAAGCCAAGGTGTGGGATTTGGGCGAGGCGCGCGCGGTCACGACGCTCACCGCCGAGGCCTCGGGGCAAACGGTCATCCCGGCTTTCATCCTTCCGATTCCCTTCATCCCGGCCACGCAGGGTGCTGTGTGCGACAGCACCGCCAAGCAATTGCTCGATTTGCTCGGCGGGTAGGACCTGTCGTGGCGCCCAACCTCGCGCCTCGCTCCGATTTTTCTTTCAGCGACCGATAACAACGACCGTAGGGCCACTTCTGTAATTGGCACGAAACCGAAGTCTCGAAGAGCAGCGCGGATTTCCGACGGTGAATGTAAAGCGGACATGGCGCACGCTCAGTGCTCTTAGTCGCATGATGAGGGGCGCGCTCTTCTCGATATGGACTTGGCCGCCTTCGGTCGGGAACTGGAGGCGCCCTCGGAGCGCCAATCAATATTCGAATAAAAGTGTAGGTTTAACTTCAACTTAACTCGGGTGACCCAATCCTTTCACTGGCAAACTGGTCTGGTTTTCTGCAGGCCACTCGGTGGAGGCAATTTTGTCAAATCCTAAAGTCGGTTCCGGAGCTCCGTCCTGGGTCAGCTCTTTGTCAACCGCATCGATCCGGGCGGATATGACCGCCGCCGACGTCAATGGAACCGTGACCTATTCGGGGCTGGAGACGCTTCTTACCGATCTTGACGCGACGGTGAAGGCGTCGAAGAAGGGACTCACCTCCGCCGAATATTCCGATCTCAAGACGATCGCCGCCAATCTCAACAATGGTATGTCGACGTCCTCCTACTTGACGTCGATCATGAATGCCGTTGTCGGCAAGAACGCGGCGAATGCCACCTGGACCGGCGGAGCGGCGTCCTCAACGACGCTCGGCAACCTCGCTGTCGGCTCTTCCGCGACCCAGCTCTCCGAGCTCATTGGGAAGTGGTTTCTCGGCACCGACCTTCCGAGCTCGACCGTTGCCATGACCGGATATTCTCGGTTCTCCGTCTCGTATTCGGCCTCCTCGAGCCCGCTCTTCGGCGCCTCCGGCCCGAGCGTGAACGACGTCAATCAGGGGTATCTCGGCGATTGCTATCTTCTGTCGAGCCTTGCCGAAGTCGCGTCCCAGAATCCGAATCTGATCACGTCGATGGTCACCTCGAACGGCAACAACACCTATGGGATACGCTTCTATGTCGGTGGCACCGCGGAATACGTGACCGTCAACAGCTCGCTGGCAAATGGCGGCAAAATCTTCAACTACGGATCCGACATTTGGGCGAGCCTCGCAGAGAAGGCTTATGCGCAGTTGCAAGCCGGCGGCATCGTGACGGGAAACTCCGGTAAGGCCAGCGACTCCTGGACGGCGATCGGCAATGGCGGCGCGCCGGAGTGCGCGCTCGAGGAAGTCACGGGAGCGTCGCAGATCACTGACTTTTGCGCTGCCGGAAGCTCCTGGTACTCGTTCGTCTATAACTCATCCCTCACCGAGACGAGCTCCGCGTCCGGACTCAGCACCTCGAGCGTCCTCAGCACTCTCATAGCCGACCTCGCGAAAGGCGACGATCTCGTTCTTTCGTCCTACACGAACGCGACGGACAAATCCGGGAACGTCACGCTGGTGGCGGATCACGCGATGTCGATCTACGGCTACGACAGCGGCACGGGAATGCTCGAGATTCGCAATCCCTGGGGCACGATGAAGGGCCAGTATTGGGATACGACCTTCGAGGTCAGCCTATCGACGCTCCTTGCCGATGGAGACGTGATCACGGCCGACAACGTCGGCACCAAAACCGTATCTGCTGCGCCGATCGTGACGACCCAGACCACGCCGCAGACGAGGAGCGCTCCATCGGTCGCCTCTGCAACGGATGCCGCCGCTGCCTTTGCGAGATTTACGCAGGCGATGTCGTCCTTCGCGCCGAGCCTCGAGACGATCAGCACAGGCGAGACCAAGTTCGATGCCGGTATGGAGTCGACCCTGGCGTCGCCTACGCATTCATTTGGTCATCACTGAAGGCGCCGCATCGCCTCAATCCAGGCCATGAGCTCGTGAGGATGAATTAGACGTCGGCGCCGCGGCGACGCCTGCAAATAATGCAGCCTTCCTCGATACGCGGATAACGAATCCTTAAGACTAATAGGCGTTAACAGAGAGTCCTGGGGCGACCTCAGCCCGCGGGCGGCGGCACCGACGCCATGGAGAGGGACCCGGCGCGGGCGAGGGTCAAGGAAAGCAGGTTCCATTTCGCGATGTCGGAAGAGACCTACCACGGCAATTCCGCTGACTCCGGGCTCGTCGCTCTGGTCATGCTGCTGCGCCACCACGGAATCGCCGCCGATGACCGGCAAATCCGGCATCGCTTTGGGACTACGAGCATCGGCGTCACC
The DNA here is from genome assembly GCA_035581425.1 of Allostellaceae bacterium. Taxonomy (GTDB): domain Bacteria; phylum Pseudomonadota; class Alphaproteobacteria; order ATCC43930; family CGMCC-115725; genus DASZHJ01. Next base: position 3,411 of record DATJVP010000111.1, on the reverse strand, counting down.
GAGATGCTCCGCTGCGCCAAGGATTTCGGGATCAAGGCGCGAGTGCGGAGGACCAATTGGGCGAGGCTTGCCAAGACGCCCCTGCCGGCGATCGCCTCGCTTCGGGATGGCGGCTTCCTCATTCTCGGCAAGGCCGCTGACGACAAGATCCTCGTTCAGTTTCCGCTGTCCTCGCGACCCCAGGCGCTGACGCGCGACGAATTCGAGGAGGTTTGGGACGGTCACGTCGTGCTGATGGCACGGCGCGCGTCCCTCGCCGACCTCTCGCGACGGTTCGACATCTCCTGGTTTCTGGGTGCGATCCACAAATACCGCCGCCTGCTCAGCGAGGTCTTGGTAGCCTCGCTCTTCCTTCAGATTTTCGCTCTCGTCACCCCGCTCTTCTTCCAAGTCGTGATCGACAAAGTGCTCGTGCACCGCAGCACGAGCACGCTCGATGTCCTCGTGATCGGCCTCATCGCGATCGGCATCTTCGAAGCCGTTATGGGAGGATTGCGCACCTACCTTTTCTCGCATACGACGAACCGCATCGATGTCGAGCTGGGTGCGCGCCTCTTCCATCACCTGATGGCGCTGCCCATCGCCTATTTTCAGGCGAGGCGCACGGGCGATTCGGTGGCGCGCGTGCGCGAGCTCGAGAACATCCGCAACTTTCTGACGGGCTCCGCGCTCACCCTGGTCATCGATCTCTTCTTCACCTTCGTATTCCTCGCGGTGATGTTCTATTACGCGCCGCTGCTGACGTGGATCGTGCTCGCCTCCTTTCCCTTCTATATCGCGATCTCCGCGGGTGCGACGCCGCTCTTCCGCCGCCGGCTCGACGAGAAATTCCGGCGCGGCGCTGAGAATCAGGCCTTCCTGGTCGAGAGCGTGAACAGCGTCGAGACCGTCAAGGCAATGGCGGTCGAGCCGCAAATGCAGCGCCGTTGGGAGGAGCAGCTCGCCGGTTACGTCGCCGCAAGCTTCCGCGTCATCAGCCTCGGGAACACGTCGAGCCAGGCCGTGCAGCTCGTCAGCAAGATCGTCACCGCGGCCACCCTCTATTTCGGAGCGCAGCTCGTGATCGGCGGCGCGCTCTCCGTGGGCGAGCTCGTGGCGTTCAATATGCTGGCGGGACGCGTCGCCACGCCGGTGCTGCGTTTGGCGCAGATGTGGCAGGATTTTCACCAGGCCCGCCTCTCGGTGGCGCGGCTCGGCGATATCCTCAATACGACCCCGGAGCCGAGCTACAGCCCGACACGGAGCGCACTGCCGGCGATCCGCGGCCAAATCACTTTCGAGCACGTCACGTTTCGCTATCGCGTTGACGGGCCGGAGGTGCTGCGCGACGTGAGCTTCGACATACCGCCGGGTCAGATCGTCGGCATCGTCGGCTCCTCGGGGTCGGGTAAGAGTACGCTCGCCAAGATCGTTCAGCGCCTATATGTGCCGGAGAGCGGGCGCGTGTTCGTCGACGGCGTCGATCTTTCCATCGTCGATATCGCCTGGCTGCGCCGTCAGATCGGCGTCGTGCTGCAAGAGAATGTGCTCTTCAATCGTTCCGTGCGCGACAACATTGCGCTGGCCGATCCCACGATGCCGATCGAGCGCGTGATGGCCGCGGCAGAGCTCGCGGGGGCGCATGACTTCATTCTGGAGCTGCCTGAAAGCTACGACACCATCGTCGGCGAGCGAGGCAGCACGCTTTCGGGCGGACAGCGTCAGCGGATCGCCATCGCTCGCGCGCTCGTCAACGATCCCCGCGTCCTTATCTTCGATGAGGCCACGAGCGCTCTGGACTATGAAAGCGAGCGCGTGATCCAGCGCAGCATGGAGCAGATCGTCAGAGGGCGTACGGTCTTCGTCATCGCCCATCGTCTCTCTACGGTCCGCCGCGCCGACCGTATCATCACGATCGAGCGCGGCCGTATCGTCGAGGACGGCACCCACGAAGACCTGATCCGCGTCGGCGGGCGCTACGCGACGCTGCACCGGCTGCAGGCCGGCATCCAAGAAGTCGGATAAGGCGCGATCGCAATGCCATCCGCCGCGAGATCGCTCGTATCCCATCCGGCCGCAGCGCCCCATTCGCGCAGCGATGAGCGCGCGTTTCTGCCGGCAGCCCTCGAGATTACGGAGACGCCGCCCTCGCCGATCGGTCGCGCGCTGGGGGCAACGATCATCGCCTTCTTCTGCCTGACGCTGGCCTGGGCTTGCTGGGGCACCGTCGACATCGTCGCCACCGCGCCCGGCAAGATCATGCCCAGCGGCGGAACCAAACTCGTGCAGCCCCTGGAAATCGGAGTCATTCGCGCGATCCACGTGCGCGACGGCCAGAGGGTCAAGGCCGGCGACGTGCTGATCGAGCTCGATCCCACCATGAGCGACGCGGAACGTCGCCACCTCGGGAGCGATCTGATGGCGGCTCAGCTCGACGTCGCGCGTTTGCGGGCGGCGCTGGCGGGCGGTTCCGACCCGCTCCTCGATTTCCACCCTCCGGAGGGTGCCGATCCCGCATCGATCGCAACGGAGCGTCAGTTCCTGCTGTCCCAGGTTTCAGAGCACCGGGCCAAGCTCTCCGCCCTCGACGGTCAGCAGGCGCAGAAGGAAGCCGAGCGCGCCACGACCGCCGCCGCGATCAACAAGATCGAGGCCATTCTGCCGGTGCTCAAGCAGCAAGTCGAAATCCGCAAGGCACTCTTTGAGCATGAGACGGGATCGAAGGTGACCTATCTCGATTACCTGCAGCGGCTGGTGGAGGCGCAGGAAGATCTCGAGGTCCAGAAGAGCCGCCTTCGCGAGGCGGAGGCGGCATTGGCTGCGATCAAGGAAACGCGCGCGCAAGCGGCCGAGGAGTATCGCCGCAATCTATTCGACGAGCTGGTAAAGGCTGAGCAGAAGGCCAATGCGCTTGCTCAGGACTTGGTAAAGGCCGAGCAGCGGAGCAAGTTCCAGGTCCTCGCCGCGCCGGTCGATGGCGTCGTGCAGGAGCTTGCGGTGCATACGGTTGGCGGCGTGGTGACACCCGCCCAGCCTCTTTTGGTGATCGTACCGGCCGATAGTCGCCTCGAGATCGAAGCCATGGTGCCGAACCGCGATATCGGCTTTGTCCATGCGGGTCAGCCCGTCGAAATCAAAGTCGAGACGTTCAATTTCACGCGCTACGGCCTTTTGCATGGTGAAGTGCTCGATCTCTCAACCGACGCTGTCGCACGCGATAGCCCGCAGGATCCGACCGGCGACAGATCGCCCGGCGCCGAAAGCAGGGCCAGCGGCGGAAGGGCCCAAGAGTTGGCATACGCGGCACGGATCTCGCTGGATCGGACGCAAATGCAGATCGAGGACCGGCTCGTTAGCCTCGCGCCGGGGATGGCGGTGACCGTCGAGATAAAAACGGGCTCGCGCCGAGTGATCAGTTACTTGCTCTCGCCG
>DATJVP010000110.1:0-8560 GCA_035581425.1 Allostellaceae bacterium | reverse complement strand
CGGTCCTTGATCATCTCGACGCAGCGGTCGAAGTTCGCGCCTACCCGGTCCATCTTGTTGACGAAACAGATGCGCGGCACGCCGTACTTGTCGGCCTGGCGCCAGACGGTCTCGGATTGCGGCTCGACGCCGGCGACGCCGTCGAAGACCGTGACCGCGCCGTCGAGCACGCGCAGCGAGCGCTCGACCTCGATGGTGAAGTCGACGTGCCCGGGCGTGTCGATGATGTTGATGCGGTGGTCGCGCCAGAAGCAGGTGGTCGCGGCCGAAGTGATGGTGATGCCGCGCTCGCGCTCCTGCTCCATCCAGTCCATGGTCGCGGTGCCCTCATGGACCTCGCCGATCTTATAGGCGCGGCCGGTGTAGTAGAGGATCCGCTCGGTCGTGGTGGTTTTGCCGGCATCTATGTGGGCCATGATGCCGATGTTGCGATATCGATCGAGGGGTGTGGTGCGTGGCATGGGGATGGCTCCGGAACTGGGCGCGCGGCCTTACCAACGATAGTGAGAGAAGGCCTTGTTCGCGTCGGCCATGCGATGAGTGTCTTCCCGCTTCTTGACGGCGGAGCCACGATTGTTCGCGGCGTCGAGCAGTTCCCCCGAAAGCCTCTCCTGCATCGTGTGCTCGGAGCGGTCGCGCGCGGCGCCGATGAGCCAGCGGATCGCGAGCGCCTGGCCGCGATCGGGGCGCACCTCGACGGGCACCTGATATGTCGCACCGCCGACGCGGCGCGAGCGCACCTCGACCGCAGGGCGCACGTTGGTGAGCGCGTCGTGGAAGACGCGGATTGGATCTTGACCCGAGCGCTTGGCGATGCGCTCGAAGGCGCCGTAAACGATGCTTTCGGTGACCGATTTCTTGCCCTCGTACATGAGGCAGTTCATGAACTTGGTCACGATGGTGTCACCGAACTTGGCGTCCGGATGAACTTCCCGTTTGATCGCAGCGCGACGACGCGACATGGCTCGTCCTTCTCCTTACTTCGGCCGCTTGGCGCCGTATTTCGAGCGGCGCTGCTGGCGGTCCTTCACGCCCTGCGTGTCGAGCGTGCCGCGGATGATGTGGTAGCGAACGCCCGGCAGGTCCTTCACGCGACCGCCTCGGATCATGACGACCGAGTGCTCCTGCAGATTGTGGCCGATGCCGGGGATGTAGCTCGTGACCTCGAAGCCGTTGGTGAGCCGCACGCGCGCGACCTTGCGCAGCGCCGAGTTCGGCTTCTTCGGCGTCGTGATGTAGACGCGCGTGCAGACGCCGCGCTTCTGCGGGCTCGACTGCAGCGCCGGGACCTTATTGCGCGCGGCCTGCGGACGCCGCGGGTTGCGGATGAGCTGGTTGATCGTCGGCATCGCTTCGCGACCTCGTTCAAACGACAACGTCGAGCGAGGTGCCTACTGCACCGCCGCCACGACGCTCTGGGAAAATCCCACCGGAGTTTGCGCCACCTTGCAGCAGCGCTGTGCCATCGACCTTGATTACTGGGCTGCGTTTAGGATGGCCTTCTACCGCCAGCCCCCCTCTTTCAAGGTGCGCGGATACTAATGACGGCCCTATACCCGGTCAAGCGCTATTGACGATGGAAGGCCCCGGAATCGCAGGGAAGTTCGGCGGTTTTCGCATCGGAGACCGGCCCTTTTTGGGGAGGTCAGCACGTTCGCGCTTCGCCGCCCTCGGGTCCGTAGAAGGCAACCCAAACCTCGAGATCGTCCGTGAAGTTCTCGAAGCGATGCTCGGCACCCGCCGCGACGAAGATGAGATCGCCCGGACCGAAGGGAGTCCGGGTGCCGTCGCGAAAGAACTGGCCCTTGCCGGAAACCACCACATAGACCTCGTCGCGCGTGTGCGGCGTTTGCGGGTCGCTACCGCGTGGAGCGTAGAAGCGCACCTCGAGAGATCCATGAGTGAAAAGCTCGGATGAGCGCCGCCCCGGCGGGAGCGGTGCCATCCGCGCTTCCGCGAGTGTGGTGACGGCTTTTGGCGTGTGAGCGCGAGAGAGCGAGGCAGTCATCCGAAGGCTCCTCCGTCGATAGGCTTTCGACCCTAGCTCCATGTGGGGGACGCCGGGAGCGGCTTCTTGCGGGGTCAGCCGTGCGCGGCAAAACACCGCTTGCCACTAGCTTGGAATTATTCTAAACAAGATCAATATAGATATCTCGGAGACGAGCGACGCACAGCCACAATCGGAGGTCATATGGCGAACGACGGCAAGTGTCCTGTCACGGGCGGGACCCGCGCTCACACCAATCGCGACTGGTGGCCGAGCCAGCTCAATCTGAGCATTCTCCATCGACACTCCGCGCTTTCGGATCCGATGGGCGAGTCATTCGACTATGCCAAGGAGTTCAAGGCCCTCGACCTCAATGCCGTGATCAAAGACCTGCATGCCCTGATGACGGACTCGCAGGATTGGTGGCCGGCCGACTTCGGCCACTACGGGCCGCTCTTTATCCGCATGGCCTGGCACAGCGCGGGCACCTATCGCATCGGCGACGGCCGCGGCGGCGCAGGAGCCGGGCAGCAGCGATTTGCGCCGCTCAATAGCTGGCCGGACAACGCAAATCTCGACAAAGCGCGCCGGCTGCTTTGGCCGATCAAGCAGAAATACGGCCGAAAAATCTCCTGGGCCGATCTGATGATCCTCGCGGGCAACGTCGCCCTCGAATCCATGGGCTTCAAGACCTTCGGCTTCGGCGGCGGGCGCGCGGATGTCTGGGAGCCCGAAGAGGGCGTCTATTGGGGTCCAGAGGGGAAGTGGCTCGCGGACGAGCGCTATAGCGGCGACCGCGATCTCCAGAACCCGCTCGCCGCGGTGCAGATGGGCCTGATCTACGTCAATCCCGAAGGCCCGAACGGCAAGCCCGATCCGCTCGCCGCAGCGAGGGACATCCGCGAGACCTTCGGCCGCATGGCGATGAACGACGAGGAGACGGTCGCGCTCATCGCCGGCGGCCACAGCTTCGGCAAGACCCACGGCGCCGGCGACGCGAAGCTGGTGGGCCCGGAGCCGGAAGCGGCCCCGATCGAGGAGCAGGGCCTCGGCTGGACGAGCAAATTCGGCACGGGCAAGGGCGGCGACGCGATCACCGGCGGGCCGGAGGTGACCTGGACGCATACGCCGACGAAGTGGAGCAACGACTTCTTCGCCAGCCTCTTCAACAACGAGTGGGAACTCACGAAGAGCCCCGCCGGCGCCTATCAGTGGCAAGCGAAGGGAGCCGCGGCGACGATCCCCGACGCGCACGACCCTTCGAAGCGGCGTGTGCCGACCATGCTGACGACCGACCTCTCGCTGAAGGTCGATCCGATCTACGAGAAGATCTCGCGGCGCTTCTTTGAGCATCCGAACGAGTTCGCAGACGCCTTCGCTCGGGCGTGGTTCAAGCTGACGCACCGCGACATGGGCCCGATCGTGCGCTACCTCGGTCCGCTCGTTCCGAAGGAGCATCTGGCCTGGCAGGACCCGATCCCGGCGGTCGATCACGCGCTGATCGGCGAGGAGGACATCGCAGCACTCAAGGCGAAAATCCTCGCCTCGGGTCTTTCGGTTTCCCAGCTCGTCTCGACTGCTTGGGCGTCGGCCGCGTCGTTCCGCGGCTCCGACAAGCGCGGCGGTGCGAACGGCGCGCGCATTCGGCTCGCGCCGCAGAAGGACTGGGAGGTGAACCAGCCCGCCCGGCTCCGGGAGGTGCTGCAGACGCTCGGGAAGATCCAAAAGGAGTTCAATGCCGCGCAGTCCCGCGGCAAGAAAGTCTCGCTTGCGGACCTCATCGTTCTCGGCGGCGGTGCTGCGATCGAGAAGGCCGCCAAGGCCGCCGGACACGAGGTCCGAGTTCCTTTCGCGCCGGGGCGCATGGACGCCTCGCAAGAGCAGACCGATGTCGCTTCCTTCGCGCCGCTAGAACCGGTAGCCGACGGCTTCCGCAACTATCTCAGCGGCAAGGCGCGTCTGTCGGCGGCGGAGCATCTGGTGGATCGCGCGCAGTTGCTGACGCTCACGGCGCCGGAGATGACAGTGCTTGTCGGCGGCTTGCGCGTCCTCGGCGCGAATGCCGGGAAATCGGCCCATGGCGTCTTCACGAAACGGCCGGAGACGCTGACGAACGACTTCTTCGTCAACCTCCTGGACATGCGCACGCAGTGGCAACCGGCGTCCGGCTCCGACGGCATCTATGAGGGCCGAGACCGAAAGACGAGTGAGCTCAAATGGACGGGCACGCGCGTCGATCTCGTCTTCGGCTCGAACTCGCAGCTCCGCGCGCTCGCGGAGGTCTATGCCTCCGCGGACGCCAAGGAGAAGTTCGTGCGGGATTTCGTGGCGGCGTGGACCAAGGTGATGAACCTCGACCGCTTCGACCTCGCCTGAATTGGGCGGGGCCCGAAACGCCGCAGGCCGGCGTTAAGGCCGGCCTGCGGGTCTCGATAGCTCGGCAGGTCAGGCGATCTTCTGACCAGCCTCGATCGCGGGGGGTGCGCCCGGGCTCTCGGCGGCTGCGAGCGCCGCGAGCTCCCGATCGCGCTCGGCGGCGAGCTGGCGCCACCGCGCCATGACGCTGCCGGTGCCGGCGGGGATGAGCCGGCCCACGATGACGTTCTCCTTGAGGCCCGAGAGCCCGTCGATGCGGCCGGAGACGGCCGCCTCGGTGAGCACGCGGGTCGTCTCCTGGAACGAGGCCGCGGAGATGAAGGAGTTGGTCTGCAGGCTCGCCTTGGTGATGCCCTGCAGCACCGGACGCGCGATCGCGGGCTTGCCGCCCTCGCGCTCCACCTTCGCATTCTCCTCCTCGAACTCCGCGCGGTCGATCTGCTCGCCCACGAGGAAGGTACTGTTGCCGGCCTCCTCGATCTCGACCTTCTGCAGCATCTGCCGGACGATCACCTCGATGTGCTTATCGTTGATGCGCACGCCCTGGAGGCGATAGACCTCCTGGATCTCGTTGATGAGATATGACGCGAGCGCCTCGACGCCGAGCACGCGCAGGATGTCGTGCGGCACGGGGTTGCCGTCCATCAGCAAGTCGCCTTTGGTAACGAAGTCCCCTTCCTGCACGCTGATGTGCTTGCCCTTGGGGATCAGGTACTCGACGGCATCCTTGCCCTCCTCGCCAGGCACGACGAGGATGCGGCGCTTCGTCTTGTAGTCCTTGCCGAACTCGACGCGGCCGTCGACCTCGCTGATGATCGCGAAGTCCTTGGGCTTGCGCGCCTCGAAGAGCTCGGCCACACGCGGCAGACCGCCGGTGATGTCGCGGGTCTTCGAGGACTCTCTCGGGATACGCGCGAGCACGTCACCGGCCTTTACCTCGGCGCCGTTCTCGACCGAGAGGATTGCGTCCACGGACATGAAGTAGCGCGCCTCGAGCCCGTTCGCGAGGATGAGCGCGCGGCCGGACTTGTCGTGCAGCACGATCCGCGGCTTCAAATCGTTGCCGCGGGGCTGCTGCTTCCAGTCGATCACGACCTTAGAGGAGATGCCCGTCGCCTCGTCCACGACCTCACGCACCGAGACGCTCTCGATGAGGTCGACATACTGCGCGACGCCGTCCCGCTCCGTGATGATCGGGATCGTGTAGGGATCCCACTCCGCGAGCTTCTGGCCCTTCGTCACCTTGACGCCGTCGTCAGCGAGGAGACGCGCGCCGTAGGGGACGCGATGGCGCGCGCGCTCGCGGCCCGCCTCGTCGAGGAGGACGACCTCGCAATTGCGGCCCATCACGATCGGAATCTTGCTGGAGTTCACGACGACGTTGCGGTTGCGGATCTTGAGCTTGGCGTCGAAGGCCGCCTCGACTTGCGACTGCTCGGCGCCGCGCTGCACGGCGCCGCCGATGTGGAAGGTGCGCATGGTGAGCTGCGTTCCCGGCTCGCCGATCGATTGCGCCGCGATCACGCCCACGGCCTCGCCGATGTTGACCATGGTGCCGCGGGCGAGATCGCGCCCGTAGCACTTCGCGCAAACGCCGAAGCGGTTCTCGCAGGTGAGGACAGAGCGGATCATCACGGAATCGATGCCCGAGCGCTCGATGCGCTCGACCGCCTCCTCGTCCACGAGATCGCCCGCCTTCACCAGGAGATCCCCGCTCATGGGATCGACCACATCGATCGCCGCAGAGCGGCCGAGGATACGGTCGGAGAGCGGAGCGATTACCTCGCCGCCCTCGACCACCGCACGCATGGTGAGGCCGCGGATAGTGCCGCAATCCTCCTCGGTGATGATGGCGTCCTGCGCGACGTCCACGAGACGCCGCGTGAGGTATCCGGAGTTCGCGGTCTTGAGCGCGGTGTCGGCCAAGCCCTTGCGCGCGCCGTGCGTCGAGTTGAAGTACTCGAGCACGGTCAGGCCTTCCTTGAAGTTCGAGATGATCGGGGTCTCGATGATCTCGCCGGAGGGCTTCGCCATCAGTCCGCGCATGCCCGCGAGCTGCTTGATCTGCGCCGCCGAGCCGCGGGCGCCGCTGTCGGACATCATCCAGACGGAGTTGATGGGCTCGCCGGGCTTCACCGCCTTGACGACCTTCATCATCTCGTCCGCGACCTTCTCGGTGCAGCTCGACCAGACGTCGACGACCTTGTTGTACTTCTCGCCCTGCGTTATGAGGCCGTCGAGGTACTGCTGCTCGTACTCCTTCACTTTCTCATGGGCGTCGGCGACCAGCTTCACCTTCGCGGGCGGGATGATCAGGTCGTCCTTGCCGAAGGAGATGCCGGCGCGGCACGCGTGGGTGAAGCCCAGCGTCATGAGCCGATCGCAGAAGATCACCGTCTCCTTCTGCCCGCAGTGACGGTAGACGTGGTCGATGAGGTTGCTGATCTCCTTCTTGGTGAGAAGGCGATTGATGAGATCGAAGCTCACGCTGGGATGGCGCGGCAGGATCTCCGAGAGCAGCATGCGGCCCGGCGTCGTGATGACGCGCTGGACCACCGGTTTGCCTTCCTTGTCGACGGTGTCGAGGCGCGCCGTGATCTTGGCGTGCAGCGACACCGCGCCCTCGTCGAGCGCGTGCTCGATCTCCCCCATGTCGGAGAGCATCATGCCCTCGCCCTTCTCCTTCGGGCGCTCCATGGAGATGTAGTAGAGGCCGAGGACGATGTCCTGCGAGGGCACGATGATGGGCTTGCCGTGCGCAGGCGACAGGATGTTGTTGGTGGACATCATGAGGACGCGCGCCTCGAGCTGCGCCTCGAGCGAGAGCGGCACGTGCACGGCCATCTGGTCGCCGTCGAAATCCGCGTTGAAGGCGGTGCAGACCAACGGATGAAGCTGGATCGCCTTGCCCTCGATGAGGATCGGCTCGAAAGCCTGGATGCCCAGCCTGTGCAATGTCGGCGCACGGTTCAGCAGGACCGGGTGCTCGCGGATCACCTCCTCGAGGATGTCCCAGACCTCCGGCCGCTCCTTCTCGACCATGCGCTTGGCGGCCTTGATCGTGCTCGCCATGCCGTAGAGCTCGAGCTTCGAGTAGATGAAGGGCTTGAAGAGCTCGAGCGCCATCTTCTTCGGCAAGCCGCACTGATGGAGCTTGAGCTCCGGGCCCACCACGATCACCGAGCGGCCGGAATAGTCGACGCGCTTGCCCAGCAGGTTCTGCCGGAACCGGCCCTGCTTGCCCTTGAGCATGTCCGAGAGCGACTTCAGCGGGCGCTTGTTGGCGCCGGTGATGATGCGGCCGCGGCGGCCGTTGTCGAAGAGCGCGTCGACGGCCTCCTGCAGCATGCGCTTCTCGTTGCGCACGATGATGTCGGGCGCGCGCAGCTCGATGAGTCGCTTCAGCCGGTTGTTACGATTGATGACGCGGCGGTAGAGATCGTTCAGGTCCGAGGTCGCGAATCGGCCGCCGTCGAGCGGCACCAGCGGGCGAAGCTCCGGCGGGATCACCGGGATCACCTCGAGGATCATCCACTCCGGACGGCTCTCCGACTGGAGGAACGCCTCGACGAGCTTCAAGCGCTTCACGAACTTCTTGCGCTTCGCCTCGGAGGACGTCTCCTTGAGATCGACGCGCAGGCGGTCGCGCTCCTCCGGCAGCTTGATCGCCGTGAGCATCTCGCGGAGCGCTTCGGCCCCGATCTTCGCAGTGAAGGCGTCCTCGCCGAACTCCTCCTGCGCCTTGACGAACTCGTCCTCGCTCAGGAGCTGGTGCAGCTTCAGGGGCGAGAGGCCGGGCTCGATCACGACGTAGCTCTCGAAGTAGAGCACCTTCTCGAGATCCTTGAGCGTCATGTCGAGCAGCAATCCGATGCGGCTCGGCAGCGACTTCAAGAACCAGATGTGCGCCACGGGCGATGCCAGCTCGATGTGGCCCATGCGGTCGCGGCGCACCTTCGAGAGCGTGACCTCGACGCCGCACTTCTCGCAGATGATGCCGCGGTACTTCATGCGCTTGTACTTGCCGCACAAGCACTCGTAGTCCTTGATCGGCCCGAAGATGCGCGCGCAGAACAAGCCGTCGCGCTCGGGCTTGAAGGTGCGATAGTTGATCGTCTCCGGCTTCTTGATCTCGCCGAACGACCAGGAGCGGATGCGCTCCGGGCTCGCGATCGAGATCTTGATCTGATCGAAGCT
>DATJVP010000109.1:0-11317 GCA_035581425.1 Allostellaceae bacterium | reverse complement strand
AAGATGCCCGCCCGTCATCGAAACCGCGTCCACCAACTCCAGACGCAGCTCGTCCGCCACCTGCGCCAAATCGCTCTCCGCAAGCGCACGCAAATCCGCGGGAACCTTGATCCGGTCCAACAGCGGCGTGCGATTGGAGATCGACGGAACTGACGCTTCCCGATCCACGCTAAAATTGCTCCTTTAGGTGCGGCGGTCGACCACGAAACGGGCCGCCTGGCGGAGAAGGTCGGCTCTTTCCTCGAACAAATCAAGATGTGCAACCGCTTGTCGAATTAAGAGCTCCGCTTGATCGCGCGCTCGCTCGATCCCGAGGATCGAGACGAAAGTGGCCTTCCCTGCGGCGGCGTCCTGGCCGACCGGCTTCCCGGTCTCCCCTGCCGACCCCTCGACGTCCAGGAGATCGTCGGCGATCTGGAAGGCGAGACCGAGGTCGTGGGCGTATCCGCGGAGCGCCAAACGCATCTCGATGGAGGCCTTGCCGAGGATCGCCCCGGCCTCGCAGGAGAAGGCGATGAGGGCGCCGGTCTTCAGGCGCTGGAGCCGCGTGATCGCGCCGATGTCGAGGCGGCGGTTCTCCGCGATCAAATCCATCATCTGCCCGCCCACCATGCCTGCGGCACCGGCGGCCTGCGCGAGCGCGCTCACGAGCTCGCAGCGCACGCCGGGATCGCCATGGGTGTCGCGCTGCGCCAGGATCTCGAAGGCGAGCGTCAAGAGGCCGTCGCCGGCAAGTACCGCGGTCGCCTCGTCGAATTCCTTGTGACAGGTCGGCCGGCCCCGGCGGAGATCGCTGTTGTCCATCGCGGGAAGATCGTCGTGCACGAGCGAATAGGAATGCACGAGCTCGATCGCAGCCGCGACCTGGAGCGCGCTGCGCTCTGCCACCGAGAAGAGCCGCGCGCTCGCGAGGACGAGGAAAGGCCGAAGGCGCTTGCCCGGCGCGATGGCCGCATAGCGCATCGCTTCGACGACACGCGCTTCGAGGCCCTGCGGCACCGGCATCAGCCGGTCGAGCGCCTCGTCGGTGAGCCTCGCGGCGTCGCTGAGCGCCGCGGGAAAGGCTGTGCTCCGCGGCCAGGACTGCTCAGTCAAGATTGGCGGGCTCCGTCTTGACGCTGCCGTCGGCCGCAATCACGATCTTGTCGACGCGCGCCTGTGCCTCGCGAAGTTTCGCCTCGCAGTGCCGCTTCAGGAGCGCACCGCGCTCATAGGACTGGATCGCCTCATCGAGCTTGCCGGCACCGCCCTCGAGGCGGCGTACGATCTGCTCGAGCTCAGCGAGCGCGTCCTCGAAGCTCAGCTTGGCGATCTCCGCGGACAACTTCGAATCGGCCACGATTCCCCTTTCCGGAAAAATTGCGCGCCACTCTATGGGGCAGGCCCGAGCGGAGCAAGCGTCCGGTCAGGCTTCCATCAGAGCGCGAACATGCGCTGCGGCACTCGCTGCGAGCGCGGAGAGGTCGTAGCCGCCCTCGAGCGCAGAGACAAGCCGTCCCTCCGCGTGCCGCCCGGCGCAGGCGAGCAGCTGCTCCGTCGCCCAGCGATAGTCGTCCTCGACGAGCATGAGCTGAGCGAGCGGATCGCGGCGGTGCGCGTCGAAGCCGGCAGAGATCATGACGAGTGCCGGCCGGAACTCGTCGAGTGCCGGAAGAATCGTGGTCTCGAAGGCGCGCCGGAATTCCGCGGAGCCCGAGCCCGGACGGAGCGGCACGTTGACGATATTGCCGACCCCGCGCTCGCCGACGGCGCCGGTCCCGGGATAGAGCGGATATTGATGCGTCGAGGCATAGAGGAGCGTGGGGTCGCGCTCGAACATCGCCTGGGTGCCGTTGCCGTGATGCACGTCGAAATCGACGACGGCGACGCGCTCGAGCCCGTGGACCTCGCGGGCGCGCGCGGCGCCGACGGCGATGCTGTTGAAGAGGCAGAAGCCCATGGCACGCTCGGGCTCCGCGTGATGGCCCGGCGGGCGCACGGCGCAGAAGGCGTTCTCGGCCTCGCGCTTCACCACGGCGTCGACCGCCGCGACTACCGCGCCCGCTGCGCGAAGCGCCGCCTCGCCCGAGGCCGGTGAGAGAATGGTGTCGGGATCGACCCCGACATGGCCCGTCGCCGGCACCGCCGCGAGCAACGCCTCGACGAAGTCTCGGGGATGGACGCGCGCCACATCCTCGATCTCCGCGCGCGGAGCCGGCCGCCGCTCGAGCAGGGCGAATTCCTCCGCCTCGAGCGCCGCTAGCACCGCGCGCAACCGCGCCGGGGATTCCGGGTGGAAATCGCCGGGATCGTGCTCGATGCAGGCGGGATGCGAGAACAGCAGTGTCGTCACGGGCGCCCTCGATGCGCGGCGGGTACGGCCGCGAGTTTGGCACAACCCGCGGGTGCCGCGCCACCGCGGCATCTCGGACCCATCTGAAGCTTGCAGCGACAGCACCACAGCCTGCACTATGCGCCGGCAGAAGCGCGAAAAAGGGGTGCGCCGTGGTGGGAGGATTGGGAACATTGCTCCGCGTGGGAGCGGCAATCGCGCTCGCGGGCGCGCTCGCGACGGCAGAGGCCGCCGCCGCTTCGGCTCCGCCGATCGTGCTTCGCGCGGGAAAGGCCGATGGTCCCTATTACGGCCTTGCGAAGGAGCTCGTTGCGGCGCTTGGCCGTCTCGCGAGCCCCGCCCCGACGATCGCGCTCGAGGAAAGCCAGGGCTCGGTGCAGAACGTGATCGACGCCGCGGGCGATCGGGCACGCTCACTCTTCACCGCGCCGCCCAACGTCATCGCGGAAGCGCGTCACGGCGACAAACCCTACGGCAAGAACCCGCACTATCGGGACATCCGCGCGCTCTTTCCGATCCCATTTCAGACCATGCACTGGGTCGTGCGGGCGGACAGCGGCGTCCGCAGCTTCAGCGATCTCGCGGGACGGCCGTTCATTCCGGGGGGCCGAGGCAGTCTCGGCGAGCGCCAGACGGCGGCGATGCTGAAGCTGCTTGGGCTCGAGAGCAAGGTGCAGCTCATCGACATCGACAGCACCGCCGCGCCAGCCGCGCTCAAGGGAAAGCAGGTGATCGGCTTCGCCGTCGCCGGCCCTTACCCGATCCCGGCGCTGCGCTCGCTCGCGGGCGAGGTCCCGCTGCGGCTCCTCTCCCTCTCCTCGGAGCAGCGCTCGCAGGTGATCGCCAATGACGGCACCACCGTCGCCATGACGATACCCCGCGGCACCTATCCTGGCATCGACGAGGACATTCTCAGTGTGGCGCTCCCGGCGGCGCTTTACACGACGACGCGCTTGAGTGCGGCCGACGCCTATCGCATCACCAAGGCCTTCTGGACCGAACGCGCGGCGCTCGCGGCAAGCGATCCCGCCTGGGCCTCGGTGACGCCCGCGCAGATCTCGATGCTCGGGACCAGGCTGCACGAGGGTGCGCTGCGCTACTATCGCGAGACCGGCGTCAAGGTTCCGAAGGAGCTGCGCTGACGGCATTTCCGTGGTGACGACATGGCAGTCGATTTCCTGATCGTGGGTGGCGGGATCGCCGGAGCCTCGGCGGGGTATTTCCTCGCGGAGCATGGGCGCGTCGTGCTTCTCGAGCGCGAGGCGGCGCCGGGCTATCACTCGACCGGCCGCTCCGCCGCGCTTTTCACGGAGACCTACGGCAACGCCGCGATCCGCGCGCTCACGGTGAGCAGCGGTTCCTTCCTGCGCGATCCTCCGAAGGGCTTCACGGATCATCCGCTTCTGACCCCGCGCGGGTCCATGATCGTGGCGCCGAGGGATGCTGAGACGGCCTATCGCGAGGCGCTCGCGGAAGGGCAGCGCTACGTCGACAGCGTCCGCGCTCTCGGCGTCGAGGAGGCGCTAGCGCTCTGTCCTGCGCTCCGCCGCGAGAGGCTCGGCTACGCATTCCTCGAGCCCGACGCCATGGACATGGACGTGCATGCAATCCATCAAGGTTTCCTCCGCGGATTGCGCGCTCGGGGCGGCGAGATCGTGAGCTCGGCCGAGGTGACCGCGCTCGTGCGGCGCGGCTCGGTCTGGGAGGCGACGACCCCTGCGGGGCGCTGGGAGGCGCCGCTGGTGATCGACGCCGCAGGCGCCTGGGCGGACGAGGTTGCGCGCCTTGCGGGCGTCCGACAGATGGGACTCGTCCCGAAGCGGCGCACCGCTTTCACCATCGATCCGCCCGCGGCCTACGACACGAGCAAATGGCCGATGGTGAGCGACATCGAGGAGACGCTCTACTTCAAGCCGGAGTCCGGGCGGCTTCTCGTCTCGCCCGCGGACCAGACACCGATCGCCCCCTGCGACGTCCAGCCGGAGGAGATGGACGTCGCCGAAGCGGCCGACCGTCTGCAGGCGAAGACGACGATCGAGGTCCGCCGCGTACTGCGCAAATGGGCGGGCCTGCGCAGCTTCGTGCGCGACAAGACGCCCGTGGTGGGCCCGGCGCCGGATGCGCCGGGATTCTTCTGGCTCGCGGGACAGGGCGGCTACGGCATCATGACTTCGCCGGCGATGGGGCGGCTCACGGTGGCGCTTGCGACCGGCGGCACGGTTCCTGACGAGCTTCAGAAGCTGGGCCTCACCGCAAGCGCCATTCTGCCGAACCGCTTGCTCGCCTGAGAGCTAGATGCGGCGGGCCGAGACTGCAGCCCAGCCTAACAGCAGCACCCAGCCCAGTATCATGAGGCTCCCGCCGACCGGGACCAGACGCGCGACCGCGCCCCCGATGCCTGCTGCGAGAGCGTAGAGACCTCCGCAGAAGAGTGTCGTTCCGACGGCCAAGCTCAATCCAGCGCCGGCGTGAAGGCGCCGCCCCAGCACCGAGCCCTGCGTGGGGAATGCCGCCAGAGCCACGGACACTGCCGCATGCGGCAGGCCGTAGCGCACCCCGGTTTCGACCAGGGCGCGCGCACCGGAGTCGGCCGCCCAGAGATGCTGGGCTGCCGCTCCCAGGACGACGGCCGCCAGACCGTTGAGGCCGGCGAGGATCAGAAGGACTCGACGCATGACCACCGCATTGAACCAAACGCGCCATTGGCTCGTCTTAAGTCTTTAGGGTCTAAGCACGAGAAACATATTACCTCTTGAGTGGTAGGAATTCGCGTGCATCGGGCCTCATTCGCCGGTATTCTAACCATGCGTGTGCAGCCAATGAACATGATGATCAAGAACGGAAGAGCCCTCGAGGTCACCGGCAACGGCCATAGCCGCCCCTTCCTCGAGGACAGGATTTCCGATCTGCTGGCGCTGGCGGACCATCTCATGACCGAACGGCTTTACGCCGCCGCGCGGTGGCGGCGTATCGGGGTGATCGAATGGCGCGTTCTGATGGTCCTCGCGCATCAGGACGGCCTTACCATGTCTGAGCTGGCGCATCGCGTGCTGACGAAGCAACCGACCCTCACCAAGGCCGTCGACCGCATGGAGCGCGCGGGGTTGGTCCAGCGGCGTACGCCGGATCAAGATCGGCGTCGGACCCTTGTGCTGCTCACGGAGCGCGGCCGCGAGACCGCCACCCCCTTGCTCGCCGACGCGCGCGCGCAAGAGAGCGCCGTCGTCAGCGAGGAAGGCGAGGCCAACATCCGGCAGCTCAGAACATTGCTGCGGCAGCTCGTCGATCGACTGAGCGGGAGCCGACAGATCCAAGCCGGCCCTCCCGCCCGCCCGCGGCAGCGTATCGGCGAGC
This sequence comes from Allostellaceae bacterium, assembly GCA_035581425.1. Taxonomy (GTDB): domain Bacteria; phylum Pseudomonadota; class Alphaproteobacteria; order ATCC43930; family CGMCC-115725; genus DASZHJ01. The sequence goes on along the minus strand of DATJVP010000109.1, from coordinate 5,631 downwards.
GGCGCGCACAGGGCTAGCGAGCTGGGAGCGTCTTCGTGGATGGTTGGGACAAGCCCGGCCCCCCCAGGGAGCATGCCCGTCCGTCCCCATCCATTCATAGAAACATCTTGGACTAGTTCAACGCCATCACCCGTAATTCGAGTCTCCAAACCATCGGTCTGTTGATGTTCCATTCGCAGTCGCTGAGTTCACGGCACATGCGTCAATCCTCCCTGCTAGGAGCTTGAATCATGCTCGGCACGACGGGATTACTGTCTGAACAAAATGCCCGCTGTCGGGGGGTGAACGGACCTGCAGCAGGCTCGGCGAAATCGACGCGGTTGACCCACCAGAGACGCGGGCAACGCTGAATACCGCGCCGACCTATTATCAGACCGCGCTTGCAGATAGCGGCTTGTCGTGCTCGGACTGGCATGCCCCCCAACGTGCATCGAACTAGGTGAGGCGGAGCCCCACGGTCGTGTCGCTCGAGGCCCGGCGCGAGGAGGAGATCCCCTCCGGTTCACTGAATTCCCCGGGCTATTGAAAGCCCTCATTGAGCAGCGGTATCCTTTCATAGGGAGCCACCTCCACCATGAGGCCCGACGAAGTGGCGGCCGCCGATTCTCCGCAAAACGTCGCCGACCTGCGGCGCGAGCGCGACGAGGCGCTGGTGAGGGAAACTGCGCTCAACCGCGAACTGCAGGAATTGCTGGAATACCAGGCTGCGACCAGCAACGTGCTGCAGGCGATTAGCCGTTCGACCTTCGATCTGCAGCCCGTACTAGATACGCTGTCGCAGACGGCCGGGCGGCTTTGCGCGGCGGAACTTGCATTCATGACCCGGCGCAGCGGCGATACATACCGCTTCGTCACTGCAGTGGGCTCGACATCCACGACGATGGCGGATGCCATCCGCCTGAAGGAATCCGTCCTCGACCGGCATGTCTTCACTGCCGGCCGGGATTCCATAACCGGGCGCGTCGTCTCGGAAGCGCGGCCGGTGCACATCGCCGATATTGCGTCAGACCCGGAATATAAACTCACCCAGCTGATCACGATCGGTAAGATACGAACTATGCTCGGTGTGCCGTTGATGCGTGAAGGAGCGGTTATCGGCACCTTCAGTTTGGCGCGGCAGCGAGTTGAGCCCTTCACCGATAGGCAGATTGAACTGGTGCGCAGCTTTGCTGACCAGGCGGTCATCGCAATCGAGAACACTCGTCTTTTGACCGAGCTGCGCCAGCGCACGCAAGAGGTTGGCGAGCTCAATCGCGGCCTTGAGGCGAGGGTCGCCGAGCAGGTCGCCGAGCTCGGTCGCGTTGGGCGACTGAAACGCTTTCTCGCACCACAGCTTGCCGAACTCATTGTCTCGCAGGGGGACGAGAAGATTCTCGAGAGCCATCGCCGCGAGATCGTCGTTGTGTTCTGCGACCTGCGTGGCTTCACCGCGTTTTCCGAGACTGCTGAGCCCGAGGAGGTGCTCGACTTCTTGCGCGAGTATCACGGCGCCCTTGGGCCGCTCGTCAGTCAGCACGAGGGGACTCTCGATCAGTTCTCGGGCGACGGCATCATGGTGTTCTTCAACGACCCCGTGCCAATCCCCGATCCGGCTGCGCGTGCGGTCAAGATGGCGATGGCAATGCGTGAGGTGGCAAGCTCTCTGATTGCCGCCTGGCATGAGCGTGGCCGCGACCTCGGGTTCGGCGCCGGCATCGCTCAGGGTTATGCAACGCTCGGCCAGATCGGCTTCTCGGAGCGCTCTGGCTACACGGCGATCGGAACCGTGTGCAATGTTGCCGCGCGGCTCTGTGCCGAGGCCAAGGATGGCCAAATTTTGCTCAGCCAACGCGTCAACGTCGCACTAAAGGGAAGCCTCGCAACAGACCTGCTTGGCCCGCTCGCTCTCAAAGGCCTCACCCATCCCGTTGTTGCTTACAACGTGCCGCTTGCGGCCACTCAACCCGCTCTACGTGTCATCGAAGGGGGCCCACACAGGCTTTGAGCGCCGCTCGTGTGGCGCAAGCGATGTCGAGAGAGGGGCGGTGGGTTTCCCAGCCAGCCAAGATTTTCCCCTAGCGAGTGCGAGGCGGCAACCGTAGAAGACGCGCACCGTGACGGGGACCGAAGGAATGTGGCGCTCCGTGAGCATGATCGGCATCGCCTCGGGGCGACGCATTAGTTCGAGCCACTCATTAAAGACTTTGTGAAACCTTGGAGCGGCAGGACCGATGATTGACCGCGGCGCGCCGCGTGATTTTACCGACTTCTGTAGATTGGTAGGCGACCAATAGACACCCGGTTGCGCGATGAACAAATCGGGCCAGAGGTTTTCCTTCCATTGCCCCAGGTTGTCGCCGATGTCGAGCGCGAGCGGTCGCGTGCTGAATACGGCGTCCGTTGCTAGCATCACGATGGACTCGGGATCGCTGGCCAAAGCCTCTATGAGCCGCGCTCTGGTAATCGCGGTAATGAGCCCCGCCGCCGCAGCATCATGGTAAGGTCCACGGCCAACACGTTGGGCCATCTTGCCGTACAGCGAATTGAGCCCGAGCTTGAGGGGGTGTCCCCGGGTATTGGAGCCAATCCGCTTCCGCTCATTGTAAAGATCTTGAATCCAGTCGAATGGCCGGCAATTACACTCGCGCCGCGCAATCCATACCTCGCGAGGAGCGATGTCGGCGTGAAGGTGACGTTGCGCCGCCTCGATCTCGGGCGACCAGTACCAGCCCGTGCCTTCATACGGCCAGAATAAGCAGCGGTTTTGCCGAAATGGCAGACCGCACCACAGGCCGCCGTCAGGGTGCGAAAAACTCACCTTTGCAAGGTAGAGCTCACCCTGCGGCAACTCGGTCACGTGTTGCCGGTGTTCCCACCGCGTGTGCAGCGGACACGGAAGATCGAGCATTGCTGCGGGATAGGCGCTCTGCAAATCATATTCGTATACCGGGCCGGAGATCGCACCGAATTGACGGCGCATGGTCAATGTTTCACTTCTCTGCTTTCGTCCGTCATCGTGGCTCCTTGCGCTCGCTCGTCGGCATTTGCCTTCAAGTGTCGACCGCCGTCACCAGCGCAAAGCCGATGCCCGCAGCGAGATTTGGCGATCGCGTTGCGTCGGGAGTCCTCATGATCGCGCCGCCAGCGCGACACCGGCGACAGTGAAGACAAGAGCTGCGATCTGCGAAAATCCAAGCGGCTCACGCAGCGCAATCGCCGATACGACGACACCGATCACTGGCACCAGCATAGTGCCGATCGCCGCGACCGAGGCCGGCAGGCGCTCGACCGCGCCAAACCAGGTGACATAGGCGATGCAGTGGCCGACGATGATCATATAGCCGAGCGCGAGCCAGCCGGCCGGTGATAGTGCCGCAACATGCGGATGCTCGAGGAGCGTGCCAGCAAGCGCAATGGGCACACTGCCGATCGCGATCTGCCAAATTGCCGATGTCGCGCCCGGCAGTTTAATCGGATACCGCTTCAGGAGAATCGTGCCAACTGCAAAGCCGACCGAACCGATCAACGCGAGCAAAACGCCGGGCAATTTCGCCATGTTGGCCGACATGCCGCCGGCGCCGAACAACGAGGCGACACCGGCAAACGCCATGACAAGCGCTGTGACGCGAAGCAGCGTCAAACGCTCGCCAAGCAGCGGCCAGGCGAGCAGCGCCGTCCACACCGGCATAGTGTAGGCAATGACGACGGCCTCGCTCGCTGGCAGCCAGAGCAGCGCATAGCTCATCACCGCGACCCACAGCGCGACGTTGAGGATCGCCGAGATGATGAGCCGGGGCCACTGATCCGCAGGCACCTTCAGGCTGACGCCGGTTGCGACAGCATAAAGCGCAAGCGCCGCCGCACCGATCACGCCGGCCCAGCCCCGCGCTGACAGCGGCGGCCATTCCGAGAAGACAAACTTCATCACCGGCCAGTTCAGTCCCCAGCCGACTGAGGTGGTCAGCAGGAACAGAAGACCTGCGGGATCAGCGCGCGAGGCCGCGCTCTGCTGCGCCGCCTCGGTCATGAGCGCACCGCGAGGGCGACGCCGAGCACGACGCATATCAGCGCCGTGATCTGGAACGGACCGAGCGGCTCGTGCAACCGTGCTGCGGAGACGAGGACGCCGCCGACCGGCACGACCATCGTCGAAACCGCGGTGACCGATGCCGGCAAGCGATGTAGCGCTGCGAGCCAGCAGGCATGGCCGGCGCATTGTTGGATCAGGATGTTGAAGACGATGGCGCTCCAGCCGAAGGTGCTGAGCGCGGCGGGGTCGGGGCGTTCGTACGCGAGGCTGTTGGCGAACACCGGAAAGCAGCCGAGACCGAGCTGCCAGGCAGCGCTCCGGCTCAGCAGTGCGTCAATATTCGGAGCGCACTCGGTCGCCACCATGTTCACGTCGACGCCTTCGGCCAACCCGATATCGATAGCTAATCTCTCGACGCGAGCTTCTCGTTGGGTCTGTGTTTGTACTACCCCCGCATGAATCCGGCTAGCTCCGCCGACGGCAGTGCTGCCGTGTCGACGTAGCCGAAGGTTCCCTTGTCCTTCAGCTCGCGCGCGGCGGATACGAGCCCGCCCATCGCGGCGCGATAGAGCGACCCGGCGAGGCTGATGCGACGCACGCCAGCCGCTTCCAGCTCGGCAACGGTGAACGACAGGCCCGGAATACCGGCCATGAAATTGAACGGCTTCGCAATCGCGGCGCACACCGCCTTCACGGACGCGAGGTCCGGCAAGCCCGGCGCCATCAGCACGTCCGCGCCCGCCTTCTCGTAGGCCTGCAGGCGCTTGATCGCGTCGTCGAGATCGGTGTTGCCGTACCGGAAGCCTTCGGCGCGCGCGGTGAGCATGAACGGAAACCCGAGCTTGCGCGTCGCTGCCACGGCGGCGGCGACGCGCTCGGTCGCCTCGCCGATGTCGAACAGCGGCTTGTCCTTTCGGCGTGTGGGCGTGAGGTCCTCGATCGTCGCTCCGACGACGCCTACGGCTGCGGCGTGGCGATAGGTCTCGGCCACGTCATTCGCGGTGGCGCCGAAGCCGCTTTCGAGATCCACCGAGACCGGAAGATCGGTCGCGTCAACGATGGCGCGCGCGTGCGCGAGCACCTGGTCGCGGGTGATCCTGCCGTCGCGCGTGCCGTATGCGCCGGCGGTCGCGTAGCTGGAGGTGGCGAGCGCCGCAAAGCCGAGGCCCGCCAGAACGCGCGCCGCTCCGGCATCCCAGGCGTTGGCGATGACGAACGCGCGCGTCCCTTGATGGAGCGCGCGGAAAGAATTGCCCTTGTCGAGTTGAGTGACAGGCATAACGAATTGTTCCGTTCTGTGGTTCAGGGTTTGCTCTTGCGGCGGACCGTACGCCCCGAGGCGGGTCGTTCGGTTCGAACTCGTTCCTAGCCGCCTTCTGCAGCGTCTCGAAAGACCCACTTAGCCTCAACGAGGCATACCACTTTTTCCTGAGTGACTTGCCTTGACCAAGCAGCCTTCACAGGGTTGCGAAGACCGACGCGAGGCGCATGACAGCCGGTGCAATGACTTGCTTCGGGTAGCCGCTAAAGCCGAGCAACAATCCCTGCCGGGGGGCGGCGGCGACATACGTGCGACTAAGCGCCCGCACGACGATTCCCGCCCGCTTGGCCGCCTTCTCAAC
>DATJVP010000108.1:0-2316 GCA_035581425.1 Allostellaceae bacterium | reverse complement strand
CGGGCGATTGCGCTCCCATGGCGCTGATGCAGCTCGTGGAGGGTCCTGCGCCGGTTGCCGCCGAGGAGCCGACGGAAGGCCGGAAGAAAAGCGCCCGGCGTGGGAAGCCCAAGGTCGAAGCGAAGGCCGAAGCAAAGGCTGAGCCGAAGGCGAAGAAGAAGAGCAAGCGGGCAGCTCCGGCGGAGGCAACGCCGGAGGAAACTCCAAAGAAGCGCACGCGCAAGAAGAAGACCGCGGGCTGATCCTTGGTCTCACGACTGATCCTTCGCCTCACACCCCGTCAGGCGGTGAGCGGGATGCTGCATTCTCGGTGAGCGCTTGCGACATGGGTGCCCTCGGCGTTCGTTGCCTACCGCAGAAGCCATGGGCTACGCTTTGATCGAGCCGGCACTCGAACCGGCACGAATCAAGGGAGGAGTCCCGCCATGAGCTTTGCCTCGGAATTCAAAGAATTTGCCATGAAGGGCAGCGTCCTCGACCTTGCGGTCGGGGTCGTGATCGGCGCCGCCTTTGGCAAGATCGTCGCCTCGCTGGTCGGCGATCTGATCATGCCCGCGCTTTCCCCGGTCCTCGGAAGCGTGAATTTCACGGACCTCGCCGTGCAGATCACCACCAATGCGCAGGGAAAGCCGGTGATGCTCCGCTACGGCGCCTTCCTGCAAACCATCTTCGAGTTTCTGGTGATTGCGTTTTCGATCTTCATGGTCATCAAGGGCATCAATAAGCTCAAGCGGCCCGCGCCCAATGCTCCGCCGCCGCCGCCCTCGCGGAGCGAGGTATTGTTGCAGGAAATAAAGGATTTACTCTCGAAGAAGTAGAATTTGTTTCTTTTGTGATACGACCGGGGAGAATAACAATCCACCTGGGTAGACACTGTGCCCGCGGGATTGCGTTCGTGTTCGGGCACCTTCCAGGTTCAGGTCGCCTCCTCCAACCTGGCCGCCGGGTTCTACAACGACATCCCCGGCGCCCTCTTCTACAGGGACGACAAGGGTACGTGGCAGATGCGGCCGCCGTTCCCGGGGGGCTAGTAGAGGCGCCGCCTCACGGCTCAGCTCAGCAGCTGAGCACTCCGTGGGGTCACGAGCGAACGGCTAAAGCCGGTCGGACCTCTCCGCTTCCGCCGCGCGAAAGGCGTCACGCGTCAGGTTCTCGCACCCGCTGGCGGTGACCGCCAGATCGTCCTCGATGCGAATGCCGCCGAAGCGAGAGAGCGCCTCGACACGTGACCAGTTGATGTGACGCGCGCGAGCGTCGGCGCGCGCGGCCGCGAGCAGCTGTGCGATGAAGTAGATACCTGGCTCCATGGTGACCACGAAGCCTTCCTCGAGTACGCGCGTCAGCCGCAGATAGGGATGCCCCTGCGGCCGTGGGATCTCGCCGCCGTCGGGATCGCGCATCAAGCCGCCCACGTCGTGCACCTCGAGACCGAGCAGGTGGCCGATACCGTGGGGCAGGAATACGGACGTTACGCCGCTGACCACGGCTTCTTCGGCGCTGCAGCGGATCAGGCCAGCCTCGCGAAGTACCTCGCCCGTGCGCCGATGTGCCTCGAGGTGTACATCGCGCCAGTCGATGCCGGCACGTACGCTCGCGCACAGCGACTGCTGCATGTGCTCCATACGCTCGATGAGCGTGGCGAAGTCGCGATCGGCCGAATGGGTACGGGTGATATCGCTCGCGTAGCCGGCAAACTCCGCGCCGGCGTCGATGAGCAGCGACAGCCGCTCGCGGGGCGAGTGCCGCTCGAGCAGCTGATAGTGCAGGACCGCGCCGCTGGCGTTCAGGGCGACGATGGGGTTGTAGGGAAGCTCCTGCTCGCGCAGCCCGCAAGCCTCGAGAAAGGCGAGCTCGATCTCGAACTCGGAGGCTCCGGCGCCGAAAGCCGCGGCCGCGGCGCGGTGGCCAAGCGCCCCAAGCCGGTTCGCTTCCCGCATGCAGGCGAGTTCGTAAGGGGTCTTGGCCGCACGCGCATAATCCAGCCGCCGCATGAGCGGTTGCGGATTGACGGCCCCGACTCCCCAGGCGGTGAGCTCGATAAACGCGTCGCCGACATAGGCCGCACGGGAGAGGTCCACTGGGAGCTCGGCGCGCGCCGCAGCGCGATCGGCGGCGATGCGCACGTCGAAGTGGCGCACCCAGTAGCCTTGCGGCACATCGGCCGGTTTGTACCAGTAGTCCTGCGGCCGCTCGACGATCAGCCGTGGCACGGATCCCGGCTCGAACCAGATGAAGCTGCCCGGAGCGTCCGCAAGCGGTGCCCACACCTTGAACGGGGCATTCGTCTCGAAGGGATAGGTCCGGTCGTCCTCGAAG
>DATJVP010000107.1:0-9127 GCA_035581425.1 Allostellaceae bacterium | reverse complement strand
GCGCCGTGCGCTTGCGCTCGGGCTTGGCGCGATCGAGGGAGCGCTTGGCCGAAGCGGTGAACTCGCCGTGATCGACGATGCCGTCGCGGTTCGCGTCGAGGCGGTCGAATTGACCGCTCGCGAAGCGCTCGGCATCCGCGACGGTGATGTAGCCCTTCTTTTCAACATCGAGCCGCGCGAGGTAGCGCTCCGCCCAATCTCGCCGCGGCGCAGGCGGCGCTTGCGTCTGAGCGGGCGCTGGAAGCGAACTCAGGACGAGACCGGAAATGACCAGGAACGGCATGAGGCGACGGGACAAAGACATGGGACCTCCGAATATGCTGCTCGTTCGTTGAACCGAAGAGGACTCTGTTTCAGTTAGTTGAAGCCGATGAACACCCTCTATAGGAGAATGTTCCTTTTTTGTTCGCGGCGAGTCAAGGAAATTGACACGCGTGAATAACACAGTATTGCCGTATTTGACTAATATTCTACAGCGCTCTATATACAATTTCAGATCAGGACATCGATGCGACTTTGATCGCGGTGACGGGGAGTCACTGGCGGCCTCGGCTTGCGGGAACGGAGTGGGCGGAATGCAGTCGGTCGGCGCGCTCTACACGGTCTCGGGCTTTGCGGTCGGACTGCTCGTGGGAATGACGGGGGTCGGCGGCGGTTCCCTCATGACCCCGCTGCTGATCCTCTTGTTTGGCATCCATCCCGCGACCGCCGTCGGCACCGATCTGCTCTACGCCGCCGCGACCAAGACCGTCGGTAGCGCGGTGCATGGTCTCAATCGGACCATCGATTGGCGCGTGGTCGCATGGCTGGCGCTAGGAAGCGTTCCCGCGACCGGTCTCACTCTCTTTGCCCTATCGCAGATCGATCTCCGCGGCGCTGCGGCGAGCCATTTGATCACTACGGTGCTGGGTGCCGCGCTCGTTGCGACCGCTCTGGTGCTGGTCTTCCGGCAACGGCTCGTGCGGCTATATGGCGAACGCGTCAGTCGCCTCGATCCCGCAAAGGCGAGAGCGCTTACCGTGGCGACGGGCGCCGTGCTCGGCGCGCTCGTCTCGGTCTCGTCGGTGGGCGCCGGTGCGATCGGCGCCACGGTGCTGGTGCTGCTCTATCCGCGGATGCCGATGGCGCGCATCGTCGGATCGGACATCGCTCATGCGGTGCCGCTGACCCTGCTCGCGGGCATCGGTCATTGGATGCTCGGCTCGATCGACGTGTCGCTCCTGGGCTCGCTGCTGATAGGCTCGATTCCGGGTATCGCGCTCGGGAGCTTCGTCGCGGGACGCATGCCGGATACGGTGCTACGCTTCGCCTTGGCGGCGATCTTGGTGGTGGTCGGCAGCGAGCTCGTGCTGTGACACTCAGTGAAAATCCCGGCTTCGCACCGACAGGTCCGGCGCTCGTGCCGAGGGCGAGGCCAGCTCCGGCGCGGTGAGACGACGCAGGCGCCGGGAGAGATCGACGAGACGCTCCGCGACGACGTGGATGACGAGACCTTCGCGCTGGAGACGGCCGGTGCAGGCAAGGAGCGTCGCCCCCATCACCTCCGCGCGGAAGCGCTCGAAGGCATCGGGCCAAACGATGAGGTTGGCGATGCCAGTCTCGTCCTCGAGCGTCGCGAAGATCACACCGTTGGCGCTGCCGGGACGCTGGCGCACCAGCACGAGGCCGGCGACCGTCACGAGCGAGCCCGGACGCAGCGTGGCGAGATCGGCGGCGCGCGCCACCCCCTCGCGCGCGAAGTCCTGGCGCAACAGCGCCATCGGATGGCACTTGAGCGAGAGCTCGAGGGAGGCGTAGTCGCTCGCGACGTGCTCTCCCAAGCGCATCTCCGGGAGCTTCACCGGCGCCTCCTGTACCTGCCGCGCCTCCGGCGCGAGGCCCGCGAAGAGCGGCAAGCCTTCCTCGCGCAAGCCCTTCACCGCCCAAAGCGCACGGCGACGGTCGAGCCCCAGCGAGCGGAACGCATCCGCCTCCGCAAGCCGCGTCAGCGCCGCCTGCCCGAGACCCGAGCGCGCGAGGAGGTCGACGGGACTGCGGAAGTGGCGCACCCCCTCGCTTTTCTCCCTCTCCCTCACGGGGAGAGGGATTTTGGAGCGGGCCACGACCAAGGCTTGCGCATCCTTCTCCGAGAAACCCCTCACTTGGCGCAATCCAAGGCGCAATGCCGGCAGCGGGGCGTCCTCGAGGGTCGCGTCCCAATCGCTGTGGTTTACGTCGACACCGCGGATCTCGACACCGTGCTCGCGCGCGTCACGCACGAGCTGGGCCGGCGCGTAGAAACCCATGGGCTGGCTGTTGAGGATCGCCGCCGCGAACGCCGCGGGGTAATGGCATTTGAGCCAAGAGGAGACGTAGACCAGGAGCGCGAAGCTCGCGGCGTGCGATTCCGGAAACCCGTACTCGCCGAAGCCCTGGATCTGCTGGAAGCAGCGCTCCGCGAAATCGAGCGTGTAGCCGTTCGCGACCATGCCGCCGATGAACTTGCCGCGGAAGGAATGGATCTTGCCGGTGTGGCGAAAGGTCGCCATGGCGCGGCGGAGGCGGTCGGCCTCGGCGCCGGTGAAGCCCGCGGCGACCATCGCGATCTTCATCGCCTGCTCCTGGAAGAGCGGCACGCCCAACGTCTTCTCCAAAACGGCGCGCAGCGCCTCGGAGGGATACTCGACGGGCTCGGCGCCGCTGCGGCGGCGCAGATAGGGATGTACCATGTCACCCTGGATCGGGCCGGGACGCACGATCGCGACCTCGATCACGAGGTCGTAGAAGTTCACGGGCTTCAGGCGCGGCAGCATGCTCATCTGCGCGCGGCTCTCCACTTGAAATACGCCGACAGAATCGGCGCGTCCGAGCATCTCGTAGACCGCGCGATCCTCCGCCGGCACGGTCGCGAGCGTGAAGCTCTGCCCGTGATGGTGCGCGATCAGGTCGAACGCGCGGCGGATGCAGGTGAGCATACCCAGGCCCAGCACGTCGATCTTGAGGAGGCCCATCGCGTCGAGATCGTCCTTATCCCACTCGATCACGGTGCGGTCCGGCATTGCCGCATTCTCGATCGGCACGAGCTCGTCGAGCCGGCCCTGGGTGATGACGAAGCCGCCGACGTGCTGCGAGAGATGGCGCGGGAAGCCGATGAGCTCCGCCGTGAGCTCCAGCGCGAGCCGCAGCGTGCGGTCGGCGGGATCGAGGCCGGAGAGCTGCACCTCGCGGCTTCCGATCGGGCCCTCGCCCCAGCCCCAGACCATGCCGGAGAGGCGCTCGGTCGTGTCGGGCGAGAGGCCCAAGGCCTTGCCGACCTCGCGGATGGCGCCGCGCGCGCGGTAGCAGATCACGGTCGCCGCGAGCGCCGCGCGCTCGCGTCCCCATTTTCCATAGATGTACTGGATCACCTCCTCGCGCCGTTCGTGCTCGAAATCGACATCGATGTCAGGCGGCTCGTTGCGCTCGGCGCTGATGAAGCGCTCGAACAGCAAGTCGAGCCGCGCGGGATCTACGGAGGTGATGCCAAGGCAGTAGCAGACCGCGGAATTGGCGGCGGAGCCGCGGCCCTGGCAGAGAATGTCCTTCGACCGCGCGAAGCGCACGATGTCGTGCACGGTGAGGAAGTAGGGCGCGTAGTTGAGCCCGGCGATGAGATCGAGCTCATGGCGGAGCTGCGCCTGCACCTTCTCCGGCACGCCCTGGGGATAGCGCTCACGGGCGCCTTCCTCGGTGAGGCGCGCGAGCCGCTCCTGCGGCGAAAGCCCATCGGCGCTCTCGTCGGGATACTCGTAGCGCAGCTCCTCCAGGCTGAAACGGCAGCGCTCCGCGATCTCCGCGGTGTGCGCGACCGCCTCGGGATATCTGCGGAAGAGCCGCGCCATCTCCTGCGGCGATTTCAAGTGACGCTCGGCGTTTGCGAGCAGGCGGAAGCCCGCCCCGGCGACGGTGCAGTGCTCGCGGATCGCAGTGACGACGTCCTGGAGCGCTCGCCGCTCCGGCACGTGATAGAGCACGTCGTTGAGGGCGACGAGCGGAAGGCTGCTCTTCCCTGCAAGCCGCGCCAGGCGATGCAGACGCTTCGCGTCGTCGCCGCGATAGAGATGCTGCGCCCCGAGATAGGCGCGGCCGCGGAAGTCGCGCGCGAGCTCCGCAAGAAATTTCGCGAAGCCCGCATCGGGGCGCTCTGGCGGCACCGCGATCACGAGTTGGCCCTCGCTGTGCGCGAGAAGATCGGCGTAAGTGAGATGGCACTCGCTCTTCTTCGCCCGGCGTTTGCCGAAAGTGAGGAGACGGCAGAGCCGGGCATAGCCGGCACGGTCCATGGGATAGCAGAGGAGGCTCGGCCGATCCTGAAGGTCGAGACGACAGCCCAGGATGAGACGGCACCCCGCCTCTTCCGCCGCCTTGTGCGCGCGCACCACGCCCGCGAGCGTGTTGCGGTCGGTGACCGCGACCGCGCGATGCCCAAGAGTCACCGCCCGCTGCACCAACTCCTCCGGATGCGAGCCGCCGCGGAGGAAGGAGAAGTTGGTGGTGACCTGGAGATCGAGGTAGGGGGTCATGGGAGGTGCAAGACGATGGTGCGTCCTTCGACGCGCTTCGCTTGCTCAGGATGAGGGAGAATGGAGGATGGCATGCTCAATAGTCCTCATCCTGAGCAAGCGACCGCAGGGAGCGCGTCGAAGGACGCACGATGGCAATCCCACTCACGCAAACACCCCATGCAAAAACCAGCGCGGCGGCGCTTCGCCACCGTGCAACCCCTGGCGGAAGAGCCAGAAGCGGCGGCCGTCGGTATCTTCGACACAGTAGTAGTCGCGGAGGGGATCGCTCTCGCGCCACCACTCCCCGAGAATGCGCTCGGGGCCGTCGGCGGCGCGGACGCGGTGCGTGAGGCGGCGCCAACGGAACATCACTGGCGGATCGTCGGGCACCGGTGCCACCGCCTCGATGGGCTCGGGCCGCGCGAGAAGCCGCACCGGCCGCGGCCGATCCGAGGGCCAAGGCGTTCCACCCTCCCCCGCAGCGAAGGGCAGCATGGGCTCGACCGCGCGCTCCGGCAGATGGCTGTCGCGCGGGCGCTGGCGCGTGACTGCGCCCGGGCCGAGGCGGTTCTCGAGACGGTCGACAAGAAGGGCGAGCGCGGCATCCGCCGTCTCGACCCCGGCATCGTTGCCGAGGGAGGCCTGCTGATCCTCCAGCTTCTCCGCGACGAGCGCCTCGAGGCGCATGTCCTCGATGCCGAGATCGGGCTCGACGCGCTCGAGACGCTCGGCGAAAAGGCGCGCGAGGTGACGGGGGTCGCGGCTTGCCCGCGCAGTGCCGGCTTCCAGCACGATGACAGCGCCGTCGACGCGGAAGAAGCGGAGCGCGAGCTTCCGCGCGCCGACGCCCTCCGCCGCCAGATGCCGGCAGAGCTTCTCCGCGAGCGAGGCGATGGTCGCCGCGAGATCCTCGGGCCGCGAGATCGGCTCGGCAAAGTGGCGCTGGCTCATGCGGATCGGCGCCGGCGAGAGCGGCGAGAGCGGCTCCGGCAGTGCGCCCAGCGCCTGATCGAGACGCTCGGCGGCGGCGAAGCCGAAGCGCGCCACGAGAGAGGGCCGCGGCAGCTTGTAGAGATCGCCGATGCGGCGGAGCCCCAGCCGCTCCATCAGCTCCACGGTCTCGACGGGAAGCCGGAGCGCGCGCACCGGCAGAAGCGCGAGCGCGAGCCGCGTCGCATCCGGCGGTGCCACCGTCGCCTTCGCCGAGCCCTCGCGCGCGAGGGCCCAGGCGGCGCCGGCGGTGTCCGCGATCGCCGCGCGCGCGGTAAAGCCCGTGCGAGCAAGCCGCGCCACGAGATCGGCGGCGAGGCTTTCCTCGTCGCCATAGAGATGCGCCATGCCCGTGACGTCGAACCAGATGCCGTCGCTGCCGTCGGGCGCGGTCCAGGGGCTGTAGCGGCCGCACCACGCCGCGAGCCGCGTGAGCGCCGCCGCATCGCCCTCGGGATCGGCCTCGATCGCGAGAAGATCCGGCACCATCGCCCGCGCATCCGCGAGCGGCATCCCCGGCGCGAGCAGGCTCGAAAGCCGGGGATCGACTGCGGCGAGACGCTCGCAGCCGTTCACGCGCTCGACGACGACGGCGGGCTCATCCGGCGGCGCGGAGCGGCTCGCGCCGGACCGCCGCCGGCGCTCGATCCGCCAGCTCGGCAGCCACAGCGACATGACCCGTCGCATCGCATGCCTCCAGTATCCATTGCGCGGGAACGCCGCCGCGGCAGCGCAGCAGCTCCGCCCGCCAGAGCGCGCGCCCGATGCCGGGCTCGCCGGCAAGCGAACGGCTCGGCAGCGCGCTCACGCGCCAGCGCGTCGCCGCCGCCATCGGCGCCTCGCGCGCGGCATCGGCTTGCGCGCCCGTGCGCCAGCGTCGGAGCGCGAAGGCCGTGACGCCCGAGGCGCCCGCCGCAAGCTGCAAACGCCGGCTCGCCGTCAGCGGCAGCGTCCCGACCTCGCCCACCACGGCCGCGAGCGCGGGAACTCTGAGCCCGTCCTCCATCGCCTCCAGCACCGTGCGGTCGTCACGCGCGCGCACCCGGAGGAGACGCCGCGGCGGCAGGCCGCAAGCGGCGAGGCCCGGCCCATAGAGATCGTCGCCCGTGAGGCACCAGAGCACCGGCCGCGAAGGAGCGAGGCGCGCGAGCAGCCCCGCGAGGAAAGCCGCCGCCACCGCGCCATCCTCCTCGTCGCCGCCGCCACCGCAGACCTCGTGCAAGGCGCCGAGAGCGAGGCCGCCACCGGGCAGCGCATGATCGAGCGCCGACTCGGCAAAAGGCAGGACGCCGCATCTGGCCCGCGTCTCGCCCGCGAGGGTCGCGACGCGCTCTCTCAATCCCGCAAGCTCCATCGATTTCATCCGCACCGCCTCGATCCCGTGACACCGCTCCCCACCTCAGAAGAACCGCTGGGGCAGTCGCGCCGGGATGCCTCTCATGTTCGGATGTTCATTGTTTGTTCCCGTAGTATTTTTTGTCAAGCCGCAGTTTTGATCCCCCGACGATATCAACCAATACTATTTTAGGTAGTTCCCATTAACCATCGATGCTCACAGATTTTTGTGAGTGGACCGCGCCAGAAACCAGTATAAATTTCCACACTCCACAACCCCAGCGCGTGGGGCTGAACGGCGTCGACAGGAATGAAACCGTCCGTGCGGCTCACATTGATCGGCTTGATCGCGGTCCTCCCCGCGGCAGCGATCCTCGGCTACGAGGCCGCGAGACCGGCGCTTCCCGCGGCGATCGTGCTCGGCGCCCTCACCGCCGCGATGCTGGCATGGGCCGCGCACCGGCTGATGCACGCCTCCCAATCGCCCCTGTCAGACACGGAGGCCGCAGGCCGCGAGCGCGAGCTGCTACGGGCGAAGGACGCCGCGGAAGCCGCGAGCCGCGCCAAGACCGAATTCCTCGCGGTCGTGAGCCATGAGGTGCGCACGCCGCTCAATGCCGTCATCGGCTTCTCGGAGATGCTGCGCGAGGGCTATGCCGGGCCGGTCGATGCCAAGCAGCGCGAGTATCTCGAAGACATTCTCGTTTCCGCGCGCCACCTGCTACGCCTCATGGGCGACATGCTCGACATGTCCGCGATCGAGGCCGGGAGGATTGCGGTGCGCCCCATGCTGCTTCCGCTCCGCCCGGAGATCGAGGCATCGGCGGCACTGGTGCGGACGCGAGCCGCGGAAGCCGAGCTTCGCCTCGTCGTCGAGGTGGCGCCCGACGTGCCGCCGCTCTGGGGCGACCGCACGCGCTTCCGGCAGATCGCGCTGAACCTGCTCTCGAACGCGATCAAATTCACGCCGCCCGGCGGCACCGTCGCGATCCGCGCGGAGAGTCGCGGCGACGAAATCGTCGTCGCCGTCAGCGACACCGGGATCGGAATGTCCGAGGCCGACATCCCGCGCGCGCTCGAGCCCTTCCGCCAGATCGACAACGCCATGAGCCGGCAATATGAGGGCGTGGGCCTCGGCCTCCCGCTCGCGAGGAATCTCACCGAGCTACAGGGGGGCCGGCTCGAGCTCACGAGCAAGCTGGGACGGGGAACCACGGTGACACTCTTTTTCCCGCACGCGCCCGCGGGCGCGCTTGCGCGCGCTCCGACGCACCTCCACACCTATGGCTGAACCGCCGACAGCGAGAAATTCTTCTCGAGGGTCGCGCCCTTCACGACCAAGCGATCCTCGACCACGGGAATGGTCGCGATCGCCTTGCCGTCGACCAGCACCTGAAGCTCGAAGCCCTGGATCAGCTTCGGATCGGTGACGCCCTCGAGCGACCAAAGGCCCGTCGGCGATTCCGGATCGCCTGCGGTCTCGCCGGTGTCACCCGCGGGATGCTTGGGATCGATCCAGCGCAGCGTCGCGTTGTGCGCGAGACCCTCCCAGAGATCGTTGTGCTCGTCCTCGCCGACGGAGGTCGCGATCCGGATGCGCGAGACCGGCCCGGCATCGCTTCCGTAGGCGATCGTGCCGAGGACGCCCGCCTTGAATTGCGTCTCGTCCACCTCGCCGTCGAAAGCGGCCCAGCGCACGATTCCCGGACGCGAGTTCGGCACCTCCGCCCAAGCTGCGCTGCCGAAATCGCCCGGACCCGTCGACTGAAAGAGCTCGCGCCCCGTCTCCAGCGCGCGCACGCGATGGATGTCGGGGCTGTCGCAGCAGCCGGGCATGGTCGCGGCGAAATAGCGCCGCGCGATCACCTCGCCCTCGCTGCCGGGATCGGAGAAGGCGGCAAGCCGCTTCGTCTCCGTGCCCGAGAGATCGTCGACGGTGACGGAGACGGTCGAGGAGGGGTCAGCGCCTTCGCGGTCGCTGCGCGTCAGCACTTCCGTGACGATCGTCACGAGCCGCGCGGGATATTGGTTGTCGGCGGCGTAGATGTAGTACGGCACAAAGCGCGCGTTGCGCACCTTCATCACGACCGCGGTTCCGCCCTCTTCAGTCTTGATGGTCTCGACATGTGCGGTCGAGGTGGCGCTCGCATCGTGTGCGGTCTGGGCATGAGCCGCCGCAAGCGGAATGAGCGCCGCGGCCAGTGCAATTAGCCGTTTCATGGACAAGTCTTCCCTCTGAAGATGCCGGAGGGTGTACTCGACGGCGCGCGCTGTCAATC